>CANMLS010000004.1 GCA_947498785.1 uncultured Aquimarina sp. | reverse complement strand
AAAACAAATTATTCAAAAAAGAACAATAATACTTGGCTCACCAAATGACACACTCATAATTATTTTAGGTTTTAAAATTGTTAGGTTCAGCAAATGTAAACAACATAGAAGTAGCTATAAAACTAATATGGTGAATCGCTTTGTTTTCTTGGTGAATAGACCAAAAAACATGGAGAAAGGCCTTTGCTATTACATTTGATTATAACTCAAAAATCTAATGTATAATTTGCTGACAATATCCTTTATACCAATCCAAACAAGACACGAAAAAAAGTTGAATTCTACAAAAACCTTAAACTTTTGAATTTACTCTTGAACAAAAAAAAAGCCTGATAGATCAATATTAATCTACCAAGCTTTCTTGATTATATAAGTAAAACTTTAGGGAATTACACCCCCAAAACTTCTACTATACTTGTTATACCATATTACTACAATGAACTACCATCAGTTATGATCCATGACGAATCATTTATTAAGGCCTGTCTGGCTGCTAATGCTTCCGTAGAAGTAGCGACTTGATTGTCTACCCCAAAACGAACTCTATTCTTACGAGGTTGACTAGCAAAATTAATCAGAAGATTCTCATAGTTTACTCTAGAAAATGAGGTCGCACCTTTAAACATTAAAAGCATATTAGTTACATTACCAATATTCCAGTTGCTAACATCTGGATTAGCTGACGTAGCTCCAAAAAACATACCTACCATATCGATTGCACTAGAAACATCCCAATCACTAACATCTGGAGTAGCATTAGTTCTTGAGAACACAAAACTCATATTAGTTACCTTAGAAACATCCCAATTACTAACATCTGGAGTAGCAGATGTAGCACCTTGAAACAAACCTGACATAGTGGTTACACTAGAAACATCCCAATTACTAACCTCTGGATTGGCAGATGTAGCATCTCCAAACATGATATCCATATTTGTTACACTAGAAACATCCCAATTACTAACATCTGGGTCTGCAGATGAATTCGAAGAAAACATTTCGATCATATCAGTTACCTTAGAAACATCCCAGTTACTAACATCCGGATTTACATTAGTTTCTGAGAACATAGATCCCATATCAGTTACCTTAGAAACATCCCAATTACTAACATCTGGGTCTGCAGATGTAGCACCTCTAAACAAACTTGACATAGTGGTCACACTAGAAACATTCCAATTGCTCACATCGGGAGTAGCAGATGCAGCACCTTGAAACAAACCTGACATAGTGGTTACACCAGAAACATCCCAATTACTAACATCTGGATTGGCAGATGTAGCTCCAGAAAACATACCACTCATAAACTTTACATTAGAAACATCCCAATTACTAACATCTGGATTGGCAGATGTAGCTCTAAAAAACATATTTGACATAGAATCCACATTAGAAATATCCCAACTACTAACATCTGGGTCTGCGGATGTAGCTCCAGAAAACATACTACTCATAAACTTTACACTAGAAACATCCCAATTACTAACATCTGGATTGGCAGATGTAGCTCCAGAAAACATACCACTCATAAACTTTACATTAGAAACATCCCAATTACTAACATCTGGATTAGCATTAGTTTCTGAGAACATGTTGATCATATTGGTTACTCTACTTAAGTCAGGAGTATCCGTAGCTAAGATTTTAAGGTTTTTACAATTACTAAACGCTTCAAACATAGACAACCATTTTCCTGTACCCCACTGATCTACCGATATAATATCTTGATTACCAAATCGTCCCCCAAAAGGTATAGCAGGAAAATCCCCGCTAATACGGATGGTATGTTCTCCTGGAGTATCAAAAAAATGCAAAACAGCTCCTGTAATTCCTTCTTCATCTACAATCCCATCATTATCCCAATCTACATTATAATTATAGGTAAAAGGAGAGTCCCTATCAATAGGTATCACAATTATTTCTGTATTCCAAGTGGTTATAAATTCTGAGCCATCAGAAACAATATCTTTTTTTACTGTTACTTCTTTTACTACCACATCAGTTTCTGGTAAATTTTCATCATCCTTAGTACACGATGATATAGAAAGCATTAATACCATACCTAATAAGGAGGCCATTGTTGTTGTTGTTTTCATTTTTAAATTGTTAATTAAATAAAATTATTATATCTGTTTTGAAAGTTAGGAACACACATTGTATTTAATAAAAATTGATCAAAAGGACACAAAATCACTCATAATAAACAAAGACTTATATGGAACTATAAAATCCATCTCTATTCTGTTTTTTACTAACAAGTATACCTTTATTTTCACCCCCTAAAACATGAACCTCTAACCAAAAACTATCACTTAAACATCGTATATAAAAGAGTAACAATTATAATTTAAGGGGGTGAAAAACCATCATCATTATATCATCTGGATAAATATAATTCACAAAAAAATAACCACACAATCAACATGGTCAGTGACATCTTTTTTATGGTGAATTGCCCAAAAAACAAGGGGAAAAGACTTTTGTTTTTACATTCAATTACACTTCATGAATTCATAAGTTACGCGCTTATAAAACATAAAAAAGTTTCGCAGGTTCATAAGAATCTGCGAAACTTCTTGAATCGTATACTAATGAATTATAAACTTTTATTTTGGAGTAAATAATTCCTGAATTAGTCGAGAGAGAGATAACAGATAATAGTTTTAGTTTAGTTGCAGGAAAATCTACGCTTTTCAAATTTTTCACCTAACTTCATGAGTAGAATTTTGAAAATTCTCTAGGTTAAAACATCATATCTTACTACACAATCGACCTTCTTAAGACTCTATACATATTTTTATGGAGCAGGAAAGAAACTGCCATCAATAATAAACCATGATGAATTGTCTATCAAATCTTTCCTAGCAGCAACCGCCTGTGTAGAAGCAGCTACCATATTATCTACCCGAATTCTAACATTTTTTGGATGAGATTGATCAGCAAAACTAATTAAAAGATTCTCATAATTTGTTATAGAAAATGATATAGTTTCATAAATCATATCATCCATTCTTTCTAAACCAGCTATATTCCAATTACTAACATCTGGATTTGCAACCTTTGCTCCTCTAAACATAAAACTCATGTCAGTAACGCTTGAAACATCCCAATTACTAACATCTGGATTAGCGATTTCGGTTTTATCAAACATACCCATCATATTTATCACATTAGAAACATTCCAGTTGCTAACATCAGGAGTAGCAAATTCTGCTTGTTCAAACATATTATCCATCGTGGTCACATTAGAAACATCCCAGTTACTAACATCTGGATTAGCCTTTTTTGTTCTTCTAAACATATTTGTCATATTTGTCACATTAGAAACATTCCAATTACTAACATCTGGATTCATATTAGAAGCACTATCAAACATACTACTCATATTTGTCACATTAAAAACATTCCAATTGCTAACATCTGGGTTCACCATAGCCTTAATCCCTTGAAACATATTTGCCATATCAGTAACATTAGAAACGTCCCAATTACTGAAGTCTGGATTCACAGATTCAATAAAAGAAAACATATTTCTCATGCTAATCACATTAGAAACATCCCAATTACTAACATCTGGAGTAGCAAATTTGGCATAAGCAAACAAACCAAACATATTTGTCACATTAGAAACATCCCAATTACTAACATCTGGGTTAGCCTCCCATGCCGTATAAAACATATTGTTCATATCGGTTACTTTACTTAGATCAGGAACATCTGTTGCTGGAATTTTCATTTTTTGACATCCTGAAAATGCTTCAGCCATAGACAACCACTCTCCAGTACCCCATTGATCTAAAGAAACAATTTTAAATTTATTATCTCTCGTAGATTTTGCAAAATCTATTGCAGGAAAATCTCCACTAATACGAATGGTATGTTTTCCTGAAGTCTCAAAAGTATGAGTTACATCTCCCGTAATTCCTTCTTGATCTACAATCCCATCATTATCCCAATCTACATTATAATTATAAGTAAAATCTGGATTTGTTGGTATCGTGATTTCTCTAGCATCCCAAGTCGTTATAAATTCTGAACCGTTCCCTGTTGGAGGCTCTGATCCTTCAACAAAAACGATAACAGTCCACTCTTGTGTACTACCATCTTCTGCAGTTACTGTATAAACCACAGGCTCTGTAAAATCTTGTGGACCACTTGGTGTTATACTTACCCCTGTATGTACTATAACCGGCGTAAGAGCATTTACTGCGGTACCTGCTGGTAAGGAGGATACATATACATTATAACCATTAGTATCACCTACTACATTGTTTATAGATAGGGAGGTGATATCTTTAGAATCATCTCCTCCAATGCTTTCCTCAACAATCTTAAAAACAATACTGTCACTTAAAGCATCATTATCTTCTGCCGTTACAGTAATTGTTACCTCTCCCAAGGCAACACCCTTAACAAGTCCTGTACCGTCTACTGTAGCAATAGCAGAATCTTCACTACTCCAAATTACAGTCTTATTGGTCGCATTTTCTGGGGTAATTAATGCCTCTAATTGCTGGGTAGCTCCTTTTAATAATATACTATCAATCTCTTTTGATATGGCTATTTCTGTTACTGGAATATCTGTTTCGGAGACACCATCGTCTTCTTCATTACATGATGACGATAACACCAAGAGCATTAATAGCATACTCAATAATGAGGTAATTGGTTTACTGTTTTTCATTTCTAAAAAATTATTAAATTAAACATTGAATGTTTATCTCATGTTAGATATAGCTTTAAACTGTTGTAACGAATTCACCTTAACACATTACAGTTATAATATTTAAAGCTTTACAAACCGATATGACCGAGTATAGATTCTCTATATGAAGTAAGGTTTTTATTGTAGTAATTTTACACTTTAGTTTTAAAGCACAAATAGAAGTGGTTTAAACTTATTAAATTCAATATAAAAAGGTTTTTCTGTGCCAAATTTTTATCTTTTCTTACATCTTAGCCCTGTTCTGGAGTGCAAAAAACATTCAATTGATCAACATACTGTCGCTTAGTAAAAAGAGAGGTAGGAGTAGAAAATGATTCCGTCATGACATTTGGGGTTTTTAGATTTAAATCAATTTTTGTCAATACAAACTTAGTTCATACAAAAATGTAGCTATAATTAATTTGGCGAATAGTACTTTTTTTTGTGGTAAACAAACCAAATAAACTGGTAAACAACTTTCTACATTACTCACAAACTAATAAAAAGACATTAACTTTTTCTATTAACTTACACGATGTTTTTTCTTTTAATAATCAAGAATTCGATCACATCTTAACCTTATTGCTGGTTTATATTTGGTAATAATTCTTTAAATAAAATATAGCAGGGTTAAAAAAAGTTTAAAAACATCAAAATAGTTCAATTTCATTTTTCAGTGAATTCATATGGAAATTGTTATAAAACAGGTATTGACACAGTTTTTTTACAGTAAAAAATTACTCAACTTTGGCTTTTGGTAAATTTTCAGAATCTGAGGTTAAAATGAAGATAAAACAAACTCTTCCTCATAAAGGAAAAAGATATTCAAGTAGAAGTGGTTTTAGCCTTTTCTCTTCGTTGTAAAAATATCTGAATACACAACGAGCAATTCAATTCATCTTTTAAGTTCAACCTCTTCTAGCCTTTACCTCCAAAGGCTGGAGGCAACTGTAAATAAATCCATTTATCGGTGTACAGACATCTAATTTTGCTCCTTCTTTTACGATAAATCCATTAAAATTATCCAATTCAGATGGTCTCCCTTCCATAATATCTCGTTGTGTAGAAGCTGTAGAATCATAGGGTTGTTTACTAATAAAAGTCATTATTCTTTCTACAAGATCTTTTGGTAAATCTACACCTTTACTTGTACCAATTTTATAAATTTCGGTTGCTGTTTGTTCTAAAAGTTTTTTGACATCTGGGTTCTTATACATTTCTCCAATTGTAGCTCTAGTTAATGCCCCCAAGCCACTAACTGTTGTAATAAACATAAATTTACTCCATATATCTACTTCTATATCTTCTGATATTGTATTCTTAAAACCAGCTTTGTCAAATATCTCTTTTACTTTTTGAAGTCGACCTGTTTTGTTTTTATCTAATTCTCCAAAAACGATTTCTGGAGTATGACCAAAATGAGAAATGACCCCAGGAGTTTTCATTTTACTATAAATCTTACATAATCCCCCTAGAACATGTTTTTTATCTAATACAGTACATATTTTTTCTGCATTATCAGCTCCGTTTTGTAATGGTATCACCACCGTATCCTCCTTTAGAATAGGCATAATCAACTTGGCCGCTTCTGCTACTTGCCAGGATTTGGTACAGATCAATACCAAATCTGCTTTTTCCAGAGTATCAATATTATCAGTCACCAAAAACGGATGCGTTACAAAATCCCCATCGATACTCTCTATACTTAAGCCATTTTCACGAATGGCATTAAGGTGTTTTCCTCTGGCTATTAATGTTACTTTTTGACCTGAATTTGCTATTTTACCTCCAAAATATCCTCCAACACCACCAACTCCTATGATTACTGTATGCATATTTAAAACTAATTATATAAATAAGATTGTATTCAAGTATACGTTATTCTTATATAAACCAAAGTTAATTAAAATACAAAACAGAATAAAAAGTTTCATTCTACAACATGATTAATTCGATTAATGTATTCGAAAATAAGACATATTTTAGACTAAAAAATAATAGATCTCCCTCTACAATGGGATTAATTCGACTAATGTATTCGAAAAATGTACTGCATTTTAGAATACGAAGTATCATTAACTTTATTATTTTTACCAGAAAATCAGATAATTTATGAGCTCATCTTTTGAAAAATACCAAAAACGACGACTAATTTCTTCTTATTTCTCTGTAGTTATTAGTATATCGTTAGTGTTATTTTTATTGGGTTTATTAGGACTATTGGTTCTAAATACAAAAAAGGTCGCTGATCACTTTAAAGAGAAAATTGCGCTTACAATTTACCTAAAAGATACTGCTAAAGATGTTGAAATAAAACAACTTGAAAAGACTTTGGCATTAGCAGAATACACCAAATCCACCACTTTTATTTCTAAAGATAAAGCTGCAGAAGAGCATAGTAAGGATATTGGAGAAAACTTTATGGATTTTCTTGGATATAATCCACTTCAAAATTCAATTGATGTATATCTGAAAGCTGACTTTGTAGATCAGGCAAAAATCGAGGAAATTAATGCTTCAATTATCAAAAAAGATTTTGTAGACGAAGTAATCTATGACAAGCCTCTGATTTCGTTACTTAATGATAATATAAAACGAATCAGTTTCTGGGTACTGCTCATTAGCGGTATTTTTACATTCATTGCTGTTCTACTTATTAACAGTTCTATTCGTTTATCAGTATATTCCAAAAGATTTATTATTAAAACCATGCAAATGGTGGGGGCTACAAAAAAATTCATTCGCAAACCATTTGTCTGGAAAAGTGTTCGATTAGGCATGATAGGAGCTTTTGTTGCTCTGATTGGAGTTAGTATTGTTTTATATTACCTTAATGAGACCTTTCCAGAATTAGCATTACTTGATGATGAAATTTTACTGATTATCTTATTTGCTGGTGTTTTTGGAATTGGAATACTGATTACATGGATCAGTACTTTCTTTGCTACACAACGATTTTTAAACCTAAGAACTGACGAATTATATTATTAATACTAAATGCTAATGGGGCCAATAGAATGGAATATCGATCCAGAAATTGTGATGCTATTTGGAGTTTTTCCTTTGCGCTACTATGGAATCTTATTTGTTACTGGCTTATTATTAGGCTATGGAATTGTAAAAAGAATCTATATCTCAGAAAGTGTGCCGACAGAAAATCTTGAAAAACTATCCACCTATCTTTTTATCGGAATATTGGTGGGCGCCAGACTTGGACACTGCCTTTTTTATGATTTCGCGTATTTCTCTCAGCATCCAATAGAAATCTTTCTTCCATTTAAAATTACAGATGGCAACTGGCACTTTACGGGTTTTACAGGCTTGGCTAGCCATGGTGGCTCTATTGGTGCAATTCTGGCAATTCTATTGTATTATTACAAAAGCAATACCTCTTTACTCTGGATTATGGATAGAATAGCTATAGGGGCTCCTATCACGGCTGCATTTATACGTTTAGGAAATTTTATGAATTCTGAAATCTACGGAAAACCAACAGGAGGAGATTTTGGTGTTATATTTGTCAGGGATGATATGATTCCTAGACATCCTACCCAATTATACGAAGCGTTTTCTTATCTTATTATTTTTGGCTTATTATGGTACTGCTACAAGAAAACAAATCTAATACGTCATAAAGGGTTTATTTTGGGTCTATTATTCGCACTATTATTCTCTGCAAGATTACTATTAGAAATTTTTAAAGAAAATCAAGTAGCATTCGAAGATGGTATGGCACTCAATATGGGTCAATTATTAAGCATTCCATTTATAGGGATAGGGATCACTCTAATAATGATTAGTAGAATGAAAAATAAACCTACAATATCCTAGAAGATGAAAAAAATTGCCAAAATATGGTTTTCGATTGTTTTGATAGTATTCGTTGGATTTATGGCGGTAGTGATTCAAACATTTCGCCCAGTACGCGATGTTCAACCTAATGATGTTATGAGGATTGAAGGAATTGTCGATGATATTCAGGAAGGTACAAGTTTTGATATCGTTATTACTCTTAAAAATGATACGCACCACTATTATATTAACAGGGGATTACAATACAATATAGATATGGATCAATTGCGTTCTGATGCCCTAAATAAAAAAGTTACTTTGTTTGGTATTAAAAGATGGACTATCTTTACCCAAGATAGCAATATGGGACATATTTCTAAGTTAATGATTAATAACGAAGTGATATTTAACGAAATTAACAACGATACGCATGAAAAAACAAGCCACTAAAAACACTCCTTTTACACCTGATTTTGTTTTTGGAAAAAAGAATTATATTGTGATGGCTATCGGAATTGCAGTTATAGCTCTTGGTTTCATTCTCATGGCTGGAGGAGGAAGCGATGATCCAAATGTTTTTAATCCTGAAATCTACAACTTCAGAAGAATACGATTGGCTCCAACCATTGTTTTAATTGGTTTTGGAATCGAAGTGTATGCTATTCTATTAAACCCCGATAAGAAGAAAAAATAGTACTACTAATAAGGTATTCAAATTCCATCTGTAATTATATATTTGCATCAAATTAAGAAAAACAAAAATCCTATATGGAAACTACTGATGCAATCGTTCTGGGTATAATACAAGGACTCACCGAATTCTTACCAGTATCTTCAAGCGGACACCTAGAACTAGGAAAAGCTATTTTGGGCGATAAAAGTGTACCAGAAGAATCATTACTATTTACCGTTGTTTTACATTTTGCTACAGCACTTAGTACAATTGTGGTTTTTAGAAAAGATATATATAGAATCATCAAGGGATTATTTGTTTTTAAGAAAAACGAAGAAACTATTTTTTCTCTCAATATCATTATTTCTATGATTCCAGCAGTTATTGTTGGCTTATTTTTTGAAGAACAACTAGAAAAACTTTTTGGCAGTAATATTATGTTTGTTGGTTTTATGTTGCTCATTACAGCAGTATTATTATGGTTTGCTGATAAGGCCAAAAGTACCAGAAAACCCGTAAGTAGTTCTAACTCACTTGTGATTGGCATCGCTCAAGCAATTGCAATGTTACCTGGGATTTCAAGAAGTGGAGCTACAATTTCTACATCAGTTTTATTAGGAAATGATAAAACTAAAGCAGCTCGCTTTTCTTTTTTGATGGTTATTCCTCTGATTATAGGAAAAATAGCAAAAGACTTACTTGGCGGAGATCTCACCTTCTCATCAGAAAACAGTATCCCATTGGCTGTAGGTTTTATTGCAGCATTTATTTCTGGGCTTTTTGCTTGTACATGGATGATTTCGTTGGTGAAAAAGAGTAAATTAACTTATTTTGCCGTATATTGTATTTTTGTTGGCCTATTAGCCATCATCTTTGGTTTAATTAAATAGCCCCATCTATAATGTTAACCGAACAAGACTATAAAAACGGTCAAATTCTTTTGATCGATAAGCCATTGCAATGGACATCTTTCCAAGTTGTAAATAAACTTCGTTGGCTTATTCGAAAACAATTTGATATCAAAAAATTAAAAGTAGGACATGCTGGCACATTAGATCCTCTGGCATCAGGATTACTTATCATCTGTACGGGAAAATTTACAAAACGCATTCAGGAATTTCAAGGACAAGTTAAAGAATATACCGGCACAATAATGCTTGGAGCTACAACTCCATCATATGACCTAGAAACCGAAATTGATCAGACATTCTCTACTGATCATATTTCTAACGAATCAATACAAAAAACTACTACCCAATTTATTGGAGAAATCGAACAGTATCCGCCTGTTTTTTCGGCTTTAAAAAAAGATGGCAAACGGTTATACGAATACGCCCGAGAAGGAGAATCGGTAGAGATTAATTCTAGAAAAATAACAATTGACACATTTGAAATCACCCGAATTGAATTGCCTGAAGTCGATTTTAGAGTAGTATGTAGCAAAGGAACGTACATCAGATCACTAGCACATGATTTTGGAAAAGCTTTAGATAGCGGGGCGCATTTAACAGTTTTGAGAAGAACTAAAATAGGATTGTTTTCGGTTGAAGATGCCACTACAGTTCTATCTTTTGAAAATCAGTTACAAGTAAAAATTGAAACTACATAAAATATTGTATAATAAAAGTAGTTATAGATACCTATGGAATTTATAGAAAAGCACAAAGCTCTGATTATCACATTATTATTGATGGGAATTGTTATTCTTAGCCTTTATAATATCAATATGATTAATAAGCAAAAAGAACAATCAGAAATCTTAATGGAAATTCCTGAGGAATTCCTTGCAGAAGAGGAACAACAACCTGAAGAAGAAGAACTCATCGCTCAAGAAGACAGACAACTTGATAATGCCAGAAGAACGCATGATGCATTTAATGAAGATTTTGAGGACCATGATGAAATCGAAGAGAGAATTAAATCTTTAACCGAGGCAGAACAAGCTTCTGAAAGTGAAGAAACTCAAACAAATGAAGGTGAAGTCCCTATTGAGGAAGAAGAAAAAAACGAAAGTGATGATACTAAAAAAAAGGAAACAAAATCAGATGATGAAAAAACTAATAACAGAAACAGCTCTCTCACATATAGTTTAAAAGATCGAAAATCTGTTGACTTACCAAATCCAGTATATACTTGTAACGGAAGTGGTAAAGTTGTTGTTAAAATAGAAGTGAATAAAAACGGGTATGTAATCGATACCAAAGTCGATAAAAGAAAATCAACTACTCGAAACGAATGCCTTTTTGATAATGCAACGGATTATGCACGTCAGGCGTTATTTTCCAAATCAGATATAGAAAAACAAGAAGGTTCTATTACGTACTATTTTAACTATGGTGGTTAAAAGTAACCTCATTTATTAAATCCCTGTAGTTTTGTTTTTTTAAGGCAAGTTAGTGTTTCCTGATACTTAACCCCCTTTATAATCAATACGTACTAAATATGAAACGATAATTTATTGTGAATCCAAAACTATCTATATCCACCCATCAATAAAGTATATATTTAGAATAGTTTTGGTAAAAATTCATCTGTTTTTCTAACTAATTTCCTTCCAAAACTACACCCACCTAAAGTAAATTCCCTCATATCTATCTTATGTTATCTTAAAGTTACTATTTGTATAAAAATCAAATTCTAAGAAAATATAATTATCTGATTTTGAGCATTTTATATACTAATGCGCTTTTAATAACCATTGACTACGGAGAACCCGTATCCTATTTATATTGATTACTAACTATTTTTACACAAAGGCATTTAAATCTCTGATAAACAGATATCTACCTGTAAAAATAAAGATTTAACCAACTTTTTAATAAATCACAGAAATCATGAAAAAAACAATGACAAAAAGGTACATTAATTTATTTCCAAAACTTGTATTATCCATTTTTATTTGTTTGACCTCTTGTCAATCAAATTTAGATGATGAAATAGAAACAAGTATTGAAAACAATGTAGAAAAAGCAACTGGTGCAAATAGAGACATCAAGCTTAATTTTTATTTGGGAGATAATGGACTAGGAAATCAACAAGGTAGTGTAGAGAGTACTGGATGGGTTGCAAACAAGCAAAATCAATGGTCAGAATGGGGAGGAGATTCAAACTTTTATGATCCAGATTGGATTGTCTTAAATCTAGTAACAAGAACAAGAAAAAATTTGAAAAATCTAGATTTTAGGATCGCTATTCAATTATCGGATGGAGGCAGTTCTGGCAATAATGCAGGTACAGTTAGATATACTCCTTGGGCTAGTCAAGGTGGAGGATGGTCATCATGGGCTACAGATTCCAATGCCTATGATTTTGATGCTGTTAGATTTATGATACAAACAAGACCATATTCAGGACTTACTATAGAAGATGTTCGATTCGGAATTCAATTAACAGATGACGGAACCAGTTCTTCAAAGAAAGGAATTCCCGAATATACACCATGGTTATCAGAAGGAGGTGGTTCTACAGGATATGCAGGAGATTCAAACTTTTATGATCCAGATGCTATTAGAGTTAAACTAGAAATTATTAGATAATTTAAAACATTGTGTTTAAGCTATCAGGTAGAAAATAATCAAGGACACTTATTTTATCTCAGAGGAAAAATCTAACATTACGTTAATTTTTTTGAATTCGCCTTACCAAACCTCACAAGCTAAAACTTGTGAGGTTTAATATTATATCAAATAAACAATATAACTATAATAAGCCTACTATATCATCTACAATATTTATTCCTTTATCTTTATTATACCAAACCTGTAAATCTTCCTTAAACTGTGGATCTAAGGCACCGTGCTCTGCCTTGTAATCATTTACCATTTGAGTGGCAACAGAAGGCCTTGGACCCCATGAATTTAGCACTTCTTTATTTTTATTATCATACACTAATAGCTTTGGTATTGATTTTCCTCCATTTGTCAAGAAATTACTCATCAGTTCATCATGATCATCTCTTGATATAATTTTTAAATCTATTCCACTATTTAACTCTGCTAGTTTGTTTACTACTGGTAGAGATTGCGCTGCATCTCCACACCAACCTTCAGTTAACACTATCCAAGTTAAATCTAAATCAGCATTAGAAAATTTGGCTGCAACTGATTCATCAATTTTTATAGTCTTATCTAATCTCTTCATTCTACGCTCATTAAGCATACTATAATTTGTCAACGCTTCTGTTTGATCGTGACCTGTAGATTTACCTTCCGCTAACAAATCACTTACCAAATTCTTATATTCTTCATATGTATATGAATTAGCAATTCCTTGTTCAATTAATTCGGGTATTGTCATAGTAGTAGGTTCCATAATACTTTAGTTTCAAAAATAATTCTGTCGCAATATTGATGTATTACGCTTATTCTTTTAGTATGACGAGAGTCATTACAAAAACTTACAGATAAAATAAACATACCCTGAAAACAGTGATTCTCTTTATACTGTTAATAGTGTACTATCAGTATTATTTGTTTTTAATCTTTGTAACCCCCTATTTTTAATTTTTAAATAATAACTTTACGAGAAAGGGCTTAAAAAATTAATGTACATTACCCCAATACATTCCTTTTTAGCATTCTTCTACAAGCATCTGACAAGAAAAACATCAAACGTATGAAGAAATTAATTATATTAATTATAGTACTTGCCACATGTATAACCGGGAGAACTCAGGAAAACAAAATTTACAGGTCCTTACAGGAAGCTCTCACAAACAGAGACCAAGTTTATAAGTTGAACTTGAGTTATACTGATCTCACTGAATTACCAGAGTCTATAATACAATTAAAAAAATTACAATATCTTAACCTAGAAGGAAACAAAATAAATGTATTGTCTGATGTCATTGGAAATGTAAAAAATCTAAGGACACTAAATTTAAGAAAAAATAATCTGGTTAGTTTACCCAATTCACTCTGTAATCTACAACACCTAGAAGTGATTCAACTATCTAATAATCAAATCAATGAATTACCAGAATTTTTTGGAAATTTAACGAATTTAGGTTGGATTTTTATGCAGGGAAATCACATAGAAACGTTACCTGAATCTTTTGGTAATCTTACACAATTAAAAAAATTAGATCTAACACAAAATAAACTTACCCACTTACCACAAAATTTTGGAAATCTCTCTAGTTTACAAGAGTTTTATATTGAAAGTAATCAACTTTCTGATTTGCCCGAAACTTTTGGAAATTTGGAAAGTCTAGAAGCAATTAATATCTCTAATAATCAACTTTCTGATTTACCCGAAACTTTTGGAAATCTGAAAAATTTGGAATGGCTCATTTGCAAAGAAAATAAACTAGATCATATTCCGGAAACGATTGCAAATTTATCCAAACTAAAGCTCTTATATTTAAATGCAAATAAAATTGGAAAGCTTCCAAAAGCTCTTGAAAATCTTACCAAATTAAAAGATTTAAACATCTCTGGCAACAAATTATCTACTGCCGAAAAGGAACGAAGTAAGCAATTATTATCCAATTGTAATATCAGTTTTGAGAATAGTTATTATTCTCTACAAAAAGCATTACAACATAAAAAAAGTGTAGACATTTTATATCTTTCTGAAAACAAACTAACTGAGCTTCCAGAATCTATTGGAGAGCTCAAAAATCTGCAACAACTTTATCTAACAGATAACCAACTCAAAAATTTACCAAAGTCTATCGAAAAATTAAAAAAACTAGAAACCCTTTCTTTATCCTCGAATAGAATTATAACCTTACCCAAATTTGTAGGTAAACTTAAAAACTTACAAGAACTAAACCTTAATGATAATCAACTTACTTCATTACCAGAAGCCATAGAAAGTTTAAAAAACTTAAAAACACTAGATCTATCTGGCAACAATTTATCTGAAGCCGAAAAAGAAAGAAGTAAGCAACTACTTCCTAATTGTTCGATTGAATTTTAAAAATAAGCAGTACTTTAGATTTCTGATAAGAAAATTTTTATAGTATATGCAAAAACATAGATGTGGCTGGTGTCTTGGTGATCCCTTATATGAAGCCTATCATGATAATGAATGGGGAGTAGCACTTCATGACGAACGTCTTTTATTCGAATTTTTGGTGCTGGAAACTTTTCAAGCGGGATTAAGTTGGATCACTATTTTAAGAAAAAGAGAGAATTTCAGAGCGGCTTTTGATAATTTTGATTATAAAATTATTGCTAATTATTGCGATACAAAAAAGGAAGAACTCTTACAGAATGCAGGAATTATTCGCAATAAATTAAAAGTAAATTCAGCAATAACTAATGCCCAGAATTTTATGAAAATCCAAGAGGAATTTGGAAGTTTTAATACATATATCTGGAGTTTTGTAAATGATAAACCTATTAAAAATAGTTGGCCTCACTATAAAGATTGTCCAGCTACAACAGAAATTTCTGATCAAATAAGTAAAGATTTAAAAAAACGAGGGTTTAAATTTGTAGGTTCTACCGTTATGTATGCTTTTATGCAAGCAACAGGAATGGTAAATGACCATGAAATAAGTTGTTTTAGATATAATGAAGTATAATTTTACTAAAATATATTTCTTTTATTCTATCCAGAAGGAGTTTGAACATTAGTTTCATTAGGAGCATTAATCAAAAATCGATATTATCAAATATGGCTGGTGAAACTAATATCGTTACTTTAATCAAAGAAATGTCACCCGAATTACATTCTGGTGATTATGTTTTTTGTACTACAAATGAGGCTAATTACATTCCTAGAAAAGATATTATTGGAGAATTTAAGGAACAAGAGGGGATAACTTTAATTCTAGAACGCAAAACAGCTGATCATTTTAATTTGTCTTATGAATACATCGCTTCATGGATAACCTTAAAAATTCATTCTTCTTTAGATGCTGTGGGGCTTACGGCTATTTTTTCTGGCGAACTTGCAAAACACAATATTAGTTCTAACGTAATTGCAGGATATTATCATGATCATATTTTTGTTAGTAAAAAAGATAAAAACAAAGCAATCGATGTTTTAAAAAAATTATCCAAAACGTATAAAGGATAAAAAATTATAGTTTAGCCCCAAATGCCAAATCTCCCGCATCTCCAAGGCCAGGAATGATATAACTCTTCTGGTTTAATTTTTTATCGACTGCAGCAATCCATAACTGTGTATTTTCTGGAAATACATCTTTCACATATGCTATTCCTTCTTCTGAGCCTATCACCGAAACAATATGTATTTGCTTAGGGATTCCATGATTTTTTATAGCTGCAAAAGTATTCTCAAGCGTCTTGCCTGTTGCCAACATTGGATCTGCCAAAATCAAAGTTTTATTTTGTGTTGAAGGAGAAGCCAAATACTTTACAACGATTTCAAATTGATCATCTCCATTTTGATGATCACGATATGCAGAAATAAATGCATTTTCTGCTTGATCAAAATAATTAAGTATTCCCTGATGTAATGGCAATCCTGCTCTAAGAATAGAGCATAGCACAAGTTCATTATCAGGAATTGAAATATCTTTAGTTCCTAAAGGTGTTGTAACTGTCGTATTTTTATAATCTAAAGTTTTACTAAGTTCATAACTTAAAATTTCACCGATACGTTCTATATTCTTCCTAAAACGCATCGTATCTTTCTGTATATTAACATCTCTTAGTTCTAGAACAAACTGATTTAAAACTGAATTTTCTACACCTAAATCATTAACCGTCATTATTTATATATTTTAATTATCTTAAATACTTTATAAATTCATCTCTAGAAACCTCTACTGCTCCCAAACTAGCCAAGTGATCCGTGTACACCTGACAATCTATTAACCGCACTCCTTTTTGTTTGAGCCATTCTACCAAAAAAATAAAACCATATTTAGAGGCATTACTTACTTTAGAAAACATACTCTCTCCGCAAAATACCTTTTTATCCTCTAATAAAACACCATACAAACCTCCTACCAAAGTAGAATTTTCCCAAACCTCAACAGAAATAACATGCCCTAATTCATGAAGTTTTTTATAGGCATTTTTCATATCACTCGTAATCCAGGTATCCTCTTGCCCTAGTCTTTTGATCATAGCGCAGGATTCAATAACACTTTCAAAATTTTTATTAAACGTCACTTCAAACCTATTTTTACGGATAAGTTGACGCATGCTTTTACTCACTTTAAGTTCTGGAGGAAATAATACCATTCTTGGATCTGGGCTAAACCAAAGAATCGGTTGTTCTTCACTATACCAAGGAAAAATACCATGATTATATGCTTCTAATAGTCTATCTGTAGAAAGGTCTCCACCCAAAGCTAGTAGCCCGTTACTATCTGCATAAGTAACTGGCGGAAACTCTATTGTATTTGTTAGAATGTACAAAATATACTTATATATGCTTATACAACGTTAAATATCAATCGGTTGTTTGATTTAACCAAAAAAATCGCAATATTTGTTAGAACCTTTTAAGATAAAATTTGTTCATCATTGCTTTTTTGAGTTTTATTAAAAGGTTAACCTAAAACCACAATAATGAAAAGTCCGATATATATCGGACTTTTTTCTTGTATTACTTTACCTATTATTTTAGAGACTAGTTTAGAACGGTAAATCATCATGTTCATCACTAGAAAAATCTGTCGCAGGTTCAAAAGTATCTGCAGGTGGAACTGGAGGAGCAGAAGCGTTTTGTGCTGCAGGCTGTAAGTTTTCGATTCTCCATCCCTGGATAGAATTAAAATATTTAGTCTCTCCTTGTGGATTCACCCATTCGCGACCTCTTAAATTAATACTTATTTTCACATCCTGACCTACCTGAAACGTGTTTAATAAGTCACATTTATCCTGAACAAACTCTACCATAATATGTTGTGGGTATTGCTCTTCAGTTGTAACTACAATTTCTCTCTTTCTAAAACCATTGCTTCCAAAGGTTTGTGTCTCACCGATCATCTTTACTTTACCTTGTACTTCCATCTTACTGTTATTATTATTTTGCTGCTAAAATGTTCCATGCAATATCTATATCATCTTGATCTAAATATTGTTTTACAAATTTATGAATTTCTATTAGGTTAGACTGCTGAATTTTTTCCTTAATATCATTATGTTTATTAACAAACTCTAAAGCAGTCACTTTTTCTGGAATTTTTGCAATATTAGCTAGTTTTCCTAAATCATTTCCTGTAAAAATATCACTTTTTATGATCTCTTCTGGCAAGGAATCAACTCCAATTCCTATTGCACTTAATGGTTTTGGAATCTCAAACATTCCCATATTGGCTCTAGAATACCAATTACCCCCCATACGAGCTACAAGATCAATTTTATGCTGATCAATTTTATTGTCTTTATCAAGAACATCTTCATTGATATGCATAAGAAGGACTTCACAGATAATCAGATTTCCTGCACCCCCTTCTTCTCCCATAGGTACAATTTGATTTACCTTGCACTCAAACTGTACTGGAGATTCTCCAACACGATAAGCCTTAACTTTTTCTGAAGCTACCATGCTCAATCCTGATTTTACAAATTCATTTACACCTTCAGGATATTCTGTACTAGATAGTGACATTTGTTGTACAATATCATAGTTTACAATATTAATTACCACCTCACCTGTTAATTTGGCATTCTCTAATGTATGCTTGGTTGTATTATCTCTCACTCTTCTGGCTGGAGAAAAAACAAGAATTGGAGGGTTTGCACTAAATACATTAAAAAAACTAAACGGAGATAAATTAGCTTTTTCATTTTTATCAATCGTACTAGCAAAAGCAATAGGTCTTGGACCAATTGCTCCAAGCAATAAACCATGTAATTTTCCTGTAGAAACTTGTAATGGGTCGATTGTAACCATAATTTGTTTTATATTGAACAAAGATAACCAAAGTTTAGCCTTTGAATTGCTATACAAATTAGTTTTAGTAATCCTTTTTATAAACAATAAAAACGTTTTAAAACGTTTATGTTTTAAGATTTAATTAACAAGTCTATATGAATTTTTCTGATGAGCGTAATTTTTCAAGCTACTTTATCATTGTGGCTGTTCTACTTATAACTGGGCTTGTTTTATGGAACACCTCATTATTTATGCAACGTCTCAAGGATGACGAAAGAACCAAAGTTCAAATTTGGGCACAATCACAAAAAGCATTAAACAGTGAACAATCAGATGATTACTTAGAACTCTCAATTATTATTGGAGCAACCAATAAATCTATCCCTATAATCATTACTAACTCTAGAGGTAACTTTGTTAGAGACTCTTTAGGAAAGCCAGACCCTAGTTATTTTCAAAATTTATCCGAGAATATAATCGACAGTGAGAGTAGACTTCAATCTTTTTTGAAAAAACTAAAATCAGAAAATGATCCTATTGAGTTAGACCTCAGAGATACTGTTCAATACATTTACTATGGAAATTCAGATATTTTAAACAAGTTAAAATACTATCCGATGACCATTGCCATCATTATCTTTTTACTTATCGGGGTAATTTATTTCTTTTTTACCACTTCTAAAACTAGTGAACAAAACAAGTTATGGGCCGGTATGGCAAAAGAAACTGCGCATCAGATCGGTACACCATTATCCTCATTGGTAGGATGGAATGAAATTCTTAAAACCGAAAATGTAAACCCAGAATACATTGTAGAGATAGAAAAGGACATCGAAAGATTAAAAGTAATCACAGAACGTTTTTCAAAAATTGGATCTGTTCCTAATCTAGAAGATGTCGATATTGTAGAAGAAACTCGAAATGCCTATACTTATCTTCAATCTAGAAGTTCTAAATTAATTAATTTCTCCCTTAATCTACCCGAAAACTCTATTGCTGTATCACTAAATTCTCAATTATATAGCTGGACTATTGAAAATCTTGTAAAAAATGCAATTGATGCAATGAGAGGGAAAGGAGATCTCAAAATAGACGTTTCTGACGATCCCAAACGGGTGTTTATACATGTCACAGATACTGGCAAAGGCATTTCCAGAAGTAAATTTACTAAAATCTTTGAACCTGGTTACACCTCTAAAAGCAGAGGATGGGGTTTAGGCTTATCATTATCAAAAAGAATTATAGAAGAATATCACCTAGGAAGAATTAAAGTACTAAAATCTGACATTGGTAAAGGCACCACTTTTCAGATCACACTACGTAAATCAGAAGTCATAGTATAACAATATTTTTTTCATAACGTTATAGAATACAAGTTAAACATCAAATCTTATAACAAAAGTGGAAACAGAGTATATTATACTAAAAGAAGCAACACTTAATAATAATTGCCCAGAATGTTATTCGAAAGATGGCATGGTACTTTCTTTTAAACAAAAAAGAATTAAATCAAAACTCCTTGTAAAAACAAATGGCAATATTATTGAAAGTATTGAATGTAATAAATGTGAAAACAAAATTTTTCCTGGACAATGGACTATTGACATAGAGCGCGTCTATGATTACCATAGAAAAACTATTACTCGTAACTCTCCATCAATACGGTTTACAAGTTTATTTTATATTTTATTATTTTTAGTCTTGATTTTTACTGTTTTTGGATATATCTACATATCCAACCCAAATCTTCTTGGATTAGCAAGTTAAACTAATAACATTCCATAATTTTTTGGAGTTCATCATTAACTTTAAATGTCTTATTGATATTAAAATCAAAACAAACGGCTACGTCATGACCTTCTGCACATAGAACACCATCATCATTGTATAATCTATGATATAATCCAAAACTAGAATTTTTAATAAATTCTACCTTGGTCTTTATTAATACATTCCCTGGAAAAAATAATGGATGTTTAAAATCACACTTTGTAGATACCAACATAGAACCTTTTTTAGTATCTGCGTACATTTTTGCTAATCCTGTAACTTCCCAAAACTGAACACGCGCACTTTGCATGTATTTCATGAAATTGACATTATTAACATGTTGATATGTATCCATTTCACTCCAATCAATCCGAAGCTTTAAGGACAATTTAAAATCAGAACCCTCCATATAGTCACAAATTCGATTGAATCTCTACGGCTAATGATTTAAAATCAGAATCTGACATCGATATTTTATGCTGAAAAGTCATTTCTTTCATTTCATTGACCGGAATTAGATGCACATGCACATGCGGTACTTCTAACCCCACAACGGCGATTCCTACGCGTTTACAGGAAACTGTTTTTTCTATAGCCTTAGCTACATTACGAGAAAAACGCATCAATTCTAGATACACATCTTCTTCCAGATCAAAAATTTTATCTTCTTCTTTTTTAGGAATACAAAGTACATGTCCTCTTGCATTAGGATTAATATCCAAAAAGGCGTAAAAATTCTCGTCTTGGGTAATTAGGTACGACGGAATCTCGCCATTTACAATTTTTGTAAATAGGGTAGGCATTATTAAAACTTTAGTTGTTTACGAACCGGTAATATAGTTTATTTATCTTTAAACTAAACCCATAAAAAAGCCTTTTTTTGATTTCAAAAAAGGCTTTTGGTTTGTTTAAAAAAAATATTTAATATTATTTATTCTCTGGTAATCTCTACAACGTCGAATTTCATAATTCCATTAGGCACTTGTATTTCGGCTATTTCGCCTACACTTTTTCCTAAGAGACCTTTACCAATAGGAGAATCTACAGATATTTTCCCTGTTTTAAGATCTGCTTCGCTTTGTGCCACTAATTTATAAGTCATTTCGGCACCATTAGTCTGATTTTTGATTTTTACAGTAGAATGTATAAGTGCCTTGGACGTATCCAATTGGGATTCATCAATTAAGCGGGCATTTGCAAGAGTTTCTTCTAATTTAGAAATTCTTAATTCTAATAATCCTTGTGCCTCTTTAGCCGCGTCATATTCGGCATTCTCACTTAAATCCCCTTTATCACGTGCCTCAGCGATTGCCTGAGAAGCTTTTGGACGTTCTATATCTTTGAGTTGATTTAGTTCATCTCTAAGTTTTTTTAGCCCCTCTGCAGTGTAATAAGATACTTTGCTCATAACTTCATCGTTTATATAAATACAAAAAATCCCATAAGAATGGGATTTGTTATTCAAAGATAACAAAAAATTTACTGAAGACTACAAATTTACGTAATTTGGCAACATAAAATAGTGTTATGAAAAGGAATGATTATTTTAATCGTCTAAGAATATATGTGATCTCTAAAACAATGAAAAATAGTATATTTTTATTACAACTTTTTTTGATTCTATCTTGTAGCAATGATGATCGAAGTGATAACAATCAATTTTTACCTCCATCTGGTGTCAATTATCAGATTAACCTTAATCTTCCTCAATTCAACCCTCTTAAGTTTCCTGGGAATCATCTTATTGACAGAACTGAAAATGGGAGTATAAAAGGGATTATAATTTATAATATTGATGACTCACAGTATAGTGCTTTTGAACTTAGCGATCCTAATCACTCCCCTAATGACTGTTCTACTCAAACCGTTGAAGGAATCACTTCTACATGTGAATGTGATGATGGGAATAGTTATAATATTGTAACAGGGCAACAAACTTCTGGAGAAGGTCAATTTGGACTTAGACGATACAATATACGAAGAGACGGAAACACTCTATTTATTACTAATTAGACATACCTGAACCGTATTGGATTCCATTTTTATAATTGAAATAAACGTATTATTATTTCCAATTATGAGCCCAGTCTTTCCAGACCACATCTAATCCCTTATTTTTCAACATTTTTACCACATCTTCAGTCGAACGTTCATCAGAAATCTCGAACTGTTCTAAAGATTGCGGGGCTACAGCATACCCTCCTGGATTAGTCTTAGATTCGGCACTTATAGAAGTAATCCCAATATTTACTATATTTTCTCTAAACACTTCACTCTCCCGAGTAGACATAGATAACTCTACATCTTCATCTAACAATCGAAAAGCACATATAAGCTGAACCAGATCTGTATCTGTCATTTCTACCTTAGGCTCTATCCCCCCACTAAATGGTCTTAATCTTGGGAATGATATTGAATATTTTGTCTTCCAATACACTTTCTGTAAATAGTTAAGATGTAATGCTGTAAAAAAACTATCTGCTCTCCAGTCTTCTAATCCAAAAAGTGCTCCCAGACCTATTTTATGAACTCCAGCACGCCCTAATCGGTCGGGAGTTTCTAATCGATAATCAAAATTAGATTTCTTCCCTTTGGGGTGATGTTTTTTATACTCTCCTCTATGATATGTTTCCTGATATACTAATACTGCATACAGCCCACTATCGATAAGCTGTTCATAATCTGGTTGATCCAATGGCTGTACTTCTATAGTAATATTTGCAAATTTTGATCGTATTAACCGTATCGCATTATTAATATAGTCTACCCCAACTGTCTTATTAGCTTCTCCTGTAACCAAAAGAATATGATCGTATCCTTTGGATTTTAAAAAATCTACTTCTTTTAGGATTTCCTCATCTGTCAATGTTCTTCTAGGAATTTTATTGGTCATACTAAATCCACAATACGTACAGATATTTTGGCATTCATTACTCAAATACATTGGCGCATACATTTGAATGGTATTTCCAAATCTTTTTTTAGTAATTACTTTACTCATTTGTGCCATGCGTTCTAAATATGGCTTTGCGGCAGGAGAGATTAGCGCTTTAAAATCCTCGAGATCCCTTTTGTCTTTTCCCAGTGCAAGAGTCACATCATTTTCTGTTTTAGACAAAATCCCAGATAGTAATGTATCCCAATCGTATTGATCGAAAGTTTCTTTGAAACTGGTTTTGGGTATTGGGTATTGGGTATCAATCATTATACAATAGCTTTAACCAAATTAAACAGCATTTTCTTTATTGATATTACTTCATCAGAAAGATTACTCCATTGCTCATTCGAAATATAATTCAAATCTTTGGATAAAATCAAAAGGTATTCTACTTCTGAAATTGAACCAGAAGCGATTCTTAAGTATCGCTTAAATTCATTATTAGAGTCATGACCACATCCTTCTGATATATTTGTTGGTACTGAAACTGAAGCCCTACGTATTTGAGAGACAATACCAAACTTTTCTTCATTAGGAAATTGCTTTGTTACATCATAAATTAGCAAACAAAGCTCATGACTTTTTTTCCAAACTTTTAATTCTTTAAAATCTCTCATCTTTATAGATTTTCCTTCTCAGTTTTCTAAAATACCCGATTACTGATATCTGATAGCCGAAGCCCATTTTTAGCTTTCAGTTAAAAATGAGGTTAACGGACTACTTGCTTCTGCCTGATGATTTATGGGTGCTAATTTTGCATTATATGCCATGCGACCAGATTGTACCGCCATTTTAAATGCTTCTGCCATTATTATTGGCTGCTGAGATACTGCAATAGCGGTATTGACTAACACAGCATCTGCCCCTATTTCCATAGCCAATGCAGCATGAGAAGGACTCCCAATACCTGCATCTACAATTACAGGAACATTACTTTGATCAATAATAATCTCTAAAAACTCCAATGTTTTTAGCCCTTTATTACTACCTATAGGAGCTCCCAAAGGCATCACACACTGCGTTCCTACTTCTTCTAATCGTTTACATAGTACAGGATCTGCATGAATATAAGGCATCACAACAAATCCAAGCTTCACTAATTCTGAAGCTGCTTTTAGAGTTTCTATTGGATCTGGCAACAAATATCTTGGATCGGGATGAATCTCTAATTTTATCCAATTAGTTTCTAGAGCTTCTCTTGCTAATTGCGCTGCAAAGATAGCTTCTTTAGCATCTCTAACTCCAGATGTATTAGGTAATAGGTTAATCCTAGGATGATCTAGGTGGTTTAATATATCATCATTTTTATCATTAACATCTACTCTCTTTAATGCTACCGTAATCAGTTCACTTTCAGCAGCAAGCAAAGCTTCACGCATTACTTGAGCTGAGCTAAATTTTCCTGTTCCTGTAAATAATCTAGACGAAAATTCTTTATCGGAAATTCTTAATACATCCATTTATTTAGCAATTTGTGTTTTTATGTTTTGAATCTTTTTTTTCAGACTCTCTTGATTTGTTAACATTCCTGAAACTGCAATTCCTGAAACCCCTGTTTTTATAATATCAGAAATATCTTTTTCGACAATTCCTCCTATAGCTACAATCGGTATTTTAGAATTTTTATGAACTTCTTCCAAAATAGTTTTGTAGCCTTCAAATCCTAATATGGGACTTAGTTTCTTTTTGGTCGTTGTATATCTATATGGACCTAAACCTATATAATCAACTCCATCCTGTATATGTTGCATACAATCTGTTGCTGTATTTGCAGTTCCACCGATAATAAAATTATCTCCTAGAATTTCTCTAGCTTCTCGAGGGTTCATATCATTTAAACCCAGGTGAACCCCATCTGCCATAGCTGCTTTAGCAACACCTACATTATCATTGATAATCAAAATAGAATCATATTGATCACATATATCTCTAGCTTTTAAAGCAGTATGTAAATAAGTAGCGATATCCTCATCCTTAAGACGAAATTGTACCCACTTACATCCCGCAGCACAAACTTCTTGTATATTATCAAGATGCTCTTGAGGTGTTTTTCCTTGTGATACATATTGCAAATTAACTTCTCTCATAATCTTAACTTCTAGTTTCTAAATTCTATGATATCCTAACAAGGTGTCATTCGAACTCAATACTTTTTCTGTATATCTTTTTCCTCTAAAACAAGCTTTTAATAATGGAAAACCCAATCCTAAATATGTTGTTATTGCTGAAGAAAGAACACAACCACTTCCATGTTTTTCTGATACATTCTGTTCTTTAGCGTTAAGAGTAAAACGTTTTCCTTTTCTGGTATACAATTCATCCTTACCTACATCTTCTTTTCGATGACCTCCTTTTAATAATAGATTCGTTTTACTATTAATATGTGCTATTGTTTCTTCAGTAGTTTTATCTGCATATAACTTTTCTATTTCCTGATAGTTTGGTGTTAACAGATAGATTTTTTCTAATACATCTTCAAAATTATTCTGTTTTATATTTGGGTCATTAGAATCATTGTCAGATTTATGAAAATCAAAATCTGAACTTGACTTTAATATCGGATCCAATACGATTTTGATCTTTTTATTTTTTTCTAACAGAACATCAATTATCTCATTCAATATCCTCCAGTTTTGAATAATCCCAATCTTTACAAATTCTATAGTAAATCGATCAAAAAGTATTTCTATTTGATGCTTAATCACCTCAATATCTACCCAATAACATGTTTTAAGTTCAATATCATTCTGAATTGTGTTGGCAGTACACACTGCCAGGCCATAACCTTTTAGCGCTTCAATAGTTTTAACATCTGCTGTAAGTCCAGCACCACTAGATGGGTCAAATCCCGCAATAGTAAGAATATATGGTCTATCCTTCATCTCTCTAGATATCTTTAATTACTTTGGAATACGCCTCTTTTATTCGCAAAAAACTATTCAATGGTATTTTGGTATTCCAAACACCACCTAAAACGCCAACTCCTCTGAATCCAAGATCAAATGTGGCTTGCAACGTATCCTCATTAATTCCTCCCATCCCAACTACGAATTCATCTAGATCTGTAACATCAAATCCCTTTCCTTTATATCCTTCTTTAGAAATCGAACTAAAAACAGGACTTAATAAAACGTATTCGAAGTCAACATTACAATTTTTTATATCTTTTTTACCGTGAAAAGAACTACTAACCCTAAAATTATTTGTCGTATATCTTTTAATGTAATCTTCTAATTCTTCACCCAAATCTAATCTAGGTTGTTCCTGAATATGAATCCCTCTCAGTTTAAATTCCTCACATAGCTCATGAAACTGATGTATCATAATACGATTATAATACTTGGAATCAATTTTACGAAGTAGTGTTCTATACCCTTCTATATCAAAGGTTGGCTTTCTATAATGCAGCACTTCCAGACCGTTCTGAAATAACAAATTAATGGAGTCAGCTTCATTTTCTAATTCTCGCTCTGAGGTTAGTACGATTATCATAATTTCAGACTTGAAGAAGGAAGTTCGAGAGGCGAGATTGGATACACTTCGACAAGCTAAATGTGTGTGACATCCTACAACCACATCCCTCAAACCTACAACCTATTTATAAGTATACTTCGCTTCCTTTTTCTTTAAATTCTTCTGCTTTTTCCTGCATTCCTTCTTCTAATGCTTTTTGATCATCTATTTCTTTCTTGGCAGCATATTCTCTTACTTCTTGAGATATTTTCATAGAACAGAATTTTGGACCACACATACTACAGAAGTGTGCTATTTTTGCGCCTTCTGCAGGTAAAGTTTCATCGTGATATTCTCTTGCTCTTTCTGGATCTAAAGCCAAGTTAAATTGATCTTCCCAACGAAATTCAAAACGTGCTTTACTCAATGCATCATCTCTATGTTGTGCTCCTGGATGTCCTTTGGCCAAATCTGCAGCATGTGCTGCCAATTTGTATGTAATTACTCCAACCCGTACATCTTCTTTATTTGGTAACCCAAGGTGTTCTTTTGGTGTTACATAGCATAACATAGCGGTACCATACCACCCAATCATTGCAGCTCCGATTCCCGAGGTAATATGGTCATACCCAGGGGCAATATCTGTAGTTAATGGCCCTAATGTATAAAAAGGAGCTTCTCCACAAGCTTCTAGTTGCTTATCCATATTAGCTTTGATCATATGCATTGGCACGTGACCTGGCCCTTCTATAAAGGTTTGCACATCATGTTTCCATGCTATTTTGGTTAATTCTCCAAGCGTTTCTAGTTCTGCAAACTGTGCTTCGTCATTAGCATCTGCTATACAACCTGGTCGTAATCCATCTCCAAGGGAAAAAGCAACGTCATAGGATTTCATGATTTCACAGATTTCTTCGAAATGTGTATATAAGAAACTTTCTTTATGATGTGCCAAACACCATTTGGCCATTATAGATCCTCCACGAGAAACAATCCCTGTAATACGTTTCGCAGTCATCGGGACATACGCCAAACGTACTCCTGCGTGGATTGTAAAGTAATCCACACCTTGTTCTGCCTGCTCGATCAATGTATCTTTAAAGATTTCCCAGGTAAGGTCTTCTGCTTTACCATTTACTTTTTCTAATGCCTGATAAATAGGAACAGTTCCTATCGGTACAGGGGAGTTACGAATAATCCATTCGCGAGTTTCATGAATATTTTTACCAGTAGAAAGATCCATAATATTATCTGCTCCCCATCTACAAGCCCAAACTGCTTTTTCTACTTCTTCTTCGATACTAGAAGTAGTCGCAGAGTTACCGATATTAGCATTTATTTTAACCAAAAAGTTTCTTCCCAAAATCATAGGTTCACTTTCTGGGTGATTTATATTAGATGGTATCACTGCTCTACCTCTTGCCACTTCTTCTCTTACGAATTCTGCAGTGATTACCTCTGGAATACTAGCTCCAAAATCTTGTCCTGGATGTTGTTTGGAGAGGCGCTTAACTTCTTGTAATTTTTGATTTTCGCGAATTGCGACATATTCCATTTCTGGAGTTATGATACCTTGTTTTGCATAATACATTTGCGAAACATTCTTTCCTTGCTTTGCTCTCTTTGGTTTACGCAGATGATTAAATCTTAAGTGATCCAAACTAGAATCATTAAGCCTTTGGTTACAATATTCTGAAGAAAAACCACTCAACTCCTCAACATCATCTCTATCCAAAACCCATTGTTCGCGTATGGGCTCAATACCATCATGCACATTAATCTCTTTTGAAGGATCGGTATAAGGGCCACTGGTATCATATACGGTTACTGCCGGATTAGGTGTTTTTTTACCTGTAAAACTATCTGTAGTATCATCCAAAGAAATCTCTCGCATGGCCACATTGATTTGTGGGTGTATGTTTCCTGATACATATATTTTTTTAGAATTTGGAAATGGCGTTGTAGAAATTACTTTTTCTTGTGGTGCAGTATCTATTTTCTTCATAATTGGAGTTATGTTTTATGCATTTAGTTATTTGCCTTTTATTATATTGAATGTCAGTCTGAGCTTGTCGAAGACCTACATGTTACTTTTCAATCTCACTTCGCCACAATTACCCTCCTTGCGTAGCCTTAATAATAGTTACCTGATCTTCGTTTTGTAATTGTCTTTTATTCCATTTTTCTTTTGAAATAATTTCATTGTTGATAGCAATTGCAATTCCATTTGTAATAACACCTAGTTGTTCTAACATTGTTAAAACAGAACTATTTTCTGAAATAGATTGCGTTTTGTTGTTAACGTTTATGGTCATCATTTTTTAGATTAATTCCATAAACTTTAGGTAGGACTACCTATTTGATAAGAAAAATCACATATACTCTGTGATATTAACTTTTCCCTTCGTCGGTACTAACCGCATCAGGTTCAAAGGGTTTTTCTCAGAATTCGATATAACGAAGACACCCCTAAAGTTTATGTTGTAAAAATAATCAAACTTCTTAAAAGAACAAGTTATTATTTAAAAAGTATATTTCCTTATCACTGAGTCTGTTTCAGGCAAAACCAAGAAACACTATTCTTTTGTTATATATTTTATTATAACGAAATAAAAATTTTGAATTCTAATTGATATGATTTGTAGTTCTGAAATATTAAAAACATTTTCAAAGAAGAAAAATCATTCAAATTTTAACCAAAAAGTGTTTTCGAAGAAGAAAAACTATTAAAATTTTAACTAAAAAGTGTTTTCGAAGAGAAAAAATCATTCAAATTTTAACTAAAAAGAGTCTTTGAAGTATAAAAAAAGGTCTTGAAAATCGTGTTCCCTTCTTCAAAGACCCTTTTTCATAACTTTTTATATAAAATTCATTTTAATTTTTACTAGAAATATTAAAATTTTAATGTTGCGCCAACCAAAAAATTGATTCCTGCTTGTGGATAAAAGCCTGCTCCCTCGACAGTAGTAATTGTCCCTGGGTTAGAAAAATCATCATCAAATGTAAAAAAGTATCCATTAGATACATATTCTGAATCAAAAACATTATTAACCAACCCTGTTAATACAATAGATTTAAAAACGGGTATATTTTTAATTTCATAAACAATGTTAAGGTCATTTATAAAAAAGCTATCTAACTTAGAAGTTTCGCTATCGATATTTCCCATATATTGTTCTCCAACAAATTTGGAAAGAAACCCTAATTGAAGATTTTTTATTGGTTGATAAATAAACATATTTCCTGCTACAATATCTGGTGAATATGAGATATTTGTATCTCCCAGATTAACCAAATCTCCATCTCTTGATGTTATAAAATCTTTATTCTTGTTGGTGCTTAATGCAACATTAGGTTTGATAGTAAACTTATCAGAAAGTATAATATTCGCATCAATTTCTATTCCCAGACGATAACTCTCTCCACTTGTAGTTCGTATTGGCGCTCCAACATCATCTAACGCTCCTGTTAACACCAATTGATCCTTATACCACATATAATATATATTGGTATTTATTGTTGTTTTATTGGTCTTAAACCTCCAGCCCAATTCGATATCGTTAAGTCTTTCTGCTGTATCAACTCCATTTTCAAAATCACTTCTTCTTGGTTCTCTATTGGCTCGGGCATATGAAGTGTATAATTGATTGGATGTATTGAGCTGAAAAGTTGCTCCCAGTTTTGGATTAAAGAAATCATAACGCTCATCCACTTCTAGTGCAACACGGTCTGAGGTTAATCCAGAAGTTTCATATCCTACAAAACGCCCTTGTAGATCCAAGAATGCACTCCATTTATCATTAATCCTATATGTAGTTTTTCCAAAAATGGTAAACTCATCTTTCTTGCCGTTACCAAAATAATAATTATCTCTTATCTGAGATCCTCCTGCATTTTGTGCCCAGATTACTTCTCCGAAATGATCTCCGTCATAATAGCTGTAAAATGCTCCAAAATCTATATCCAGTATATTGTTTTTATAATTTGCAGAAGCATTAATAACATAAAAATCATTATCTAACCATCTTCTTCGTACCAGATCAGTAGTATTTATTGTTTCTCCTCCCAAGATGATTGGTATGAAATCATAGTCTTCAAAATTTTCATCTTCTTTATACTGCTCAAAGAACCCTCGCCCATAGGTATAATTTAATCCCAGATTGGATGACCATTGGTTATTATATTTCTGATTCCAATGTAATTGATAATGATCTTGTTTATAATTATCTACCTCATTGTCATAAAAACGAGTATTTCCATCTTCATCTGTATATTGACCTGCAGGGTTAAAGGTTCTATTATTATCTAAGGTTTCTTGATCAATTCCGTTCCATGATTGATATGTAATCTCATGTCCTCCAAATGCAACTGCTTTAATTAAAGTACCATCATCTAAGTATGCCCCTTGCAAGAAATAAGATTTGAGATCTGAAGAAGCACGATCTACATAACCATCTGAAGCAATAGCAGATAAACGACCTGCAATTTCTATATGATCATTGAGTAATCCTGTACTAAATTTTACATTATGTCTTCTGGTGCCAAAAGATCCAAAAGAATTTGAGATTTCGGCACTTGCTTCTTTAGAAACAGCATCGGTAAGTAAGTTTAAACTAGCTCCAAACGCTCCCGAACCATTTGTTGAGGTTCCTACTCCTCTTTGTAATTGTAAATTTTCTATTGAAGATGCAAAATCTGGTAAATTTACCCAGAAAGTTCCCTGACTTTCTGCATCATTAAACGGAATACCGTTTAATGTAACATTTACTCTGGATGCATCACTTCCTCTCACTCTAATATAGGTGTATCCAACTCCTGTTCCTGCATCAGTGGTTGTAACCACTCCTGGTAGATAATTCAATAAAATAGGAATATCCTGCCCTAGATTGCGAGTGGCTAATTCTTCTTTGGATAGATTAGAATGTGTAATTGGCAAATCTGCTTCTACACGCACAGATTTTACTAAAACTTCATCTAGTTTTTCAACATCAGAATTAATAGAATCGGTTTGTTTTTTCTGAGCATTTAAAGAAATACTCAACATTAACATGATTGGATAAAATAATACTTTTTTCATTCGTAAAAACTCGTTACGAATAAAAGGGGCTATTATTCTGTTTTATAATTAATTTGATTCAAAGGTGTTTTAGGTAAACAAAACACTTGTTTTTTTATATCCTAGCATTGTTAGAAAATGTCTATTGAACATTTTCTTAATACTCTTTTACCCAACGCACCATCTTGCTTCTTCCTTAAAAATGCCAATTGGACATTTTTTTAACGCTCGATCCTCCCTTGGCAGCATTACCTGCCCAGGTTCATTGGGTATGATCTCAGCCTTTTTTGAAATTATGAACACCTATACTTAATATTCTGTATTCAAAATCAAAAAAAACACCCCTTTTGAGATTTCTCGGCAAAAGTACTGTGTTTTATTGATTTATCGTAAATTTATTTGATGTAAAACAATGCTAAAGCATTTTTGAAGTTATAAAAGAATATGAAGAATACAAAAAGATCAGTTACTTTTAAAATTATTGCAGGCTACCTTCTTGCTGGTGTACTTGCAGTAACTGCTTTTTGGGTTATTTATCAGCAATTAAATAACTATACCGAAATTACCAAAATCAAGAATGATAATAATGAGAAACTCTTTCTTGTAGGAGAAACTATAACTGGGTTATATGAAGCAGAAAGTTTAACAAGAAACATAATCCAGACCTCTGATATTAAGAAATTTGAAACTTATAAAAATAAAATAGACACGATACTATACACTATTAATAAAGTTTCTGAGATATCATATGATACACTTCAAACCCGAAAAATAGACAGTATAAAATATCTAATCGATAGCAAAAACAAAAACCTAGAAGAGCTCATCAAGATTTATGAGGAACGAAAGAAAAAAGGTGTATATGAAACCGCTATTAATGAATTAGAGAAGATAAATAAAAGTTTTGGTAGTGGTTATACTGATTATGATATACGATTTAAGCAATATGATCCCCGAACCAGAAGAGCGCTAATTGATATTTTAGAATATACAAAAAAAGACAATGCTAAACTTCTTACCAATCAAACTGTTGATTCATTAGCTACATCTGTAAAACAAGTGCTTGCCGAACTTGAACAAAAAGACAAAAAAGACAAACGAAAAATATCTGCGAAAGAAAACAACTTACTCAAAAAAGATCAAATCATTACCAAACAATTAAGAGATGTTCTTGCAGCTATAGAACGTAATGAAAGAAAACAATATGATGACCTTATAAGAGCATCTGCTAAATTATTAAATAAAACTTCTAATATTATTTTAATTATTGCCGCAATAAGTTTATTAATAGCGATCATATTTCTTTTTTTAATCACTAAAGATGTTTCTAAAAGTCAGAAATATCGTAATGAATTGGAAGCCGAAAAAACATATACCGAATCATTGCTTAAAACCCGTGAATCTTTAATCAATACCGTTACTCATGATCTTCGTTCTCCACTAAATACTGTAATAGGATATTCTGATTTATTAGAAAGAACTGGACTTGACAATAAGCAAAAGCATTATTTGGACCATCTCAAAAAGTCTTCAGACTATATACTCCATCTGGTAAATGATCTTTTGGATTTATCAAAGCTGGAAGCTGGAAGAATGGTAATTGAAGAACTACCTTTTTCTCCAAAAAAATTAATCGAAAATACGATTTCGAGCATTCTACCAATAAACGACAAAAAAAATCTCGATATCAAAATAATTACAGATAGTCAATTAAAAAAACAACATCTGGGAGACCCTTTTAGAATTAAACAAGTATTAACTAATCTTATCAATAATGCCTATAAGTTTACTGATCAAGGCTCGATAACCATTGAGAGTAAAATCATTGAAAACGGTTTATCCGAAAAACAATTAGCCATTTCTGTTAAGGATACAGGAATAGGAATAACAAAAGAGCAACAGCAACATATATTCGAAGAGTTTTCACAAGGTGATGATACAACCGAAAAAAGGTACGGTGGTTTTGGACTTGGCTTAGCAATCACCAAAAAGATAATAAAGCTTCTTAATGGTAAAATCGAATTGGATAGTGAACCTAATGAAGGAAGTGAGTTTATCTTTACAATCCCGATTAAAACGTCTGACTCATTAATCCCAGAGGAAGAGCCTGAAATCTCTGAAATACAAAACTTTAATAATAAAAAAGTTCTCATTGTAGATGACGATCCTAGTCAATTAGCATTAACAAGTGAAGTCGCTTCATTAGCTGGATTAACTTATGATATCTGTAAAAATGGTATAGAGGCAAACTCTTTACTACAAATCAATGCCTATGATCTTGTTCTTACTGACATTCAAATGCCAAAAATGGATGGTTTTCAACTTTTAGAAACAATTAGAAACAATCCAAATCATACTAATTTACCTGTAATTGCATTATCAGGAAGAACAGACACTTCTTTTCTAGAATATCAAGAGGCTGGGTTTTCTGGTAGTTTGCGTAAACCATATGCGCCAACAGAGTTAATTGACCTCATTAGCGAAGTACTTAGTGTTGATTTTGGAAATCTTCAAAAAACCATTACAAATGGTTATTCTGATGAAGAATATTCTCTTAATGACCTCATGCTCTTTGCACAAGGCGATTCTGATTCTCTCTATGCTATACTAGACACATTTTATGAAAGTACTATTGACAATGTTAAGCAGTTAAAAATATTAATGAACAAAAAAGATATTCAACATATTTCAAAAATTGCTCATAAAATGCTACCAATGTTCAAACAGATAAAAGCAAAAGAAGTAGTTCCTATTTTACAGAAATTAGAACATCCTGATCAATACCATCTTAACAACACTTTGATTTTGGAGCTTACAAAAGATGCTATTGAAAAGACTGAGGTTTTAATAGATAAACTTAAAGTAGAGAACTAAGAATAGGTTTAAAGGCTGATATCGTATTGCTTTAATTTATTGTATAATGTTTTACGATCTATCGAAAGCATTCTTGCCGCTTTAGCTTTATTTCCATTAGCTTTTTCTAAAGCATCCAGAATAAGTTCTTGCTCATTTTGATTTTTGAACAATCCATAAGTCTGTTTTGCATTATGAGAAGCATATGCTATATCATTTGGCAAAATATCTAAGGTTATCATATCGCTCTGAGAAAGCAGTACAGAGCGTTTCACCATATTTTTTAGTTCTCTAAGGTTACCTGGCCAATTATACTTCTTAAAAGCTTCTAATACTTCATCAGCAAACCCCACTACATGCTTTTCTAGCTCTGTATTTGATTCTTCCAGAAAATGATTTGCAAAAAGCATTAGATCTTCGATCCTATCTCTTAATGGAGGCACTTTTATAGAAAATTCATTAAGTCTATGATATAAATCTTCTCTAAACTCTCCTTCTTTTACGGCATGACTCAGATCTTCATTAGTTGCCACAATAACTCTGATATCCACCTCTATTTCTTTATTACTACCTACCGGTTTTATTTTTCGTTCCTGAAGCGCCCTAAGTAATTGGACTTGTAACTCATAGCTTAAATTACCTATTTCATCAAGAAATAATGTCCCTCCATTTGCTGCTTCAAAATGCCCAACTTTATCATTTACTGCACCCGTAAATGAGCCTTTTATGTGGCCAAAAAATTCGCTAGAAGCAATTTCTTTAGGAATAGCCCCACAATCAACGGCAATGAAAGGTTTTTCTGCCCGCTTACTTGCTTTATGAACACTACTAGCTACATATTCTTTACCAGTACCACTATCTCCAATTACTAAAACAGACATACGTGTGGGAGCTACCAAAGCAACATATTCGTTTAATTTCTTAGAAGCATCACTTACTCCTCTTACAAAAGAGGAGTCTGTTCTTTTTGAAGTTTTGGAAATTGTTGCACTAGTTTCTTTTTCCTTTGGGCTTGAATTGGCACCATTTCCATTTAGTGCTTTTTCTATGGTCTGGGATATCGTATCAGGGTTAAATGGCTTGGAAATATAATCAAAGGCTCCTTGTTTTATTGCATTTACTGCCATATTGATTTCGGCATAACCCGTCATAATAATTACTTGAGTATTCGAATTATGTTTTAGAATCTCTTCTAATAAAGTAATCCCATCACTATCGGGTAATCGTACATCTGCCAATACAACATCAAAAACCTCTTTCTTGATTTGTGGAATAGCTTCACTTCCCGAAAATGCTGTAGCAACTTCATATTCCTTTTTTTCCAAAAAGGTTTTAAGCATTGTACAAAAAGCCACGTCATCTTCAACAATAAGTATTTTAGGCATAATTTATAATTTATAATCTGAAAAAAGCTATTGTATAAAATTACAACTTAAAACATTTAGTTGAAATAAAAACATAAAAAAAGAGACCCTTGGGATTGAGTCTCTTTTTTAGCACTAAACAACTTTATATCGTCCTTGGTTGCAAAACGATATCCTTTTCTACCCCTAGATTTAAGATTTATTGTTCGGCTTTATCCATTCGCCATTAGCGCTTGCAAATACAACTTTCGTATTATTCTCTTTATCTTGTAAAATAACTTTGTATGTATTATCTTTTGACATATAAGCTTTTACAATTCTATAATTTTCATAGTCTTTAGCGGCTGATTCTTGAATTTGCAATGGCAATTCAACAATATTTATTTCAGTATATTCTTGCTGCTCATATTCATAATCCATGTACTCAAAACCATCATCAGTAAGAACGGCTAATTCATCCTGTCCTAAAACACCCTGTGCCGAAAAAATACTTACTACAATTGCTACTATCATTGGTAACTTTTTCATTGGGTTAATTGGTAAAATTATTTCTACACTATACTAGATAGTAATAATTGTTCCAAAAACAGGGACTCATTTAAAAACAGTATAAATACTTACATATCAACTCATTAACTTTTTTACGAAGCGAAAATATAGATTGTGAAAAATCGTGGAATCTACACAAAAGTGTAGAAATATTACACGTTTTTTGGCATGGCAATTAATTTATAAAGGTGGTTTTCTACGATTTGCCTTTTTTAAAGCTTGCTTTTGTTTACTATCCAAGCGTTTTCTAATAGATGCTTTAGAAGGTCGGGTAGGCTTCCTTGTTTTAGGAATATGAAGACTGGTTTTTAACATATCCAAAAACCGTTTAATAACAAGTTCTTTATTTCTATGTTGACTTCTACTTTCACCACAAAATAATAATAGAACCTTTGATTTAGTGAGCCGTGAATCCAACTTTTGAGTTAACAGTAACTTTTCATCATCAGTTAATCCCTTTGAATCCATAACATCAAAACTAAGTTCTATTTTTGAAGATACTTTATTTACATGTTGACCTCCTGCTCCAGAACTTCTAATGGCTTTAAACTTTAATTCACTAAGAATTATTGAAGTATTCACGAAAAAAGAGTTACCTGATGTGCAGACTTTAGTAAGTCATTCACTGTTTTAACTGGATTAAACGTGGTAAGAGGAACTTCTACAAAAACACTAATCCATTTTGCCATTGCTCCATTCCATAACCCAGGAAGTTCTAGTGCTTTAAGTATTTTACCATTCATTGTTTTTTGTGTAATAAATCCAGAATCCGGATCTACGAAGTCAAGCAGATTGAATTTTTCTCCATGATAATCTCTTACACCACACACCAAATCTACAGGGTTAAAATGGGTAGCGCTATGTAGAATATCTTCTTGTCTACGATCTGCAATATCAATCTGAGGTGCTTCAATAATCTGCAATACTAATCTTCCATTTTCTTGCTTAATCCAAAATGGTCCTCCTCCAGGTTCTCCTTCATTAATTACCATACCACAAACCCGAATTGGGCGATTTAAAGATTCTCGTAAAAACTGTAGTTTGTATTTATCAGAAAATTTATCAAAATCAAGAGGCAGTCTAACATTAAGTTGTTGCACCAAGAACTTTTTAATATCTTTTAATTCTGCTTCTGAGGGTTTTTTTTGATCAATAGCATTTAATATCCGAAATACCTCATCCTGTATTTCTATTAACTTCCCAGCCAATACTTTTTTATATCCAGAAACCTCATCCTGATATTTTCTCACCACTACATTATCTATATTTTTAATATAAATAATGTCGCCGTCTAGGTCATTCAGATTTTCTATTAACGCTCCATGTCCTCCTGGTCTAAACAATAATGTTCCATTTTCTGTTCTAAAGGGTTCGTTATCCTCTGTTACCGCAATAGTATCGGTTTCTGACTTCTGAAATGAATATGTTATTCTAAAGTTAGTATTTGTTTTTTCTTCTACTTTTTTCTTTATCCTTTCAAATTCGCCCTTAAACGCTTCTAAATGTTCTTTGGAAATTGTAAAATGCAATTTTGAATCTCCTTTATCATTTGCATTATACCCTGCTGCCTCATATAAATGTTCTTCAAAAGAAGTTGCAATACTATCTGCATAGTCATGAAAAGGCAACAAACCTTTAGGAAAACTACCATAGTTTAAGCCTTTTTCCTTTAACATCATTTCAACAAATATATATAACTGTCTTCCTTCTGATAATGATTCGAATTTTGGGTATACACTTTTTACTTTTTCCATTATAGGAGTATAAAAAGGAAATTTCTCTAATCCAATTAAAAACAATCGTATTGCATTTGCTTTCTCATGGTTTGTATATGAATTTAAGCTTTCTTTTTCCCAGTCATAGTTATCCAAAAATCTAAACAAATCCTTGAACATTCGAGTAGCAGCTCCCGAAGCGGGAACGAATTTTATTGTATCAAGGCTTGATAATCTCGAATCATACAGTTTGGTCAATTCTGATTGATAGTGTTCTGAAAACTTAAGAATCCCGTTATCCAAAGTCGCTGCACTTCTCAATGCTACAAAAGGAATTTCGTTTTTAAACGTTTCTACCTGAGCAAGTACTTTCTCAACGGTTAACCCCTTTGATTTGATTAACTTAATATCTTTATCTGTTATATTCACTTTTCTTCTTTATTAATTGGCTAATATTTGTTATTGCTTTCTCAAAACGAGATGTTTCATCTCCTTCTATGACAATATAAGGAAGCTCATGTTTATCAAGACATTCTTTAAAATTTAAAAACATTTCTTCTCTTTGGTGGGGTTTGTCTCTTAGATCATCTGGGGTCCAAGGAACGTCAATATAAGTCAAAAGATACAAATCATAAACATTTTCTAATGAAATTTTATCCAAAACAGGATGAACTAAACCATTAAAATACACCTCAGAATAGATTTTGGTTTCTAAGAGGTCTGTATCGCAAATCAAAACTTCCTTTGCTCTTTTTGCTGCCTCATTTTCTAACTTCATTTGACCTTCTGCTATCAACATTAGATCATCGTATGTGCAAATTTCTTTAGTTTTATCCCATTTTTCTTGAAGATATTCTCGAGCATATTCTGGAATCCACTCGGCGTTATAATATTCTGCCAATTGTTTGGCCAGAGTTGTTTTTCCTGTAGATTCAGGGCCAAACAGCACTACTTTTATACAATCGCTAGGCTGTTGTCTAAGTTTTTCTTCCATTTTAGATATCCAAAAATTGCGATGACAGTAAATAATAGATATTGAAAACTTGTAAATGTGAATCCTTTATAAAAATACAATGGCACCGATATAATATCTCCAATAATCCAAAATATCCAATTTTCAATTTTCCTTCTTGCCATTAACCACATTCCAACAAAGAATATTGCTGTTGTAAAAGTATCTACATAAGCTGTCCAATTATTCCATTTATCAAAAGTAATATATACAGTAAAGACAAAAAACAAGGTGATGACAAAAATCAATATTTCTATAATCTTTTCCTTAGAAGTTGTCCTTGAAATAGGAGTTACATGAGTTTGATCTACTTTTCTTGTCCAAACATACCACCCATAAATACTCATAATAAAATAATAGGCATTGATCAACATATCTCCAAGCAGAGACCACTTTAAAAGTAAGTATACATATATTGCTGTACTTATAATACCCGTTGGATACACCCAAATATTATTAGCTCTTGCAAAGCTCACACTGAGTAAACCAAAAATTACAGCAATAATCTCTAGAATGATATGTAAATTAGAGTATTCTGAATACTGCCCGAAGAAAAAATCAAAAATGGGGTTCATAATCACTTCTATTACTTTTCACCATTTTTATATAAACCAAAACATGATCCATATCACCAAATGTTTTTTTAATCTCTTTTGTCAGAAAAGGCATGACTTTATCATACTCACCATATATCTGTGTACTTAGTGGATTTTCTAAGATTGTAAATTCTGACGCCCGTAATTGTTTTATAAAACGAATAATATGTTCTTCAAAATTGTCCTGAAGTGGGGTAAGTGTTAATTCTACTGATACTTGCATCTTATAAAACTGATATTTACGATTCTAGAAACACGAAGGTAAGTATTGCCAATAATTTAAAGAATGACTTTAGGTGTTTTTTTTGGTTATCATTCTTTTTTTAAACATATAAATAAAACCTCTCTTGTTATTTTATTTTTTAAAACTAAATATCAGTAGCAGGTTGGGCATAAACACAAGTAAATCCATCAAATTCTATAAACGACATATCATAATGACTAATCTTATTATTATAATTAATAGCGCCATAGATAAATGGATGATCTATTGTAAAAGGAGAAATATAGATATGTTGTTTAAAGCTCAAACCAGCAGTACCGTACAATTTATATAAAGATTCTTTAGCTCCCCATACAACAGTTAAAGAGCGTGTCTTGTCTACATCTTCTTCTATATATCCATTCTCAAATTCATTTACAAATTTATGCGAAATTCTATGAATCTTATCTCGTTGTTTTTCTATATCAACGCCTACAAGCTTATCACTTACTATAACTCCCGCATAATCAAATGAGTGCGAAATCGAAATATGTTTCCCATCCTTAAGATCTGGTTTCCCAAACTCATCATAATACAAATCATGATCTTTATAACCAAATACAGCTAACAAATGTCGTACACTCATAAAGGCTCTTCGATGCATGTCAGACTTCATACTATCAACTCTTTCCCGACAATGACTTGTTAATTCTACTCCTTGACTAAGCCATTCATAAGACTCTTCGATCTTCCAAATCAAAAGATTAGTGCTTTCATCTACTGTTATAGTTTTGTAAAGAGGCATTTAAATTCTTAAAGTTATTACTTATCTTTGCAAACCGAAAATAAGGAAGTTACATCCTTATTTTTCGAAAAACGAATTTAGAACAAATTAGTGCGAAATACCAGAATGCGCTTCATAAACATAAAATAAAAACTATGAGTACCAAAACAGTACCTTACGTTCCTTACAAGGTAAAAGACATTTCATTGGCTGCCTGGGGAAGAAAAGAAATTGAATTAGCAGAAGCTGAAATGCCAGGACTTATGTCTCTTCGCGAAGAATACAAGGATGAACAACCTCTTAAAGGTGCTCGTATCGCAGGATGTCTTCATATGACTATCCAAACTGCAGTGTTAATAGAAACACTTCAAGCTCTTGGCGCAGAAGTAACATGGAGTTCTTGTAATATTTTCTCTACTCAGGATCAAGCTGCTGCAGCTATTGCTGATGCTGGTATCCCTGTTTATGCATGGAAAGGTATGAATGAAGAGGAGTTTGACTGGTGTATAGAGCAAACTTTATTTTTTGGAGAAGATCGTCAACCTTTAAATATGATTCTTGATGATGGTGGAGACCTTACTAACATGGTATTAGATAGATATCCAGAATTAGTAGATGGTATTAAAGGGTTATCTGAAGAAACTACCACTGGTGTTCATCGTCTTTATGAAAGAATGAAAAACGGAACATTACCAATGCCAGCGATTAACGTAAATGATTCTGTAACCAAATCAAAATTTGATAATAAATATGGTTGTCGCGAGAGTGCTGTAGATGCTATTCGTCGTGCTACAGATACGATGCTTGCTGGTAAGCGTGTTATTGTTTGTGGATATGGAGATGTAGGAAAAGGGACTGCTGCATCTTTTAGAGGAGCAGGCTCTATTGTTACTGTTACCGAAATTGATCCAATCTGTGCATTGCAAGCAGCCATGGACGGTTTTGAAGTTAAAAAAATGGAAACTGTAATTGGTAATGCTGACATTATAATAACTACTACTGGAAATAAAGACATTGTACAAGCACAACATTTCAAAGCTCTAAAAGATAAAGCGATTGTGTGTAATATCGGTCACTTTGATAATGAGATTGATATGGCTTGGTTAAATGATAATTACGGGAACACCAAAGATGAAATCAAACCTCAAGTTGATAAATATACTATTGACGGAAAAGATATCATTATTCTTGCTGAAGGACGTTTGGTTAATCTTGGTTGCGCTACTGGTCATCCAAGTTTTGTAATGAGCAACTCGTTTACAAATCAAACTCTTGCCCAGATCGAGCTTTGGAATCATTCTGACAACTATAAGAACGAAGTTTATATGTTACCTAAACATCTTGATGAAAAGGTAGCAAAATTGCACTTGGCACGTCTTGGAGTAGAATTAGAAACCCTAAGACCAGAACAAGCAGAATATATTGGTGTAACGGTTGAAGGACCATTTAAACCAGAATATTACAGATACTAAAAATTGATTTTTAAGACAGAATAAAACCCTTATCGTTTGATGAGGGTTTTATTCTTTTATCATAATATCATTACTTGCTTTTTCTAAAAATATAACTCATCCATACTGGGTCATTTTGATCAGAAACTATAGATTGCCGATCTATAAATTCCCAATTGGCAGCATTCATATAATTTAATAAATCCGAGGTACTCTCTAAATCCTCTAATTTATCTATTGTGATTTGTTTGCCCTCTAGAGATGTTTGTTGTTCTACTTTTATTCTTTTTACTCTTCCGCTATTGTTTGCTTTTTGAATTACAATAACTTCAAGGTAATCGTATTTAGGAATTTCTTGTGCTGCAACTTCATAGGTCAATAATACAAAAAGACTACACCACAAGGCGTTAAACATTGAAGTTTTCATGGTTTTTGTTCGATTTATAATTTTAGGCGCTGTAAATTTAAGCAATTCGTTTAATCCAATTAATAACGAAATTACTTTTTACCCTTTGCTTTATCAGCCCAATAGTTTTAGGCTAAAATGATTATACTCTTCATAACATCAAAAAAGAATTCCAAACAATATCAGAATCATATAAAAAGGGAACACAATTATAATTTCACTTAAAAAACAAAAAACCCTTTTCATTTCTGAAAAGGGTCAATATATTACAAAGGAAAGGTCCTTTATGCTTCAAATGGAATTATAGAAACATAGGACTTATTATCTTTCTTTTTAGTAAACTTTACCATACCATCTACTTTAGCATGTAATGTATGATCTTTACCTGCGTATACATTTTCTCCTGGTTTGTGGGCCGTACCTCTTTGTCTTACAATGATGTTACCAGCCACGGCAGCTTGTCCACCAAATATCTTAACACCTAAGCGTTTTGATTCTGATTCTCTACCGTTTTTCGAACTACCAACTCCTTTTTTATGAGCCATTTTCTTTCGGTTTTATATTGTTATTACTAGCAGAATGTCTGCTCTCTAATTTATTATCCTTGTAAAGCTTCTATTAGGTCTGCTTTTTTCATCGAAGAAATCCCAGAAATCCCTTTAGCCTTAGCCATATCTTTTAATTCGGCTACAGTTTTAGTACTCAAATCTTCAGTACTTGTTTTCACTTCTTTTTCAGGAGTAGCTGCTTTAGTTTCTGCTTTTGCTTTTGGCTCAGCTTTTTTCGCTTCTGCCTTAGGAGCTGATTTTTTAGCTCCAGAAGTTACAATGCTTTCAATTACAATTTCTGTAAGAGATTGGCGGTGACCATTTTTAACACGGTATCCTTTACGTCTCTTTTTCTTGAAAACAATAACTTTATCACCTTTAAGGTGTCTCGTGATTTTTGCTCCTACTTGAGCTCCATCTATAGCTGGGGCGCCTAAAGTAACTTTTTCACCATCTGCCGCAAGAAGAACTTTATCAAAAGAAACTTTGTCTCCTTCTTCTCCTGCTAAACGATGTACAAATACTTTTTGGTCTTTTGCAACTTTAAATTGCTGCCCTGCTATCTCTACAATTGCGTACATAGCGTAACGTTTAATTAATTATTTTATAAAAAATGAACTGTGCTTATTTCTCAATAGGCGGGTGCAAATATACTGCTAATTAATTAAATGACAAACATTTTATACTTCTACAGAATAAGAATTTCTGTTTTTTTTGAGGTTCCAGCTTTCTTTGAATAATTGCATGAAGGATAATGTAAGTACAAAAGTGGTTGCAAAACCCATAATTGCAGCAATAAAAACGACTATTCCTACACTTACATGATAGTGAGAACTCCAGTTTGCTAGCATTTCTGGCAAAAAAGCAGTATTAATATTAGTTACATATATTGCAAAGAAAACAGTAAAAATAAGAGTTGCATTAAAACCTGTAAAAAGACCAACCATGAAGCCTTTTTGATAATCAAAATCGAGTTCTTTTTCTTTTTTAAAATTTTTCATCGCACTATACAATCCAAAAGCAACAATAATGCCATTACCAAGGCTAAATACAGGGTTAGTTTGCACTCCTATTAATGAAAGAATTAAAAAATATATGATGAGCCCGATTGCAATTAAAACTCCATATTTAACAGGGATGGTTGACTTTTTCATAGTTTCTTTCTTTAAAATTTTTACTTAAAAATATGAAATTTAAGAGCTTTTCAACCTTAAAAAGATGTTAATTCACTAAAAAACAACAAGATACAATACTATCTGTTACGATTAGCTAAATAGACTCCTAGAACAATAACACTAGAAGCCAACACTTGATAAAAAGTAAATTGTTCTTCATCTAAAATACCCCACAACAAAGCTACAATAGGAATTGTATAGGTAACAGAAGTCGCAAAAACCGGGGTACTGATCTGTACTAATTTATTAAACAAAACTTTGGCAATTCCTGTTCCTACGACTGCCAGTATAGATATGTATATCAAACTTTCATGCATCCTTGGATTAGAAATCAGATCACTTCTAAAAAAATCAGACTGGTACAATACCAATACTGATGGAATAACAAGTACAATAAAATTTCCATTTGCAATAGCCATAGGAGATATATGTTGCATATATCGTTTTATGATATTTACATTTATTGCATAACAAACCGAAGCACAAAGTACTAACAAGGCATACAAATAATTTTGATTAGGATTTACTGAAGCTCCTTCTAATATTAGCGCAATACAACCAACAAGTCCTACAATTACTCCTATCAATTGGTTTTTATTAAATCGAATAGAAAAAATAAAAGCTCCTAAAATAAGCGTTACTAATGGTGTTGTAGAATTAAGAATTGATGCAATTCCGCTATCAATTTCTGTTTCAGCAAAGGCAAACAAGAAGGCTGGGATAAATGTCCCAAAAAAACCAGATATTATTATCCATTTCCAATCAGATGCCGCTATAGTTTTCATACTTCTAAAACCTATTAGAAATAAAAATACTGCAGCAAAAAGAGTTCTTAACGCCCCTAATTGCATAGGAGTAAGACCTATAAGAGACTTCTTAATAAGGATAAACGAACTACCCCAAACCAGTGATAGTATAACAAGATATATCCATTTCAACTTTGTATTTTGCATCTTTCAAAAGGTAAACTGCAAAAATGATGAAATTATAAATGTATTAGTTCTGCTTTAGAGGAAAATTAACTATTCTTTCCAACGAAGAGTTTCCATTAATTGTCTCATATCATTACGCAAGTAATTGGCCGCTGGAAGAATAGAATCATAATTAGGTTTTACTTTAAAATACATAGACCCCAGTACAAAATGATTAATACTATCTGTTGCATAGAACTGAGACTGTGAAGCCGCATCTCCAGATACTTCATAAAACATACCAAAAACCCTATTTTTTTCATCAATATAAGGTTCCTGTAAAATACCATCTGCTTTAATCACATGTTCTTGAGTAAGGTTTTGAGCATCTCTTAGCAACGAATCAAGGTTATTATTGATTCTAAAATAAGAAATATACATGGTCGCATTTAACTTCTTATACTCCAGATTATACCAACATCTATTATTTCTTCTGGCTTTTTGAAATTCTGAAAAATCATTTTTTTCAAAAGAATAAGGACAAGGCAAAATAACTTCTTTATACTCTGGATCAGGATAACTCAATCGCAACATTCCTTCTGGTTTTGGTAAGATTTCACCACCGCAAGAAAGTAGCAATAATATGCTTGTTACTAAAAAAAATCTAACTATTTTCTTTTTCATTAATGGTCAATTTCACTTGTTTTATTCGTTTATTATCCAATGATTCTACCTTAAAAGCATACTGGTTTACGCTAATTATTTCTCCACGTTTTGGAAAACTCCCCGATATTTCCAGTAATAACCCTGCAATCGTTTCTGCATCCCCTTTTTTCCCCTCAAAAACATCATTGTCTTCGAGTCTTAATACTTTATAAAAATCTTTTAGCGCTGTCCTTCCTTCAAAAACATAATTTTGATCATCAAGTTTAGAAAATATCAAATCTTCATCATCAAATTCGTCACTAATATCACCAACAATTTCTTCAATGATATCTTCTAAAGAGATCAATCCACTAGTCCCGCCATATTCATCTACTACGATAGCCAAATGATTCTTTTTATTTTTAAAATCATTAAGCAAATCATCAAGTTTTTTATTCTCTGGTACAAAATAAGGGTCTCTTAATAATGGTATCCAATCAAAATTAGTTTCATTAATATGTGGTAACAAATCTTTTACATATAGAATCCCAATCACCTTATCAATATTATCTTCATAAACAGGAATACGTGAATATCCATTCTCGATAACTTCTGGTAGAATTTCTTTATAGGATGCCAGATTATTCAATGCAAAAATATCCATTCTGGGTCGCATCACCTGTTTTGTATCAGTATTTCCAAAAGATACAATTCCTTCTAGGATTTTCTTTTCTTCATCAGTAGTATCCTTATCAGAGGTTAATTCTAATGCCTGCGATAACTGATCTACACTTAAATTAGACTTCTGTTTTCCTAATCTATTGTGAATCCCTATAGTAACACTACGCATTGGGATACTAACTGGAGTGATAATCCAATCCAAAACCCTAAGAGGGCGAGCCATAAACATGGCAAATTTCATTTTATTTCTACTAGCATATATTTTTGGTAAGATCTCACCAAACAATAAGATCAAAAAAGCAGCCAAACCTACTTCTACCAAAAACCTGACATTAATCCAGCCAAACCATACATAATCAAGGTCTTTGAAATAAACCTTCCCTAAAGTATCAAAAAGTAGTATGATTGCAATATTGATAAAGTTGTTTGCTACTAATATTGTGGCTAATAATTTTTTAGGGTTATCTAATAGTTTTGCAATCGTTTTAAGATTTTTCGATTCATTTTCTTCATCTTTCAAGTCTGTAGAAGTTAAGGAAAACAGTGCTACTTCGCTTCCTGATATTAAAGCAGAAAAAACAAGCAACACTATAAGCATCACCAAATTAACGGTTTGCATTGGATCAAAAGCGAATAGTGAAATAAATAAAGGTTCAGGATCAGGGTCCAAATTATCTTTGTTTAGTTAAACATATCAGAACGGAAGATCATCCTCTTCAGTTGCTGGTGAATCAGGCGAAGCCTCTTTCGGATTGCTCACAGAGGAGGTCACTTGCTGAGTTGTATTCTGAGGTCTCGACTCAGAAGATGGGTTCTCATTTTTGGGTGTCAGAAAAGTAAAATCAGTACACTGTATTTCTGTACTATACCTATCTTTCCCTTGTTCATCTTGCCATTTCCTGGTTTTTAAACGTCCTTCTATATAAATCTTATCTCCTTTGTTAAGGTACTTCTCACAAATCTCTGCGGCTTTATTTCTCACAACAATATTATGCCATTCAGTAGTCGTTACGCGTTCATTTGTGCTTTTATTTACATAAGAATCATTCGTTGCGATCGGAAATCTTCCAATACAATTACCTCCTTCAAAATAATGCATCTTAACCTCATCTCCCGTATGCCCAATAAGCATTACTTTATTTAGTGTTCCAGACATTTTTAATTATAGTTTGTAGTTAAGGTTTATACTTGCAAAGAAATAACAAACCTTTATAAATAACGCTATCAGAATAGTTCTTATTTCATCCTATACTCTAATAACAACATTGTGATCTAGTAAATGTAATAAAAAATCAATAAATACAATATTACAAGAATCTACTTAACGTATCTTACTTAAAAAATGCTTCTATAAAATTACCTAACAAAATGGGAACAGGATAAGAACGTACATCCTTAAAACTAACCTTTTTCTGATCTTCATCATTATTTAGCGTCATATTTAACTTTACAATATAAAACATGGTATATAAATGTTGATGGGATAACTTATGTATTATTGGTTCCTCTTTATAAGGTATTACCTCATATTCTATGGTATTGACTACTTTTTGAAAAACAGGATTTGACACTATGTCATCAATTTCTATGGCTTCACCTTCTATTAGAGGAAATTCATACAAACCTTTCCAAATTCCATTACCGACTCTTTGCTGTAAGATAGTTTTTTGATCAGAAGAAGAAAACACCAGATAATTAAAGTATCGTTTTTTTACTTTTATCTTTTTAAGTTTAACAGGTAAAGAGGATACGGTTCCATTTTTTAGTGCTTCGCAACTATCTTGCAGAGGACAAACAATACAATACGGACTTTTGGGTTTACACTGCAATGCTCCAAACTCCATAATTGCCTGATTGTATTCTGCAGGTTCGTGATGATCCATTAACGTTATTGCCAATTTTTTAAACTCATTAATTCCTTTTGTACTATTAATAGGAGTATCTATTCCATAATACCGTGATAAAACACGATACACATTTCCGTCAACTACTGGAACCACTTCATTATAACAAATAGAAGCTATTGCACTTGCAGTATAATCTCCAACTCCTTTTAACTGTAATAAATTCTTATATGTAGAAGGAAAAACACCTTTTAAATCATTGGCCACATATTTTGCTGTAGCGTGTAGGTTTCTAGCTCTAGAATAATACCCTAATCCTTGCCATAATTTAAGCACTTCATCATCACTTGCATTTGCCAAATCAAATACAGTAGGAAAAGTAGTTGTAAATGATATATAATATGGTAATCCTTGTGCAACTCTGGTCTGCTGAAGTATAATTTCGCTAAGCCAAATATGGTATGGATTTTTGGTTTTTCGCCATGGCATTGATCTTTTGTTTTGTAAGTACCACAAAATGAGTTTTTTAGAAAAAATCATAATAAAATTATAAGTTTTACAAAATTAAACGTTTAAAGATGAAAATATCATCTTAAGTATTGATATTTTGGATTTTAAATTGTTATATTTGCCCCCTTGAAAATTTAAAAACCCCTTAATAGGTATTGTAATGACTAAAGCAGATATTGTAGCAAAAATTTCAGAAAAATTAGGAATAGAAAAAGGAGATGTACAGGCAACTGTTGAAACATTTATGGAAGAAGTGAAAAGTTCACTAGAAAGCGGTGATAACGTCTATCTTAGAGGATTTGGTAGTTTTATTATCAAAACTCGAGCAGAAAAAACAGGACGTAACATTTCTAAGAATACCACGATCAAGATTCCAGCACACAATATACCAGCGTTTAAGCCCGCAAAAGTTTTTGTAGAAGGCGTAAAAACTAATGTAGAAGTAAAGTAACTAATAACAAATAAAATACACACACTATGCCAAGTGGTAAAAAACGTAAAAGACACAAGGTAGCTACGCACAAGCGTAAAAAACGAAGAAGAGCCAACCGCCACAAGAAAAAGTAGTTTCTAACTACTTTTTTTGTTTAAAAAGTAATGTTCTTTGAAATCGAAATAAAATATACTATCCACTACCGATAGAGTTATTTTATTTCAACGGAATTGCAAAATTCCTGTGAAAAAATTGTTTAATCCATTCCGATTTATCGGGATAAAAATCTAATTAGAGTGAACAACGAATTGATTATTAGGTCGGGTTCCTCTACAGATTTTGCCTTACTAAAGGATGGAAAACTAATTGAATTACATAAGGAAGAAGATGATAGTGATTTTTCGGTAGGTGATATATTTATCGCCAAAATCAGAAAATCTGTTCCAGGTCTAAACGCTGCATTTGTGAATGTTGGGTATGAAAAAGATGCATTTTTGCATTATCACGACCTTGGTCCTCAAGTATCTTCCTTACTTAAATTCATAAAACGTGTAAGCACAGGTAAATTAAAAAATTATTCTCTAAAGGATTTTTCTGTAGAGGATGATATTGATAAACACGGTACTATTACCAATGTGTTAAAATCAAATCAATCACTGTTAGTACAGATAGTTAAAGAACCTATATCAACCAAAGGCCCTCGAATTAGCTCAGAGCTATCGATTGCTGGTAGATATATTGTATTAGTACCTTTTTCTAATCGGATCTCTATTTCTCAAAAAATAGAGTCTTCTGAAGAAAAAGACCGCTTAAAAAGGCTTGTCAAAAGCATTAAACCAAAAGGTTTTGGTATTATCGTACGTACTGTAGCAGAAGGCAAAAAAGTAGCAGAACTAGACAAAGATTTACAAAATCTGGTGGGACGCTGGGAAACCATGTGCAAAAAAATGCACAAAGCGCATCATCCGTCTAAAGTATTAGGTGAAATGAACAGAGCATCTTCTATATTAAGAGATGTGTTTAATGACTCTTTTACTTCTATTATTGTAGATGATGAAGATCTCTACAGTAGAATTAAAGAATACCTGCAAGAAATTGCTCCAAAAAAGGAATCAATTGTAAAACTTCATAATCCTAAAATACCAATTTTTGAAAAATATGGTATTGAACGGCAAATCAAAACAAGTTTTGGCAAGACGGTATCTATGAGTAAGGGCGCCTATTTGGTTATCGAACATACAGAAGCAATGCATGTAATCGATGTAAATAGTGGCAACCGATCTAACAAAGCCAAAAACCAAGAAGATACTGCACTCGAAGTTAACCTAATCAGTGCAGCTGAAGTAGCTCGTCAACTACGCCTAAGAGATATGGGAGGTATTATTGTAGTCGATTTTATTGACATGAATAATGCTGATAACCGTAGAACTCTCTTTAACCAACTAAGAGAAGAGATGAAAGACGACAGAGCGAAGCATAAAATATTACCGCCAAGTAAATTTGGCTTGATTCAAATCACGCGACAACGCGTGCGACCAGAAATGAATATCAAAACCCGTGAGGATGATCCAAGCGGAATAAATGGTGAAGTTGAGGCACCTATAGTTTTGATAGAAAAAATAAAGGTCGAATTAGAAAAATTAATTAAGAAAGAACATAAAAAGATAACGCTAAGTGCGCATCCTTTTATTGCAGCTTTTTTAACAAAAGGATTTCCATCCACCCGATCCAAATGGTATTTTAACCATAAACGATGGGTTAAGATTGTACCTAGAGACGCTTACACGTATTTAGAATATCATTTTCACGATAAAGATGGTGAAGTGATAAGATGAAATAAAGCCCGGACTTAAGTATGAGTACCGGGTTTTTTGGTTTTACACATCTCTCATTTATGAATATATTTAAATAAAAATCAACAAGTTACATATTACACTTTATTATAACTCACTTTTGTTTTTTGATAACGCAACAAGAAATCATAACATACCAGTTCGTAAAAACGTTGTTTGGATCGAAAAGCTCGATTTACCAACATATGAACATAACTACTCATTAAATCATCCAACGACACTTCTAAACTGCCATCCTGTTTCATACTCATAATCATCTGTACTATAGCTGTTGATTTTTGAGTTTTATGATTTATTAAATCATCTAAAATCTTATACTCTTCTGGCATCCCTTTGGTCTCTATAAATGAAGAAAGCCTATTTTTTATACCTCTGTATTTTTTATCTAATTGTTTGTTTAAGGTCTTATCAGCATGAAACTCTTTCTTAAAAGACTGACTGTTTCTATGTACCAATGTTAGTTTTTCTTGTTCCCCATAGTTAAAGCTTTCTAACAATCGATCTATCGCTTTTACCACAAACAAGAAGTATAACTCTTCGTCTTCTATCATTCCTATAGCATTCAATAGCATCTCACTATCATAAAAAAACAATTTTTCAGATATATCGATCGTTCGGGTGCCATATCGCTCTAATTCCCTCAAATAAGTATCTGTTTGTATTTTATACACTATATGCTTCTCTACATAATCTTGTAATGCTGCATTTATCTGTAAAATCACCTCTCCAATTGCTTTTATATCTGGTAAATGAAATCGTATTCTGATATGAAAATCTGGATCTCCATAACGTATAAAAAACCAAGAGTCTATCTGTCCTTGTTGCAGCAACTGATCTGTAAGAGGCTTTATCGTTTCTGCAAGGAGTACATCTGAAGTTCTGGCTCCACAATAGATTTTATAGTATAACCATTCATCTCCTAATATATATGTTCGTTTCGTACTCATGTATTGTTACTATTATAAATCCCTGTCTATATTGAGGAATGTCAACTTTTTATTATTTTCTGCTCTTAGTTATCTTAGCACTTCGCCTTTGAAAGGTTTTAATTTTCAGGTTTAATTTAGATACTGGCATATCCCGAATGACAACTAATATTTGACTTAAACTCCGACCGTTTTTGACACTTTATTTCTTGATCGGGCGTTCTCTAGTTTTTTCTCATTATATAGAGATATAACAAACTGATTGGTATAACTATTATTTTGTTGCTGTACTATTCCTTTTTGCCCATCAGGCTTACCTTCTTCGGTAAAGAAAAACTCTTCAAGAATACATCCTTTTTTATTTTTTATAGCACCTAACCACATACGTACCGAATTACTGTTCTTCATGTTGATCAATAAGCTATTATCTCCATCTATCAGTTGAACTAATGAAGGCATATTATGCTTTTCTCTCCAATCTTTTATGATTTCAATATTATCTTTATCTATATACTCCTTTAGAAAAGGTATGCTTGCTGTAGTAATTTTCCATCGAGCTTTTGTCAATATAAAATCTTTGTACACCACTCTAGGCAGAAAATCATGTTTCTCTAATGCCTCTCCCCAATAAAATCCCAAACCAGATCGCCCATTCTGTTTCTGCACGTCACACAAAAAATGATACACAGGCAATGCATTAACACTATAATTATGAGCATTGGTTAATCGTGGTATAATTTCTTTATTGAGAGTTCTAGATCGTAAAATAATACGACCATATCGAACAGATATCATGAGATCGGATATGGCAAGCTGATACTCCTTGGGCACGTTTGATTTTCCTAAATATGGGATTTCATATTCTCTAACGGTAGCCCTACGAATCACATTACCAGTTCTGGATTCTGGTAAATGAATTACTTCGGCCAGAATCTGATTAGGATACATTTCTTGTTCTATTGCTGCGATATGCTGAACATGATCCTGAATATCATCATTCCCTGTCGAAAATCGACCCAAAAGATTAGCTCCTGATAATCCCCCAACAGAGGAAAACATCATTTTTTCTTCTCCGTCAATATGTGCAATCTGTACTATAGATGACATGGTATCGGGTAAGTCATCCCAAGTAAGTTCGAGATGCTCTACATCTTTATCTTCAAAGTGTAACGTATATTTATTTTCTTTATGAATCTCCTGTAATTTTTGATTTAAGATTTCCTGAAAAGGACTCCATCCTATTTCCTGACTAGAAACTGTTTTTGAAGGAATGTACAGATCATCTAAAAAAGAAGTAGAATCTCCTCCATTTTGGTTTTGCAGATAGCCAATTCCTACCTCTGTATCTAATACAATAGCCAATGGGATTTCCTGAGTTTCGTATCGTTTTGTAAATGCATCTTTAAATCTCTGTAAATGCGTTTCTGAAGGTGCTGTACTGATCTTGTTTAAAAGTGTTAAAGCTCGTTTAAATTTATATCCCCATCGCTTATCCAGTTGATTGGATTGTATCTTGGTATACATATCAGTCTGAAATAGATATTTCAATTCAAAAGGAATTTCTAGTTGTGATACCCGTTCACTTAATTGTAGATAGTCTCCTGCTGCATTACCAAGTTTTTGATCTACTTGACCCAAGAATACCTGATAATATTTGATCTCTTTTAAGACAGCTTCGGTACCGTCTAATGTTTTAAGACACTCCTCTAACTGTATTAAAAAATCCTTACCAGTTACAGAGGGCTCTATTTCACTTATCAAAATTTGATTTTCTATCAGTTCACTTATAAATTCTTCTGCCTCTTCATAGGTAATCTCATCATTAACTAATAAGTTGGCTAACTCTCTAATTTTTTTACCTGACTGGGCACTTTTAATTATTGTTTCTAGATATTCTGTATATGCTACAGCTTCTATAGAATGTTCCCGTCTATTATGTTTGTTATACTTGTATTCTACATATCTATACTGATCACCTATTTTATAAAGACTATTATTTGTATACCAAAGTAGTTGTTTTTTTATTATTTCTTCTTTAGCTAATTTCTGCGAAAAAGCTACCAAAAAATTCATATCAAAACGGGTTTGTCTTTTATTATATTTATGGTCAGTTAATTTGATCTTATTAACTTCACCAAATTCTCCAATACTACATCCTGCAAATAACCCAAATGGAGTACAGCGAGAACTCATTCTTGAGATATACTTTAACAGGGAGGATTCTAGTCGTTTGCTCTTTTTGACATCCTTCAAGTTACCTGAAAGCCATTTTTCTATTTCATTAAATAGTTCTGGTGATGCCAAAAAAATAGCTTCTTTAATACTATCATCTTTCCAAACATCTTTAAAACTATCAATAGAGATTTCTTGATCTTTAGTAAGATGATGATAAAAGTTTAATGATAAAAGGGGAGTCCTGAGACAAAATTTGTTAAAAAAGGTGTATGGGTTTTTTAGTTTCACGAGGTTTTAAATCTGATTCTACGGTTAATTATTAACGTATAAATATACTATTTTATAACCCGTTGTATATTTTGGAAGGTCTAAAATTTAAAAAAGTCAATTCGAGCAACTTTTCATAGTAAAATGAATAAAAATTATATTTTGAGTAGTTTTTTGAATTCAAAAAACTACTCAAAATATAATTACAAACAAATAGTAAAAGTGCTGTACATTTGTGATCATGTACAAAAATCCTCTTAAATCTGTAACTATAGCAGAAGCGACAGCAAAAATGGAACATTATTGTGCCTACCAAGAACGATGTCACAAGGATATCGAAAGTAAGCTCAAAACAATGATGCTAATTCCAGAGGCCAAGGAAAAAATCATACTACATCTCTTAGAACATAATTTTCTTAATGAAGAACGTTTTGCTAAAAGTTTTGCACGAGGGAAGTTTACTATAAAAAAATGGGGAAAACAACGTATTGTAAGAGAACTTAAATTTCGTGATATCTCTGCATATAATATAAAAACAGCACTTAAAGAGATTCCAGAAAAAGATTATTTTGAAACCTTTCATACTCTCTCAGAAAAAAAATATCATAGTCTTATCGAACAAAACAATAACAAAAAACGCAAAAAACTAGTTGATTACCTTTTATATCGAGGCTGGGAGACGCATCTTGTTTATGAAAAAATGAATGAGCTTTTTGACTAAGAAACCCCAAAAGATATCCTTATGACACCCTTTGAGGTTTTTGATTTTAAAGTGTCTAATTTAATATTTCTATTGCCAAATCAATTCCACTGTCCTTTTCTTCAATAAAATCTATTGTAGATAAAAATGGCACTCGATTTTCTTCATTATCAGGTCCAATTCCAAGAACCTCAAAAACTGTCCCTTCTATATCACTAAACACTTCGTTAGACAGCACAACCGTTGCTCCATTAGGTAAAGAATGAGTAAGTTCTGTAGAAAAGACACCTTTAGTGTTTTCTCCTACAATCGTTACATAAGATAAATCCTTAAGGCATAAAACAAATGACTCGGCTGCACTTGCAGTAACAGGACTAGTTAAAAGAACAATATTACCCGTAAATTGAAAATCACCTTTTGGACCTATTGAAATTGTTTTGGGTGCAGTAAACCCATCTCCTAACCTTGCCTTATAAGAATAAACAGGTAATTCTCTATTCGCAAAACGAGACGCAATATCCATTGAGATTTTTCCATGACCTCCTCCATTAAAGCGAACATCGATAATCAATTTAGAAACTCCCCACTTTTTTATAGCATCCATTAAGTCATCCAGAGCCTCATTAAGTGCTGATATTTCATTTTCAAAACCAGTACCAAAATCCTCCATATCATGTATTGCCACATAACCGATATCATCTGTTACTAATCCCCAAAACATATTTCCTCCATCGTTTTGAAATACTTCTTCTTTAATATATTTTTCTGCTATTATATTATTTTTTATTTCTAGGATTTCCCAGTAGTCATCTATACTTTCTATAACCAAATCTCCCTGAAGATTAGTATTTAATCGCTCGATCAAATTATGAAACCCAGATTCGATTTCTATATCATTATCTTCGTCTTTAACACTTACATGACCGTCTTTCAACTTAAGAACCAGCTCTTCAATAATATCATAAAAATTATCTTCTGTTACCTGATCTCTTAAGTTTTCAAACTCTGTCCAATTCACATTTCTTTTTTCAAAAAACGCATAATAATCATTAAATATATTCCAGAAATAGTCATAGTTTATTTTTGGATCTTTTGTATTTGCTATCTGATCAGGTGAGCAATGATTATTTTGATCTGGCAATCTCACAAAATTAACTTCTGTTTCAAAAAGATCTGAAGTCCCCAGAAGTTCATTTTCACCCACTTCTTCTAACCGCAACCCTGCTAATTCTTCGGGTATAAAATCATCATTGAGAATTGTACAACCAGCAGAGGACACATTATACAAGACATTTTTATCATCATTAAGTTCGATAATATATCCTTTATCTGCTGCAAACCAGAATTTACTTTTTGAAGATCCTAAAGGTAAATCATTATCAGCGTTACACGAGATTAGAAAAAAAAATAAAAAGGATAAAAGAAAATTTTTTACTAGAGAAGTAACACCATACATCTTATTTTTAAATTTCATACCTGTAGTTTTAAGTTTTATATTTCACCAAAACTATAAGTGCAAAAACAATCAGCAGTGCAGTTTTATTAAGAGTTAATAAATCGGGACTTCTTTCATTGTTTTTTAAATTCACTTGGAGTAAGCCCCGTTTCTTTTTTGAAAACTTTATAAAATGTTGTTTTAGATTTAAACCCCGCTTCTAATCCTATTGCTGTTAAACTATACTTATCAAACTCAGGATCTATAATCATTTGTTTCGCTTCTTGAATCCTAAAATGATTAATATATGAAGTGAAATTTTTATCTGTAATAGAGTTTACAATTTGTGATAGATATCCAGAACTAATCCCTAATTTTTCTGCAACAATCTCACGATTCAAATCTTGATCTCTATAAATAAATTCATCATAAATTAATAATTCTAACGTCATGAAATGTATATTATCTCTAGAAAAACCAGTAGTAGTTTCATCTATATCATCTGGTATTTTAGTTTTCTTGTTATTTAATAGTTCTCTTTCGGCATATATTTGATCATCTCTAAGAGAAAAGTTCTTTTTATTTAGAATATCTAAAATTTCCTTTTGATCTGTAGCAAGCTTTAATTTATAGATTCCATTATAAAAAATCCAATACATGAAAAATGAAAGGCCTATTGAAAGAATAGCTACCAAAACCTCAGGGTTTCCCTCCTCAATAATTTCCTCTTCAATTAAAGCTAAAACTATCCAAATAACAGTAAGTACAAATACTGATCTCCATACTGACTTGATCCACTTTAATTGGTTATTATCATATAATTCATCTAATCTTTTAATCAATACATTTGACCAAATCAATAGTACAAGATTAAATATATAATAACTTATTTCTTCTATATCAAATAGCCCAGAAAAAATTTGCTCTTTATTATCTATAATGATTGTATACGCCTTATAATCCTTCTCTAAATCTACTACTACATTAAGAATAACTGACATTAGTAAGGGCACAAAAAGCCATTTTAGTTTTTTACTTTTCTCTAATTTATGAGTAATTAATGTAATACTATAATAGAAAAAAGTCACTGGGAAAAGAAAAATCCATTCTATATCATCAATAATGCTTAGTTTAGGATATGTATTAAAAAATCCAATATTATCCAAAAACATATTGAGCATTAACAAAGAGAGAACCAGTATTGAATAACTTAAATAATTATTGTATTTGGTTTTAAAAAATGGCGAAAACAAAACAACTGTTCCAAAAATAAACCCTTGAGAAGCACTGATCAGCAATAAAAATTTGATAAAATTCATTTGGCTTTTTCGGTATTATCAGTGAACTCTTTTTACTTTTTATAACTTCCTGCAAAATTATCTTTTTCACCCATATCTTTTCTTTTTATTGCTTCGTAATTGCTATAAAATTCAAAAAAAAATGTTACCTAAACAAAGAATCTCAATTTTTAGGACAAATGAAAAAAGTCAAGATGAGTTCTGCATACCAAATTTTATTTCTGATTTAAAAAACACTTAAGATTTTATTCCTTTTATTAGTTCTGGATATAGCTTTATTATTTTTATACTGAATCCATTTTTGACCTCTTGTTTTTCGCATAAAGTTATCCAGATATCGCATTATAAAAACATTATATGTAGCTTCGATGAAGTTAGTTGTCTTTTTGGGGACAGAACGAATACTCATAGAAAATCCAGGAGTCAGATAAGTCATCTGATGCCAATATCCTTCTGGCATATAAAGTGTTTCACCGTGTTTTAAATTTGTAATATATCCTTTAGCATGTTTTAATGCAGGCCATTTTGCAAAATCTGGATTTTCAAAATCTATATCCTGATGCGATATTAATGAGTGCGGTACTTTATATAAATATTTTGTCTCTGAAGGAGGAAACAGTACACATTGTTTTTCTCCATGAAAATGGAAATGAAGAATATTTGCAAGATCTATATCATAATGCATAAATACTTTAGAACCTCCTCCTCCGAAAAATAACATCGGCATTTTCTTCATGAAATTAAACCCAATATCGGGGTATTCAAAATCATTCTGAAGTTCTGGTACTTCTTTAAGTAAATTGTATAAAAAAATACGGTAGTTGGTTGGTTCTCTTTTGAGCAAATCAATGTACTCGCTCATTTTCATACTTGTATGCGCTTCATTAAATTTATGCTCTGAGGAAATAGGCCTATCATCATATATTGGTACAGTTTTATGTCCTGCCAATGTTTTGATATAAGACAAATCCCATTTCTTATATGCCGTCCAATCTTCAATTAGCCTTTCTATTACGACTGGCTTTTGTAACTTGACATAATCTTTAAGAAATTTCTTTTTGGTAATTGTTTTTACCCTCGGTATTTGTTTTAAATTTAATTTCACTACAAACGATAATTGGAAATACTACTAATGATTATAGTAGACTTAACAATTAAAACAACAATGCAATACTCAGCGTACCTTTATTCTTGAGAATAAAGATTACTAATATAATATCAACTTATTTATCCACTATTACTTCCTTTGCTTTCTGTTTTGCTACTTCATTTCTTTCAATAGTATGTTCTGGTCTTGACCATTTAGGTTTTTCTCCCATAGATTCAAATTTTGAATCTTTTGCTTCTATTGTTTCTGGTTGTTCTTTTTTGACAAACGGTTTTTGTGGATTAAGTCCTAATAGTTTAAACATCTCCATATCAGCATTCACATCTGGGTTAGGCGTTGTCAACAACTTATCTCCTGCAAAAATAGAGTTTGCTCCCGCAAAGAAACACATTGCTTGTCCTTCTCTACTCATTTCAGTTCTTCCTGCAGATAATCTTACCTGTGTCTGTGGCATAATAATTCGGGTAGTAGCCACCATTCTTATCATGTCCCATATAACCACTGGCTTCTCTTCTTCCATCGGTGTTCCTTCTACTGCTACCAAAGCATTGATTGGCACAGATTCTGGTTGTGGATTTAACTTTGATAGCGCCACTAGCATTCCTGCTCGATCTTCTACTTCTTCTCCCATACCAATGATACCTCCACTACAAACTGTTACATTTGTTTTTCGAACGTTATCAATCGTTTTTAAACGATCTTCATATCCTCTTGTAGAGATTACTTCTTTATAATATTCTTCTGAAGTATCCAAGTTATGATTATAAGCATATAAACCTGCTTCTGCTAATCGTTGCGCTTGATTTTCTGTAATCATTCCCAATGTACAACATACTTCCATTTCGAGTTTATTGATAGTACGAACCATTTCTAGCACATCTTCGAATTCCTGTCCATCTTTAACATTACGCCAAGCTGCTCCCATACATACTCTAGAGCTACCTGAAGCCTTAGCACGCAGTGCTTGTGCTTTTACTTGTTGTACACTCATTAGATCATTCCCTTCGATATCTGTATGATATCTTGCTGCCTGAGGGCAATATCCACAATCTTCGGGACACCCTCCTGTTTTTATAGATAACAAAGTTGATACCTGTACTGTATTTGGATCATGATACTGACGATGAACGGTAGCTGCTTTATACAACAAATCCATCATTGGTGTATTATAAATATCTAGAATCTCTTGTTTTGTCCAATCGTGTCTAATAGTGCTCATAAAAAAGGTGTTGTGAGTTTTCAAATGTAATTGTTTAAAATCAAAAAACACAATGAAGAAACATCTAATTCGCGGTTTTTAATAACAATAAAAAGATAAACTTTGTTAATATTGAAAAGGTTTCTCTAGTAAAATGCTAACTGCATTACCACCGAAACCTACAGCATTTATTATAATTTTATTTAATTGTTTTGGAATCTTATCATATGTAACGAATGGCACTGATATAAATTCTTGATGCTGAATCATTAATACTCCAAGTTCGAGGCTTAAAATTCCACTAGCGCCAAAAGTATGCCCAATTTTCCACTTATTAGTAGTTAAAGCAGGAGTGTTTTCTCCAAAAACAGCTTGTATAGCATTATACTCTGCCTGATCTCCTTTTACTGTTCCTGGTGCATGCATAACAATAGCATCTATATCATTTATAGGCGTTTCTCCTAAAGCCATCTTCATGGACTTCTGAAAACAATCTGCTTGAGTAGATATAGATATATTATGTTTTAGCGGTTCTGTAGCATATCCTATTCCTTTGATATGTGTAATTGCATTTTCTTTTGCTCCTTTTTCTAAACAAGCAATAGCTGCCCCTTCCCCCAGAAACATAGAATTTCGAGTTTTATCCCAATTCATGGCCTGACAAGGATACGCTAATCCATTATTTGACCCATAAATTTTTAGCGCTTTCATCTGTGCAATAGTAAATGGTGTTAGCGGAGCTTCACTACCTCCTATCAAAAACTTATCTGCTAAACCAGATTGCAACCACGCAACACCATTAAGCACAGCATGTAATGCAGTCGAGCATGTAATAGAATGACTAATTTCTGGTCCCGTCGTTTGTAAATCGTGAGCTATCCATGATGAAATATTCCCTAAAGTTGTCGTAGGAGAGCTTAATGTAGATGATTTATTTGTTTCTAAAAACTCTTGATGATATTTTTCAAAAAGTGCTGTTGCACCTCTAGAAGAACCGATATTGATTCCAAAATTTTGATCATTACTCCAACCTGCACTTTTTATTGCTTCTCTTGCTGCAAATATTCCAAAAAGAACAGAGTCATCTAATGCTTCATAATGAGCACTCTCTTTTCTTAATTGTTTAATCATTTGATTTGCTTCTGCAGTCAGTACTGCCACTGGTGTTAGTTCTCCACCAAAATCTTCAAAAGAAATACAGTGGGACGTGTCTTTATATTTTCTCCAAATATCGCCAGTAGAAATTCCTAAAGGAGAAATAGAAGAAATTCCTGTTATTGATATAATCTGTTGCAATGCTTACTTTTTGACAAATGTAGGGGTTTGTTATCTTTTACTCAACTGTTTTGCCTACAATAGAGCTAATATTAACAGCTAATTTTATTAATTAATATTCAAATAACCATATACCTTTTCCTTATAACTAACTCCTATTGGAATTTCAATCGCATCCAACTCAATATCATTATGAGTATATGCGGTTATTTTATCTAGGTTTATGATATATGATCTATGAACTCTTAAAAACAATTCTCTATCCAGCTCTTTTTCTATATCGCTAATTTTATACTTGGTTAGAATGTGCTTATTAGTTGTATGGATTTTTATATAATCCTTAAGACTTTCTATATATATAATATCGCTAATGGAAATTTTATGGTATTTATTTCCTGATTTCACTAAAATAGATTGCTCCTTGTTTTTGGATACTATTTTGTTTTCTATAATCTTAACATTATCCTCTCGTGAGAATCGTTCGACCGCTCTAAAAAACCTTTCGAATGTGATGGGCTTTAATAAATAGTCTAAAATATCCAAATCATATCCTTCAATAGCATAATCTCTATATGCTGTAGTAATTATAGTTTTAGGAGGGTTTTTTAATGTTTTAAGAAAATCCAACCCAGTTATATTAGGCATTTTTATGTCCAGGAACATTAAATCTATAGCTTCTGTTCTTAGTACTTCCAATCCCTGAATAGCATTATTGCACGTAGCGACGATTTCAAAAGATTCTATTTTAGAAATATGATTTTCCAATAATCGTATCGCTAGTGGTTCATCATCTATAAGTAAACATCTAATCTTCATCTGTGATTTTTATTTTTAATCTAACAAAAAATACATCTTCTTTAGTGTTTTCAATTTCTAAAAGATACTGGTTTGGGTATAATAAATCTAGTTGTTTTCTAATATTTATAAGGCCTATCTTTTTTCTGGGAGCATCCATATTTAAAGGTTGAATGGTATTAAAAATTTCAAAGACAAACAATTTATTTTGACAACTTGTTGCGATATCAATCTTTGGAGAACCACTATCTTCTCCAGCTCCATGTTTAAAAGCATTCTCTACAAATGAAAGAAGTATTAATGGAGCGATCATGATATTCTGGGATATATCTTGTTTAAAAGTCACCTGTAAGCGATCGTTATATCTCAATTTCTCTAATGCTATATAATTTTCTAACATTCTAATTTCTCCATATAGAGATACATATTTCTCTGTGCATCTGTATAAAACATAATCTAAAATTTCTGATAATCGTTCTATAGAATACGCTGTCTTAGGAGAGTTTTCTATAGCCAAAACATAAATATTATTTAACGTATTAAATAAGAAATGAGGGTTTAACTGAGCTTTAAGGATGTGTAGTTCTGCTTCTACTTTTTCTTTTTTTAATTTTAATTCTTCTTGTTTTGTATTTGCGAAGTAGATGAAATACTTCAAGAAAAGAAATGTAAATACGACCACATATACTGAAGGAAAATAATTGAACAAAAGCTTTTTCCAATCTAATATTATTTCTAGTAATGATTCTTGTTCAAAAGGGTATGTTCGTATTAATGGTTCTGATAAATAAATGATCAAAACTCTTGCTAAAGCACTCGTAAAATATATGGTTACAACGCTAATTAAAATATATAAAAATTTCTCTCTTCTTAGAATGTATCTGGGTATTAAATAATATGCAAAAAGATACGAACCTATAAGCTGAGGAATAAGCATCCATAATTGTCTTATAAAAGAAGCCATCAAAGAATATTGATCCAGCATTCTATCTCTGGCTATAAAACTGAACAGCACTATCATCCAAAAAATAAAATGTTTCGCCCACTTTGTATTTTGAATATGCTCTGTAATTTTTTCTACTCGATTCAACATTTAGATATTTCTAATAAAAACCAAAATAATAAATAATTCATGAATTCATTTTACGCATCGATATATTCTTATTAATTACTCCTCAATTAGAAGATTCTTATGACGAATTACATTTATATCACAATTTGAACTTTATATCATCTCAAAAACCAAAGACGTCGATATTTACCTATATCATTCTTTAATTTTATCATATTTCGAAGTAGATAGGATTGTTATTATTTAATCATTCTGTTAGTCAAACATAAAGTTGTCATAAACAAACTAAAAAACATTGATTTAATATGAAAAGTACAACAACTAAGACTATCATTCTTGTGTTTCTTTTTTCTTCATTTGGATTAATCCTTACAAACTTTGATTGCATTCATAATGAAGAAAAATTACCAAAAGGTATCTCTGAAAAGATAGATCATCACATCAAAAAATATGTTGAACGTGATCATTATCAAGGAACGGTTATCGTTGCCAAAGAAGGAAAAATACTACTCAAGAGCGCCTAAGGATATGCAAATAGAGAAGAAAAAACTCAGAATACTATTGAAACTCAATTTTTAATAGGCTCATTGACTAAGTCTTTTGTAGCTATTACCATCATGCAATTAGTAGAGAAAGGAATATTAGATCTACACGCCCCAATAAAATCATATATCCCCAACCTCAAAGATGAGTTATCAGCGCATTTAACCTTACACATTTTACTAAAACATCAATCCGGATTATCTCCTCACTTAGAGAGAATCACAAATTTTGAAAATAAAGATGTTTCCTCTCAGGAAATCATACAAATTATAAATACTTCATCGTTATCATTTTCACCTTCAACCCAATATCAATATTCTAACCTCAACTATACACTTTCTGCTATTGCTATCGAAAACGCCACTGGAAAAAACTTTGCAGATGTATTACAAGAAAATACCTTTGACCCTTTACAAATGAATAATTCTGGTGTCGAAAGGATCGCCAACAAACCCAAAAACAGAGCTAAGGGATATCATAAAAAAACGTTCGGAATTGAAAATGATGAAAATACTATTTCATATGCTTTAGGAAGCGGAGATATCTATTCAACTGCTGAAGATTTATTAAAAAATGATCTTGACTATGAATACGTCTTAAATCACTACGAATTCTAATCTTTACATGCTCAATTGTATTTATATTCTGAGAATATTTTTACATCCTAACAAATCCTTAATACGTCGATTTTCTATAATCCATTACCAGTTTTTTCCAACTTTTGATAAAATTTTAAAATCGATATTACCATGACACGCATTTGTATAACACTAGGAATCATATTAGCATCCGCATTATTTAGCCTTACTTTTAGTCAAAATAAAGAAATTTCAATCCAAGAAAGTTCTGGAGTTTTTTCTATTGAAGGCGGACTTAAGCATGAAGAAAAAATAATTCAGGTATTCTATTATAAACCAAAAGTATTTAGCAAAAAAACAAGAGTTCTAATTGTAATACCTGGATCTGGAAGAAATGGGGATAGCTATAGAGATAGTTGGATTGAAGAATCAGAAAAACATAATCTATTAATCCTATCTCCTAGTTATCCAGAAAAGGATTACCCATATGAAGGGTATCACATGGGAGGAATTTTGACTGATTTAAACATCAGAGAAAACGTCAAATTTGAACAGAATTCTAATCGAGTATTTTTAAATGAAGAAAAGGTATCCTTTAAAATTAATAAGAGTACTGAGCAATGGATTTTTAATGATTTTGACAGGTTGTTTGATATTGCAACTCGTCATCTTAAAATCTCTCAGAAACAATATGACATCTTTGGACATTCTGCTGGCGGACAAATTTTACATCGTTTTGCTATTTTTCATCCAAAATCAAAAGCCAATCATATCATAGCGGCAAACTCTGGATCATATACTTTAACCGATTTTGAAACGCACTTTCCTTTTGGCACAAAAAACACACACCTTACTAATAAGGATCTAAAAAAATCATTTGCAAAAAAGCTAACCATTTTTGTAGGGGAACTAGATAACGAACATAGTAATGGCGGAATTTTACTACGATCAAAAACGATAGACAAACAAGGTTTACACAGATTAGCAAGGGCGAAATACTTTTTTGAAACAGCTAAGAGTAAAGCAAAGCAAATGGGATGTAAATTTAATTGGAAACTAAAAGTTGTAAAAGGGGTAGGGCATGACCAAAGAAAAATGGGAAATGCTGCTGGGGAATTTCTTTTTGATTAAATTTGAAATGCATCAAAATAAGAACGTATAGATTGTAACAATTTGGTTACAATTTATACTTATATAATGAATCTTACATTACATTATGGATACTATAGGACACAAAAGTTGGTTTGCAAGAAATTGGGGATGGGCAGTTCCATTGGGAGGTTGCCTCACCATTATTATCTTGTTTTTTGTCTTTTTGGGCTCTGTAATATTCGGTGTAAGTGAATTGATCACCGAATCAACACCTTCTCAAGATGCTATTGCCAAAGTAAACGAAGATGATTATGTCGTAAACATTCTGGGAGAACCTATAGAAACTAATGGGATCATGAATGGCAGCCTTTCTTATGAAAACAACGTAGGTTCTGCTGATATATCAATACCTATAAAAGGCCCTAATGGAGAAGCGCAATTATATGTGATTGGCACGAAACTAAATGATCAATGGACATATAAGGAAATGTATGTGATCATTGATTCCACTAACGAACAAATTGATTTACTGGGATATGAAGAAGATCAGTACAACAACGAAAACGAACAATAGTGTATTAGTATTTGGGATACCTTTACTACTTATTTTATCAATGGTTTTGATCGCAAAATCAAAGATATTCGATGCAAATCCAGATACACTTTCTATTGCTATAACTATCGATCTTCTTTTTACCATACCTGTACTTTATTTTTTATTAATTAAAAAGAAAAATATTTCTAAAACTACTATCATTCCTTTCTTTGTTATAGGAATGATAGTTGCATCTTATATCATTCCAAAAGAGCATCAATCTCTATTACATTGGGCAAAAAACTGGGTTTTTCCTTTTATAGAGCTAGGAGTACTTATCTATTTATTTTATAAAGTTAAGCAGACAATAAAACGATATAACGCTAACGCAAAACTGAAACCTGATTTTTTCTCTGCGCTAAAAGAAACATCTTATGAAATTTTACCTAGAAAAATTGCTTCACTCCTAACCATGGAAGTTGCAGTACTCTATTATGGTTTTATAGATTGGAAAAAGAAAAGACTAGCACAACATGAGTTTAGTTACCACAAAAAAAGTGGAACCATTTCTTTATTAGTTGCTTTTATCATAATTATCACTATTGAAACATATGTATTACATGTTCTTCTTTTAAAATGGAATACTATTGCTGCATGGATTGCCACAATATTAAGTTTGTATTCGAATATTCAACTTTTTGGTTTTCTCAAATCTCTAATGAAAAGACCTATTTCTATTGAAGAAGACAAACTGCAGTTGCGATATGGAATCCTAAGCGAAACAATAATCGATATTGCCAACATTGATGTTATAGAAATCACTAACAAAGACATGGTATTTGACACCGAAACCAGAAAACTATCTCCTTTTGGTGAGTTAGAAGCTCATAATACGATCATTACCTTGAAAGAAGAAAATACACTTACCAGATTGTATGGAGTACAAAAAACCTTTACAACTATTGCTTTTTTTGTTGACCAAAAAGAGGAGTTTAAGGGTGAATTAGAGAAAAAAATCAATCTTCATTAAAAAAATCCTCGAAGTAGATCATCGAGGATTTTTTAATGAAATAATATTCTCTATTTTAGGATAATATCTTCCTCTTTATTCTGACCAATACTCCAAAGTAACTACAATATATCCATTTTCATTTTCTATACTATTCTCATCAATAGTGACAATTTTACCAGAAGCCCCATCAAAATGACCATCATAAGCTTCAAAACTATATGTTCCTTCTGATAACCCTTCAAAAACTGCAAAATCTGGATCTGACCCTTGAGGAGTATCCTCATAACGATATTGCTCATTAGCATAATCATAAGCAAAAAAACCACCAAGTCCTGTAGTAGAAATTGGAACAATCTCATCTCCGCTTTTTAACATCATCTGAACATCAAATGTCTGAGCTGCCTTTGAAGTGACACTTACATCTTCTGTAAGTTGATCATCATTTTCATTTTCACAAGAAATAAAGGCAAATACTAGAGCGAATACAAATACTAATTTTTTGTGTAACATAATTTATTTTTTAATAATTAATGTATTGCTAAGTTAGCTTCTATTTTTCTTATTGACCTTGTGATTCTATTAATAAATTATTACGGATTTTACCAAAAAAACAGTGTCTTCTGATCTTTAATCAAATGACAACAAATACATTGAAATAATGAATAGAGGTTTCTATAAACCCTTAAATATAACATTCATATTTTATCTAATAACGTTAAGATAACATCATGAATATAATTTAACTGTTCATTGGTAATCACATAAGGAGGTAAAACATACACTGTATTCCCTAATGGTCTAAGACATACACCATTCTGCATAAAATGATCAAATATCTCATAGCGTTTCTTGCCGTATCGATCCATTTCTATATTTAATTCTAATGCATAAATCACACCTTTTTGTCTTGTAGCCCTTACCTTTGGATGATTTTTTATTTGCTCATCAAAATTTTCATGAGCTCTAATTATTCTACTAATATGATTTTGAAACTCTTCTGTTTGTAACAGTTCTATTGCTGCCAATGCTACCGAGCATGCTATCGGATTTGCAGAATAGGTATGTGCATGAAAAAAAGCTTTCCCTATTGAGTCATCGAGAAAAGCATTATAAATTTCTTGTGTACAACTTGTAATTGCCATGGGTACAAAGCCAGCTGTCAAAGCTTTGGACATCGAAATAATATCTGGTTTTGTTTCTACAAAGTCAGACGCAAATACTTTTCCTGTTTTTCCAAAGCCAGTCATTACTTCATCGGCAATTGTGATCACATTATTTTCTTTACAAATGCTTAAGATTTGATTTAAATATCTCGCTTCATACATATGCATTGCATTAGCCCCCTGAACTAGTGGTTCATAAATAAAAGCTGCTACTTCATTAGTTTCAATATACGTTTGTAATTGTTTTATAACACTATCAATATTTTCAAAATTAGGTGTTGAAATACGTTTAACGTTAATAAAAAAGTCTTCAAAAGGTCCGTTATACACGGATAACCCAGATGCAGACATCGCTCCAAAGGTATCCCCATGAAAACCATCTTTAAAGGCAATAATCGTATTTCTTTTTTCTCCTTTATTAAAATGATACTGTAATGCCATTTTGATACCCACCTCATTTGCTGTAGAACCATTATCAGAAAAGAATATTTTTTCCTGATTCGCTGGTAGGATTTTAATAAGTTCTTCTGATAATTTTATTGCAGGTTGATGAGTAAATCCCGCAAACACAATCTGATCTAACTGCTGCATTTGCTCTTGTACTTTCTCTAATATATAATCATTGCAATGACCGTACATAGCAGTATACCAAGACGCTATACCATCTATATATGTTTTATCATATTCATCATACAACAAAGCTCCTTTTGCCTTCACAATTGGCAATGCATCAGGATGTATTTTATGTTGTGTGAGAGGATGCCAAAGATGCTTTTTATCTCTTTCTTGTAAAGTCATATGAATCGTATTTTTTTGAAAATGAACACCTTTTAAGTTTATTGCTTTTTTTACTAAATAGATTCCAGAGTATCCTTAAATGTTTCTGAATATGAAGAAATCACCCTTTCATCAAAATATGGTTCATCTTCAATTCGGCCAATAATGTGTACTCCTGTCATCTTTTTAATGATATCCTCAGTCGTTTTATGCTCATCCCCACTAAAAATAACGGAAATGTTAAACCCTTTTTCTTTTAAAATCTGAATCGTCATCAACGTATGATTAATACTTCCTAAATAATGTCTGGATACTACAATAACCTTATAATCAGGCTTAATAATATCAAGAATAGTTTTAGTGTTATTTAAAGGAACTAGTAGCCCTCCCGCTCCTTCAATAACCAAATCATTCTTCACCTCTGGAAGTGTTATTTTATTGGTATCAATAACAATATTATCAATTTCTGCCGCAGCATGTGGACTCATCGGTGTTTTTAGAGCATAACTATTCTCATGAAATTTAGATACCGAATTAGACACCAATGTTCTTACTTTATCAGTATCAGAAAATTCTAAATCTCCTGCCTGAATAGGCTTAAAATAGTCCGCTTGTAATGCTTCTACAACAATAGCAGAAGCTATTGTTTTTCCGACCTCGGTACTTATCCCTGTAATGAATATCTTTTTTGGATGTCTCTTTTTTTTACTAGACATAACTATCCTTTTTTTAGGTAATGACAAAGGTAGCTAACAACTCCAGAACTTCATCGATTTCTTTTCTAGAATTAAAAGAATGTAAACAAAAACGCAATCGCTCTTCACCTACTGGTACTGTAGGGGATAAAATAGGCTTCACATCGAATCCTTTTTCCTGAATTCTAGCAGCTATTTTTTTTATTTTCTTATTCCCAGAAATAATACAGCAATGGATCGCAGAATCACTTTTAATAAATTTTGATGTCAAATCTAATACTTCAAGTTTTTCATTAAAGAAAGATATATTCTCAGCAAGTTTTTTTATTTCGGAGGTAGTATAAAGCTCTTGATAAGCTACATTGATAGTAACAAGAGCGTGTGGTGGTAACCCTGTAGTATAGATAAAACTTCTAGCAAAATTTATTAGATACCTTTTTAAATCTAATGAGCCTAAAACTGCGGCTCCATGACAACCCATTCCCTTACCAAATGTATTAATTCTTGCAAAAACCTGATCTTCAAGGTGTAATTGTTGTAATCGTCCAGCTCCATATTTTCCGTGAACACCAATTGCGTGTGCTTCATCAACTATAAAATGACAATCATATTTTTTACAGAATGCTACAAAAGCTTTTAGATCAGGAGTATCGCCATCCATAGAAAATACAGATTCGGTAACTATATAAATTTCCTGATTTGTATCATCTACATTTTGAACTCGTCTAATGTGCGCGTCTAAATCTTCTAAGTCATTATGTTTAAATTTATAGGATTTGGCATTACTCATTTGTATTCCATCTCTTATAGAAGCATGAATTAACTCGTCATAAAAAATGACATCTCCTCGCTGTGGAACAGCAGAAAAAAAGCCAACATTAGCATCGTACCCCGAATTAAACAATAAGGCAGTTTCAGCATTATGAAATTTTGCTAAAAAAGCTTCCGTTTCTGGATATAATGTATGATTTCCAGAAAGCAATCTGGAACCCGTTGCTCCATTTTTATAAATTTCTTTTTCTTTTAAGAACTTATGAGATCGATCAAAAATAATTTTTGAGGATGCAAATCCAAGATAGTCGTTAGAAGAAAAATCAATCTGGCCTTCATGTACTGAAAGTTCACGAAGTGCATTATTTTCTTCTCTATGTTGGAGTTTTTTAAAAAGCTTTTGTGGTAACTGCATGACACCCCAAAAATAAAACAAATACAGTTTAAAAAATGACGGATTTTTAATTAATACTTATATTTGGATTTCATACTTATTCATGGTCAAATCATAATGAAAAAAGTATAACAAGAAAGTCTAAAACCATATAGTAATCGCTATACAAATTCGACCTATCAATCAAAAGCAATAAAACAAAATCATGAAACTTATACACATATTAATAGCTATACTATTTGTTCAATTGGGCTTCTCACAATCAAAAAATCAGTATAGTATCACTTTTGATAATGCGGTTCATCATGAGGCTAAAATAAAACTTACTTTAACAGATCTAAAAGCAGATACTATTGCCGTAAGGATGAGTAGAACATCTCCTGGAAGATATGCTTTACATGAATTTGCGAAGAATGTCTATGATCTAGTAGTTACTGATGGTAAAGGCAAAATAATCACAGCTACTAGACCTAATCCACATCAATGGGATATCTCTGGTCATGATGGTACTGTAATTGTTTCTTATACTCTATTTGCTGATCGTGCAGATGGCACCTATTCTCAAATTGATGAAATTCATGCTCATCTTAATATTCCTGCTACTTTTATATATGCCCCAGAACTAAAAGATCGACCGATAGAAATTACATTTGATCTTAGAAAAGATCTAAATTGGAAAATAGCTACCCAGCTCAAGGCTTTAGGAACGAATAAATTTAGTGCTCCTAATCTACAATACTTTATGGATAGCCCAGTAGAAATAAGTAACCATACGGTACGTGAGTTTAAAGTAGAATCTAACGGTTCAGAATATATCATAAAACTTGCCTTACATCACTCTGGCACAGAAGAAGAAGCTAGCACTTATTTTGAAAAAATTAAAAAGATTGTAGAACAGGAAAAAGCCGTATTTGGAGAATATCCAAAGTTTGATAATAACACATATACTTTTTTGGCGTGTTATATGCCCCAAGTATCAGGAGATGGTATGGAACATAGAAATTCTACAATCCTTACCAGTACACGTAGTCTCGCCAATGGAGGAATGGAAAAAAATATAGGTACAGTATCTCATGAATTTTTTCATGCCTGGAATGTAGAACGTATACGACCAAAATCATTAGAGCCCTTTGATTTTGAAGAAGCTAATATGTCGGGAGAACTATGGTTTGCAGAAGGATTTACCAGTTACTATACTGGGCTGATCTTGTGTAGAGCTGGTATTTTAAGTCATGAGCAATACATAAAGGGATTAGCAAGATCCTATAACTATGTCTGGAACTCACCTGCCAGAACTTATTTTAACCCTACAGAAATGAGCTATCAGGCTCCTTTTGTAGATGCTGCAACATCCGTAGATCCAGTAAATCGAGGAAATACTTTTATTTCATATTACTCTTATGGTAGTGTATTAGGATTAGCACTTGATTTATCGCTAAGAAGTCTTAAAAATGACCTTAATCTGGATGACTATATGAAGCTAGTTTGGAAAAAATATGGTAAAACTGAAATCCCATATACCAAAAATAATTTACAAACCACTTTAAAAGAATACGCTGGAGAAAGTTTTGCTAGTGATTTCTTCAAAAAATATATTGATGATAGTCAAATTCCTGATTATAAAACATTATTTGCTGAGTTTGGAGTTTCGTTAATTAATGATTCTAAAAAACCATATCACGGAATCTCAATAAAATTTGATGAAAATAATAACGCAATAATCAATAATTATCCTAAAAAAGGAACTCCAGCATATAAAGCTGGATTAGATAAAGATGATATTATAATAGCAATAAATGATGATTCCATTACTAGCGAAAAAGAACTGGCTGAATTGCTTAAAAAATATACTCCTGAAGAAAAAATAACGATTACTTACAAAAGGCTTGAAAAAGAGATAGAAACAGTAATGACTCTTGCTACAGATCCAAAAATTGAGATTGTACTACAACAAAATGCTGATAAAAAAGCCACAAGCAATCGTAAAAAATGGTTAAACGCTAAATAGTTACATACATGAGTATAACGTATACCACGGTTACTTCTGAAGAGGAATTACAACAAATCTTAACTCTTCAACAAAGTAACTTACCTTTATCAATTTCTAAAAGCGAAAAGGAAAAAGAAGGCTTTCTTACCGTGCAACATGATCTTGAAATCCTTAAAAAAATGAATGCTTTACAACCACATGTCATCGCCAAAGATGATAATAAAGTAATTGGTTATGCACTTTGTATGCTCAAAGATTTTAAAGAAGATATTGAAATTCTAAAATCTATGTTTACTCAAATTGAAGCACATTTAGATCCGCATATCTCTTATTTTGTTATGGGACAAATCTGTATTGACAAAGCGTATCGAAAACAAGGGGTTTTTAGAGGTTTATATCAAACTATCAAAGAAGAATCGCAACAAAACTATAATCTCCTTGTTACTGAAGTTGCATCAAATAATTTACGCTCATTACAAGCGCATTATGCAATAGGCTTTAAAACGTTAATTACTCATAAATCTGATGGTATAGAATGGCATCTTATTCATTGGAACTGGGAGTAATACTTTGCCGTTTTTCTACACTTTCCAGATCATAGCCAAAATCTCTTCCTTTTTGTATCCTGGCAACACCTTTAGTCATCCATTCTGGTGCAAGTTCACCTTTTAAGTAATGATCAAAAAACTGCATCATCCGTATTGAAAGATCTTGTCTGTTTTTTATCTTTCTTAGGTTATGAGCTTCATCATTATACACCAATAACCATGCTGGTTTTTGTAGTCTGCGCATTCCCATAAACATTTCAATACCTTGATAATACGGGACAGCTCCATCTTTATCATTATGCATCATTAATAGTGGTGTTTCTATTTTGGGGATTCCAAATAATGGAGAGTTTTCTATATATAAATCAAATCCATCCCATAGATTTTTACCTATTCGACTTTGTGTTTTTTCATATTGAAAAGCCCTACTCATTCCCGATTGCCATCGGATCCCTCCATATGCAGAAGTCATATTACTCACAGGTGCGCCCGCCATTGCAGCTTTAAATTTATTAGTTACTGTAACTAAATACGCCACTTGATATCCTCCCCAACTCTGACCTTGAATAGCCATATTATCACTATCAATATATCCAGATTTTTCTAATGCTTCTACTCCAGAAACGATACAATTATAAGCACTCGCTCCTGGTTTACCTTCTTCATAAACAATATCAGGCACAAACATGATATAATCATTACTTACGAGATAAGAAGCATTTACCGTAGAAGCACTAGGCCTTGGGATATGGTAATTATTATAACTATCTGAGCTTTTCTCATAAAAATAAGTGATCAAAGGATATTTTTTAGAAGGGTCAAAATCTTCAGGTTTATATAGAATTCCTTCTAGTTTCTTGCCATCGTATGCTTTCCATGAAAATAACTCTGCAGTTCCCCATTTAAAATCTTTCTGATGTGGATTGATCTCTGTAATTTTACTTGATTCTTTAAATCCATTATCGGTTACGTAAAGATCAGAAAAAGTAGTAAAGTTTTCCTTTCGGTATGTGAACACCTCATTATATTTTGCTTTTTTATAAGACCTAATATAGAATTCTAATGGTTTTATTTTTTCTATAAGTTTCCCCTTTCGTAAAATATATAAACCAGAAACTTTTGTCTTTTTATCAAAACTGGTAATCAACAATGCTTTATTACTATATGAAGCTAAATTTCTATGGTCAGAATCCAACATCTGTGTTCTATACTGGATGTTATTTTGTCTTCCGTTTTTTTTATGTTACTTGGTGTTTTATTACCTGAAAGCGAAACTTTCCAAACATCAAATTTATCATAAATCAAGGCATTTCCTTCAGTATCAAAACCTCCAAATCCATATGGAAAAGGCAATGCTGGTTCATCATTATCCTCATCATAGAATGCTACTTCTAAATCTTTAATAAGATTTACCTTTTGTCCGGTATTTAAATTAACCGAACACCAATTTTTAGTGTTCACATCATAATATAGAGCATATTTTCCATCTGGTGACAAATATGGACGAGAACCTATACCCTTGATCATCAATTTCTTTTTTCCTGTGCTCGTGTCAATTCTATAATAATCTTTGGTTTGTGGGAAATCCCATGATCGTCTAACATCATATGGAGATCCTGTTGATCCCAAAATAAATTGTTGTTCTCTATCATCATCAAAAATCACATCATCAATAGTATCATCCTGAATATGAACATAGTTTTTGGTCTCTGTATTATAATAAGATAAATAAGCTTTCTTATTAAGTTTATCAAATTTGGATTTCTGTTCTGGTTGAATCAATTTATCTTGCCAATTCCAAACATCTACCTGAGGTATCTCATCTTTCAGTAAGGTTGTATCTTTTGTATATACAATTTTGGGTTTTGAAAAAAAGTAAAATCGTTTTCCGTTTTCAGAGAAAAAAGGAGTTTGATCTTTACTGAGTTCCCAATCTTTTCTAAGATTTTCACCTTGGATATCAACTAGTTTTTGTAACCTTTTATCTTTATAATAGTATAGTTCAAATTTTAATGAGTCTATTGCTGTAGAATCTGTAACGGATAAATACGTAAATTGACTACCATTTTTATACACTGTGAGTTTATCATAAATATATTTTGTAGTATCAATAACAGTCTTTGCTCCTGATATCAAATTGTATTGAAATACACCAATATCACTTTCTTTTTCTTTTTTATTTTTTAGCGTATAATAAAAAATATTTCCTCTTTCGGGAAGAATAAAATCTTTTATTTGATGTATAGTATCTTTTTGCTTAGTCTTTAAGCTATAAACCAAAACATAATTTTGTTTGAATGCTAAAGAGGTATTTTTACTTAAGCTATCTTTTTCTTTTTTATATTTTTCCAGAACTAACCAGCCTCCTTCTTTTTTCCGCATTTTATAAGTCTTCACTCTTAAAATAGAATCAGAAATACTATTGGCTTTTACATCATAGATCAATAATGCATCCTTTGTTCTGTTTTCTTTTTTTATCTCTTTCTTCTTTTCTTTTCTAGTTAATTGATATGCTGGTTTTTTCTTAAAAACTATATAGTTTTCATCCCAAGATATTGAAGGTTGATATCCATTTGGGTATGTAAATTTAGTTTTACTTTCAGTATTATATATTTCTATATATCCATCACCTCTTTTAGTATTGGTTTCTATTGTAGAAACAACTAATTTACCTTTATTTGATATTTGCACATTAGTAATATTTTTCCATAAATCGTAGTCAGCATGGGTCAAAGTCTTTTTCTGTGCAAAAAGAAATGAAGTGAATAGTATAACTACAAAGGTGATCAGTCTTTGAATCATAATTTATATTTTGAAATTAGGTAACTTTTTACTTTGTGAAAAGTATAAAACCTTTTAATCAACAAACGCTCTTTAACATAATTTTATCTAAAAAAAACAGATATACATATCATAATAGCATTAATTTTTTATTACATCAAAAATATTGTCCTTTTCACCTCTATTAGATCAGTGATACAATGAGGTCAAAAGATTGACCTCATTGTATTATAATTAAATTGTTATTCTATTTCCAGGTATGGATTATAGGTATATGCTTTATTAAAGTTTTCTAATCCATTAAAATATTCATCTACAAGATGAGCAGGGTAATATGCTATTCCTCCTGCCAATAATCCTTGATTTCCTCCATCATTTTTATCATCCCAATTCCAGGGAGCATTAGCGTTACCGTTACCATACGATTTCTGAAAAGATTTGACATTACTAAATAGATTAGTATTAAATCTCTGATCCCACATCCCTCCATTTTCGAAAATATTCACTAGTTTATATTTTACATTTCTATCATAAATATTAGAAGGATATTCACTTATAGTTTTGCTTGGGTAATACACTATATAATCACTCCCTCCTGGTTTTTGTTTTGAATGCGCTTTTATACCGTGTCCTTTGGCCTCTGCAGAAGTTTTAAATCGACTTACTCCATTATGATTTTGCAGTGTTAATGTTCCGTCTATATCTTCTTTACCATTAGTCAATCCAGAGTTAGGTGCTTTATAAGAATAAAAATCAGAGTGAAATACAGTCACAACTCCCAAAGCCTTGCCATATTGAGAATTATCTTTTTTAACAATCGTCAAAATACCCTCCAAGTCATTTTCATGTTCATCTATACGATATAGAAAGAAAATATCTGTCCAGTCTCTTGGGTGAAAAAATGCATAGGTAATAAAATAATGTGTTGCCGTTTCAACTACAGAGTAATACCCCACAGCATTTCCTTTATTGTTAGTGTTTGAAATATTATTCCAGTTATTCTTTGCATTAAGATCTCCATCAAAATCATATCGTGTAATATAATCTGCTTTCCCTCTTAAACCATGAGAACCAGTTCTGTCAACATCTTGATAATGAATCGGAGCATGGTAAAATGCAAGGTCAAGGCGAAAATTTTGATTTTTGCTTAAATTAATAGCATTCTCCATCTGGTTTTGATCAGGAGTAAAATCATCTCCTTTTTCGCAACTAAGAATAACAATAAAAATGAGTGTAAATAAAATAGATTTTTTCATATTTGAAAAGTGTTTGGTTAATAATCACTTAAAAGTAATACCCTACACCTTTCAAAAGCTTAGCTAATTCTTAAGGCTACTTTACGTTAATATTGATAAAAGGTTATCTATATTAAATTAGTCTGAATATTTGAACGATCGAGTTTTTAATACTGTTTTAAAACAATCTGTTTTTCAAAATCGCTTTATACGATTGTCCTATAGGAATAACCGCTCCTTCTAACTTAATTTGATTCCTTACAATATTTTTATACCACAACAAAAATTGCTCAAAAACATAAAAAATCCCTGTTAACTAAATAACAGGGATTAAATATATTGATTTTAAAAAGATCTTAAGTACTTTCTGGTTTAATCAGCCAATACAATCACTTTATTATCTTTCATTTCGATAGTTCCTGAGGTAATAGAAAGTAGTGTTACTCCATTTTCACCTTTAGTGAATTTATTAGCAACTTCTTCTTCCAAATTCATATCCCCGTACACTTTTACATTTCCTTTTCCTAATAATGAAATAATAGGTGCATGATTATCTAACATTTGAAATTCTCCATCTACTCCTGGCACTGCAACCGATGTTACTTCACCACTAAATAATACTGCTTCTGGAGTTACTATTTCTAAATACATAGTTTATAGTTTGTTTGTTGTTCCCTGTTGATTGACAGTCTATAATAAACGATCAGTCATCAACAAGTAACTAGATTAAGCTTCAGCTAACATTTTTTCACCAGCTTCGATAGCTTCTTCGATTGTACCTTTAAGGTTAAATGCAGCTTCTGGTAAATGATCTAACTCACCATCCATAATCATTGTAAATGCTTTGATAGTATCTTTGATATCTACCAAACATCCTGGGATACCAGTAAATTGCTCTGCTACGTGGAATGGCTGAGATAAGAAACGTTGCACACGACGTGCACGTCCTACTGCCAATTTATCTTCTTCAGATAATTCTTCCATACCAAGGATAGCAATAATATCTTGTAATTCTTTGTAACGTTGTAATAGCTCTTTTACTCGCTGTGCACAATTATAATGCTCATCTCCTAAAATATCTGCAGAAAGAATTCTAGAAGTAGAATCCAAAGGATCTACCGCCGGATAAATACCAAGTTCTGCAATTTTACGAGACAATACTGTTGTTGCATCCAAGTGAGCAAATGTTGTTGCTGGTGCTGGATCGGTAAGGTCATCCGCAGGTACATAAACTGCTTGTACAGATGTAATAGATCCTTTCTTAGTAGAAGTAATACGTTCTTGCATTACACCCATCTCTGTTGCCAAAGTAGGTTGGTACCCTACCGCAGATGGCATACGCCCAAGTAATGCAGACACCTCAGAACCTGCTTGAGTAAAACGGAAAATGTTATCAACGAAGAAAAGTACATCTTTTCCTTGTCCGTCTCCCGCTCCATCACGGAAATATTCTGCTATTGTAAGACCAGAAAGTGCAACACGTGCACGTGCTCCTGGTGGTTCATTCATTTGTCCAAATACGAAAGTAGCTTTAGATTCTTTCATCACTTCTTTATCAACTTTGGATAAATCCCATCCTCCACTTTCCATAGAATGCATAAAATCATCACCATATTTGATAATCCCAGATTCAAGCATCTCACGAAGAAGGTCATTTCCTTCACGAGTTCTTTCTCCAACACCTGCAAATACAGAAAGACCACCATGACCTTTTGCAATATTGTTAATCAACTCCTGGATCAATACGGTTTTACCAACTCCAGCACCACCAAATAATCCAATCTTTCCTCCTTTTGCATAAGGCTCAATAAGATCAATTACTTTAATCCCTGTAAACAAAACTTCTGTAGAAGTTGATAAATCTTCAAACTTTGGAGCTTGGCGGTGAATAGGAAGGCCAGCTTCTCCTACTTTTGGAAGATCTCCTAAACCATCAATTGCATCTCCAATTACATTAAATAGACGTCCATATACATCCCCTCCAATTGGCATTTGGATAGGGGCTCCTGTTGCAACTACTTCCATCCCTCTGCTTAGTCCATCACTGGAATCCATTGCAATAGTACGTACAGTATCTTCACCAATGTGAGACTGAACCTCTAACACTAGTTTGCTACCGTCTGTTCTGTTAATTTCTAACGAATCATAAATTTTTGGTAATTCAGTACCAGCAGCGAATTCTACATCGATAACCGGACCTACAATTTGAGATACTTTACCTGTAACTTTAGACATTATATACCTATTTAATGTTTAGTATTTAATTATAGTAAAAAAATCAGGTATTCAACTGTACTGAATACTAGCTTTTTTCAGGGTGCAAATATAGTCTTTTAAAATGAAAAAAATAACTCATTTTCTTTTGTTTTTTTGCAGGCATACTTTACTTCTTCTTTAAGCCTTAAAAACACTACTTTTTTAGTTGCTTTACAATGATTTTGAATTATTTATGAATTAATTTTCTCCAATGTACTTTTCTCTTATTTTTAAACAAACTTAACTTAATAAAGACGTATCATGTTGTATTAATTTATACTATATTCAATTTATTATTTTAATCTAATTATTTAATAAGCATAAAAAAGAGAACTCACTAAATAATCAATACAACAAAACAGTATAAAAAAATCCACTTTAGATGTATATACCAAAAGTGGATTTATATTGTTATAAATATGTATTTATTACTGCAGTGCTGGTGAATAAAGCGTTGGATAATCTATTGCTTTTACCAATGGTAAATTAGAATTATAGGTTGTATTTATCTCTTCTATAGCCTTATTGGCTAAGAATGCATAACCTCTTGCGGTGGGATGCACTCCATCTAACGAAAAAGCACCGCCAAAAACCAATTTATCACTCAAAAAGAATTCATCAAATGGCACTCCATTTTCACTTTCAGCAATTTGATCAAGAAGCATATTTGCATCTACAAAAGCCAAACCTGCCTGTTGAACTGCGGTATTGATCACTGTATTAAATGCTAGTGTAGCAGCAGTTATTTCTTGTTGTTCTGCTGGTATCAATACCCATTTATCTTCAAGAGGAACCGAAACTCCATTTATCAATAATGGATTTCCTCCAACCGTAGTACCTATAAAAGAAGAGCTTGGCAATACTAGTAAATCTTGAGTTGTTGTTTGCCTATAATTAGGCAAGCCCGTGATGCTGGTTAAACTTTCGTCTTCAATTACTACTGCATTTTGTCCTTCGTTAAACTCAATTGTTCTAGCCTTTCTTTCTTCTTCTCCAATCATTCCAAGTACTTCTGCTTGCAATAACCCATCATTGTACATTCCATAACCCTGGTTTGCCACTGTTGCAGTAGCAGCATCCAAAGGAACTGGATTATATGGAACCGTTGTAAAATGCGGTATCGAGGTTACGTTTGGAATATTAAATGCAACTCCTTTTGCTCCTCCAGAAGTTAAGGTCGTTACTAACCCATTATATGCATTAGTAAACATGGTTTGATCGGTTATAGGATCTGTACCATCCCCTCCTGATAAAGCATATCCTAAAACATCATTATTTCCAATCCATAAAGAGAAAAATGTAGGGCTCTGCGCCATTGCATCTCCTAATACAGAAGCTGTAGCACTAGAAGCAATTCTCACAAAATAAGGATTTGCCAGACTTGGCAATCCCGCAGCATTACCATATCCATCTGCCAACAGATGGAAACTTTTAGCCCCTGGAATACCCATATTATTAAAAGGTCCCGATAGAACATTGGTGATTTCTGTCGTAGGTATTTCTGGTGTATCATCTTCTGGTGTAGTTCCTAATAATCGTGGTCCAGATTCATTTGGAGGTTCTGGATTAGGGTCATTATAAAAATAAAACCTAGGGTCCAATGCAGGCATTCCACCTATTAAAGCCCCTCCTATATTATCACTCATTAAGGGCTGTTTGAAATCGCCTCCTCCTGCAAGGGCAAATTGTTTTGCCAAAATATTTGACATCGAATTTTCTTGGCCTGCAATAAACAATGCTCCATCAGTAAATCCTGCGGTTAAAGAATTTCCTAAAGAAACATATTTTGAAAAATCTGCATCACCCGAAGTAATTATAACTTCTTCTTGCATTGTGGCAGAAGCATCATCGTCTGATTCGCAGGAAATACATCCAAAAATTAGCAGAAGTATTAACCATTTATGTTGAGTATTCATCTGTTCTTTTTTATTTGTTTTTACTTATCAGATTGAAATCGTTATTATGTACATATACTTAAAGCTACATATTTCACATAACCTTTTTCATATCCAAATTTCTTTACTAAAATTTATTATTGTTTCATTACAAGTTATTTATTGTTAACCCAATGTAGTATTGAGAACCTATAAACCCTGTTCCAAATGCAGTAAAATATTCATCTCCACCAATATTTGTTGCTCCTGCTTTAAGTGTCGTTTTTAGTTTTGGAATTTTATAATTTATCTGTGCGTCAATGACAGAAAAAGAAGGAATGTTTCCATCTCCAAAAGCAGCTTCCCAAAAATAACTATCACTCCATCTATAACTAGTATTAAATCCAAAATTTTTAAATACATTGGTATGTCCCAAAGTACCTTTCACTTTATGCTTAGGAGTATTAAAATTAGTTCGAAAATCTGGATCTTCATCTTTATCAAAATCTTGTTCTGTAAATGTATAATTAACTCCTATATCAAAACCATGAATTTTAGTATTTACACCTATTATAGCTCCTAACGATTTAATATCAACATCAGAGTTTGTATAAGCCTGATACACTGCAAAATCATCATTTGCCAATGCTGCCAAAGCAGTTAAATCTCCACTCGCTATACCTGAAACCTGACCATAATACGGCACGATAACATTTTGTGTAGAGATGAAATCTCTATATTGATTATAATATCCACTTACATCAATTATAAATTTTTTCACTTTACCTCTATACCCAACTTCAAATGCCGTAACCTTTTCTGGCTCTACAAGATTTGCTCCAGAAGCCACTGGAGCTCCATTTTGTACTGAACTTGCAGAAAAAGAATTCTCATATGCTGATCTACCTGCTATAGTTACCGTATCAGACCCTAAGATACCAACACCTGCTCCACTTACATCATCAAAAGTTCTAACATCTCTATCCAAATTATCTTCTGCAGAACCTACTAGTATTGCTCGTCCAACATTTAATCCAATATATAAATCCTGAGTAGTTGGATTTCTGAATCCTGTTTGCACAGAAGCACGAATATTATGATTTCTATCTTCGCCTACTGTATATCCTACAGATAATCTCGGAGAGAAATTACCATCAAACAACTCTGACTTATCATAGCGCACTGATGCCGTAAGCTTTAATCTTTCATCAGCAAACTTCTTTTGGATCTGTGTGTATATTCCAAATTCTGAATAACGGATAGGACCATCAAAATCAGTAAAAATTGTACCTGAAGAATTCAACTTGTATTCCCTAAATGAACCTCCTACCTGGATATCGGCAAAATCTGAAGTAATATGACTAAAGTTATAATTAACATCTACATGTTTTAATTGAGTAGCATCCTGAAATTTTGATCCTGTTGTTAGATCAGCATCATTAGTTACAGCATCAAAAGCTTGTTGAAACTCTGGAGTTCCTGGTAACAAACGTCCAGTATCTGCGGTTTGTCTTGCCAAAGCATGTGCTTGTTCTGGTAAAACCCCTGCTAATGTAGCTTGTACAAAAGCTCCTGCATATTCTCCAAACCAAACTGAATCATCTTTCCAGGATCTGTTTATATTAATCCCTGTAAAACGTGTATCATAAGAGTCTCCAGCACTTTCAGCCGTTAAATATCCTCTTACAAAGAAATTGTCATTTTTAAATTCTAACTTATGTTGTTGTAGGAAAAAATTACGAATTGAATATCTATTTGCTCCTTGATAAATTGTGGTACCCCGACCTACTTTTCCATTGTAAATTATTTCAAAATCATTGGCGAACGGTCTATAATGTAATGCAGCATCAAACTTTATACTTTCTGCATTATATGCATTTAAATCTCGCTCATCATATCCCGTTCTACTAACATTCTCATTTGGTAATAGATTTTCTGCTCCTGGAGGCAAAACTCCTCTATCCGCAAGTAACTCTCCGACCCCTCTTATATTTGTATTTACCTCATCACCGTATACATTGAGACCATCATAATTAGGATCTGATCTATCAGTAGTAGCATCTAAAACATTCACTGTATTTGTTGCAAACCAGTCGGTTCCTCTTAGATAAGAGAAATTTGCTTTTGCAGCAAACTTATCAGAAAACTTATGTGCGAGCCTAATTCCATAATCATAGAATTCATTATCTCCGGCAGCATCTTGCGAAGTAATACCTCCTTTAAAATATGCACTAATGCCCTGATGATCAAATGGATTTTTACTGGTCATAAACAGGATTCCATTAAAAGCATTTGCTCCATATAATGCAGATGATGCTCCTGGTAATAGCTCAACACTGTTTACATCCAACTCCGTCATCCCCAAAAGGTTTCCTAAAACAAAATTAAGAGCAGGAGACGTATTATCCATCCCATCAACCAATTGCACAAAACGAGTATTTGCAAAATCGGCAAACCCCCTAGTATTAATTGATTTAAATGTTAAACTGTTAGTGTTAATATCGACTCCTTTTAAATTCTCCAACCCATCGTAGAAATCCACCGAAGTCGTATTTTTAATTTCTTTTATTCCAAATCGCTCCACACTAACAGGCGATTCGAATATACGTTCTGGTGTTCTAGAAGCCGAAACAATCACTTCATCTAATTCAGTACCTTCTTTTAAAGTGATTACCAAATCATCAACAGAAGAAGAAATATTTATCGAAGAAGATTCAAATCCAACATTACTTACTATTATTGTAAAAGGTGGTGAATTTTCTATTGTTAATGAAAAGCGCCCATCAAAATCGGTAACCGTACCTACTCTAGCTCCTTCTAATGTAATGTTTGCCCCCAGAATTGGCTGACTGTTCTCATCAACCACTGTTCCTTTGATTGTTGTTTGTGCAGTAGTAATAACACCTACCATTAGCATTATCACTAATGTAATTTTTTTCATACCCTGATTTTTAATAGTTATGATAACAATATACGTTTTTTTAATAATTTTTTAATGAAGTAGCTAAATCTTTGCCTTTTTATAACAAAAAAAACCAATCTTCATATTTATTAATAATTTCAAAAACTTGATTCATCACAATACTTGTTTAAGATTTTTGAGAGCATCTCCCGAGAAATTTAACTTTTAGTAATTTTTATTGAATCATAGTCAAAACAACTTCTAAGAAATGAATTTCATATCGATACTCTATAATCCAATACCATTTCTGATTTGAAATTACAGCAAAGCAAACCTCTTGATATTAAATTCTCACAAAAAAAGCCACCTTATAAGGTGGCTTTTTTTGGTTATTTTGTGAAAAGTATGCTATTCTACAGTTACTGATTTTGCTAAATTTCGGGGTTGATCAACGTTTTTATCAAGCATAACCGCGATGTGATATGATAATAATTGTAATGGTATTGTGGTAAGAAGAGGTGTCAAAAACTCTTCGGTTTCTGGTATTTCTATAACATGATCTGCTAATTCCTTTACAGTCGCATCTCCCTCGGTAACAATACCTATGATCTTTCCTTTTCTGGATTTAATTTCCTGAATATTACTTACAACCTTGTCATAATGACCTTTCTTTGTTGCAATTACAACAACAGGCATTTGCTCATCAATTAATGCAATTGGCCCATGCTTCATTTCTGCTGCGGGATATCCTTCTGCATGTATGTATGAAATCTCTTTTAATTTTAATGCACCCTCTAGTGCTACCGGAAAATTAAATCCTCTACCCAGATATAAGAAGTTCTTTGCATTTTTATATGTATCTGCAATAAACTTAATGTGATCATTAGACTCTAATGCCAATTTTACTTTCTCTGGAATTCTTTCTAATTCTTGTAAATAAAAATGAAAATCACTATTTGAAATTGTACCTTTTCTCTCAGCCAGTTTTAGGGCTATTAACGACAAAACAGTAATTTGTGTAGTAAATGCTTTTGTAGAAGCTACACCAATCTCTGGTCCAGCATGTGTATAAGCACCTGCATGTGTTTCTCTAGAAATAGAAGATCCCACAACATTACAAACTCCGAAAACAAAAGCTCCATTTTCTTTTGCCAATTTAATTGCAGCCATAGTATCAGCTGTTTCACCACTCTGAGATATTGCAATCACAACATCATCCTGATGAATTACGGGGTTTCTATATCTAAATTCTGAAGCATATTCTACTTCTACTGGTAAACGAACCAATTCTTCAAAAATATATTCTGCAACCAAACCTGCATGCCAAGAAGTACCACAAGCTATAATAATGATACGTTTAGCATTTAAAAGTTTAGCTAGATTATCGTCTATTCCTGCCATTTTTATAATTCCATCAGCTACACGCATTCTTCCTCTATAAGTATCGCTTATAGCATTAGGTTGCTCATAAATCTCCTTAAGCATGAAATGATCATATCCACCCTTTTCGATCTGTTCCAGATTGATCTGTAGTTCTTGTAAATATGGATCTACTAAACTATCATCTTTAATATTTCTTACCTTAACCTCTTTATTTCTCCTAACAATTGCCATTTCTCCATCTTCAAGATAAATAGCATTATTTGTATACTCTATAAAAGGAGAAGCATCAGAGGCGATAAAAAATTCATCTTCACCAACTCCAATTGCCAATGGACTTCCTAATCTTGCTACAACAATTTCATCAGGTTTTTGTTTATCAAAAACAGCTATTGCATATGCACCTACAGTTTGGTTTAATGCAATTTGAACTGCTTTACCTAATTTTACATTTTCCTTAGTTTTTACATCTTCTATAAGATTTACTAACACCTCTGTATCAGTCTCTGATGTAAATTCATACCCTCTGTTTATTAATTCTTTTCTGAGAGCATCATAATTCTCAATGATACCATTATGTATGATTACCAGATTACCAGAATTAGAATAATGTGGATGAGAATTTACATCATTAGGAACTCCATGTGTAGCCCATCTTGTATGACCGATTCCTACATTTCCATCTAGAGGAATCTCTTTTATTATTCGTTCTTCAAGATCTGCAACTTTACCTTTGGTTTTAGATAATTTAATATCCTTACCATCATATAGCGCGATCCCAGCAGAATCATAACCCCTATATTCTAATCTTTTTAATCCTTTTAAAACAATTGGATAGGCCTCTCTATGACCTATGTACCCTACTATTCCACACATGATTTAAGTTTTTTGTTAGTTGTTTTTTGATGCTGTATAAAAAATATCCAGTTTTAAACGTTTAGACTCAGGAACACTTGCTCCATTTCCATAGAGAACTGTTCCTTCATGGGAAACTATTGACGAGGTTGGTATTACCTCATTATTAGTGATAGGGGTATCACCGATTGAACTTGTTATTATGTTTACATTTTGAGAAACTGATAATCCGAGTTTTATATTTTCAAATTGATCATTCAGGACATTTAAGACATATTGTGTTATACGTATTTTATAAAACTCTCCTTTACCATCTGAATCTCTACTAATTCGTCCTAAATGATTTATTCTAGAAAAAATCGGAAAATCAATATTCGTAGATGGATCCACAAGATAGTCAACAAGAACTTCTCCTGTTTCTATATTAAAAATAAAGATCCTTTCTGGTTCGGTAGCTCCTGGTACAACTTTATTCTGATTAATATAAAATTTAAGACTTGCATCATTTATCAGCCAATCTTGTCTTTTTAGAAAACTAAGTTCATTTTCTTCTTCTCCATTCTCATTAATTACATTACCTCCAAAAAGATCTATTACCGCGTATGATCCCACACCTCCTTTTAGATACAAATCAGCCTCTCCATTGATTGAATCTTGGTTTTCTGGGAGTAATTCATCTGCAATGGTTGAGTCAAAATCGGCTTTTATAGAATTCATGATGATATTGGAAAAACCTAAAGTCAATTCTCCTGTATCTCGAGCCTCAGAATTATCATCTGTTTCTGCATCAAAGCTATAGTGCAATGTTAACTGTGCCCCAGGGATATTAAGATACATCATATTTCCTGTATTATTTAATGGCTCTGCTTTAATATAAATCCCTCTAAAATAATTTCTAAAGTTATTCACATTACTTAACTCCACACTACCTTCTTTATCCAAAAACAACGTTTTAAATTGTGCTACAACTTCATCAGCAAACTTTACTCTTAATCTTGGCGATACACGCTCACGGTTCTTTGTAACAGTCCCATCAGCTTCAGTTATTTCTGTTGTTAAAACAATCTCTTCTGCAGAAGGCACAAAAGCATTATTAGAATACAATAAAGTCCCTTCTACTTCTGGTCCAAAATTAGTATCAATATCATCAGAATAATAAACCTGCCCATCATTAGAAGTTGGGTCGAAATCTCTTAAAAAGTAATCAGATTTATAAATTGAAAGTGTAAAAGGAGAGTTTCCATATATAGAATCTAATCTATACGTAGTAACTGCCTCAGTAACGTTGTTACCTATTGCAACAGATGTAGTTTCTATAGCAGTACTAGAATATGGCAAAGTAAAAACGACACTATCCAAAACCGCATTAGTTCCAAAATTTGGATTTAATTGAGTTGGCTGAACCTGAGATAAGATACTGTATACAGATTGACCATATACTGGATCGTTATATACTCCTAGTAAATGAGAATGAGGTGTGGTTCCATTTTGATCAATCGAAGCTAATAAGCTATTTGTACGTACTCTACCAAATTTTCTACTAAATGCTACAGGAATTGCTGTATACTGATTGTCTTCAAAATTAACATCACCTATAACTTCGCTACCAACTGTATTAAAATCGTCTTCACAAGACAAAAAGGTAAAAACAACAGCTACTATAGCAGTAGTTCTAATTAAAATGTTTTTCAATTTCATAAATAATTTCATCGTTTTGCTTACACCAAAACTTCTGTTTGATAAAAAGCTTCATAGGCGTCTGCAAATTCATCTGGTTTTTTGTATTCTAAAACTGGTTGATTTATATTTTTTAAGTGCTCTACAAGTTCTTCAGGAATTTCTTCAGACCCTACAATTATGGCATCAGAATTATCAACTGCTACCTTCATTAGATTACTATATGTTGGCTTTGCCAAGTCACTTATTTTTTCTTCATCTATTCCATCAAACTTTACTTTTTCCATCATCTTCATATCCAATGTACCTTCATATCCATGGTTATATACCGAAGTTACTATTTTACTATGTCCAAAAAGTGGTTCATTAGCATAATAATTCTTCAAATATAATGGAAGAAGTGAAGCCAACCAGCCATGTACATGAATTACATCTGGGGACCAATTTAGTTTTTTTACCGTTTCGATAACCCCTTTAGCAAAAAAGATTGCACGTTCGTCATTATCTGGAAACAACTTACCTTCTTCATCTGTAAAGGTTGCTTTTCTTTTAAAATAATCCTCATTATCTATAAAATACACTTGCATTCGTTCTTTTGGGATAGAAGCTACTTTAATGATAAGAGGCATATCTAAATCATTAATAACTAAATTCATCCCCGAAAGCCTTATCACTTCATGTAACTGATGTCTTCTTTCATTAATATTGCCATATCTAGGCATAAAAATTCTTATTTGACCTCCTTTGCTATTTACCATTCTTGGCGCTTCAAAAGACATAGATGAGATTTCAGTCTCTGGTAGGTAAGGTATTACTTCTGATGATACATACAATATCCTCTTATCTTTCATATAATCGATACTTTTATCGTCCTCCTTTTGGAATTAATTTTGCAAAATTACGAAAATTTATGCAGTCTGCCAGTAATATCTTATTTTTGCACGCCTTTAAGTTATACAACAATGCGGGTTCACAAAAAAAGACTAGATATACTAACCGATGTTGCAGCTTTTAAAAAGCAGAATAAAACCATTGGTTTTGTCCCGACAATGGGAGCATTACACAAAGGGCATATAGCCCTGATAGAAAGAGCTATAAAAGAAAATCAAAAGGTAGTGGTTAGTATTTTTGTAAATCCAACACAGTTTAATAACTCAAATGATTTGGTCAATTATCCCAGAACCCTGAATGAGGATGTTAAGCTTTTATCATCCCTTTCTGATGAAATAATTGTATTTGCTCCAACACCAAAAGAAGTATATGGTGATCAAATATCGTCTATTAATTATGATTTTAAAGGATTAGAGCATGAAATGGAAGGCAAATTTAGACCAAGGCATTTTGATGGAGTAGGAACAGTATTAAAACATTTTTTCAATATCGTAACTCCAAATAAGGCATATTTTGGAGAAAAAGATTTTCAACAGTTACAGATTGTCAAAAAGTTAGTTGAAATTGAAAAAATGTCAGTACAAATTGTTGGTTGCCCAATTTACAGAGAAGAAAGTGGATTAGCGTTAAGCTCCAGAAATAAAAGGTTAAATCAAAGACAACTAGATATTTCTCCTTTGATTTATGCCACCCTAAAACAGGTAAAAAAAGAATTTGGCACAAAAAGTGTTTATCATATAAATAACTGGGTATCAAGTCAGTTTGAAAATAATAGCGAACTAAAATTGGAATATTTTGAAATCGCTAAAGTATCGGATCTAAAATCCATAAAACGAAAACGGAAAAATATAAAATATAGGGCTTTTATAGCTGTCTTTGCTGGAGAAATTAGACTCATTGATAACATTGCCCTAAATTAAAAATAACTAACTTTGTAACATGTTTGTACACGTAGTAAAATCAAAAATTCATCGCGTTAAAGTAACTGGCGCCGACCTCAATTATATCGGTAGTATAACTATTGATGAAGATCTAATGGATGCTGCTAATATTATTGAAGGAGAAAAAGTGCAGATCGTAAACAATAATAATGGTGAACGTTTGGAAACATATGCCATTCCTGGCCCTAGAAATAGTGGTGAAATCACATTGAATGGAGCTGCTGCACGAAAAGTAGCAAAAGGAGATGTCCTCATATTAATTACCTACGCTATGATGGATATTGAAGATGCCAAAAATTTCAAGCCGAAACTACTTTTCCCGAATGAGGAAAATAATTTATTAAAATAATAGTGAATCCTAAACTTATAAAGGTTCTTAAAATCATACTTCCACTAGCATTGGGAGTTTTTTTAATTTGGTATTCTATCTCTTCTGCTACTCCAGAGGAAAGACAAAAAACACTTCAATATGTTACTCAAGCTGATCCAAAATGGGTTATTATATCACTAATCATGGGAATTACATCCCATCTATCAAGAGCGTATAGATGGAAATTTTTATTAGAACCCCTAGGGTTTTCAATAAAGACATCAAATAGCTTCATGGCCGTTATGATAGGATATCTTGCAAATTTAGGAATTCCAAGATCTGGCGAAATTCTTCGGGGAGGCACTATTTCTACATACGAGAACATCCCATTCAAGAAATCTTTTGGGACTATAATTTCTGAGAGAGTAATCGATTTGATCATGTTATTACTAATCATAGGTATTACATTACTTTTTCAATCAGAACATTTACTATCCTATTTAGACGAAAAAATTGCAAGTCCGTTTATAACTCTTGCTATTTTGTTGGGTTTATTAATTAGTGGTATTATCTTCCTTAGGATGATAAAAACTTCACAAAACTCTTTGTTAATTAAGCTACGTGATTTTGGTTATGGTCTTTTAGAAGGTATAAAGACGATCTCAAAAATGAAGCAAAAAGGCGCTTTTGTCTTTCATACATTGCTTATTTGGGGACTTTATGTGGCTATGTTTTATGTAATCAAATTTACTGTTCCAGAAACGGCTTCATTATCGATTGGCCCTATACTAGCAACCTTTGTAGTTGGATCACTGGCTATGTCTACAACCAATGGAGGTATTGGTGCTTTTCCATTGGCAATCGCTGCAATTTTGATGCTTTTTGATATTGAAAAACCTGCTGGAGAAGCTTTTGGTTGGATATTATGGGGGTCACAGACCGCAATAAATATAATTATCGGAGCGTTATCCTTTTTATTTCTCCCTATTTTAAACAGAGAGAAATAAGGAAATAATTTATATATTGTCCCTTGCTTAACCGTAATCCTAATATACTTATGAAAAAAAGTGTAACTCTTATTATAGCTTTTGTTTTTGTTGCCTCCAGCTATGGGCAAGCAATTTATGAATCTTTTAGATCAATAAAACTAGATCAAAGTCGAGAGTTAAAAATTCAACTTCCGCGTAATTACAAAAAAAATGAAGATAAAATATATCCCTTAATTATTGTTTTGGACGGGGATTATCTGTTTGAACCCGTTGCTGGTAATGTGGATTATTTTTCTTATTGGGAAGATATGCCCGAATCAATTGTGGTTGGAGTTAATCAAAAAAAAACCAGAGAAGATGATTGCAGGTATGATAGTGCACAGTTTTTACCCGAACTTAAAGGAGCTGAATTCTTTGAATTTATAGGGCAAGAACTTGTTCCTTATATCAATCAAAATTACCGTACTGCGCAATTAAAGATTATTGTAGGGCATGATTATACGGCCAATTTCATTAATTATTTTTTGTTTAAAGACAATCCCATCTTCCAAGGATATATATGCATAAGTCCAGAATTAGCTCCACCCATGGGTGAACGGATTAAAAGTACGCTTTCTACAGCTGATGATATTTGGTATTATCTTGCCACTGCAACCAATGATGCAGATAATATCAAAAATAGTGTAGTTGCTTTGGACGAACAACTATCTGCGATGGAAAATCCAGAAATAAGTTATGCATTCGATAATTTTGATGAATCCTCTCACTATACATTGGTAGGAAGAGCGATTCCAAAAGCTCTTGAAGGTATTTTTGAAATGTATCGCCCAATCAGTAAAAAAACATATAAAGAAGTCATCCTTACTTTAGAGACCTCTCCTTATGATTATCTGGTAGACATATATAGAACTACAGAGAAATTATATGGTATCAAACGAAAAATAAGAATTAATGATTTTATTGCCGTATCTACGGCTATAGAAAAAAATGAAAACTGGTCAGAATTAGAACCTCTGGGCAAACTGGCGATAAAAGAACACTCAGATCTAATGCTGGGGCATTATTATCTAGGTATGTTTTATGAGCAAACAGGAGAACCTAAAAAAGCAATGAGAGCTTATGAAAGTGGTTTTCAGCTTTCTGAAGTTGCATTTTTGACTAAAGATTATATGCTTGATAAAGTAAACAAAATCAAAGAAGATTTTGGCTGGTAAACTATACAATACACTATGATTAAAAAGATCCTGTTGTCAGGATCTTTTTTGTTTATAAGGATATCGTTTATTTATCCTTTTTGGTATGGTGTGCGGTATAATTTTGGTTAAACCCGTTTATGTATTAGAACTTCGTGATAAAGCTTTGAAATACCATAAATACTGATGTTTTCTTAATTTCTGCATAACACCGTTATGGTGAAATTAAAAAATATAGTGAAGCGCCAGTATTTGCAGTAGTTCAAAAATGTAATAGATTTTTTAATGCATAATGCGGGTTAAACCTTAAATTATTATGTATTAATAAAATTTATTTACAGATACCCATTTAATGTTAAAACTCCTTTTTTAAAAGTTGGGGAAACTAAAATAATTCCTCTCTTCAGAAAAATTGCTGCGACTAATTTTTCGACACTTAATTTATCTCAAACAAAATTAGAAAATAATACCAATTAAACTTTTTTTATAGTTCTGTTTTAAATCTTTGTGAACCTAAAAAGGCATATTTTGTTTTAAAAGAAATCTACCATATTGCCGATGATCTTGATGATGAATTTATTTGATGTAGAGGCATTGCATAAACCAAAGATAGAAAAATACTCAAAATCAGGTTTTAGAGGAAATGAGACAGAGGAGTATATAGCATGTTTTGATCAAAATAGGACCGATATTATTATCAAAATAATAGTATTTTTACATTCTTATCGATTTTTTTATGGCCAAAATCAAAACTGTTTTTTTCTGTCAGAATTGTGGAGCACAGTATTCCAAATGGCAAGGACAATGTACATCATGCAAACAATGGAACACCATTGCAGAGGAGGTAGTACAAAAAACATCTGCAAGTGACTGGAAAAGTGCTGGTTCTAATCCTAAAACAACTAGAACGGCTAAGCCTTTAAAAATTTCAGAAATTAACACTAGTCAGGAAGCTCGCTACAATACAGACGACACAGAGCTTAATCGGGTACTTGGCGGAGGATTAGTCCCAGGTTCTTTAACATTATTAGGTGGTGAACCTGGCATAGGAAAAAGTACACTTTTATTGCAAATCAGTCTTAAACTACCATTCAAAACATTATATGTTTCTGGAGAAGAAAGCCAGCAGCAAATTAAAATGCGTGCAGAACGAATAACTTCTAAGACTGACAACTGTCTAATTCTTACAGAGACAAAAACTCAAAATATATTCAGACAAATTGAAGAAACACAACCTGATATTGTTATCATAGACTCTATACAGACACTTCATAGCGATTATATAGAAAGTAGTGCAGGAAGTATTTCACAGATTAGAGAATGTACTACAGAACTGATCAAATTTGCCAAAGAAACGGCTACTCCAGTGCTATTAATTGGTCATATTACAAAAGACGGGAATATCGCAGGACCCAAAATTCTAGAGCATATGGTTGATACAGTCTTACAATTTGAAGGGGATCGAAATCATGTGTATCGCATCCTAAGAGCTTTAAAAAATCGCTTTGGATCTACTTCAGAGATTGGTATATATGAAATGTTAGGAAGCGGGTTACGAGAAGTTGCCAATCCTAGCGAGATTCTAATTTCAAAAAAAGACGAAGAATTAAGTGGTACTGCCATAGCATCTACTGTAGAAGGTATGCGACCTCTTATGATAGAAATACAAGCTTTGGTCAGTACTGCGGTATATGGCACACCTCAACGTAGTGCAACAGGATATAACTTAAAACGGCTTAATATGATTTTAGCTGTTTTAGAGAAACGAGCTGGTTTTAGATTAGGTGCAAAAGATGTATTCTTAAATATTACTGGAGGCATCTCTGTAGATGATCCTGCAATAGATCTTGCAGTGGTCACAGCCATTTTATCATCCAGCGAAGATATCTCTATTGCAAAAGATTTTTGTTTTGCGGCAGAAGTTGGATTAGCTGGAGAAATACGCCCCATAACCAAAGTTGAGCAACGCATACAAGAAGCAGAAAAACTAGGTTTCTCTACTATTTTTATATCTAAGTACAATAAAATATCCATACAAAACACACAAATCCAAATACAGATGGTATCCAAAATTGAAGATGTCGTTGAGTATCTGTTTGCTTAAGGTGCTGGATTTGGATTATCCTTGTGTACAGCGTCAATCTCGTTTAGCACTTCATCAGAAAGAGAGAGATTAATACTACTAATATTTTCTTTTAACTGATTCACAGAAGTAGCTCCAATAATATTACTGGTCACGAATGGACGATTATTCACAAAAGCTAATGCCATTTGAGTTAAACTTAAGTCATACTTCTTTGCTATCTCGTTATACGCTCTTGTTGCTTCAAACGATTTCTCGTTGTGATATCTAGAATATTGGGGAAATAATGTTACTCTGCCATTTTTTGGTGTTTCTTCAAGATATTTTCCAGTTAATTGTCCAAAACCTAATGGAGAATATGATAAATACCCTATATTTTCTCGATGTAAGACCTCGGTAAGACCTACTTCATCTTTTCGGTTTAAAAGATTATAAGGATTTTGGACAGTAATCATCTTTGATGCTCCTTTTCTTGCTTCTTCGGTATAACGCATTGCACCATATGCTGTTTCATTAGACATACCTATTTGCCTTATTTTTCCTTCTTTAATAAAATCTTGTAGATAATTAAGGATTTCTCTAAAATTATCATTCCATGCCTCCTCAAAATCATGTGCATACTCTCTTACACCAAAGAAATTGGTATTTCTTTCTGGCCAGTGTAATTGATATAAATCAATATAATCTGTCTGTAATCTTTGTAAACTCTTATGTATTGCATCTCCTAATTCTACTTTGGAGAATCCACCGGTTCTTACGTGTTTTGCAAAATCTCTAGGGCCTACAATTTTAGTCGCAATAACAACATCATCGCGCTTTCCTCTTTTATTTAACCAGGTTCCTATAATCTTTTCGGTACTTCCTTGAGTCTCTTTTTTGGATGGTACAGAATATAATTCTGCAGTATCAATAAAATTAACTCCTTGGTCAATTGCATAATCCAATTGTTGATGCCCTTCTATTTCTGTATTCTGTTCCCCCCAGGTCATACTTCCAAGACATATTTTACTTACCTTAATGTCTGTTTCTGGCAATACGGTGTATCTCATTATTTTGTAGTTTTATTAGTCAGATGTAATCTTTTGATGATTAAAAGTAATTCTTCCTCAAGTGTTAATTATTAAAGATTATTTTAACAGCATCGATTTCATTCTGTTACAGTCGTTCTAATTGAATATTGCTTTCAAAAGTAGAAACTCTTCTATCAAACTAGTGTAAAATTATCATAATAAATCCACCAAAAATACATTCTATCTACATCTTTTCTTTTTTAAATGTGAAATATTTCTACATATGTCTAGTATTAGAACAACAACAATCAGGTTTTATATAAAATCAAATTATTTTTAACAGTCTGATTCCCCCTATTTTAACATTTACCTTGTCTTATGGTATGATTATTTCTAAGTCTATTATAATGTGTAATTAAATTAATCGAATAGATGAAAAAGACATCTATAATCATTTTATTATGTGCCTTTGTATTTTCTATGCAAAACATCTCTGCTCGACAATCCAAAAAAACTCTTTCTATTAATTCTGTTGAATTAATAGAAATTCAAGATAAATACCAACCCTTTAAAATTGATAAATTTTCTGAGATCATTAAAGCAGCCGTAGAAAAAGATTTTCTGGGAGCAAGTATTACAGAAGCTTTTACCGATAAAAAAGGAAACTACAAATTGGTTCTAGTTATAGACAATGATACTAAAATCGTACACACAAATGCCAGAGGAGAATGGTTTAATTCAGAAAAATAAAACCTTGACTAACTCTATTTATTAACCAGAAAAAGAGCTTCTATATAGAAGCTCTTTTTTGTCTAAGACAAAATTAATTACATATTTATTCTTGATGTAAACAAGATATTAAGCTTTAGGATAAGTTGAACATACAATTTTAAATTTTCTGTCATTGCCGATTTTCAAAACATAGTTTCACATAATTGAAACGGAAGCGACTACCCCCTGTCGCATCCGTTTCACACAACTAACCAACCTAAAATTAATTCCTCCAACATCCATCAAATTTCTTTTAGGAATAAACTTCTGTATGCTTTATTCTATACATTAATGTTACATTCCTCCCTGTGATTTTTTACTTCTGTTGATTTCCAATTCCAATTTTACTTCTAGATTAACAGCGTACTATTGTTTATTGGTTTACTCAAAAATACATGAGATCTCTATTTTATGAAATACAGATTGAGGGAAAGTCTGGTTTGAGTGAGGGAACTCTAATTTTGAAACATTATATGGAAAAAATTATATCGTGTTAAGGAAGTGTATATAAACAAAAAAAGCGCTATTAGCGCTACTTCTATGATATTGGTAATACCTCTATTACTTTACCATATACATTTTTGGTCCACCCATTCAGGCGTCCTCGGTTATTACCAATTAGTAATCCTCGTTTTGCATTTTTTCCTTTGACCAAATGCGTAAAACAATTACCTCTTACTTTACAAAAAACAATATCTCCTGCTTCACAATCTTCCCAGTTTACGGGTTCAAGAACAACAGGTTGTTTTGATTTCAGAATAGGTAACATAGAATTACCAGGTTCTTTGGAGACAATCGTCTCTCCATTCAATAGTTTTTGAATTTTCCAATTCATCATACATAGTTTTAAAATTAAACTTCAATGTCAATTGAACTTAATTGACATAATTCAAGAACTATGGAGTATGGCATTACAAAGAACGTGTACTATTAATTGTACGGTGTAAAAGTAAACATTTAATTTTAAACGCTCATTAAGGGGTTTAATTCTCAAAGCGTATTGAATTAGGAAGTAATTCTAAAGCTTGCGCAAAAAAATGCATACAAAGGATCTATAAATATTTATAAGTGGTCTTTGATTATTTTGAAGAGGTTCTGAATTCTCTCGAGCTGGTCTTTTGCTCTTTATATTGGGTTACTACTGAGGTTCTAGGGGGTTCTAAGCTCATTATATTAGGTTCTGGACTATTTCTAATCAGTTATATAACAGGTTTGAAGCACTAAAAGACCGCTTCAAAAGAGTTCATAACCAATTATAAGCGATCTTTTACCTGTTTTAATAACCTCCTAAAGGGTACGAAATAACTTTAGACCGCTTCGAAGTAGTTTTTAACCTATTATAATGGGTTATTTATTGGTTCGAAGGGGTTCTGGAGGGGGGTATACCCCCTCCAGAACCTCCTTTTCTTTGTTTACAAAAATATTAGACACTGTCAAAAAAACTCTATATCGTATCGTGCTTATCAAAGCATATTTATACATGTCATCCCATACTTGATCTGGAATTCACTTAGAAACATCTAATTATGGGTTCTGGTCTACACAAGAATGACAATTTGTATACTAAGATTACACACCTCACAGGTTTTGAAAACCTGTGAGGTGTGTAATTAATTTTTCTTTTTTCTTCTAGACCAAAACATCGCCAAAAGAAGTATTCCTAAAACACCTAATCCCAAAATCCAATACAACGCACTATTATTCTCAAAATGCATTGGAGCAGTATCTCCAATCAGATAGAATCCTCCCCAATAAAATGGATTGGTTCGGTTAATATCAGCTGTGGTCAGATACTTTAATTTGGCTTGTTGTAAGGCTTTACTTTTATTCATTCCAGCTTTTAGGTTGGTATAAAAATACTTCATCAACTCGGGCGTGGTTTGATCAGATACTTCCCAACTGGTGAGTAATAAACTTTTGGTTCCTGCGTACTGAAATGCATTACCCAAACTCATAATCCCTTCTCCCTTTGCAATTTTACCGGTTCCTGTATTACAAGCGCTCAGCACGGTGAGTTCTGCGGGGATATCCAAAGCAAATAGTTCGTGACTATACAACAGATTATCTTCTATGGTATCTTTGTTTTTGGTAAAATACAGTTTTGAGTTCTCTGGACGCTCGTTATCTACATCTCCATGTAAGGCAAGGTGCAAAATGTTATATTGGCTGGCATTGCTTTTAAAATTAGCTTCTACCGCTTGCGAACCATAATAATATTGACCGTCAATGATATCGGCAATCGCTCTGATCTCTTTACGGGTTCCTGGCAGGTCATCTCCTGTACCTCTTAGATTCTCTAATCTCATTGTTCGTGTTTCCCTAGTTTGGGTACTATCTGAAAACGAAAATGCAAGACATTCTTGTAGCGTTTCTGATGATGAATTGGTTTTGAAAGCACCAAACAATAGATTCGCAGAATTAGCATAAGTGATTGCATAGTCCTTGAGTAGATACGATAACTGTACCGGATTATTAGATTCGTCTTCTTGAGTGAGTAATAACTCAAAATTAAGATGCCATAGTGATCCATCGGGAACAATAATCAAATTACCTCCTACCAACTTATCTGCTATAGGAGCTATCAACTTATTATATAATGCACTTGCTTGTTTTTTATACGATCGTACATCTTGATCGATGATACTTTTACTAAATTCCTCTACCTGCTCGGTTAGTTTTGATGTAGCCAATTCTTGTACAGCAATATCATTTTTAGAAATGGTAAACGCATAAGAAATACTATCTCCTGTAAAAAACTCCAACAAGGTCGTTTTGTCATCTAATTGTTGTTGAATATCAATTACAGAAATGATATCATTTTTGTATTTAAACTGATGATATTTTGGATAGTTTTTTTCTAGAACCAGAGTTAAAGAATCTTGCTTTCTGTTGATGTCGAATAGTTTGTTTTCGTACTCTTTGATTTTAGTAGAATCAACGGATGAAGTGTTAGATTTTTCATCTATGATTTGTGACTGATAAAATGCCTGGTCAGTTTTTAAAACCTTTTCCATTCCTAATAAGGTATCTGGCAATTTTGCAAAGTTTTTGGCATTAGATTCAGAAAGTAATCCTTTAAGTGTATTTGCTTTACTTTTTTCAGCATAGTAGAATGCTTGCTCCAATGACTTGCGATTTTGCTTATTTTTATACAGTAATAATTGTGCTTGAATAGCATCTGCATAGATTTCTTTAGCTTGTTTGGCTAATGCTATCTTGTCTTGATAATTATGAAATGATTGCCGAATATGATTGATCAATATATCAGCTTCTTTATAAATGATATTGCATTGTTCAAGATCTGATATCGATATCTTATTCTCCTTAAGGTATCGTAATTGTAATGTTTTTCCTTTTCCTTTTAGGGTTTTTAACAAAAACTTTGAATTATGGTACTGATTAGGATTAAAAACCTGATCTTTTATCTGATAAGTTTCATTTATGAAATTCGCAAATATTGCTTTATCATAAAATAAATCTGCTTTATCATAAGCTTTTCGTTTTGAGTTAATCTTAGCTATTTGAAATAATGATTCTATAAGAAGAGGACTCTTTTCATCATATAATTCTTTCAAAATATTTATCGCTTTTTCTGAATAGAATAATGCTTGTTCATAATCTCCCTGCTCTAAATAAAGATTAGAAATACCTAAATAACAACTTGAAAGTTTGGGGTTTTTAGCTTTAAACACTTCTTTATAAACATTCAGTGCATTGGTATGATATGATAATCCGTTCTTATAATCTTTAATATCTATATAAATATTCCCAATAGCTATATACAAATCTCCAATGTCTGGATGATCTTCCCTATAAGCAAGTTTACATATTTGCAATGCCTTATTATAATACTCAAGTGCAATCTCTTTTTCATCTTTCCTGTCGTAAACAAGTCCTATATTCCAATAACAAAACCCCAAACTCAAATGGTTTTTATCTAATATTTTCAATCCAACATCTAACCCTTTTTTATGATACTGTAAAGATTTATTATATTCTCCTTTATCACTTAAAATGAGACCCACATTACTATAAGCAACAAACAAAGGATATAAACTTTCATTTTTTCGGAAAATAGACAACCCTTTTTGATAGAAAACCAAAGCATTATTATTTTGATTTAAATCGCTATAATAGCCTCCTAAACCAACATAGTTATAACCTGCTGAAAGATGATCGTCTCCTTTATTTTTAATTGTTATCTCTAAACTCTTTTGATAATACTTAAGAGCTTGGGAATGTTTCCCTAAACTACGTTTAGTATTTGCAAGATTATAATAATCATTTCCAACCCTAGTATGCTCTCCTCCGAAAAGTTTAATATCTATGTCCAAAGCTTTTTTATGAAGTACTATTGCTTTTTCATATTTAGACATAGTGTTGTAAAGTAGAGCCAGGTTACTATATGACACTGCTATATTTTTATGTAACTCAGGGAAAATTTTTTGTTTTATGTCAAGGGATTTTTGGTAATTTATAAAAGCTTTTTGAAAATCTGACCACTTATAATAGACAGATCCCAGATTGGTATAGGCAATAGCTTCCTCTTTATGGTTTTTGAACAGATGGTTATCACAAATTTCTAATGCTTTTTCTGCATTAATTAGAGCATTTTTATATTCTGATTTATAATATTTACTCTCGGATAAACCATTATAAGTGCTAGCAACTCTTTCCCAAGCATTTGCTTTTTGATAAATAGGTAATGCTTTTTTATAATATACAATAGAACTATCTAACTTTCTATCTTCTAAAAATGAATCAGCCTTATTATAATATTGCGAAGCTAATAAGGTATCTACCTGCGCATGAGTCGTATGATATGAGATCATAAAAAGAATAATCCATAAAAAAGAAGGGCTCGGTAAAATAGAGTGTGATGATTTCATAGGGGAAGAAGTATATAGTTCATTAGAGAGTAGCAGAGTACATAAAAATGTTACTTTGTTAATGTTAAAAGTTATTGATTGGATTGAGTACCCTTCGACAAACTCAGGGTGACACACTTCGACAGCACTTCGACAAGCTCAGTATAACAAAAAGGCTCAGGGTTCTAACTAGCTTTAAATTAATAGACCTGTCAGGTTTTTGAAAACCTGTCAGGTCATGACTATGATATATAGTGTTTTTTGAAATTTTTGGGACACTTTGATATAGCCCTTCGACAAGCTCAGTATAACAGCTCGGGGTACAAGAGTATGACCTATTAAAAACAAAAGACCTCACAGGGTTAAAAACCTGTGAGGTCTATGATTCGTAGTATAAATTCAGTACTTTATTATAGATTCTGGTCTACACCGGAATGACAGCATAGTATGATCTTTTCCTAATTCAATTGTTCCTTTTTGATTTCGGTCATATCTTTTTGCTTCAGTTTATCGATTAAGGTTTGATACATTTCTTTTGGTAATCCACAAGCTATCAAATATTCTTTCATCAAGGTTTCTTCTTCTTTCTCGATAGCACCATCTGCTAATAATACTACAGCAGCTTGAGCCAAAATATTGATCAATGCTTCTGATGATAACTCACTTCGTGCACTATTGAGGTAATCAAAAACCTGATTATCCTTATTGGCATTTACCTTTACATTTTTATGTATGATCATTAACTCATCTCTCATTTCAGGAAAACCCTCTATAGCATCCATAATCTCACGCTCTTCTTCTGGAGCAAAATTACCATCTACTATAGACATATGTGTCATCGAAGCCACTAATGCTTTTGCATAGACAGCAGTAGCACGTTTTTTATTTTCGTTAATCTCTTCCTGAGAACGTTGTAATACTGTTTTTATACTTTCATTGTATGCACTTTTACAGCGATCACATTCATAAAATCGATCTACAATATCCAACGGAATTACAGGAATAAAGAATAAAGTAAACCATCTGCGATAGAGTTTATTTACCAGACTTCCATCATTACAGTTTGGGCATGAATTTGATAAAACGGGACTTTCACTCACGGTGTGTTTTATCCCTCTTGTTCCAAAGATAATAAACATAATATGTAGGTTTTTAATAGATTAGGATACTGATAAAGATACTATAATAATCCAAAACATCTAATGGCAAGGATAACCGATATGATTAAGCTTAAAAGATTACTTCGTCGCATGTTCCTCGTAGTGGCGTTAATATGTTTGTCTTTCTGGTGTAGATCAGAATCCATAATTACATGCTTCTAAATGCATTACGAATCAAATCTGGAATGATAACATAAATTATAAATCTGTCAGGTTTTTGAAACCTGACAGGTCTGCGACTCGGATCTTATTATAGATATCCAGAGAACACTACCACAGATCAATAAAAAAACTAGAAATAGCAGGAAAGATTATGTTTTTTGTCAATATATGATATAACACGGCTTGTGACTCGAATCTACTGGAATATGGAAACAGCCCGTACTATTACTTATTCACTTTCTTGGCGATACCACATTTTCTACGGGCAGCTCTTTCGGCAAGGGCTGCGACATTTCTGGCCTGATCCTCAGAACTTCCATCTTTAATAGCTTCATTATATATTGTTTTGTTTTCTATAAGACCACGTAGGATACAGGTAAACCCTGAGCTGTCTTTACCCTTGAAAGGATTCTTTTTTTTGGGTTTTGCGATCAACTCTCTAAACAAGCGATCTTTTAATACTATATCTTTTTGAACTTCTACGACCAAAGTATATAGGACATTTTGATCTTCTGGATACATATCATTCACCTTATCCAAGGCATTGGAATACTCATCATTGGTAAACTTAAAATATCCGTAGATGTCAATATTGTTGTTTTCTCCTTTTTCATCCTCCTGCACCTCTTCTTCACTTTGTATTTCTTCTTCGTTCTGGTATCCTTCTTCGCTTTCTTGACTTACTCCTTTGATCACAGATACTATTAACATTACAAAAATGGGTAGCCTCTTCATTTGTTTTATAGTTTTAAATTAATTGGGTATAGAAGTGATTTAAACTTTTTTCAATTTGCTAAAAAAACACCTTTTTGCGTCCATATTTCGCAATTTTTGACTTCCGTAGCGCTGCTATGCAACTAAAAAATTACTTCATCTGGTCACAAAATCACTATTTTTCGCTTAAATCAAAAAAGTTTAAACCACTTCATAATAAACGTCTGGCAACTTCCTTTTGTTACCTGTCTTCTGTATTTTTGTGCTTTTATATAAAACCCGTGTGTGTTTTTGCTATATGCATAATTAAGGATTTTATTTTTGTTTACTAAATCCTTGGCACACTTTTTGGTTTTTATCAAATAAATTACCTATTTTGAGGCAATTTTTAAGGTTATTTTAACAATAAAAAAAGAATTGTCCCGTTAAAGTAACCGGTGTAATTAACCTATAAACTTTTAATACATTATTAAACACCCAAACATTATGAAAAAATTATTTTTACTTGCATTTGTGCTATGCGCAGGAGTATCAGTTCAAGCTCAAAAAGATTGGAGTAAGTTAGATCAAATTTTTAAAGATGAATTATATCCTCTGGCAAAGGATGTTTCTGAAATTACTAATAAAGTAACCGCGCAAGGTAATGTAATTTCTATTATAAAAGAAAATGGAACTACTTCCTTAGTAAAGGAACAAGATAAATCTGTTCCAATTGATTATTTCAATTATAAATTACTTACTTCTACCGGAAGACAAATCACCTTGGATAAAATGCAAGCTCACAAGGTTGTAGATAAATTTTTAGATGTTCTAAAACGAGTTAAAGAAGGTGCTAAAGAGAATAATGACGCAGAAGTTCGCGCAATACTTAATAGTTTATAATATAAGATAAATATAGTAAACAAAAAGAGCGACTCCAAATGGAGTCGCTCTTTTTATTTTATGCTTTTTCTAAGGGAATTAGATATCATTTAGCAATTTGGTAATCTCATCTAGTTTTGGAGTTAAGATTACTTCGATACGTCTGTTTCTACTTTTACCAGCACTATTATCATTAGATGCTACAGGGGCAAACTCACCTCTACCTGCTGCTGTAAGGTTTTGTGGGTCTATTTGCCTATTCTGTACCAAAATATTTACAATGGCAGTTGCTCTCTTGGTCGACAAATCCCAGTTGCCAGATAACTGTGTATTTCCTGTATAAGGTACATTATCAGTATGTCCTTCTATCAAAACAGCGATATCAGGATTTTCACCCAATACTTTTCCTAGCTGTTTTACTGCTTTTTGTCCTTGCGCTCCAACGGCCCAACTACCAGATTCGAACAGGAGTTTGTTTTCCATAGAAATATACACTTTGCCATTACGTTCTTCTACCGTAAGGCCTTTCCCTTCAAAATTTCGCAGTGCTTTGGAGATTGCATTTTTTAGCGCTTGCATTTTTGCATCTTTGGCTGCAATCAATCCCTCTAATTCATTCACTCGCTTAGAACGTGCCTCTAGGTCACTTTGCAATTTATCCAGACGGCTACGTTCTGCAGCCAAGGCGCGTTCTTTTTCTTCTAATTGTCTTAATAACTCTCTGTTTTTCCTGCTATTGGATGCTATAGCTGCAGAACTATTCTTTTCTAAGGCATCATAAGACTCTTTTAGGTTTTCATAATTAGCTTGTGCTGCATTATATTTTCCTTCAAGATCATCTCTTTCTGCTTTGAGTTTTTGATATTTGGCATCTAATTCTGCTAATGCTTTCTTATCTGCGCTACTTGTTCTTTCTAACGCTCCTAATTCGTCTTTCATTTTACGATTTTCTCGTTTAAGACGGGCATATTTGCCTTCTAGCTCCTTAAATACTTTTGAAGAAACACATGATGTCATCATTGTTCCTACAAGTACTAGGAGTGCAATTTTTTTAATCATTTTTATTATGAGTTTTGAGTGGTTTTTAACTTGGTAACCTGGATTACATTACTTCTTCTAATTCTACCAAAATCGGACAATGGTCACTATGTTTTGCCTCTGATAGAATAACGGCTCTTTTTAATTTATCTTGTAATGGTTGTGCCACCATACCATAGTCCAAACGCCATCCTTTATTATTCGCCCTAGCATTGGCCCTATAACTCCACCAGGAATATTGATGTGGTTCTGTGTTAAAATGCCTAAACGAATCAATAAAACCACTATCCATAAAATTACCAATCCATTCTCGCTCTACGGGTAAAAATCCAGACACATTTTTATTACGTACCGGATCATGAATATCGATTGCTTGATGGCATATATTATAATCTCCTAGAATAACAAGATTTGGATAGTCTTTCTTTATATCATTGATATACGTCTGAAAATCTGCCATATACTTCAACTTATGCTCTAATCGCTCTATATTAGTTCCACTAGGTAAATATAAACTCATTACAGAAACTCCATTAAAATCTGCTCTTATGTTACGACCTTCAAAATCCATATACTCTATTCCTGTGCCATACTCTACATGATCTGGAGCTGTTTTTGATAAAATCGCCACGCCACTATATCCTTTTTTCTGAGCACTATACCAGAAATTATGAGCATATCCAGCTTCTGCAAATATCTCCAGATCCAATTGTTCTTTATTGGCTTTTATTTCCTGAAGACAAATAACATCTGGATCGGTTTGTTTCAACCATTCTATAAATCCTTTGTTTAGCGCTGCTCTAATTCCGTTTACATTATAAGAGACGATTTTCATTGCATCTTGATTTAAAATTTTAGTAAAAATAAAACTTACTATTATTTTATCTGTAATAAATACAAGACAAATATTAGCATGTTACAACCTTATGTCAATTACACTTATATTCTAATTTTTTTTTATGATCTTTATACCTCCAATTTAAGTATTCAAAATGTATAAGTTATATCTATTGGTTATACTTTTAAGTATATCAAATTGTAAGCCTTCTAAAACCGCTGGGGATACTGCTAACACTTCTTCTAATCTTATTGTTAAACAAGATATTTCTAAAGAGATGATCAAAAAAGGTTTTAGTAAGGGTACAATTAGTAACAGTAAATCTAAAGACTGTCCTTATATTTTAAATGTAGAGGAGTATAAAGATAATCTTGATCCTGTGAATCTTAGTGATTTTTTTAAAGCTGAAGTTCCTGAACTGGTTTGGGTAAAATTTGCTAGTTTAAGAAGACCTAGTAGATGTACTGGTGCACGACCAGTTTCTATTACAGAAATCAATGTCCGTAAAAAATAAATTACTGCACAATAAACTTTGTAGCCTCTGCTTTCCTGTTCTTACCAAATCTAACAAAATAAACCCCAGAACTTGCAAAAGACATATCCAGCTCGTATACAAACCTTCCATTGGCATCTTTGTTGATCATATTAGAGGCAATTACTTGCCCTAATATATTAAAAACATAAAGTCTTATCTGTGTCTCTGGACCAGAATCAGCTTTGGTAATCAGAAATTGATTATCGGGTTCACTGATTACTATTAATCCTGTATCCAGATCTTTGTTTTCTCCTATTTCAACAGTATAGTCATGGGTAGTTCCAAAATCCATAGAACCACAGGCTTCATTTAATAGAGCTCCATTATTTATATTTACATCTCCTGCACGAACTCTAAGTAAATGCCTTCCCAAAGCAGCTTGATTATTTATTGTAATGGTAAATTCCTGATCGGTATCAGCTTCTTCTACAACTACATTATCTAATACTAGTTCTGACTCTTCAAAAACTAAATTATCATTAAAATCAATCCATAAAGATATACGTTCTGATCGATTTTGATCGGCAAATCCCGTTTGTACTGTAAGTGTATAGGCTCCAATAGACCTATTTAAATTAATAATAAAATCATTCGAAAAATCTTCATAACCTGTATCACATGATATTGGAGAATTGGTGACGTTTGACAATTCAAAAGATATAATTCCGTCTCCAGACAGTGAGCAGTTTGAAATCGGTTTACAAAACTCTCTTTCGATCACTCTTGTAATATTATCATTTTGGGTATTCTGATCTGTTGCTAAAGCCGTTCCTATCAGAAATTCAAAATTACCTACTCCTATAAGTTCTGCTTGTGTACTGAAGGTATAAGATACTTCTTCCTGAGGCTGAATAGTTCCTGAAAAAGTTTCTTCGATTCTTGCTCCATTATTTAACATATAAAAAACAGGAATGTTTGTTTGTGCTATGGTTCCATAATTGTATAAGGTAACCCTAACTGATTCTGGAGAAGCAGAAAGTCCGCTATCCAGTGACGGAGTTATTAATTCTCCCACACCGACATCAATAGAAAACAAATTAAGAAGTGTTTTATCACTACAATCATTCTCTGGCTTAAGGTCTCCTACCAAATTAGTCTCTGCAGTAATTGTATAGATTCTCTCTGCAGTAAGATCTGCAATAGTACCAAATGAGAAAGAAGCTGTCATCTCTGGATCAATAGGTCCAGCAAACAGTTCGGTAACTGCTGCTGCTCCATTAATAGAATAATTAACAGCTATATTATTTTGTGTGGTAGATCCAAAATTCTTTAGAGTTACAGTAATCGTTTCGTTATTGGTAAATGTAGCGTCATCTTCTGGAACATCAATACGTATAACTCCTACATCGGTGGTAACCTCTTCTGCAATTTTAAACACTCCAACTGCGTTTCTTGAATAACTACTAGGAACATCAACAAAATACTCTGCAATATGCCAGAACGTTTGATCATCAATCGGATCAACAGTAAGTTGAGCATAATCTCCGTATCTATTTTCTTCTGTTCGATCGATTCCGGTTCCTAATGCAATTGTTTCTTCTGCAAATGTCATCACTCCTAATGGGTCTCCTGCTAATCTTCCTGTGTATCGTATTGAAGCAAAACTATCTGCACTTGCTCCATTATTAGTAGTTCCCATGGTTGTATATGCCATGCCTATATTTCCAAAAACATCCATAGCCATACTCCCACACCATGCACTTTTACCATCTGTAGAGGTATAGGTTCCTTCTTGAAATACAGTCCAAGGTTGTCCATCTCCGTTTTGTCTCAATTCATACCAACGTATCCCCGCTACATTATCTGCAACAGGATCTATATCTACTGAAAAATTAAGTACAACGGCATTATAATCACAAAACCTTCTATAGTTACTTGCATACATAATAGCCCCTTGCAATACATCAATATCCTGACCTTCTGTTCCTGGTTGTGGTATATTTCCAAAAGAACCGCCATCAAAAGTAGAATCAAACATGGTTACAGCAATTTCTTCTGCTTCTGCTATGGTAGATTTATTAGGAGAAACCCAATTGACATCTATTTTCCAGAGTTTTAACATATCTTGAGTGACTCCCTGCCAGTCATCATCCTGAAAATAGATAATTCTGGCATCCCCATCAGGAGGTAAGGTATTCCCAATAGCATTAAAAGATGCGGGACTATAAAATCCACCTATTCTGGCACCTGGGAGAGGAAATCCTATTATTTTTACATTTTCTTCTGCCTCTCCTCTTAGCATTTTTTCTCTTTCGATCACAAAGACGACTTCACTAGTTTGCACAAATCCCTGATCTTTGTTTGCAGTTACATAATACCCATCAGACCATATAGAAAACTTAGTATAATCGGGAAAACTTCCGGTATTAAACCGATAGACATACCATCCATCATTTACAGGATCAGGCCCTTGTCCTACTGCTACCAAAAACCCATTGGGAGTATCAGAAAACTGTGTAATCACAAATCGATCTGCAAAACTATCATAAAACACTATAGGATCTCCGAGATCTTCTCCTGGAAATATATTTTCTAACGATGAAGAAGGAACCAGTACATTCCCGCTTCTGTCGTGTATTGTAAATTCAAAGTTTTTGGCACTAACATAATGGTTAGGACCAATAGCTCCTGTAGGGTCTGAAGGCGAAAAAGAACTTGTGTTTGCATCAAATGTAAGTGAAGGTGCTTTTGCTGCTCTTGTACTTCCTGCGCTTTTTCCTTTTGCTAATAAAGGATCCATTCTTCTAGGAAAACCTTTTCCTGGAACAATTTTATTTGCACCTGTTCTTCTGGGGTTTATTTTACCTTCTCTAGGTTTTCCTGGAATTAGTTTTTTACCTCCAACAGGGTCAACCGTTCTCATGTATTTTGCTGAGCTAATCATCGTTGCATTCATGATTTCTTTCTTCTTTTGAGAGAATCCAACCGCAACAAAAAATAGAAAAGTAAGAACTACAATTTTCTTCAATAACATGAATAATAATTTATGCATAAGACTTGGTCATTTTTACAAAATGCTCATGCTGACCTTTTTTTGTACAAAAAATAAAATTCTTCATATAAAACGTTATGCCAAGATGAGTTCTATGACTAAAATACAACTAAACTTCAAAACAGAGCTATGATAAGATAATTTATGCACAGTCATAAAGAAAAGTCTTCTGCTTTGTCATCTAATTACTATTTAGAAATAGTGGTATATCAATAATTATACCTCAATGCTTATAAGCTAGAACAAAAAAGCTGCCTTGTAGAAGGCAGCTTGGCTATAAAAAATGTTCTCTAATATTATTTTAACCAATATTCGGCATCTGTTTTTTCTGCGATAATATTTTTTAGTTCTGCTATTGGCACTCGTTTTTGTTCCATGGTATCTCGATCTCTAATTGTAACCGTGTTATCATTTACAGTATCGTGATCTATAGTAATACAAAATGGAGTTCCATTGGCATCCTGTCGTCGATATCGACGTCCAATTGCATCTTTTTCATCATAGATTACATTAAATTTCCATTTTAACTCATCAACAATCTGTTGTGCAATCTCTGGCAAACCATCCTTTTTAACTAATGGAAGTATTGCTGCTTTTACAGGAGCTACAACGGCTGGAAGTTTTAACACGACTCTACTCGAACCATCTTCTAATTCTTCATTTTGTAATGCAGTAGAAAATACAGCTAGAAACATTCTATCTAATCCGACAGAGGTTTCTACTACATATGGCACATAACTTTCTTTTAATTCTGGATCAAAAAACTGTAATTTCTTACCAGAATGTTCTTCATGTGCTTTAAGATCGAAGTCTGTTCTGGAATGAATCCCTTCTAATTCTTTAAATCCAAATGGAAAATTAAACTCAATATCAGCTGCTGCATTTGCATAATGAGCTAATTTATCATGATCATGAAAACGATAATTTTCTTTTCCTAAACCTAATGATAAATGCCAATTTAATCTAGTTTCTTTCCAGTATTCATACCATTTCATTTCATCTCCAGGGCGCACAAAAAATTGCATTTCCATTTGTTCGAATTCGCGCATTCTAAAAATAAACTGGCGTGCTACAATTTCATTTCTAAATGCTTTTCCTGTTTGTGCTATCCCGAATGGGATTTTCATTCTTCCTGTTTTTTGAACATTTAGAAAGTTTACAAAAATACCTTGAGCAGTCTCTGGTCTTAAAAATAAATCAGTTGCAGACTCTGCAGAAGCTCCTAATTTAGTTCCAAACATTAGGTTAAACTGTCTAACCTCTGTCCAGTTTTTGGAACCTGTTTCAGGATCTGCTATTTCTAATTCTTCTATTAATGCTTTTACATCAGCAAGATCTTCATTTTCTAAAGACTTTGCCATACGCTGCAGTACTTCTTCCTTTTTGGATAGATATTTTACTACTCTAGGGTTTGTAGTTATAAACTGTGCTTCATCAAAAGAATCTCCAAAACGTTTTTTGGCTTTAGCAATCTCTTTTTGTGCCTTTTGATTTAGTTTTTCTGCATAATCCTCTATAAGTACATCAGCCCGATATCTTTTTTTAGAGTCTTTATTATCAATAAGAGGGTCATTAAATGCATCTACATGGCCAGAAGCTTTCCAGATAGTTGGATGCATAAATATCGCTGCATCCAAACCAACAATATTTTGATGCATATTTACCATACTTTTCCACCAATACTCTCTTATATTTTTTTTAAGTTCTACACCGTTTTGACCATAGTCATATACTGCACTTAATCCATCATAAATCTCACTAGAACCAAAAATATACCCGTACTCTTTAGCATGGGCAATAACCTTTTTAAATTTATCTTCTTGCTTTGCCATTGCGCAAAAATAATCGAATTTATCTAATTAAACACCTACAATATTAATTTCTATCGAAAGCATAAAAAAACCGTCATATTTTTTAAATATATGACGGTTCTCTATATTTTATTTCAAAAAATTATTTTAATTCAAACTGCGTGTTAGAGATCATTCTCGGTCCTGAAAATAAGTTCACCACATAGTTACCTTTTACAAGCTCTCCTTCTGCAGCATTTGACATTATACAAACGTCAAGAGCATTATTCTCATAGAACACTTTTTGTTTTCCACTATAGGTAAGTACAGCATCATCAAAATTTACAGATATTTTATCTCCGATCAAGTTGTTTTCTGGATTAATTATCTGTACAAAAAGATCTTTATCTCCTTTTTCTGTTAGTTTATTTGGAGAAAGTGTAAAACATACTCTTACTTTTTCTGATCTACTCGCTTTAGAAGAAGTTGATATTTTACCACTGTTACGTACACGCACTCCTTCAGCTTTAATATTTGCTGCAGTAAGGGCAGAACCTCTTTCTACAATATCAGCAAGTTTATTATTTTGTGTTTGTAAAGAATCAGATAAAATAATTCTTTTGTTTAGAGCAACAGAAGTACTATCAAGATCAGTTGTTAATTGTGTGTTAGCAGCGGTTAAACTATCTGCCAATTTAAATAATCTTTCTCTTTCTTTTTTAAGTTTACCTACTTCTCTTCTGTAACGTGAGATCAAAGCAAGATTAGCGTCATTGTCTTTTACGCTATCTAATAGCACAACAATACGTTCTTTTGCCTTAAGCAAATGATCATCCATTACTTCATTAAGAGCAATAGCATTATCGTATTTTGTAATTAATTCTCCTAATTCGCTTTCAATAAGATCCTTTTCTTGTTGCAAAATTGCTTTATTTTGCTTCTCTTCGTTGTAAAACTTATAAGTAAAAATACCAAGAATAAGCAATAGCGCTCCTAAAACGCCAATTAGAATTTTTAGGGTCAAGTTATTGTTTTGAGTTGTCATAATTAAAATTTATTATAATTTTTGATGGTTATTTTAATAGATAAATATAATAATTAATGTTAATCTCCCTAATAAAATGCTAAGAGACTTAGCGTATTTATTCTTTCCTATATATTGTGCTGCTTGTAGCAGCCCTTTATATAAAAATGAAAGGTTGCTATGTACTTCTTGCAGGCACGAGCTCCCTCTAGGCAATTTCCATAACGTAAACGCAAAAAAAATTGAAAAAGTATTTTACGGTCGTGCCAAAATTGAAAATGCGATTTCTCTATTTGTATTTCACAAGGATAGTTTGGTCCAAAACCTAATTCATAACCTTAAGTATAGAGGGAGAGAGGAAATAGGAACAGAACTAGGTCAATGGCTAGGCTCTGACATGTGTCAAATACCTGAATATCAATTAATTGACATCGTTATTCCTGTTCCATTACATGAAAAAAGGTTACAAGAAAGAGGATATAACCAAGTAGAAAAATTTGGAATTGAAATTGCCAAAAAACTGAATATCAAGTACATTGACTCTGTGTTGAAAAAAAAATCCTACAATAAAAAACAATCTAAACACGGACGGCTTAACCGGTGGATCAATACTTTTGAAACATTTGGTGTTGAAAACGAGTCTTTACTTGTAAATAAACATATTTTATTGATTGATGATATTGTAACAACGGGTGCCACAATTGAAGCTTGTATACATGAATTAACCACAATACCAGGTATTAAAATCAGCATAGCGACAATGGCCATAACCGAGTAATATAAACTATATCACTACCAATTTAGGGTTAAGGTTAATAAATTATAACGTTTTTGCTTTTTTCTAATATAAACTCCTGAAATAGTATTTCATTATGTTTTTTGTTTTTTAAATATAGTTGTTTCTTTGTCACTAAAAATCATCGCTGAGTATATGAGCAAAAGATTAAACATGGTATTGCTTACCTTGATATTATTAATTTTGGTCGTTAATTGTGCCAAAAAAGGTTCGATTACTGGTGGAGCAAAGGATGAGACACCTCCAGTTTTTGTTAAAGCTTTACCTCCCAATTTTTCGACAAATTTTGATAAAAAGGAGATTCGAATTTATTTTGATGAGTATATAAAATTAAATGATGCCCAAAAACAAATTATTATCTCACCCCCTATGGATCCTAAGCCTACAATTACACCTTTAGGAACCGCAAGTAAATATATTAAAATTAAATTTCTCGACACTTTATTAGAAAACACCACGTACAGCATCAATTTTGGAGAAAGCATTGTAGATAACAACGAAGAAAACCCTAATCCATTTTTTAGATATGTATTTAGCACAGGAGATTTTCTCGATTCTTTAAGTATAAAAGGCACTATAACCGATTCTTATCAAAAAAAAGCTGATTCTTATGTTACTGTTGCGCTGTATGAGATCGACGAAAATTATTCGGATTCTCTGGTTTACAAAACCGTTCCCAGATATATTACCAATACGCTAGACAGTATCGCTTTTAGTTTACAAAACCTAAAAGAAGGAAAGTTTAAACTTATTGCTTTAAAAGATGTTTCAAACAACTATTTATATGAACCAAAGCAGGACAAAATCGGGTTTTATGAAGAAATTATAACACTTCCAGAGGATACTGCAAAAGTATTTAATCTTAACATTTTCAAAGAAATTCTGGATTTTAAGGCATTAACACCAAAACAGGTTTCAAAAAATGAGTTTCTATTGCCTTATGAAGGTGTTTTGGATAGTATGAAAGTAAAAATGTTGAGTGATACGCCTGATGATTACAGCTTCCAGATTTTTCCGGATAAGGAAAAAGATACATTGCATTATTGGTTTAGACCGTTTTTTGAAGCTGACTCATTGATTTTTGAGGTTAGTAATTCTAAAAAATATCGGGATACGCTAGTCGCTAGATTTAAAGATCAATATAAAGATTCTCTTATATTGACCTCATCTGTAAGATCCAATCTTAAATTTAATAAGAACTTTACATTTTCTGCAAATACTCCTTTAGATAGCATTAACGAAAACTTAATCTCTTTAACTGACCAGGACACATTGGATATTCCTTTTTCTATAGCGCTTGATAAAGCTAAAAATGAAGCACAGCTTGTTTTTGAAAAAACCGAAAGCAATGCCTATAGTCTAAAACTATTTCCTGATGCAATAAAAGACTTTATCGGTAATGTTAATGATACTGTACAATTTAATTTCAGAACAAAAAAAATTATCGATTATGGGACAATTTTTCTGACTCTTCAAAATGTCAAAACCTATCCAGTTATAGTGCAGGTTACAAATGATAAGGAAGAAGTAGTTTCAGAAAAAATAGCGAAAAGCGAAGAAACTCTTGTTTTTGACTACCTCAATCCTGGTGAATATTTTATTAGAGTAATTTTTGATCAAAACAATAATGGTAAATGGGATACTGGTAATTTCTTACAAAGTATACAACCTGAAGAAATTCGTTATTTTCTTGAGCCGATAGAACTAAGAGCGAATTGGGAGATAAAACAAACTTTTACGTTAGAATAATACAAGAAACACACCCTCTATAATTAGCAAAAATAATGTATTGAACGGTATTTGTACATGAAATAAAAAATTTCATCACCATCATTATATCCTTTCTATGAGTATTGTTTTTCGTTTTGCTAATCTATATGGAGAGCCATGGGTTATTTAGATTAAAAATGATTACATTTACTTATGAATCAAATAGTTTAACCTAAAATGAATCGAATATATATTTGAAAAACTTAAGAAAAAAGCTAAAGAAAACAACTCTTCATTATTTCTAATAGATATTCATAAAAAATGAAAAAAAATACTCTTGTAACCATTAGTTATATCTTCTCCCTATTCTTAATATCATGTGGAGGAAATAACAGTAATTCTTCATCAGTTGATAGCAAAAAAACTGTAGCCGATACTCCTGCTGCTGTAGCCTCTTATGATTTATCAGATAAAGGAATTCCTACATCTATTGAAGGTCCAGCTGGAGCTAAGGTACGAAAGGGAATGAGTGGAGGAGAAATTGATGGTGTAAAAACAACAAGTTTAAGTATATCTAAGGATATGTTTAAACTAGAAGTGAATATGGATAGTGAAGCTTCTGGAAGAACATTAGAAGAACTTGTAACATACTATAAAGAACTTTGGCAAGATGAAAAAGGATTTGAAATAGTAAAAGAGGATGCAAATGGTTTTATTTATAAAACAACCGATGATGGAGAAACGAACTATAGTTTCGATTATATTAAAATGAATGAAAAAGGAATCGCATTAGAAATAACTACTGGATTTGCCTTGTCTAACTTTACACAAGAAGATATAGAAAAAATGTATCAAGCAGCCCAAAAAGCTACTTGGAAATAATTATTTACAACAAAACGATATCATCCTAAAATAATTAGGTTAACCGTTTTTAATTAATAAAAAAACCAATGAAGTTAGCTCCATTGGTTTTTTATTTTAAGTTGGTCTTATTCTTATTATAATCAGGGACATTTCTCTGTAGAGGAAAAGATTATCTGGTTTTTTAAGTCCATGAAGAATATCAATTCGCAGCTTATTTGACAATACTCTGTTTATTTCTAAAAAGTTTATGCTGTAAATTTTCATCAATAAAAATCACGACACACTTATTTTAATCTTATAAATCATTATATTTCTTGCCAAAACAAGTCCAAGATAGCTTAAGCAAGTTTCACTGAAAATAGAGTATAACAAATGATATACTCTATTTGTTTATACTTAACATTAAATTATTATACATAAAAAACTAGTGCTCATGAGGCTCACACATATTCTTTTTCTCTTCATTATTTTATTTTTCACAAATTGTTCTGGAGAAAAAACCGACGAGGCACTATTGCAAAAAGACAAGGATGAACTTATTGAACTATTAGATTCTGATAAGGTGTTAGCCTATAAGTTTGTAAAAATTTGTATCCGATCTTCTACTGCACAAAACGATGTATCCCCCGAGTTTCACGAATTCAAAACAAAATTCGATAGAATCTTTAACAAAGTTGTTTCCTATGATATAGAAAATACAGAAGAGCTTTCTCTTATCGATTATATTTCTATATACCGTGATTATAGAGCTATGAAGGGTTTTATTGAAGAAACAGATGAAGATATATTTCCAACTCTCACCGAAGCATTAAACAAAGTATACGGGGATTCTATAACCAAAACGATTCCTTTATTAGGTGATGAAGAAAAGATAGTTATACAAAATATCGAACATGCTTTTCTGAGTGCAATTGTGATCGCCAGCAGAGATCTAGGAAAAGAAATTTCTTTATATGAAAGTTCAAAAACACATCCAGAACTAATCCCCGATAGTGAAATTAAAACCTTGATGCAATATTTTAGAGGTTTTCTATTCTTCGAAAAAAAATTATACTACTTGTCCGAAGATGAGATCTCCAGAAATATAGTTTGGCTAAACAATAATCCAGATACAGATTTATCACTTACAAGAGCTATATTTCAATGGGGGAATCTCAACAATGAAAAAACTCATACTGGTTTACATGCGCTGAATCATCTTTTTAGAGGTTTTGATAGATTGATGATGGAACGTGACATTGATCAGGAACGAGCATTACTTGACTTCGAAGAATTCCTTAATGATGCAGAAAAAATAGGTCTTGATAACGAAGTCATTTGGTCAATAGAAACCTATCTGCATCTAAAACAAGAAAACAGTGAAAAAGCAATTTCTTCTCTGGAAAAATTAAAATCCAGCGTATTGCTTTCTAAAAAAGAAAAAGAATCCATCGACGAATCGATTGCTTATCTTAAAGATAGAGAACCAGACAAGGTGCTTAATGGTATTTATGATAAATACTTCTTAAGTAAAATAGCTACAAAATATATGATATCAATTCTGGCAAAAATAGATTGGAAAAAATTGATGAAAGAACAGAATATTCCATATACAGATGAAACATTTAAGATTATTGACACTTTCAACAATTTTATAGAAAACATTGACAAATATTCTAGTACAGAGAGTCTTGAAAATGCTGGAGATGAGATAAAAAACCAAGGTTCCAAGTTATGGGATAAAGCCAAAGGACTTATTAATGATGAATCAGAAGGCGAATCCAAAAAAAATCCAGATGACTAATCAATATTCATAAAATATGAGAGTATAGACATGTTTACAAACTAAAACTAACATAACTCAAAATTATCTCTGTCTTCAAGAAAAGGCAATTTACCTCTGACTTTTTCAATATGAGATTTGTCTAAAGTAGCATACAGAATGGTTTCTCTTTCGATAGGTTCTTCTTCTATAACAGAATGCCCAAGAACATCGTACACGGCAGAATGTCCATTATATTCATATCCTTTTCCATCTAAACCAATTCTATTTACACCAATGCAATAACTCATGTTTTCGATAGCTCTTGCCTTAAGTAATGTATCCCACGCATTAATACGCAATTTTGGCCAGCTCGCAACATATAATAACATATCATAGCGCGCAGTATTTCTTGCCCAAACAGGAAATCTAAGATCATAGCAAACTTGAGGTTTAATTTTCCATCCTTTATATTCAATAATAATCTCTTCCTGACCCGCTGTAAACACCTCTTGTTCTTTTGCCAAGGTAAAAAGTTGGTGTTTATCATAAGTTCGACATTTGCCATCTGGTATCATAAAAATAAACCTATTATAATATTTTCCTTCTTCTTCAATAATGATACTTCCAGCGATAGCACAATTCTTTGTTTTCGAAAATTTCTTTAACCATTGTACTGTTTCTCCTTGCATAACCTCTGCAATTTCAGAGGCATTCATAGTAAAACCCGTAGTAAACATCTCTGGAAGAATAATCAAATCTACATCTTGAGTTATTGCTTCAATTTTCTGAGCAAACATTTTTCGATTATGTATAGGGTTCTCCCATGCCAGATGAGATTGTATAAGCGCTACGTGCAAAGTTTTATTCATAAGGTAAAAATACTAAAATCTAATGGCTAATGAATAGTTTCAAAAAGAGATTAAAACACTTATATAATATGTTTTTCATTTTAAAAGTCGTTTAGATCGTTCTATTGCTTTTTTAATGATTTTTTGCCAAAAAAAGAAAAGCTTTGTTAAAAAATCATATTTACCTAACATTTATTTCATATCACGGTACCATTTCGGGCTTCTTTTTTCCAGAAAATCCTTATTTTCGCAGACTTAATAGAAAGAACGACCAAATGAGCACGAAGTTTCCTGAATATAAAGGACTTGACCTACCTAAAGTAGCTAACGAAATACTAGATTTCTGGCAACAGAAGAATATATTCGATAAAAGTATTAGTGAGCGTGATGGAGCAGAACCGTTTGTCTTTTTTGAAGGCCCTCCTTCGGCAAATGGATTACCAGGAATTCATCATGTAATGGCACGTGCTATAAAAGATATTTTTTGTCGTTATAAAACACAAAAAGGATATCAGGTACAACGTAAAGCAGGATGGGATACTCACGGACTTCCTGTCGAACTTGGAGTAGAGAAAGAATTGGGTATTACCAAAGAAGATATTGGTAAAAAAATCACAATAGAAGAGTATAACGAAGCTTGTAAAAAAGCCGTTATGCGATATACAGATATCTGGAACGACCTTACTCAAAAAATAGGATATTGGGTAGATATGGAAGATCCATACATCACCTATAAGTCCAAATACATGGAGAGTGTATGGTGGTTGCTTTCAAAAATCTATAATAAAGGTTTATTATACAAAGGATATACAATACAACCCTATTCTCCTAAGGCAGGTACAGGGTTAAGTTCTCATGAGCTTAATCAACCAGGAACCTATCAGGATGTAACTGATACCACAGTTGTTGCTCAATTCGAAACCAAAAGAGATACATTACCTTCTTTTTTTAAAAATATTGAAGGAACAATTTATTTTTTAGCTTGGACGACTACTCCATGGACACTTCCTTCAAATACGGCATTAACTGTTGGACCTAAAATTGATTATGTTGTTGTAAAAACATTTAATCAATATACTTTTGAACCTACTAATGTTATTCTTGCTAAAAACTTAGTAGGGAAACAATTTTCTGGAAAATTTGTTCAGGTAGAGACCGAAGAAGAAGTTAATACTTTTAAAGAAGGAAATAAAAAAATCCCATATTTCATTTTAAAAGAATGTAAAGGAGTTGATCTTATAGATATTCGTTATGAACAATTAATAGATTATGTACAACCTTATCATAATCCAGAAAATGCATTTAGAGTAATTGCAGGTGATTTTGTAACTACCGAAGATGGTACAGGTATTGTACATACATCTCCAACTTTTGGTGCAGACGATGCTTTTGTTGCTAAACAAGCTATCCCAGAAATTCCTGCATTATTAGTAATGGATGAAAACGATAATCTTGTTCCTACTGTCGATTTGCAAGGTCGATTTATTAAGGAAATGGGAGATCTTGGTGGTAAATACGTTAAAAATGAATATTACGATGATGGTAAAGCTCCAGAGAAATCGGTAGATGTAGAAATCGCTATCAAACTTAAAATAGAAAACAAAGCTTTTAAGGTAGAGAAGTACGTACACAGTTATCCTAACTGTTGGCGCACAGATAAACCTATATTATACTACCCGCTAGATTCATGGTTTATAAAAGTTACTGATTTTAAAGATCGTATGCACGAACTTAATCTTGGTATCAATTGGAAACCTAAAGCAACTGGAGAAGGAAGGTTTGGTAACTGGTTGGCTAATGCGAATGACTGGAACCTATCTCGTTCTCGTTTCTGGGGGATTCCTTTACCTATCTGGAGAACAGATGATGGTAAAGAAGAACTTATGATCGGCTCTGTAGAACAATTGAAAACAGAAATTGCAAAAGCTGTTGAAGCAGGAGTAATGGAAGCTGATATTTTTGCTGATTTTGTTGTTGGTGATATGAGTGAGGAAAACTATGATAAAGTAGATCTTCATAAAAATGTTGTCGACAAAATCACTTTAGTTTCTCCATCAGGAAAACTAATGAATCGCGAAAGTGATTTAATTGACGTATGGTTTGATTCTGGGTCAATGCCATATGCGCAATGGCATTATCCTTTTGAAAATAAAGAAAAGGTAGAATCAGGTGAAAGAAAAGCTGATTTTATAGCCGAAGGAGTTGATCAAACTCGTGGTTGGTTTTATACCTTGCATGCAATCGGCACCATGATTTTTGATGATGTAGCTTATAAAAATGTAGTTTCTAACGGCTTAGTTCTTGATAAAAATGGTCAAAAAATGTCTAAAAGACTTGGCAATGCTGTTGATCCATTTGAAACTCTAAAGACCTATGGTCCTGATGCTACTCGTTGGTATATGATTAGTAATGCTAATCCTTGGGACAATTTAAAATTTGATTCTGAAGGTATTGCAGAAGTACGTCGTAAATTTTTTGGTACACTTTATAACACCTATTCATTCTTCACTTTATATGCAAATATTGATAATTTCTCATATACCGAAGCTGATATTACATTAGCAGAACGTCCAGAAATTGATCGCTGGATTTTAAGTGAATTACATACATTAATCAAAAATGTAGATGAATATTACAATGATTATGAGCCTACCAAGGCTGCAAGAGCTATTTCTGATTTTGTACAAGAAAACCTGAGTAACTGGTTTGTACGATTGAGTAGAAGGAGATATTGGAAAGGAGATTATCAACAAGATAAAATTTCTGCCTATCAGACATTATATACTTGTATGCTCAACGTAACTAAGCTAGGAGCTCCAATTGCACCGTTTTTTATGGATCAATTGTATAAAGATTTGATAACAGGAACTCAAAAAGAAACATCAGAAAGTGTTCACTTGGCTCATTTCCCTGTATATGATGAAACTTTTGTTGATAAAGCACTTGAGCAAAAAATGCAAAAAGCGCAAACTATCTCTTCTTTGGTGCTTTCTTTACGTCAAAAGGAAAAGATTAAAGTACGTCAACCATTACAGCGTATCATGATTCCTATATTAAATGAAGCCGAAAAAAATGAAATAAATGACATTGCTGATTTGGTAAAAAGCGAAGTCAATGTTAAAGAAATAGAGCTTATTGATGATGCTTCTGGTATATTAGTAAAGCAAATCAAACCTAATTTTAAAGCATTAGGCCCTCGTTTTGGAAAAGATATGAAGCTGATTTCCAGTAAGATACAATCTTTTGACCAAGAAACCATCAAAATTCTTGAACAAACTGGTAGTTTTGATATAGAAATTAATGATAAAATTATTAATTTAGGTACCGACGATGTAGAAATCAGTTCTCAAGATATAGAGGGTTGGTTGGTAGCAAACTCGGGTACTTTAACTGTTGCACTAGATGTAACAATAAGTCCAGAGCTTAAAAAAGAGGGAATCGCAAGAGAACTTATTAATCGTATTCAGAATATTCGTAAGGATAGCGGCTTGGAAGTAACTGATAAAATAGAAATTGTTTTTCAGGAAAATGAAGAAGTTCAGGAAGCTATTGCTAGTAATGAGAATTATATTAAAAATGAAACCTTAACTGAGACAATTGAATTTGCTACAAATGTAATAAACGGTACAGAAATTGCGTTTGACGACATTGCAACTCAATTGATAATTAAAAAACATTAAGAATATGGCAGAAGATATCAAAGTAAGGCACAGTGACGCTAATTTGGCAATGTTCAAGGAAATCATCCTTGAGAAAGTAGAAAAAGCACAAAAAGATTTGGAATTACTAAGAAGCGCATATAAAAATGATGGTAATAATGGTACAGATGACACCTCTCCAACATTTAAAGCCTTTGAAGAGGGAAGTGAAACAATGTCTAAGGAAGCTAATACACAACTTGCTATCAGGCAAGAGAAATTTGTACGTGATTTAAAAAATGCATTACTACGAATTGAAAATAAAACCTACGGAATTTGTCGTGTAACAGGGAAATTAATTAACCCTGAACGATTAAAATTAGTTCCACATGCTACACTAAGTATTGAAGCAAAAAATATGCAAGGTTAAAAACAAATAAAAAGCCGTTTGAAAACAATTTTCAAACGGCTTTTTAATGAAGTTGATTAAACTTTTTTGATCAATCGAAGTTTTTTGCACCTCATAGCGGTGATATGATAAAAAGACATAAGTTGAAAAAAGTATAAACTACTTCGACAAAACGCATCACTACCATAATTATTTGTTCTAACAATCTTACCGCTTAACTCTCACTCTCGCTTATAACTTAGCAAACATGATTATCTAAATTAGATATTCCTCAACAGATGCCTCTACAGCCTCTTTTAAAACTTATCATGCAACAATTTTAGAACAACCTCAAAGTTTGCCTCTATATCAACGATTTTTTTGATCTTAATCAAAAAAATAACAAGATAATTTATATCTCATGTAACCTTTTATAAAATCTAAGGTATAAGTAATAGAAGCTAACCAAAAAAGAGTAACATCTTGAAAAATCTAAATGACGAAGAATTAATGATTCTGGTATCCAATGGCAACTTGGATGTGATGGGTATTCTTTTTGACAGATACCACATTAAGATTTTCAACTTTTTGCTTAAAATGACAAGAGATAAAGAGGTTAGTCAGGATATCACACAAGAGGTTTTTTACAAAGCAATTAAGTATCGAGCTTCTTATAAAAAGGGAAAGTTTTCATCATGGATCTTTACTATTGCTCGAAACATCTTTGTCGATTATTATCAACGTCAAAAAAACAAAGATGAACGATTTGAAACTATCGAATATAAGATAGAACAAAAAGAACCTGATCAGATAAACGCACGAGAAACTAATGAAGAATTAAATAGAGCATTAAATCAACTAAACACTGTTGATAAAGAATTAGTGATTATGAATAGATATCAAGGCATCAAATACCAAGAGATTGCTGAGATTACAGGTTCGACACCAGGAGCGGTTAAAACCAAAATACATCGAGCCATTCATAAGTTAAAAGGTCATTATTTACAAAACACATAGAAAGTTATGCACTGCAACCACATAAAAGATCAACTCATCGACTATATAGATGGTAATTTGGATCATGAAACACATCAAAAATTTGATACACATCTCCAAAGTTGCAAAAATTGTAGTACCGCTTTACAAGAACTTCAAACTGTTTTTGAAGCTATGGATAGTGACCCTGTGCAATTTCCAGATAAAAGTTTACAAATAAATTTCGAGGAAATGTTGGCAAAGGAAAAAGAACTAAGCAACGATCAAAAAGTTGTTGTAATGACCAAAAAAAATAAAGGTTTCTGGAAAATCGCTTTACAGATTGCAGCAACCATTCTACTTGTCATTTCTGGGTATTTCTATGGAAAAAATGAGCATACAACATCTTTTTCACAGGAAATGGCGGTACTAGAAAAAGAAAAAGAGCAAATGAAGCAAACGATGACTATTTCTTTAATCGAAAATGAGTCTGCAAGTAAGCGTTTACAAGCTGTGAACTACGCAGAGGAATTTGAAAAACCAGGAAATGATATCTTAAAAGCTTTAATCAATAAAATGCATTTTGACGATCATATTAATGTGCGACTAGCTGCAGCAGAAGCACTTGCAAAATTTTCGGATAACGAAATAGTTCGTAAAGCATTAATTAATGCTCTGGATATAGAACAAGATCCAGGTATGCAAATTGAATTAATTCAAATATTAGTATCCATTCAGGAAAAACGCGCAGTTCCTTCTATGGAAAAATTACTTCAGAATGAAGAAACACCCAATTATGTAAAAGATCAAGTAAAAATTGGATTACCCAGTTTAATTTAAAACTTCAATCAAAAACAAATAATCATGAAAAAAATAGCAATTATAGCAATCGCATTTCTAACCATAGGAACTCTAAAAGCTCAGGATTACATCCAGTCTTTACAAGGTATAAAAAAGGTAAAAATCTCTTCAGAATCCGGAGTGAAAGCAAAAACACATGACAAAAGTGAGCTTTTGATCAAAGGGGATGGAAGAAAAACCCCCGAAAAAGCAAAAGGACTCAAAGCTGTCTATTCTGGTGGAAGTGATAATACGGGAATTGGCATTTATGTCAAAAAGGATGGAGAAACTCTTGTTATTAGAAATCTAAAAAATATGCATAGTAAAGTTTTAGAAATTTATCTTCCTAAAGATATTCATATAACAACAGAGAGCAGTAATCTGGGAAGCTTATTTTTTAATGGATTTTCGTCAGAAATAGAAGCTAGAACCAACGTGGGTCGAATTACACTAAAAGATGTCACAGGTCCTATTGTAGCCAAAACTGCAACAGGAGAGATTAATATTGTATTTAACAAAGTAAGCCAGACATCTCCCATTTCTATTATATCTGCTACAGGAGATATCGATGTAAGCTTACCTTCAGGAACACCAGCCAATTTAGAATTAAAGACATCTATGGGGGAAATTTATACTGATTTTGATATAAAATTTCCTGTTGAAAATAATAACATGAAAGTAGTCGGTGGAAGAAGAATCATAAATACTAAAATCAATAATGGAGGAGTCGATATTGCACTAAGGTCATCCACTGGAAGTATTTATTTAAGAAAAAAATAAAAGAGGTCATCATCAATTAATCAAAAAACAACTCATATGAAAACTGTATTAAAACTTATGGTATTGTGTCTTATTTCATTACAAATAAATGCGCAGAAAGTAATCGAAAAAGAATTTAAAACTCCTGCCAGTCTAACTAAGGTAGAATTCAAATACGCTGATAATATTATTATAAAAACCTGGGATAAAAATAACATATACTTAAAGGCAGAGGTAAGTGTTAACGGTGGTGAATTTGATGATTATTTTAACCTGAAAATAGAAAACACATCCTCTGTGCTTGATGTCGAATCAGACTATGGAGATTTATTTGACAAATGGAATAAAGAGCGAGGGTCTAATCGTAATAACAATTGGGATCCTTGTAACAACTTAGACATTGATGCCAACTATACTCTTTATCTTCCAAAAAACTCAACATTAAGAGTAAAAAGCATTTCTGGAGATGTTGAATCTGAGAATTACCATGGAGCGTTGATTGTTGATATTATAAGTGGGGATATCGATATCAAAAACTATAACGGAGATTTAAATTTAAAAACTATAAGTGGAGATATCGATATCAATGTGACCAAATCAAAATTAAAAGCTGAAACCATTTCTGGAATGATTTACTCTGATAAAAATATGGAGTTTGATCACGGGAAAAACCGTGTGGTAGGTAGTAAAGTAACTGGGATTTTTGGAAATGTAAATAGTGAATTACATCTTAAAACTATAAGTGGTAACATTTTTCTAAGAAAACAATAAAAATATTGGATATCATTTATCATATTTTTGATATTACTATAGTTAAAATCTTAGATAGTTCTAATATCTATGGTTTTATATAAAACCTCAAGACTTGACTGTAATAATGAGAATACCAGAAATAATCATAGACAACTCGGGGTATTCGAACCTTATTGTTATAATTATTATATCTCTAACACCATTTCTGATTTAAAAATACTCAAATAAAAAAGGTGAATTTTAGTCAGAAATGGCATAAAACACTCTTAATCATAAATATACCCGATATACTCAACAAGATTGTGAAACAAAATAATATACATGATTTATCCAAAAAAGATAATCATCTTTTGATGGACATTAATTCTAAAATTAAAGTATATCGGGTATAATATTAAAATTAAAAACTCATAAAAACATAAGTATCTATAAAACAAAATAAAACACTATTTTTGTCCGTCGGTTTTAATACCCAAACAAACCAATACTTATATGTCCTTAAAGAAATCTATTTTAGTAATAATTTTAGTACTACTGATTGACCAAATCACAAAAATTTATATTAAAACTCATTTCTCTCTTCATGAAGAAGTGAAAGTATTTGATTGGTTTCGCATCATATTTGTCGAAAACAAGGGAATGGCGTGGGGTTTTGAGCTCCCAGGGAGTTATGGAAAATTAGTACTTTCTCTATTTAGATTAATTGCTATCACTGGGATTGGATACTGGCTTTATGATTCGGTTCGTAAAAATAATCCAGCAATTCTTACTTTTTGTATCGCATTGATTTTTGCTGGCGCATTTGGAAATATTATAGATTCTATATTTTATGGAGTATTATTTAGTGAAAGCACACAAGTAACCATAGGAAGTTTTTTACCAGAAGGTGGTGGCTATGAAAGTATTTTTTATGGTAAGGTGGTTGATATGATCCAATTCACATTTTACGATGATACCCTACCAGAATGGATTCCTTTTTGGGGCGGTGATCATTTTTCATTTTTTGATCCAGTATTCAACATTGCTGATTCTGCAATAAGCGTTGGAGTTTTCTTATTGATTATCTTCAATAAAAAAGCTTTTCCAAAAAAATGATTTCAAAAAGATAATTGTAATTTCCTTTTTTATCGGTATCCTCTAACTTCTTATACCAGTGGTTTCCGCAGCAGACATAGATCAGAAAGAAAATGAGGCTAAAGGTTGGCATAACTCTTGATAAATATAGAGCTCAACTTATTCATGATAAAACCTTATGAAATCATTTAAGATGCTATTAGTATTAGCTGTATTTCTATCTATTGGCTGCGAAGATACTGTACGTTGTGTATTTGGTACTACCACAGAGCTCAGGGATAAGGAATTATCTGTAGCTAGTTATAAGGATTATTATTTTGAATTAATTTCGGCAAAGATTCCTTTTGATCATTGTATTTCTGATGTATTTATTTTAGATCTTCCAAGAGGTTTAGATTATCATATATATGACTGTGATACTATCGAAATCTCTGGAAACCCAACAGATATTGGAGATTTTACTATTGAAGTAATTATTGAGATCGAAGAAATAGAATATGATACTTTTGAAGATATAGGTTTATGTATTGATTATGAGACATCCAAACTATACCGCTTAGTAGTTTCTCGCTTTTAAGAGATCACAACAGATATCCCTAATACCCTTTTTTAGAATACCTTCTCCTTATAAATTGTTATAACGAGGTTATATGGTAATTAGAGAAATAAATAACAAGTTCTGACTTTTATTAAATCATACTAGTATCCTTTCGAAGTCATTCAATTTGATGGGTTTGGTGAAATAGTCAGATACTATATCTATCGCCTTTGCACGCTCTATATCTCTAGAATCAATAGAAGAACTAACTACATAAAGATCTATTCTTTCTGTAATCTTATTTCTAATTTTAGAGAATTCATCCAAAAACTCCCATCCATCCATTATAGGCATATTGAGATCTAACAAAACAACTTGAGGAATTTCTTCTTTTTGCTCATCATCAAGAGCGTTTAGAAAAAAATCCAAAGCTTCTCTGCCATTATTAAAAACTAAAACTACATTAGATAGTTTTTTTAATTCAATAATTTTTCTAATTAAATTTACATAAATATTATCATCATCAATAATACAAACACGTTCTACTTTTCGAGACATTCCATGGGGGCTACTTACAATTATAAGTCGAATATAGCATAAAGTAGTATAGAACACAAAAAATGTTAATTAATTCCTAAAATTGTATGTTTTTGTCGGAGTAACACAGAGATCGAGACCAATATCTGTAGGAATAATATTTTGAATTTCTTTTTCTGCACCAAAAAATGAAAGTCCTATTTTTATAGTATCAGGATTGCATTTAGCTAAAAACTTATCATAAAAACCTTTACCATATCCAATACGATTTCCCGAATGATCAAATGCTAACAATGGTATAAAAACCAATTCTATTTTTTTTTCTGGTATTGGAATTCCATCTATTGGTTCAGGAATCCCCCAAGAATTCACTTCTAGTTTAGTCCCATCTGTTAGTAAAAAATGTTCTAGTGTATTAGTATCAAAATTACTTTTGGATACTATTATATTTTTATCCTTTCCTTGAAGAATATGAAGAATATATTCTGTATTAATTTCTTTTTGCTTTTCTATAGATAAAAAAATATGATAATATGATTTTTCCCAAATTGATAATTGAAGTAATTGATTTGCAATATCTACACTTAAATTCTCAATTTCTTCATCACTTAATTGAGATCGCAATGTTTTATATTTTGTTCTTAGTTCTTTCTTATTCATTTACCAATTCCTTTGTAATGCGAAAAATAGCATCACCTTTATATACAATAGGTGCTTCATTTACATTAATTACATATCCTTCATTTGTAGCTTTTACAACATGCCTCATTTTGCCATATGGATCTGTAATTGTTGCTAGGATTTCACCCTTATCAACATGTTTTCCTATAGGGATTTTAATGTGCAACAGACCGCTATATTTTGCTCGAATCCAAAAACTTGTATTAATTAACAAGGTATCAGAATCTCGTATAGGCACTTCAAATTTTTTACTTAACATTTCTAGATGACTTAATATCCTCATGGTTCCCCGAACGCCTTCTACAGCAATCTCTTTACTACTGTTTTGAGATTTTCCTCCTTCAAACAGTAGTATATTCTTTCCTTTTTTAGCACAGGTTGCACGATAAGAGCCTTCCAAGTTTTTAGATAATAAAGTAAACGGAGCATTAAAAATTTTTGCCAACGCGACTAGACTCTCATTTTTAGGATCAACCCTAATATGCGGTGCATTAAATCTACTAGCCCCACCAGTATGAAAATCTAAACAAAAATCTGCAGCAGGTAAAATATCATTTATAAATTGATATGCAAAACGACTCGCAAGAGAACCATTTTTGGTACCAGGAAAAACCCGATTGAGATCACGACCATCAGGAAAAAATCGATTCATATTTAAAAAACCAAATACATTAAGTACCGGAATACATATAATACTCCCTTTTGCTGGTTTATTGATTTTCTTTGCTATGATTTGTCTTACAACTTCTACTCCATTGATCTCATCTCCATGAATACCTGCTGTAATAAGTACAGTAGGACCTGGTATTTTTGACCTCTCTATAATGATTGGTATTTCTACCTTAGTAGAAGTATAAAGTTTTGCTATGTTAAAATTTATAGTAGTACTAGTTCCCGGTGATACTTGATTTCCCAGAATATTAAGTATATTATTTTTGATTGTTTTTGCCATTGTATTACAAACTTCTTTCAATATAACGAATAATAGATTTTGCAATATCTTTTCCTGTTGCAGTTTCTATACCTTCTAATCCAGGAGAAGAATTCACTTCTAAAATAAGAGGACCTCTATTACTCTGTAACAGATCTACTCCTGCCACACCCATTTTTAATGCTTTTGCGGCCATAATAACAGCCTGTTCTTCATGTCTTGTTAAATTAATTACAGTTGCTGTACCTCCTCTATGTAAATTAGACCTAAACTCCCCATCTTTACCTTGTCGTTTCATTGCACCTATTACCTGACCATCTACTACAAAAGCTCTAACATCTGCTCCTTTTGCTTCTTTTATAAATTCTTGTACAATAACTCTAGCCTGTAATCCATTAAAAGCTTCTAAAACTGATTCTGCAGCGGTCTTGGTTTCTGCCAAAACCACACCTAAACCTTGGGTTCCTTCTAACAATTTAATAATTAACGGTGCTCCTCCAACATGAGAGATTACTTCTGAAACATCTTTAGAATAATTTGTAAAAACAGTTTTAGGGAGTCCTAAACCCGCTTTAGACAAAATCTGTAAACTTCTTAATTTATCTCTGGATTGTATTAATGCTTGTGATTTTAAAGTGGTGAACACGTTCATCATTTCAAACTGTCTAACTACAGCAGTTCCATAAAAAGTATTAGAAGATCCTATTCTAGGAATAACAGCATCAACATGATCTAATTTTTTCCCACGATAATAAATTTCTGGCTTTTGTCTTTCGATTACAATATCGCAATTTAAAGGATCTATTACCTGTACATTGTGTTTACGTTTAACAGCAGCCTGAACAAGTGCATTGGTTGAATATAAATTCACACCACGCGACAAAATCTTAATATTCATTATAATTTTTGATTATATGACTGATTTTCTGATTGAGGATCTACTAAAAATTTTCCGCTTAAAAATTTACGCCCTATCAATATAGGAAAACGCATATCATCCCGTGAAGATAATGTAAATGTTATTGGATATGTTTTACCAAATACAATGATTTGTGTCCTGATAGTGAATCGCATTTCTACTTCCCCATTGCTACTTTTTACTGCAATGACATCATAATTTTTGAACGTAAATTTTTTGCCATTATATTCTGAATGCATGGGATCAAGAAAACTACATTGTAATGTTTGATCAATTTCTTTGATATCTATACAATGAATAGACGATGTGTAAGCTCCAGTATCGATTTTAGCATCGATATCTTTTAGTTCCAAAAGTGGAAAATCTGCTTTATCAGTCCTGCCAATTATTTTCTTTTCTATCTCCAAAAGATATGATTGATATTGGGACTACTAATGTAATAAAAATCAGGATGCGTTGGATGTTATCCTTCTTTTTTAATAATATGGTAGTATTTTTATACTGATTTAACAAAAATATATCTACAATATTTGTTTTTCAATTATGGCAAAACCTTAACTTTACTACTGTATTATGCAAAAAACCACTTTAGACATACAAATTAAAATACTACCTACTGGTCCTGGAGTATATCAGTATTATGATATAGATGATAAATTACTCTATGTAGGTAAAGCAAAAAATTTAAAAAAAAGAGTTTCTTCTTATTTTAATAAAAATCATGATAATTATAAAACCAAAGTTCTTGTAAAAAAAATCCACTCGATAAGACACATTGTTGTAGAAACAGAAACAGATGCATTATTATTAGAGAATAATCTGATCAAAAAACATCAGCCTCGTTTTAATGTAATGCTTAAAGATGATAAAACATATCCTTGGATATGCATCAAAAAAGAACGTTTCCCTAGAATTTTTCCCACTCGTAACTTAATCAAAGATGGATCAGAATATTACGGTCCATATACCAATTTTAAAACTGTAAATACTTTATTAGATCTTATAAAGGGACTATATCAGCTTAGAACATGTACGTATGATTTATCTCAGGAAAAAATCAATAATGGTAAATACAAGGTGTGCCTTGAGTATCATCTAGGAAATTGCAATGGGCCATGCGAAGACTTACAGAGTGAGAAAGAATACATGGATAATCTTGAAGCAATTCGGCAAATTGTAAAAGGTAATTTTAAGAATTCTCTTGGTCGTTTTAAAGAGCAAATGGCAGAACATGCAGAGAAGATGGAGTTTGAAGATGCACAACGGATTAAAGAAAAAATAGACGTTTTAGAAAAATATCAAGCAAAATCTACCGTAGTTAATCCAAAAATTAGTAATGTAGATGTGTTTTCAATCATTTCAGATGAATCTTATGGGTATGTAAACTTTCTTCAATTATCATATGGATCGATTATACGATCACACACCACTGAAATTAAAAAGAAACTTGACGAATCTGATGTTGAACTTTTAGAATTAGCAATTATTGAATTACGCCAACGTTTTGGTTCTGAATCTAAAGAAATATTTGTTCCTTTTGAAGTAGACTTAGGCGAAAAATTAAAAATTACAATTCCACAACTAGGGGATAAAAAGAAAATCTTAGATCTTTCATTAAGAAATGCAAAATACTTTAGACTAGAGCGTTTTAAACAGATCAAAATTATTGACCCCGACAGACATGTAAAGCGTTTAATGGCCCAAATGAAAAAAGATCTTCGGTTACCAGAAGAACCTATACATATTGAATGTTTTGACAACTCAAATATTCAGGGAACCAATCCTGTTGCTGCTTGTGTAGTTTTTAAAAACGGAAAGCCAAGCAAAAAAGAATACAGAAAATTCAATATAAAAACTGTAGAAGGCCCGAATGATTTTGCTTCTATGGAAGAGGTTGTTTACCGACGCTACAAAAGATTAAAAGAAGAAGAACAACCTTTACCTCAACTTGTAATTGTGGATGGAGGGAAAGGTCAACTTTCTTCTGGATTAAAAGCTCTTGATGATCTTGGATTAAGGGGAAAAATCACAATCATTGGGATTGCCAAACGATTGGAAGAAATTTACTATCCTGGTGATTCTATTCCGCTCTATTTGGATAAAAAATCAGAGTCTTTAAAAGTTATACAGCATCTGCGTAATGAAGCACATCGATTCGGAATTACTTTTCACAGACAAAAAAGAAGCAAGGCTGCATTGGATACAGAATTAGATGTAATTCCGGGTATTGGAGAAAAAACGGTTATAGAATTACTTAAGAATTTTAGATCGGTAAAAAGAATAAGTGAAGCTTCTAGAAGCGAGTTAAGTGAAGTAATAGGAGATTCTCGCGGAACCAAAGTGTTTAATTACTATCTTTCTAAAAAAGAATAAACGTGTACAAACACAATCACTTAGAGCTTTTTTTTGTCAGATTAATATTTATAATAATCTGTTGTCCGTATATCATTCTTGGGCAAGAAAAAGAGGTTTCAGATTCCCTTAATACATCTTCTCAAGAAGACGTAAAAGTAGGGTTAGTTTTAAGTGGTGGTGGTGCAAAAGGTCTGGCTCATATCGGCGCTTTAAAAGTAATTGAAGAAGCGGGGATTCGTATCGATTATATAGGCGGAACTAGTATGGGTGCAATCATAGGAGCGCTATATGCTTCTGGCTATCGAGCGTCAAAACTCGACTCGGTATTCAGATCTGTTGATTTTAACGCATTTATACAAGACGAACTCCCCAGAGATGCCAAAACCTTTTATGAACGTGAAGATTCTGAAAAATATGCAATCACTTTACCTTTTGATAAATTTAAAATTGGCTTACCTAAAGGTTTATCCAAAGGGCAAAATTTTTATAACCTTTTTTCAAGACATACCGCTCATGTAAATGATATACGTGATTTTGATGATCTCCCTATTCCTTTTTTCTGCATGTCTACTAATATTGAAACAGGAGAACAAGTACTTTTAGACAAAGGTTATTTACCAGAAGCTGTAGCTGCCAGTGGAGCATTACCCTCTATTTTTAGCCCTATAGAATTGAATGAAATTTTAATGACAGACGGAGGGGTTACCAATAATTATCCTGTAAAAGAAATAAGAGATAAAGGAGCAGAAATAGTAATCGGTATTGATGTGCAAGATAGCTTACTATCTAAAGAAGAGTTAAATTCGGTAACAAATATTATGTTACAAATCAGTAATTTCAAGACTTACAATGCTATGAAAGATAAAGTTTCTGATACTGATATATATATTAAACCATCTATTATGGATTTTTCGGTAATGTCATTTGATAAAGCTGATAAAATTATAGCTAGTGGTAAAGATGCTGCTTTAGCTAATTATGATAAACTAAAAGCCATAAAAAAACGCCAAAAAACACCCCCTCCAAAAGTCCAAATTCCTAAAAATTCTGAAACCATAGTAATTAATAGTCTTACTATATCGGGAAATAAACAATATACTAGGTCTTATATTAAAGGAAAATTAAAATTAAAAGTTCCTCTAGTTACCTCATATGAAAAACTAAATGATGGAATAAATAACCTATCTGCTACAGGTAATTTTGATCGGGTAAGTCATAGATTAATAGACACAAAACAAGGTAAAGAACTTAGACTTTCTGTAAAAGAAAGTGAAAATAAAATGTTATTACGTTTTGCTTTACACTACGACAACTTATTTAAAACAGCAGCCTTAGTTAATATAACACGAAAAGGATTATTTTTTAACAATGATGTCCTTTCTTTAGATACAGCTTTAGGTGATAATATTCGATATAACCTAGATTATCACATTTATAAAGGATTCTACTTAAGTCCAGGGTTAAAATATAGTTATAACAATTTTAAAAAAGCATTTGATTTTAACTTTATAGGTCAATTTGGAGAAATCCCGGATTTAGACATTAATACAATTGATATCGATTATACTGATTTAAATGTACAGGCTTACGTTGAAACACCATTTAGACAAACTTTCTCTGTTGGTTTAGGGGCAGAATATAAAAGGCTTAGGATTATTTCAGAAACATTTGGAGAAGATGAAAATCAAATTCCCAGAACTGTCTTTGATAATAGCGATTATTGGAGTGCTTTAGGATATATCAAATTAGACACTTATGACAATAAATATTTTCCAAAACGAGGAATCTTGTTCGAAGGTGATATTCATACCTATCTTTTTTCTTCTGATTTTACAGGTAGTTTCGATGAATTTTCTATCGCCAAAGCAAAATTAGGATACGCCACTACGCTATACAAAAATCTTACCTTAAATTTTACGGCAGAAGCAGGAACCAAGATAGGGAACAATGCTATTAATTCTCTTGATTTTCTACTTGGTGGTTTTGGCGCTAAAACCTTAAATAATTTTACTCCTTTTTATGGTTATGATTTTTTGGCGATAACTGGGCAAAGTTTTGCAAAAGCATTGATTACAGCTGACTATGAAATATTAAAGAACCATCACCTTAATGCATCTGCTAATTTTGCAAATGTTGGAAATAAATTATTCAGTACAGGAAGATGGTTTGAAGACCCAGAATATTCTGGATATGCCTTAGGGTATGGCCTGGATACTTTTGCAGGCCCAATACAAGTAAAATACACGTATTCTCCAGAATTAAAAGAAAGTCTATGGTTCTTTAGTGTTGGTTTTTGGTTTTAAATGGATGATGCAAATAGCTTAAATCAAAGAAATATTTACGATATTTGTAATATTATGAACTTGTTTTGGCAGGATTTACTATTATTACTACACTACCTTATTAAACGCAACCCCGAATAAGGTAGACTTGCTATTTATTATCTTAGTTAGAAAATAGTTAATACCTTAAACTTGTAATATCATGCCTTTTTATCACAGCCTGGGAAAAATACCACCCAAACGCCATACTATCTATAAAAAACCAGATGGTAGTCTTTACTACGAACAAGTATTTGGAACAATTGGTTTTGACGGAATGTCAACTAACCTATACCATTGTCAAAGACCAACACAAGTAAAAGAAATTAAAGGAAGTTACACCGTAACTCCCAAAATAGCAATCAATAACAATATTAAATCATATCGATTTCATGGATTTAAAATAAATCCCGAAAAAGATTATTTGCAAAGTAGAAAAAATGTCCTTACCAATAGTGATGTAAGCATTATCTTATCTGCACCTCAAGAATCTACATCTGATTACTTCTATAAGAACACAGATGCAGATGAGTTAATTTTTATTCACCGAGGAAACGGTAAATTTCGTAGTCACCTGGGAAATCTCGATTTTAAATATGGGGATTATATTGTTATTCCAAGAGGAACAATTTACAAACTTGATTTTGACACCTCTGATAATCGTTTATTTATAGTCGAGTCTAGAAGACCTATCTATACTCCAAAAAAATACCGTAACTGGTTTGGTCAATTGTTAGAACATTCTCCATACTGCGAACGAGATCTTAGAGCCCCTTATGAATTAGAAACGAATGATGAAAAAGGTGATTTCTTGATCAAAGTAAAAAAGCAAGATGAGATTTTTGATATGATATATGCCTCACATCCATTTGATGTTGTAGGGTATGATGGATTTAATTTCCCTTATGCTTTTTCAATACATGATTTTGAACCGATTACAGGTAGAATTCACCAACCACCACCAGTTCATCAAACTTTTGAAACAGACGCTTTTGTAGTTTGTTCGTTTGTACCCAGATTATATGATTATCATCCAGATAGTATTCCCGCTCCTTACAATCATAGTAATATTGATAGCGACGAAGTATTGTATTATGTAGATGGTGATTTTATGAGTAGAAATGATATTGATGCTGGTCATATTTCTCTGCATCCGGCTGGAATACCTCATGGACCTCACCCAGGAGCAACAGAACGAAGTATTGGTAAAACAAAAACCGATGAATTAGCAGTTATGGTAGATACTTTTAAACCTTTAATGGTTACCGAGGAAGCTATGAAAATTGCAGATGAAGAGTATCATAAATCGTGGTTAGAGTAAACCATTAGAAAATAAATAATGACCAGAATTTAATCAATCTAAATTATGCTAAATTATAGAAAAGATATTACTGCTCATCTGAGAGCTATGTGGTAAGTTCTGACTATACCACAACCAAAGTATACAGTATAATTTTATCATTATTTAATAAAGAAAACAAAATATGTCAACAAATATAACACCTCAGAACTTAGAGAAAATAGTACCTCTAGCAGAAGATTTCTTACCATTACTAGGAACCGATTATGTAGAACTTTATGTTGGTAACGCCAAACAAGCTGCTTATTATTATCAAACTGCTTGGGGGTTTCAGCCAGTAGCCTATGCAGGATTAGAAACTGGCAGAAAAGACAAAGTATCTTATGTAATGCAGCAAGATAAAATACGATTAATACTCACCTCTCCTTTACAACCAGACGGCGATATCAATAAACATATAAATGCTCATGGTGATGGAGTAAAAGTAGTTGCTCTCTGGGTAGATGATGCTACCAAAAGTTACGAAGAAACCGTTAAAAGAGGTGCAAAATCATACATGAAACCTGTGGTAGAAAAAGATGAAAACGGTAGCGTTGTTTTTTCGGGAATCCACACTTATGGAGAAACGGTTCATATATTTGTAGAAAGAAAAAATTATCATGGTGCTTTCTTACCTGGTTATATTTCCTGGAACAAGTCTTATACAACAGAATCTACAGGTCTAAAATTTATTGATCATATGGTAGGAAATGTGGGTTGGAATGAAATGAATAAGTGGTGTGAATTCTATGCCAAAGTAATGGGGTTTGCACAATTAGTTTCTTTTGATGATAATGATATTTCTACAGAATACACTGCTCTAATGAGCAAAGTGATGAGTAATGGTAATGGGCGAATCAAGTTCCCTATAAATGAGCCCGCAGAAGGTAGAAAAAAATCTCAGATCGAAGAATATATTGATTTCTATAATGGTGCTGGTGTACAACATATGGCATTAGCCACTGACAATATTATTGAAACTGTTTCAGCATTACAAAGTCGTGGAGTTGAATTTCTTACTGTTCCTGCAAGCTATTATGAAACAGTATTGGATAGAGTTGGGGAAATCGATGAAGATCTCGCTCCTCTAAAAGAACTAGGAATTTTGATTGATCGTGATGATGAAGGATATCTTCTTCAAATTTTCACCAAACCTGTTTTAGATCGTCCCACGATGTTCTTTGAAATTATTCAACGTAAAGGAGCTCAATCCTTCGGAAAAGGTAATTTCAAAGCTTTATTTGAGGCTATTGAGAGGGAACAACAACAAAGAGGTACTTTGTAAAAATATATAACAGATTCCTTTTTATAAACCTAAACCACTTTTGTCAAACTTTGAGAAATCTGCAATTTTAAGGAGAATTGATATAAATTTTTGTTAAATATCATAATAAAAAAACGTTTTCGTTTGATAATTATGCAAAAAAAGTTCATTTTTGTAATTGTAGACGGAGTGGTTACCATCTACATCTAAAACGATAATTATTCTCATAATTTAAGTTTTTAGTTGGTTAATAAAAGTAAAAAGGAGAGCTGTGGTGGCTCTCCTTTTTTGTTTATATTTTTACATTTGATAACGGTATTCATTTTTATCTCATCACATTAAATAGTACTTTTGGAATGGATATTGTATTTACATCACCAATTCAGCATGTATATCAAATTAAACAATACCCTAAACTATGAAAAAATATATCCTAATTTGCCTTTTGTTTATAATAGCTCTTTCTGCAATTGCACAGGAAAACCATAAAGCATTTGATTCAGGTGAATGGTTTAAGTTCAGGATACATTATGGAGTTTTTACTGCAAGCTATGCTACCCTAGAAGTAAAAGATGATGTTATCAACAATAAACCTGTGCATCATGTAGTAGGCACTGGCAAATCTACTGGTCTTTTAAGTATGTTTTTTAAAGTAGAGGATTATTATGAAACCTATATTGATAAAAAAGAAGTTAAACCTTATAGGTTTATTAGAAAAATTAATGAAGGAGGACATACTAAGGATATAGAAATTAATTTTGATCACAATCAAAGTGAAGCTTTAGTATTTAACAAGAAGCATAACACCAAAAAGTCCTTCCCAATAAAGTCTAACGTGCAGGATATGATGTCCTCTTTTTATTATTTACGTAATAATATCAATACAAATTCATTAAAAAAAGGAGACGAACAATACGTAAATATGTTTTTTGACAATGAAAACTATCGATTCAAGTTAAAATTCCTTGGAAGAGAGATCATTAAGACTAAAATGGGTAAAATTGCATGTTTAAAGTTCAGACCATATGTACAAGCTGATAGAATTTTTAAAGAAGAAGAAAGTATGACTGTATGGGTGAGTGATGATGATAACCGAATGCCTGTAAGAATAAAAGCAGATATCCTTGTTGGCTCTATAAAAGCTGATTTGGATGCATTTAAAGGACTCAAACACCCATTCAAAATTATAATAGATCAATGAGTGAAATCATCAAACCCGAAATTGCTGAGAAAATAAAGCAATTAGAAAAAAAGTTTAAAAACTCTGGTCAAGATTTAGGATCATACCTTGATGGTCTTCTTCACGATCGCTATCTTACCTATTGGGATTACATTCATCTCGATACATTATTAAGTTTACAAATACCCAGAACTCATTTTCCCGACGAAGAAATATTCATTACCTATCATCAGATTACAGAACTCTATTTTAAACTCATCATACATGAATTAAAACAAATTATTGATGATAAATTACAAACTGCAGAGTTTTTTATTACCAAAATCAATAGAGTAAATCGATATTTTAGAGTTTTAATCAACTCTTTTGATGTCATGATAAAAGGAATGGACAGAGATCAATTCCTTAAATACAGAATGTCTCTTCTACCTGCAAGTGGATTTCAATCTGTTCAATTCAGACTTATTGAGATCTATTCCACTCCTTTATCAAATCTTGTAAACACAAAAGAGAGGGCTCATTTTTCAGAAAAAGATCCTCTTGGAGAAGTATTTGAGCATTTATACTGGAAATCAGGCGCAACCGACAAACAAACAGGTGAGAAAACACTTACCCTTAAACAATTCGAATATCGGTATACGCCCAGAATGATGCGTATAGCTAAACAAGTACAAAACAGTACAATATTTCATAAATATCTCGAACTACCAGAAAAAGAGCAAAATAATGTGCTCCTTATCGAAGCATTACGTACTTTTGACACCAATGTGAATATTAATTGGTTATTAATGCATATGGGTGCCGCCTTTAGATATCTTAACAAAGAAAAAGGTGAGGTTTTGGCCACTGGAGGAACAAACTGGAAAAGCTTTTTACCACCTAGTTTTCAAAGAGTTATGTTTTTTCCTAATCTTTGGAACAATGAAGAAAAAGAAAATTGGGGTCAGCAATGGGTTACTCATCAATTTAATGCCGCAAAATAAAATAGACGTCAGTTGAAGCAAATAGGTTACGTACTACTAATTGTGGTAGTATTATTTTCATGTCAAAAAGAAAAAAAAGAAAAAAAAGTCACTATTCCCGAGGTAGTTGAAGAAAAAAAAGCGCCTCCTGTAATTAAAGAGTTTGGCTACGTTCTAAATGATTTTAATGTTGTAAAAGATACCATAAGACCTGGTGATAGTTTTGGGGCTATTATGGATACTCATGGTATGAGTAGAGCCAAAGTTTTTGAAATCACAAATAAGATTAAAGATACATTTAATGTAGCGAGAATTATGGCTGGAAAACCATATATGCTTCTTAAAACAAAAGACACTACAGAAAAAGCGCAAGTTTTTGTATATCAAAACAATAAAATTGACTATACCGTAATTGATTTTAGAGATAGTATAATTGCCCAAAAAAGAAAAAAACCAGTAAAATTAGTAGAAAAAAGCGCCTCTGGTATTATTAACAGTAGTTTAATGCAAACATTTGATGATCTAGATCTCAATTTTTTGGTAGCATATAATATGGCAGATATTTATGCTTGGACCATAGATTTTACAAGACTACAAGCAGGAGATCGATTTAAAGTTATTTATGTCGAAAAATTTATCGACGACACCATTCCTGCTGGAATTGATCAAATCAAAGCCTCTTATTTTGAGCATATCAATAAACCAATTTATGCATTTAGATTTCAAGACGATTCAATAACTGGAGGAATAGATTATTTTGATGAAGATGCTAACAATTTACGACGAGCATTTCTTACTGCTCCTGTAAAATTTAGTAGAATTTCTTCAAGATATAATCTAAGACGACGAATCAAATATTATGGTAATAAGATAAGACCCCATAGAGGAACAGATTTTGCAGCGCCTATTGGCACTCCTATATTAGCAACAGCTGACGGAATTGTTACCAAATCAGAACGTAGAGGAGGTAATGGAAAATATGTAAAAATAAGACACAATGCAACCTACGATACCCAATATCTACACATGAGCAGACAAGCGGTAAAAGTAGGTGAGTTTGTAAGACAAGGAGATGTGATTGGGTATATAGGGATGACTGGTAACACAGGAGGTCCTCACGTATGCTATAGATTTTGGAAAAACGGAAAAGAAGTAGATCCTTTCAAACAAGATCTTCCCTCTTCAAAACCATTATCAGATAGCCTTCGTCCTAAGTTTTTTACTTTTATAGACCCCATAAAAGCTACATTAGACAGCATACAATTTAAACCACAAGAAATTTTATAGAAATAATGACATTACCAACTATTAATCCCACCACCACAAAAGCCTGGGAAGCACTTAGATCTCATTATGAGACCATAAAAGACACACACTTAAAAGATTTGTTTCTGGAACACCCAGATAGAGCGCAAGTTTTTTCTATTGCCTGGAAAGACTTTTATATCGATTATTCTAAAAACAGAATTGACCAAACAACCAAAACACTGCTGCTTGACCTTGCAAAAGAAGTTAAGTTAGGAGATGCTATACATAATTATTTTGCTGGAGGTATTATTAATGAAACAGAGAATAGAGCAGTATTACATACAGCCCTTAGAACACCCTCTACGAGTACCATAACCATCGATGGAAAAAATGTAATTCCCGAGGTTAATACTGTAAAACAAAAAATAAAGGCTTTTAGTCATGAAATTATTTCTGGAAGTCGTAAGGGGCATACAGGTAAAGCTTTCACTGATATTGTAAATATTGGTATTGGTGGCTCTGATCTTGGCCCAGCAATGATTACTGAATCTCTTGCTTATTACAAAAATCACCTTAGGGTGCATTTTATATCTAATGTAGACGGAGATCATGTACATCAAAACTTAAAAAATTTAGATCCCGAAACAACTTTATTTGTAGTTGTTTCTAAGACTTTTTCTACTCAAGAAACTTTATCCAATGCAACAACTGCAAGAAATTGGTTTACAAAATATGCTCCAAAAGAAGCTGTAAGTAAACATTTTGTAGCTGTATCCAGTAACATTGCAAATGTTACTGATTTCGGAATAGATTCTGCAAATATTTTTCCCTTATGGGATTGGGTTGGTGGCCGTTTCTCTCTTTGGAGTGCTGTTGGACTATCAATAAGTCTTTCTGTTGGGTATGACCATTTTGAAGCCTTACTTACAGGCGCTCATGAAATGGATGAGCATTTTAAAAGCACCCCTTTTGAAGAAAACATTCCTGTTATCCTAGGTATGCTAAGTATATGGTACAATAACTTTTTTAATGCAGAAAGCGAAGCAATCATCCCTTATTCTCAATATTTACACAGATTACCTGCCTATTTACAACAAGGTATTATGGAAAGTAATGGCAAAAGTGTAGATCGCAATGGAGAGCCAGTAACCTATCAAACAGGTACTATCATTTGGGGAGAACCAGGTACCAATGCTCAACATGCTTTTTTTCAATTAATGCATCAGGGAACCAAATTAATTCCAGCAGAATTTATAGGTTTTAAAAATGCTCTGTTTGGAGATCAGGATCATCAAGATAAACTAATGGCGAACTTTTTTGCTCAGACCGAAGCTCTAATGAATGGTAAAACCAAAGCTGAAGTTTTAAAAGAATTAAGCACTTCATCCTTATCTCAAGAAAAAACGAATCAGCTACTACCTTTCAAAGTATTTACAGGAAACAAACCAACAACAACGGTTTTAATTGATAAACTAACTCCTAAAAACTTAGGAGCATTAATTGCCATGTATGAACAACGTATTTTTGTTCAGGGAGTAGTTTGGAATATTTTTAGTTATGACCAATGGGGTGTAGAGTTAGGAAAGCAACTAGCTAGTACTATATTATCCGAAATTAATACTAAACAAATCTCTAAACATGATTCTTCTACAAATACACTTTTACAACAGTATTTAGAATCATCTAATTCATAAATATAAGTATTAATATCTTCCTTTTCTTATTGAGAAAAGGAAGATATTAATACACAATAAAGCACTGTATCTTTACTACTCAAACCTCTTTTTTATCATGTTGTTGCAATCTTAAAAGCAGTATTCACTAACTTTTTTCTGGTTAATAATTTTTCGCATCTTCAACCCCTTAAAAATCAACATCCTCTACGGTAGAATTACTTTTTAACCGTAGTTTTTTTGTTCAAAACTTTTAACATTAAGATAAACTTAGTTTGCATAAAGATTCGTTCTTTTGGGGCGATTATTAACTCAATCATTTATTTTGAAACCATATAGGATTTAAAGAATTTCTCAAATACTTTAAGTATATGAATTCTAATCCTTATAGGGCTTCATATCATAATTAACAATAATTAAAACACACTCATGAAAAAGATTACATTTTTATTTGTTGTAATCCTTATGGCAGTCGTTGGGGAGACGTTTGCACAAGGAGTAACAACCTCATCTCTTGGAGGTAAAGTTACAGATAACACAGGAGGTCCTCTTCCAGGGGCAAATATTATTGCTGTTCACCAACCATCAGGCACAAAATATGGTGCTACTACAGATTTTGATGGATTTTATAGAATTTCTGGTATGCGTACAGGAGGTCCTTATAACATTACCATTTCTTATGTTGGATTTAATGATTATAAGAGAGAAAACATATCTCTTCAACTGGGACAATCTTTCAGAATAAGTACTCAAATGGTTGAAGCAGCTAATGAATTAGAAAAAGTAATTATTACAGCAACCAATAATGGTGTTTTTAATTCTAATAAGAGTGGTGCAGAAACAAATATTTCACAGAGAGATATTCAAAATTTACCTCAAACTTCAAGATCTATAGCTGATTTTGTCAGATTAACACCTCAGGCTCAAGTATCAGAAGATGATGATGGTTTTAGTATATCTTTAGCAGGTCAAAATAGTAGATATAATGCTATTTATATTGATGGTGCAGTTAACAATGATGTTTTTGGGCTAGCTGACTCTGGAACTAACGGAGGACAAACTGGTGTAAATCCATTTTCAGTAGATGCTATTGAATCTTTTCAGGTACAAATAGCACCTTTTGATGTAAGAATCGCTGGGTTTGCTGGTGGTGCGATAAGTGCTGTTACAAGATCAGGGACAAATAATATTGAAGGATCAGCTTATGCTTTCGTAAGAAATCAGGATTTGGCTGGAAAAACACCTCCAAGTTTACTTGATGAAGGAGAGTCTAGAGAAAAATTTCCTGATTTTTCATCTACTACTTATGGTGTAAGAGTTGGCGGACCAATTATTAAAGATAAGTTATTCTATTTTGTTAACTACGAAAGAGAAGATAGAGAAGTTCCTCAACCTTTTAATATTAGTAATTATACAGGTGACTCTAATACCCTAGCTGCTATAGAAAGTTTAAGATCAAGAACTCTTTCAACATATGGATATGATATTGGTGGGTTTCAAACCAATGAAAGCACATTAAAAAGTGATAAATTCACTATTAAGTTAGATTGGAATATCAATGAAAATAATAAATTATCATTCAGACACGGTTATGTTAGAGGAGATAATTTAGAAGCAAGAAATTCTAACAGTAGAGGAATTGGGTTTTCTAATGGATCAGAAAAATTTATCACCGTTTCTAATTCTTCTGCATTAGAAATCAACTCAACTATTGGTTCTGATTTTTCAAATAACTTCATTTTTGGATATACCAGAGTTAGAGATGATAGAGATCCTAGCGGTGATCCCTTCCCGACAGTCAGAATCGCTGACGGTTTAAATGATAGAGATTTTAGACAAGGTCTTATTTTTGGAAATGAACCTTTTTCTACAGCTAACCTTTTAGAGCAAGACATATTTACCTTTACCAATAATTTTGAGATTTACAAAGGAAGACACACTATTACCTTGGGGACTCATAACGAATACTCAAAAATTAAAAACTTATTCTTCGGTTTTAATCATGGAGATTATACTTTTCTTACTGTAGATGATTTTCTTACAGGACAGCCTGCAAGTTTTTACCAGAGAGAATATTCTTTATTATCTGGAAATGGTATTGGTGACAACTCTTCAGGAGCATCAGAATTTGATGTATTTCAATTAGGGTTTTACGCACAAGATGAAGTTCAGTTTACCGATGATTTTAAAATTACTGCTGGTATAAGATTTGATTTCCCTATTTGGGAAGATGGATTAGCTAATGATGACTTCAACAATAGAACAGTACTTTTACTTGAAGCTGCTGGATATGATTTACAAGGCGCCAGAGTAGGAAAAGGAGTTGATTCACAAGTTTATATCTCTCCAAGAGTAGGATTTAACTGGGATGTAAAAGGAGAACGTAAAACACAAATTCGAGGAGGTTTTGGTATTTTTACTTCAAGACTCCCTTTAGTTTGGCCAGCTGCAACTTATAACAATAATGGGGTTACAGGTGGAAGATCTAGAAGCTTTGAACTTAGTGATCCTGTTACATTTAACCCAAACATCAACCAACAACCTGTTACCGTAGAACCAGGAACTGGAGGAGTTGGAGGTAGAATTGATTTGTTCACTCCAGATTTTAGATTACCACAAGTATTCAAAGCAAATATTGCTGTAGATCAAAAATTACCAATTTGGGGATTAATAGCGAGTACTGATTTAATTTGGAATGATAACATAACTGCTCTTAATTATCAACAGTTAAACATAGTAGGTCAGGTTGGAACTTTAAACGGAGCCGATAACAGACCTTTTTATGATGATGATGAAATTGATGATACTTACCGAGATGTTATACTAGCATCAAATACTGGTGAAGGATATTCATGGAATGCTAGTTTTACACTTAGAAAACCTTTCGAAAATGGTTTCCAGGGACAAGTATCCTATTCTTATGGTGATTCTAAATCACTTTTTGATGGAACTTCATCAAGAAATATTTCTCAATGGTCAAATATAGAAACCGTAAATGGAAAAAATGCCCCTGAATTAAGCAGATCAGATTTTGCTCAAGGACATAGAATCAATGCTAATGTTTCTTATGAAATCAAATGGAATGATAACTTAAAGACTACGTTTGGTTTATACTATGAAGGATCTCAAGGGCAACCATATTCTTTTATTTATAACGGATCATTACTCGGAGATAACAGATCAGATAATGCATTATTATATGTTCCTGTTAATCAGAGTGAAATTAATTTAGTTCCGTTATTAGATAATGATAATAATCTAATAGCCACTCCAGATCAACAATGGGAATCTCTTAATGCTTTTATTGAAGGCAACGACTACCTAAGAAAAAGAAGAGGGCGTTATGCAGAGCGTAATGGAGAGCAAGGACCATGGAGTCATGTTATTGACTTGCGTTTTGTTCAAGATTTTTCTATTAAATTTGGAAATAAAAAACATACTTTACAGGCTACTGCTGATATAAATAACTTTACAAACTTAATTAATAAAGATTGGGGAAAGCGAAAATTTATTCGTCAAACTGTAGATTTAATTAACGTAGAGACTGGTGGACCAAACCCTGAGTACACCTTTGATGCTGATAGATTTAGCAATGGTATCGAAGAGCTTACCGATAGCGGTAGATTAAATGCCTCAAGATGGCAAATGCAAATCGGATTACGTTATTTATTTAACTAAGGTTATATATTAAATAAGAAAAACCAAGTATAAGTTTCAAAAAACCTTATTCAAAAATTTTTGAATAAGGTTTTTTTATTCATTATATGTACCTTTGGATAAACTAAACACATCGTTATATCATGTACGAAGCTATTCAAATCGTTCACTCCTATTGGGCATATCTAGTTGTCCTCGTAGTTACTCTTGCAACTATTAATGCACTTATTGGATTTTTTACCAAAAGAGAATACGCTCCAAAAGACTTTAGAATCTCTTTATTTGCATTAATCGTTTCTCATATTCAGCTTTTAATAGGGATTGTAATTTTCTTTGTATCTCCATTAGTCGTATGGTTCTCAGGAACCCATTCTATGGGAGAAATTATGAAAAATGCAACATTACGTCTGTATAATGTAGAACACCCAATGGTGATGATACTTACTATTGTTTTTATTACAATGGGATATTCAAAACATAAAAAGAAACTTACTTCTACTCCGAAATTTAAAATCCTCACTATTTTTTATACCATCGGATGGATTTTTATGCTATCTAGAATCCCTTGGGCAAATTGGTTTTAAAACTCAAAATATTTAAGTTATTACTATCAAGTGATATACTTTAATAAAATTTATGATCCCGGATCAAATCCGGGGTTTGTTTTATAAATCACTCTCAGCTATCTTCTATTTTTAATTTCCATACGCTGTAAGCACCAGTTTCCTTGAACCGCCATAATTTCTATGTTCGCAAAGATAAATCCCTTGCCAAGTACCTAGGTTTAATTTTCCACTTGTAATAGGTATCTGCACAGAAGCTCCCATTAATGAAGCTTTAATATGAGCTGGCATATCATCTGGTCCTTCATAGGTATGAACATAGTACGGAGCATCTTCGGGAACCATAACATTCATATGGCTTTCAAAATCCTGTCGTACCGTTGGATCTGCATTTTCGTTTATAGAGAGACTGGCCGAAGTATGTTTTATAAACACTTGTAACTGACCAACATTGATCTGTTTTATTTCTGGAATTTTTGACACAACCTCGGTTGTAATCAAATGAAAACCTCTAGAAAACGCTTGCAGTTGCACTTCTTTTTGGAAAAATTTCATACACTTTATTATTCCAACCTAAGCAGGAATCTATTTTTTTATAACTAAAAACAAACTTACAATTTTCTTAATCACAATAATTAACAATTTGGATTCCTGCTTATGCTGAAACTACAAGAAGTTTCACTAATTTAATACAAATTTCACAGTATTAACATACTCTACTTGTTCTAACAACATACCTTTGTTATTTAAAAATTTCTGATCGATATGGATTTATCTAACATCAAAATGGTTGCTACTGATATGGATGGCACACTTCTTAATACCAAAGGAGAAGTAAGTCGTCACTTTTTTGAACTTTTTGAAGAATTAAAACATCTCGGAGTAACTTTTGTTGCTGCTAGTGGAAGACAATATTATAGCATTATACATAAATTGAAACCCATCAAAGATGATATTTATGTAATTGCAGAAAACGGAGCACTTACTATGCAACAGGATCAGGAACTTCAAACTACAGAGATTGATAGAGAAACCTATCTTGAACTTCTCGATATCACCAAAACATTACAAGGTTCACAAGTAATTCTTTGCGGAAGAAAAAAAGGATACATCGAGGATTATGGACAAGATTTTGTCGATATGTTTACTGAATATTATGGTCGATATGAAATCGTACAAGACTTGTCTCAAGTTATAGACGATCAATATCTCAAAATTGCTATTTGCAATCAAAAAGGTGCAGAACAATATCTTTATCCTGCATTAAAACATCTCGAGAATAGGTTAAAAGTAAAAGTATCCGGAGAAATCTGGTTAGATATATCTCACAATCTTGCTAATAAAGGTCATGCCCTCCAACAATTACAAGAAAGCAACAATATACTTCCCGCAGAAACGATGGTTTTTGGAGACTATAATAATGATCTCGAAATGATGACAAGAGCCAAATATAGTTTTGCTATGGAAAATGCCCATCCCAATGTAAAAGCTATTGCCAATTACTCAACAAAGAGTAATAATGATAATGGGGTAGAACATATGTTGGTCCAAATGATTGAAGCCAAGAAAAAATTAGTACGCAGTATATAAAGTAATTTTATCATATACTGCTGACTATAAATATCGTCAAGCTAACTTAATCATTCAATTTTAATACTGCCATAAATGCTTCCTGAGGAATTTCTACATTTCCTACCTGACGCATACGTTTCTTTCCTTTTTTCTGCTTTTCCAATAGCTTTCGTTTACGTGAGATATCACCACCATAACATTTGGCTGTTACATCTTTACGAAGTGCTTTTACGGTTTCACGAGCAATAAATTTTGCTCCAATTGCCGCCTGAATCGGAATATCAAATTGTTGACGAGGGATCAACTCTTTCAGCTTTTCACAAATCTTTTTTCCAATATCATAAGCATTATCTTTATGTAATAATGCAGACAATGCATCTACAATATTTCCATTAAGTAATATATCAACCTTTACGAGTTTAGAAGAACGCATACCGATCGGTGCATAATCAAAAGAAGCATATCCTTTTGACACCGTTTTTAAACGATCATAGAAATCAAAAACAATCTCTGCTAATGGCATATCAAATGTTAATTCTACGCGTTCTGTAGTAAGATAGGTCTGATTGGTAATCTCTCCACGTTTTTCAATACACAGAGACATTACCGAACCTACAAAATCAGATTTGGTAATAATCGATGCTTTGATATAAGGTTCTTCTACACGATTCATAGAAGAAGGATCAGGTAAATCTGATGGATTGTTTACAATTATTATATCATCAGGATGCTTATGGGTAAACGCATGATAAGACACGTTAGGTACTGTAGTAATTACAGTCATATTAAACTCTCGTTCGAGTCGTTCCTGTATGATTTCCATATGAAGCATTCCTAAGAACCCACATCGAAACCCAAAACCTAAAGCAGCAGAACTCTCTGGTACAAAAACCAAAGAAGCATCATTGAGCTGTAGCTTTTCCATCGATGCTCTAAGTTCTTCATAATCTTCTGTATCCACTGGATAAATACCAGCAAACACCATAGGTTTTACATCTTCAAAACCTTCAATAGCGTTTTGAGTCGGAGTTTTAGCATCTGTAATGGTATCTCCTACTTTTACTTCGCGAGCATCTTTAATCCCAGTGATCAGATATCCAACATCTCCTGTTTTGATCACTTGTTTAGTCACTTGATTAAGTTTTAAAGTACCAACCTCATCAGCAGAATAATCTTTTCCGGTTGCTACAAACTTTATCTGTTGTCCTTTTTTTATCTCTCCATTGATCACTCTAAAATACGTTTCTACTCCTCTAAACGGATTATATACAGAATCAAAAATCAATGCCTGTAAAGGCTCATCAGGATTTCCTTCTGGAGCAGGAATACGCTCTATAATAGCAGTAAGAATTTCTTCGATTCCAATACCAGTTTTGGCACTGGCAGGTATTACTTCCTCTGCATCACAACCCAATAAATCTACAATGTCATCTGTTACTTCTTCTGGATTTGCACTTGGCAAATCTACTTTATTCAGTACTGGTATAATTTCCAGATCATTTTCTAATGCCAAATATAGATTAGAAATCGTTTGTGCTTGTATGCTTTGTGCAGCATCGACGATCAATAGTGCGCCTTCGCATGCCGCAATAGAACGAGATACTTCATAAGAAAAATCTACATGTCCAGGAGTATCAATAAGGTTGAGAATATATTCCTCTCCTTTATAGGTATACTCCATCTGGATAGCATGACTCTTTATGGTTATTCCACGTTCACGTTCTAGATCCATACTATCCAGTAATTGTGCTTGCGCTTCACGAGCGGTTACCGATCCTGTAAAATCTAATAATCGATCCGCAAGCGTACTCTTACCATGATCAATATGTGCAATAATGCAAAAGTTTCTAATCTTTTTCATTCGTCTTTTTCAAAATAATTATGCGGGCTGAACCGGGCTATTCGCTATATCTTTTTATTTACCTACTTCGACAGGCTCAGCAGGACAAATAGAAAAGGATGTCGCTACTATCCCTGCCCGATGACTTTAATTCAACTGAATTAAAATCATTTAGTCTGCAAATATAGTCGATTTTGGAAGCTTTATATCATCTCTTCCTGTATTTTTAAACCTTACCTTAAACCTCACAGGTCTTAAAGACCTGTGAGGTTTAAAAGAATTTGTATTTTTGTCAAAAAAATAAGTGCTGTGGCCAAAATAGGAGATATAGATGTAGGGGAATTCCCGTTATTATTAGCCCCGATGGAAGATGTAAGCGATCCACCTTTTCGTGCCTTATGTAAAGAACAAGGTGCAGATGTAGTATATACAGAATTTATCTCCAGCGAGGGCTTAATTCGAGATGCTGCCAAAAGTGTAATCAAGCTTGATATCTACGAAAAAGAACGCCCTGTAGGGATTCAGATTTTTGGAGCCAATCTGGATTCGATGCTTAAATCGGTAGAAATCGTAGAGGCTTCAGGACCGGATATTATCGATATTAATTTTGGGTGCCCTGTAAAAAAGGTAGTGAGTAAAGGTGCTGGCGCAGGGATACTTAAAGATATTGATCTTATGGTCTCCCTGACTGAGGCCATGGTTAAACATACTAAACTCCCCATAACGGTAAAAACGAGATTAGGTTGGGATCATGATTCGATCAGAATTGTAGAAGTCGCAGAACGATTACAAGATATAGGAGCAAAGGCTATTTCTATTCATGGGCGTACACGTGCGCAAATGTATAAGGGTAATGCCGACTGGAAACCTATTGCCGAGGTAAAAAATAACCCCAGAATGCACATCCCTGTATTTGGTAATGGTGATGTTGATACTCCAGAGCGTGCTATGGAAATGAGAGATCAATATGGGCTTGATGGCGCCATGATAGGTCGTGCCAGTATTGGATATCCTTGGTTTTTTAGAGAAGTAAAACATTATTTTGAAACTGGTGAGCACTTACCACCCCCAACACTGGATGAACGTGTGATTGCAGCCCGTAGACATCTACAAATGGCTATTGACTGGAAAGGAGAAAAATTAGGTGTTTTTGAAACCCGAAGACATTATACTAATTATTTTAAAGGGATTCCACATTTTAAAGAATATCGAACCAAAATGGTCACCAGTGATCATCCCGAAGATGTATTTGCAACTTTTGACGAGGTACAAAAGACATTTACGGGATTTGAGTTTGTTTAGTTTTTTTATGTGTGTACCAATAGTTATCTATAGATATTCTTGGTGTAGAATCATTCTCTTTCAATTCTAGTCCTACATTTTTTTCGATTTGAGAGTCCTTGGTTATACTACTTAAATTATCATCTTATAATTGCGTTAGGGATAGGAACAAGCTATCGTATAGCGTGGATAGCCCGCTCGAACGCCCAAATTCTAATACATCAAAAAGAATATTTCATTAGTTTACTAGTTCACTTAAAGAGTCTCAACGTGACCAAAAATCAGCTATTAATTTACTAATTTCTGATTAATTCTACTCGATGCTAATAACGAAGCGATAAAACCAATAATGGTAATGGTAAAAAATACCACTATAAAACTAATTCCCGTGATGCGGGTTGGATAAGGCAAAGAAGGAGTAATCATCAATAAACCAAACTGCTGCTGTAATACGATGATTATAAATCCCAAAAGTAACCCTAGCAACGCTCCTAAAACAGTCATAAGAGAACCTTGAAACAAAAATATTTTTCTAATACCCGCCAGAGAAGCTCCTATATTGTATAGTGTTTTTACATTATTTTTTTTATCAATAATCATCATGATAATAGCTCCTGCCACATTGAATAAAGCAATTATGGCAATTAATGTAATCACTAGATAAGAAACCAAGTTTTCGGTATTCAACATCCTATAAAGGGTCTCATTAAGCTGAATCCTGTTTTTTACAATCACCTCATGATCAAAAATAGCTTCTAACTCCTGTACTACTTTTGCTTCATCTGCAAGTGGCTTCATTTTGAGTTCGATATGTGTTACTTTATCCTGCGGTAATTCTAATAGTTTGCGTACCAAACCAGTGGTGGCAAATATGTATTTCTTATCGAGCTCATCATTGAGACTATAAATACCAATATTTACAGCTTTTTCTGAGCTAAATGCTTTTGACGGATCATTAGGAATGCCCTTTCCTGGTTTTGGGACGTATATACTCAGCAGATTGGTATAGGTCTGTTCGACTCCCATACTCAATTCTCTGCTGATTCCATTACCTGCAACCACTTGAAAATCATTATTAGTAAGCCATTCTCCATATACCACAATACTATCAGTCTGGATGACTTTGTGATAATTGCTATCCACCCCTTTTATATATGATGTTTTTTGCTTGTCTCTAAATTCTAAAAACACTCGTTCTTCTACAATTTCGGCAAAGTTGGCTATTCCTTCAATTTTTGCCAGTTTTTCCTTTTGAGTATCTGTGAATGTAAATGTTTTTCCGCTTTCTGGAAAAATCTTAAGATCAGGATCAAAATAAGAAGAAAACTGAAGACTAAAATCCTTAAGTCCTGCAAAACCAGACAGCACCAAAAATAACGCCATAGCTCCTATCACTACTCCTGCTGCAGCAATAAGCGTTATAATATTAATTGCATTGCTGCTTCCGGGAGAAAATAAATACCGCTTGGCGATGTATAATGAAAAATTCAATTCGCTATGATGATCGTTAATATGAATACCAAGAATGAGTACAAGCTCAAAAAAGGAATATAATGTTTGATTTGGGAATAAAGATAATAGAATAAAGAGAAATGAAAATGTTATTTCTATCACTTACTTAGAATTTCTTAAAAAAAGTGATGAAAATTGGTTTTGAAACCAATTGAACTCTTACTAAAAGGTATTTTATTTCTTTTTGCGTTTTTCTAAAAGATCAGGATTCAGAAGTGGATTCTCTTCTCCTTTTACCGCTTTTTCTATATTAGATATATACTCTAGAGAATCATCAATAAAATAGGATATTTCTGGCATACGACGTAACTGATTTTTGGTACGTTGCGCTACCTGATGCTTAATTTGTGACTTTACTGCATTTACTTCTTTTAGTACTTTTTCTCCTTCCTGATGAGGAAAAACACTCATATATACTTTTGCAATAGAAAGGTCTGTTGTTACGGCTACTTTGGTTACAGAAACCAAAATCCCCTGTACTCCTGCTTCACGTAATGCTAGTTGTATCACATCAGCAACATCGCGCTGTAATACTCCTGCTATTTTTTTCTGTCTATTTGTTTCCATGCTGCAAAAATACATATTAATTGTACTTTTACATCATAGTTATAAACGTATATTATGAACCATATTAACAAAATAGAACATTTGGGTATTGCTGTTAAGGATATTGAACAGGCCAATACTCTATACGAAAAGTTTTTGGGCGTACCTCCTTATAAACAAGAAGCCGTAGAAAGCGAAGCTGTTATTACTTCTTTTTTTAAAGTTGGTGATAGCAAAATAGAATTACTGGCTAGCACTCGAGAAGATGGCCCTATTGGAAAATTTATTGCCAAAAAAGGAGAAGGTATTCATCACATTGCATTTGATGTAGATGATATAGCACTCGAACTGGAACGATTAGAGAAAGAGGGGTTTCAAATCCTTAATAAAACACCCAAGAAAGGAGCTGATAATAAGTTGGTCGCTTTTATTCACCCAAAAACCACTAATGGAGTTTTGGTAGAATTATGTCAGGAAATTCCTAAATAAGATATTCTTAGATTCTTTATACCAAGAGGTTACTGCAAACAAATGGTACAAGAATATAGAATACTTAAAATAATAGAAAAAAATGTTTGGCGTGTTTATATCAAATCATTAAATTTGCCCTCCGTTTTAGGTCCCATAGCTCAGCTGGTTAGAGCACCTGACTCATAATCAGGGGGTCCTTGGTTCGAGCCCAAGTGGGACCACATAGTTAAAAAAGCTGTTTCTAATAGTAGAAGCAGCTTTTTTTATAACGCATTTGTCTTGTCCCGAAGGAGGAACGAATATTAAAGTTTAATAAAAAGATAAAACTTCCTGAGGTAAACTGTATTTTATATAAATTACATATTTCTTATCGACAACCATTTAATTACTCTATAGTATGTGGTTTTAGAAAAACCAAATTCTTTACAAATCTGATTCATAGTCATCTTAGGGGCCATAATTTCTATATGCTTTTTAATCTCAAGAGTTTTTTGAATCGATTCTTCGCTTGGTCTGCTGCGTCGTCCTGTTTTGACTTTCTTTTTATAATGCACACTACTTTTAAGATCTTTCAAATTAAAAATAACATCTTCATTTTCTAAAAACTCCAGCCCTTTTTTTGTCCTAATCACCCTAGAAGTCAAAGAAGCAATAACGCCTTCATCATGCTCTTGGATATAGTTATAAACAAAAATTGATACATCATACTTGTTGTAATCTTGTATCCATGCACCACTACCTATTAATTCGAGGATATGGATTCTTTCTTTGTTAATGAAATCATCTACCTCTGCTTTAGTTACCTTAGATTTTCGCTCTTTTATATATTTTCTACTATCTTCCCATTTCTTTTCAGCCAGAAACCCAACAAGAACATCTACTTCTTTTTTTGTTGCCAGACGTAATTCGAAATCATATTTATCCTTAAGATGATTAATCATAACTTTTACTTATTATTTTATTCTGAACTATTATTTTTGATTATTTTTTTAGTAAGCGTATTCTTTAGCAAAGGATTAAAGCAATAATTACTCTTTCCTAAATTTATGTATATGAATAGTAGTATTATCGGCTAATTTATCTAAAAAAAACAGAAGCTTTAACACTACTTATTCTTAAATTCTCTGTAAAAAAAGCGATTTTGATGTATCATAATTTAAAAAGAAGACTTAACAGCTATTGACTATCAAATTTATAATCATTCCTGAGGATGTTTTTCAAACCTTTTATATCACTTTTTACATCGTCAATAATATCAATAGTATACTAGTTTCAATAGCTTTTACTATAAATAATAGCAGTTCTGAATTAAAAATACTCAAATAAAAACAGTCATTTTTTGATCAGACAAAAAAGAAAAACTAAGCATAGCTCTAGCTACAGTTTAGTTTTATTTTAAAGCATCTGTAGAAAAGGGTAAATTTTAGTCAGAAATAGCATACCTTAGATTTCCAATTATCATGATTATATACTTCTTGCAATAACAGACATTAACCGCTTTTATGTTGAATAATATATCTGCTTCTGCATGAAATAGTAATACCTAATTATGGAATTTAATCTCTGCCACTGCTCGCTTTTTAAAGAGGATTCGGGAAAGGAATTACCATGTTTTTGTAATAATACTTTTTCAAATAAGATGATACTAAAATTTACCCCTAAAGAAGGTAAGGATTATAATCGCCAGAAATATGAAATTACAAATCATTATTTTCTGTAATAATGAATTTGTATACATGATATCATTGTTAATATTACTATCTACTTGTTTCTGAATTGTATTTAATCTGATTTGATGTTGTTTTTGTAAAGTATCTATTATCGTATACAGTTTTGTTATTTTTGAATTTATTTTTCTATTGTTACTATTTTGCCTTGAAAATGAAGAAGATATATCATTAAATTTATCGTCTATTGTTTTCTCTGTTTTCTCTGAAAGGTATAGGTTTTTTAATGTCTCCTGTTTTTCTGTTATGGATATTGTAGGTATTTCTTTTCTAGAGAGTTCATAATTCCTCCGCATCTGAGAATATAAATATGTGATATAAAGTAATGCCAGTATTCCAGAAAAAAGAATAATTTTATTTCTAATGCCACTAATCTTCTTTTTGGGTGGCTCTATATAAAAGGTTGTATTTTCTGTAGTTAATTCATCATCTTTGGCTTTTTGCTCCAAAAATTCATAGCGATCTAAACTATATTTGTCTAAATATAATTTCACCTTATTTTCGCGAACTAACCAATCCAGTACTTCTCTAACATAACGCTCTGTAATCTCAGGGTTATCAATTTTCCAGAGAACATCGCCCGCAGTTAAACCTATCGGCTTTTCTTTATCTTCTTTATACATGATTTTTAAAATAACTTCATGTATTGGTAAATCTGTTCTCTTACTCATTCTTTATAGTATATAGTGCTCAGGAATTAAATAGAATTTTATTTTACCCCCATCTGTATAAAATTTTTGTTCCTTATCAGAAAGGATTTTTTCTAATACATCTATTTTTTCTTTTAACTCTTTAATTATTTTCGTGAAATCGAGATGTGACGTCTTTCTTTTTCTATTAATGTGTTTTATTTTGGTTTTTTGTAAAAATTCACTTTGTACGGGTAATCCTGTTTTCATAAAAACTAAATCTGCTATATAATCCCTTCTTCTAAGTATTTTTCTAAACAATTTTTTATTAACCCCTCTGCTATTTTTTCTATATTTAAAATATAATTTTACTCTATCTCTTGTTTTTGCCATTCTACGCAACAAAGGAATCAAAGACTTATACTCAGCTACTGCTGTTATTAATTCATCTTTACTAAGTAGATATGCCGTACTAACCTTAGGGTTATCTTGTGGAGTATAGTTCTTATCTTGATAATATTTTTCATACATATAATTTCTAGGTATCATCTTCAAACTATCAGCATAGGTGGTATCTTTAAGAATAAATTCTTTGATTTTTTCTCCTGCTTTGCTTCTTAAAAACCCTAATTTACCTGCATTATATTCTAATGAATTAATGAGTTTTGAATTAAATTTTATTGATGTAGTCAACACAGAATCTATCGCTGTATCTAAAGAGGTCGCTAGTAATTTCTTATTTATTTTTGGAAAAACCACTCCACCTTGATAGGTACTGTTATCTGGTGCATCATATATATATATATTATCTATTGCTGGAATATTACTAAAAACATTTTTATTTTTTATCAAAGCATTGTCTACAATAAATGCCCTGATAAAGTCTGCATGATGCTTATTCACTCTATTCAAAATATCTTTTGATTGTAAGATAAAGTCTTGATGCTTATCGTTTGCTTTGTTCTCTAATTGATAAAAAATTAATCTAGATGATGTCTGCCCCAGTCTAGTGGTAATACTTTTTATATTTGGTAAAGCAAAAAATTTCTTTTCTCCTGCTATTAAAATTATATTATTAGTAAAACTCTGTTGAGGTATATCTGCTATTGCTTTCTCAAAGCATTGTTCTAATCCTTGCGTATTAAGTTCATTGGTCGTTACTAATCCATTATCCATAAAAATATTATGGAGATAATCGATCCATGATGAAAAGGAAGAACTCTTAGAGAATGAATAAAATTTACCACAACCATAGGAACTGGCACTAAAACTAATCTCATAATCACTATACTTTTCTTCTGTAGAGAGCAAAACCCATATTTGTTGTAAAGAACTCATCAACATAAGGTTTTTTTTCTTTAAAGCATTATTACAATCAAAAATGTAATGAAAATTTATGACTTTGTTTTCTTTCTTTATTTTTTCCAATTTATCCATCAACACATATTCTCCATCTACATTAATAAGCTTATTGTCAGAATGATCCCATACAGCTAGAGGGAGTGCTATTTCTATAGAATCTTTTAGCGCTATTGGTGTCTTTTTATGTTCTGAGAGATCAAATATGATATTAGATTCTATATCTTTTTTATTTACATACTCTGTGAGTTTATTTTCTTTTCTAAAAAAAGCTAATGAATCTGCCTTATCTACTATATATACTCTTTGCTGACCAACTTTTTTTATTAATGTTTTTGGAATCCATCCCATTACCCTAGCTGCAGAATCTGCAGGTTTCATATGACTCATATTAGAGACTAGTGCTGCTTTTTTATTGGCATCATACTTATATAAATACACCAATTGATCCAAACTTAACTCTTTATCACTTTTCTCATGAAACATTGGGTCTTTATAGAGAAAAACAGTTTGTTCTTCGACATGATCCTCTATATTATATAAGGTTTTTACATCATGTATTCCTACAACATACCTAATAGGTTTATAATTGGATTTACTCAATTTTGGATGGGGATAGTGTATCACATTATTTTTATGAATCCAGCCTATATACTTCATTTTTTTAGCATCAGAAAATGTGTATTTACCTTTAAACAAAAAAGAAAAGATCCCTTTAGGCTTGCCAATCAATGTTGGATCGAGAGTAACTACCTCGAGATAATTGTTTTTTTGATCTATAACATAGTATGGTGCTAAAAAATCCTGCTTATCACCTGCAATCTGAGCATAAGAACTAAAATATACTTTATTATCTGATCGGTCAGAATATACAGTATAAAACCCTTTGTCTTTTCTCTGTTTTTTTTTAGTTTTTGTTGTATCTAGAAAATTATAAGTGTCCTTTTTTATCTTATCAATTATTGCATATTTACGAACCTGTGCATGTAGTTGTATATTCAATACGGGTAAAACACCTAAAAAAAGACCTATAAGAAATGCTATCTTGCTTTTTTTATATGATTTATTACATTTTATATATTGGATCATTTATTGATAATGCTTTGTGTTACTTCTATTTTTTTCAGGCAATTAAAAGTATCGATTGCAACCTCATTAATTACTACTGTTTTTGTTCCCTTTCCTTCTAAATAATGTAAACCTTGACAATAACTGTATAAATCATTATATCTAGCTCCATTAATTACTACCACTACCTCATCGGCCTTATTACAGGTATACCTATTTTCTATATGTTTTAAACTGTTATAATAATCTCTCTTATTTCTTGTTGAAGCATCTGCTATTGTCTGAAGCTTTATCTTTATGTCTTCCTGAGCCAAAGACAAGGAATCCAAACGTCCAGATTCTTCGATTGCTTCGAATAATGGTAAAATTTTTATCTGGTGGTATACAGGATATTTTGAAGTGTTTGTTTTTAACTTTACGTTATAGGTTCCTTCATTTTTATATACATACACTACCTGTCCTTCATATGCATCTACAGTACCTGTTTCTCCAAATTCCCAAAACCAGGAATCTACCCCAGGACTATATGATGAAAAAACCAACTCTTCTCCTACATAGCCCAAATCAACACCATAGATTTTTGGCACAGAGTCTATTGCTTTTTTCTTTTGTAATGAAATAACCTCGATATACTTGGATATTTTATACTTAGAATCTACCTCTAGGGTTACCATGTATTTTCCCTTTTTCTTATAAGTGTAATTTATATCATGGTTACGCATTATGGTATCTCCATTACCTAAATACCAGATCATTTCTCTATCTTTATATTCTTGAGTATCATTAACCAGAAATTCTAATTCTTCATTGACCTCATAGTGGTAGTTTTGATTAGAATCATTTATATTAAAATCCATACTGCTAATCGTAGCATTAAATGGCATTCGAATAGCCATAAGAAGTGCTGTGATAATTGCTATTGCAAATAATATTAGTATCAGTATCCTTTTATTAAATTTCATAACTTTCAAATATTTGCCTTACATTCTTTAAGGTTATCCAAAATGACTTTTTTGTTTTTTAACAAAGAACTATGCTCCTCTCTGGTATCAAAATATATCTGTAAAATATTAGCTGATTGTATGCCAAAAAAATACTTAGAATTCATTTTGTTCTCCTTATAAACAGATCTGATCCTAAAGATTTTTTTATTGATCTCATCTTGCTTTTGTACCTGATGGATATCGAACTCCATTGCTGTAATTTCTTCATGGATACTTTTTACTTGTGCAGCGTATTCTGTTTGTCTCTCGATAATAGTCTCATAACTATCTATTGCCTCCAATAGCTCTGTATTATCCATGACAGGTATCTTTAGAATAAATTTTGTTTGCAGAATATATAAGAGAACAATTGATAAAGTAAATAGTAATACAAACTTGATTTTTCTCCAAAATACTTCACTTAAATCTTCTACTTTCATCTCTTTTTTATTTTTTATTGGACTTCACACCGTCTTCTCTATATTTTTCTCTACATTTTTCTAATAACTCTTTATTGTATATATACTCCTCTGATTCATTTTCATAATCATCAATTATAGACTGAATTGTTTTTATTTGATATAAGAGCTCTTTATACAATTGAAATTGATTGGTGGTTATAGATTCTGTGTTTGTTATTTCATTTTCGATACCTATTCTAAGATTCGATATCAAACTCTGAAATTGTTTATGCTCCCCTAGTGTTCTTTTTTTATTTTTTAGCTTATAGATTAACTTTGTAATTTCATCTATTTCAAAAGTAATTGCTGCTTGTTTCTCAAACACTTTATTATATTCTGCATGTTTGGTTTCTAAAACATTTATCCCTTTCTTTCCCGCAGAAATTGCAAAAAAACTACTACAAAAGATTACAATAAGTGTTATCAAAAAAACTAACATAAATTGCAATTGAGACACTATTCTCTTCTTATGATTTAATGGCTTCACTTATAAACATATTAATGATTATTATTCTTCAATTTTATAAACTAGCTACACAAATTATCTTTTAGTCTATTATGGACCATGATTTACTCTTAGACTCTGTTTTTGTAGTCATACTTTCTTCGCTGATTACAATATTATCTTTTCTCTGCCCTATATACTCTAGTTCGCTTAATCGTTTCCATAACCTATCTAGAATAGAAATAAAATAATCTACTTTATTGAGCGTATCATTGATATCCTGATGGTTATATTTAATATCAATAACATCCCCTAATGTGGTTTCGAATACAGATGGTTTGATATCTATCCACTCATAATAGTATTGTAATAATTTTTCTTTTTCGGTCTCTTCTATAATCATTAACTCATTAAATAAATAATTTGCTAAAACAGATATTTTCTGACCTATATATATCGGTGATTGTTCTTCACCTATTTGATTAAACTCATAGGTGTACTGACTTACAAAATCCATTACCTTATTACTTAACAAAAAAGTATTACGAACGAGAGCATTACTTTGTAATTTATCGTTATTCTTCTTGTTAATAATGACAGAATAATTACGCAATCGTATAAGTATCTGTCCTATTTTTTTATAAAACCCATGTAACGGTTTATGATACATAATACGAGCTACAGGTGGTGTATACTTATTATCAACTATAAAACTCCCATTTTTCCATTGGAGCTTACCTACCAATAAAAAGTATTTTTCTAGAAAGTTACTATTAAACTGATTTTTAGATATTATTTTTAAATCTATCTTGGGTAGTACATACGGGTGATGTAAAGGGATCACCTCTGGATCTGGTTCTCCAACAGGGATCAACTCAAAAGGATTAATTGTTACAACCAAATAAAACTCGAGATTGTTATTCGTATCTATATCCTTAGACTCAATAATTGCAGTAGGCATTTCTCCTCCATACATAGCTGCATTAAATTCTATTTTACACCCTCCTGCAGTTAAGGCATTACAGCTGTGTAATTCAAGAACTAATCTTTCTTCTGTATGGGTTTTTGTTTCAATTTCTAAAGCAGAGAGCATTCCCTTTTTTGCTTCTAACAATCCATAATCATAGCTATGAATACTTGTCTCTACTGCATCTCTAACTGTATTTACCGAATTAAAATAACTTTCGGTAAAATGATCTTTGGTAATTTTTACTCCGTCTGTCCAGTTGACAGCGTAGTGATTGTTATTTTTCATCTTCTTATGTTTTTAATTTCTATGTTTTCTTAAAAGAAATATTACTAAATAATTTCAATGTCCTCACGTTTAACATACCCTTCAGAAACAATTTTATCATCATAATACACCTTTGGCCCATTTATCATTTAAACTCTCGAGATATGCTATATCTCCTTTTACCAAAAAGGCTTTTCGTTTAGAATCATGAGACATTTCATTATGAAAATGTGTTTTTACCGTTTTGATTTTTGATGAAAATTCATAAATGTTAAATTCTTTTATATAATTTCTATTCTTTTCTATTTCCTGATTTTTCAGTTTACTAAAGATTTCAATTGGCAAAGAATTTATTTTAGAAAAGCTAGAAGTATTACACAACTCTTGTTCATATATATAACTAGCTATCAAGTTTGTAGTATAAAACACATCATTTATTTTATAGTTTTCATCAATTGAAATCTCGCTGTTTAATTTTATCATTAAGTTTCCATCATTTTCTAAATCGTCATGATTAAACAATTGTTTATTTTTATCATTAGAAAAGCCTAAGTAACCTATCTCTATTATTGAATTATCATAATTTCCCTCGTCACAAATTTCTTCTACACAAATTATTTCTAGAATTCTTTTGTTATATTGTATCCTATATGGTATACTTTGATTCAAGTCTTTTTCACCTATCCAAATACCTTGTAATTTATTAAGAGAAGTCTTGAGTCTAATCGTATCCTTATTAGAAATATTATTTTCAAGAATTGAACTTTTTGTTTTTAGGTTAGTGGTTAGTGTTTCATGCGTATTTGGTTTAGAATGATTATTACATCGAATTAAAAATAATGCAATACATATTAAAAATATCTCTTTAATCATTCTATTCATCTTTTATTTGTTTATGACTTCATAAGCTTTTTTAGTAAATTGTTTTCTCATCGCTAATCCATTAGTTCCTCCATTTACATCTTTAGTTACCTCCAAAATTGCAGGATCATTGTTTCCTTGATCAGATGGATACTTTTAATGCAGCATCAACATTTGTCTTTAGTAAAGAAACACCACCCTCCATAAAACTCTTTGAATCAATAGGATAAAATTCTTTCCATTTCATTATTTAAAGCTTTGCAACTATCATTATCCTTGATCTTTACTTTCTTCATCATTATCTTCACTCCCCTTAGAAACACGACGTACATAAAGAACCTTTTTGTTTTTTATTTTGTTATAAATTACATCCTCCTCAAAATCAAGCATTCTGGTGAAAATAGGTATTGGCAGCCACTTGTTGGTATATATAATCCAACCATAGGAACCATTTTCATTTTCTAGTTCGATTACATTATTAGGAAAACGTATATTTTGATCGTCTACAAATCGATTAAACCATCTACCAAGTGTTACGTCTTTGGGAAGTTTTACCGAAAAAGAAGAATATTGTTTAGCTCCAGAAGTTCTCTTTATTTTTACAGTTACCTGCATCAATCTAAAGGTATCTACATTATTCCAATACTCTTCATCATTGGCATCTTTATCCATTATCCAAAGCTTATAAAATGGACTTGGTATTTTTAAAAACATTGCTCTCGAAAACACATAAAAAGGAGGTACCAAAAACCAACATACTGTAAGCATTGCCCATAATTCATAACCAAGTTTATTTACCCAAGAAAACACTAAATAATATACCCAAGCTGATAAAATTACAGTAATAAATAATCCTATAATGATCAGCCACTTATTATCCTTAAAGCCAATACCAATAAATACCTTAGAGCGAGAAAACCAATTAAAAATAGCACCAATAAGGAGATAATATCCTACAGTAATCAATAGCCCTCCCCAGATAAACTCATACTTAAGCAACCCTAATAAGCTTGGCAATGCCAATATTAAAGATAGTATGAGGACAAAAATGATTAATTTTTTTAACTTAAGTACAGCTTTACCTTTTGCAATGGTACTGAGCAAAAATGCAGCCAGAACAATAGTAAGTGGTGCTAGTAAATATTTTAGAAAAAATAATAATAATACATTCATAAATATATATTTAAACGCTTGGTTCTAAAGTGTTTTGTTGTATAAATGATTCCTTGTCTTTGTTTATTTTGTTTACTTTTGTCATAGTGGTATCATATCCTAAATAATTTGACCCTAATACAAACCCATTATCGGTAAGAAATCGATATTCTACTTTTATTGCTCTATTAGAAAATATAAAAAACTCTAATATTTTTTTGATAATACTTCGATTCTTTTCCAGAGTTTTATAGTCTAATTGTTCCTCTAATATTATAGTGGCATATATATCATCTTGCTCACTAATTACAGAGCCATGTATGCCTAAATTATATCCTAATACTCCTTCACTCAAAGCCATAAAAGGACTATCTTCTAATATACAGGGTCTGTATTCTAAAAGAACATCAAACCCTAATATTGATCTAAATAATTTTTCTAACTCAGGTAAGTTTTCTTTTAATTGTTCTGAATTGCATAAATTCAAAAACAACTTATATAACTGTTCTTTGCTAAGAGGTATATCTTTTTTTATAATGGCATTGGCAAAAGAAAATAAGTTTTGTTTTGCGTAATCATCTGTGAAGATGTTAATATATCTATTGGTGAGTTTTAGTTTCTCATTAAACAACTCGGTATCAAAGGGTATAAAGAAATGTAAACTCTCTTCTTCTTTTTTCTTATTTTCTCGTATTGCTTCTACTACCTCTCGATTGCTCATAGAGGGATTACTGATTACGAGCGGATGAAACAAGATTTCAGGTAATTGATGATATATACTATTACGGCTTAAATGGATAAAAATAGTGTCCTTTTGTAGTTGCATACTTAGGGGGATATAACTGGAAATATCCAGCACATCTTTAGAAAATGCTCTACTATTCATCCCATGGTTTTTAATCCAAATATCTTTCCCTTTGGTATCCCCAAGAATAAACTTCAGCTCTTCATAGAACACTTCGGCCTTGAAACTTGTAATCTCACTTTTTTTTATTTCATCCAGATCTGTGGTCATAACTATTGTTTTTCCCAAATTAGACTTTCACCCTTATAGTCAACCAAAACTGCATCACCTGAAACAACACTTTCTGATACAATCATTCTTGAGATTGCCTTTTTTATGTATGATCGTATCACTCCTGATATTGGTCGAGCTCCATATTTTTGAGAATATCCTTTATTAGAAAGATATTTTAGTGCTTCTTCTGATAATGTGAGTGTGATATTCTTTTGTTTCCTTAATTGCTCTTGAAGATTTTCAAACTGTAGTCTGAAGATCAGTTGTGCAACCTCTTCATTAATTGGAGCAAAAGGAACTACTTCTGTAATTCGACCTAAAAACTCTGGCCTGAAATGGTTACTCATTACATCTATCAACTGATTTGATGATGGTGTTTTCTGCTCTTGAAATTGTTCAGAAATCCATTGACTTCCAATATTAGAAGTAAAAATAATTATCGCGTTAGAGAAATCACCTTCTCGACCTAATTTGTCATGAATATGCCCTTCATCCATAATCTGTAGAAAGACATCGTATACAGAACTATGTGCCTTTTCTATTTCGTCAAAGAGTATAATCGAATATGGTTTTTCTCTAATTTTATTAACCAACATACCTCCTTCTTCATATCCCACATACCCTGGAGGCGCTCCATATAAAAGTGCTGCAGAATGTTCTTCTTTAAATTCTGACATATCGAAGCGAATCATTGCACTCTCATCATCAAAAAGTAATTCTGCTAGAGATTTTGTCAATTCTGTTTTTCCTGTTCCTGTAGGACCTAAAAAGAAAAATGAACCTATAGGCTGTTTAGGATTACTTAAACCACTTCTGGATTCTATAATAGCATCAGATAATGTAGTAATCGCATGATTTTGTCCTTTTACACGTTGTTGTAAACGTTCTTCAATATTTAGCAGACGTTCCTTTTCTTCTGCTTGAATTTTTCCTATAGGAATACCTGTAATACTGGCTACCAAAGCAGAAACCTCATGCGCTGTAACTTCTTTTATCGGTTTATTTGCTATTTTTTGTGCTTCTTGCAAATATTCCCCAAGTTTTTGCGCCAAGTTTTCTTCCTCTTCTATTGCCAATATATCGTACTTACTAGAGATGTTGTTAAGCACCACTGGGCTAATTCTATCAATCGCCAAACGGTATAAGAACCTAAGGTTTAAAACAGTATCTTTTTCTCCTAATCGAATTTCTTGCAGTTGTTTTTCTATGGCTTCTATTTCTTTTAAAGAGTTTGTATTACTCGTATGTACAGATGCCAATGTTCTGTCTAGCAAATCGATTGCTCCATATGGTAATTTATTTTCTTTAAAATATCTTTTTGAATAGGCCACTGACTCTGTAATTGCTTCTTCTGCTATTCTTAATTGATAATATGCTGTTAGTTTATACTTGTGATTTTCTAAACATTTTAACAACACCATCATCTCCAGTTCCTCAAGCTGTAATACTTCAAGTTTGCGATGTATGGAGTGTTTTTCGAGTGTTTTTCTATAAGCATCAGGATTGATGGTTGCTATAAGGTTTATTTTACCTTCATTAAGTTGCGCAGAGATTAGGTTGGTTACTACACCAGAGCTTCCTTGAGAACCTTCTGTTAGAATTTGTATATCATCAATAATTAGAATACAATCTTCTAACTTTTCGATTTTATCAAAGATATCACTCAATTTTTTGGATACATCATTTTCATTGGCACTATTAGCTAACAACTTAGAGGCATTAAGTCCTATAATTTGTTTTTCAAATAATAAAGGGTTTTCAGATTCTGCAATATGCTTAATCAAACCTTTAATTATCGCTGTTTTTCCAACTCCAGAATCACCAACCAAAAGAATTCCTCTGTTTTCTTGGCGTTCTAGGTTTTCTAATATACTACGTATCTCTTTATCTCTTCCCAGAATCAGGGATCCATCATCCATGTTCTTTTGGGTAATGAGATTCGTACAATAAGGTATAGATTGCAGTAACTCGGCATGTTCGCTATCTGTAAGATTTTTAGTCGAATAAGTAGGAGACTCATAAAGTCTATAAAACTCTTCTTCTGTAACCGAAATGCTCTCTAATTGTTTATCATTGTATATGATTCCTTTTCTAATAACAGCAGTGAATACACAAACCCCATCTATATAATCTGTTCCCAGTCTTAGTTTAGATCTTTCTGATTCTTCAAAAACTTTTTCTACTTCAATATCAGGAACTGGTTCTGCTGTTTCTCCACCCTCAGACTCATACATTTCTTTTCTCATCTCAAACCATTCCTGAAGGTAATCAGTATCCTTACCCATACTTGTTAAAATATCACTTACACCAGTACCTTCATATAATAACGAAAGTGCCAGATGAGCTACTCCATAGGTTGAATGCTTATCTTTGAAAGCAAAAGATTTTGCTAATCGTACTGCAGATACTAAACTTGGACTAAAATTATTTTCGATCATTAATTTTATATTATGTTTACACGATACGGAGTATTATGTACCGATTTATTTTGTAATTCTAACTGCAAAAAATTACTTAAACGTTTCTTGTTTTCACTATTTAAATTACCACTTTGAATTAATGCTAAATCAACATTTATGGTTCTTACAAGTCCTTGTTTTTTGTTTGAGGATATTCCCACTCCCGATTTTACTTCTATATTTTTGACAATTTCACCCACTGTCATGGATACAAACTCCTTAATATCTTCATTAGAAACAATTCTATCCTTAGATAGCAATCCATATCTAAAACTACTTATCTTTTCCTTGGTTCCATTCTTAACCATACCTCCTACAGTATCTGTTTGTAATCGTATACTATCTGCCTCCAATCCAATAGTTTGATATTGAGTAAGTAATGTGCCTCTTCTTATACCATTAGCCAAACCAGCATTGGTTGTCCAATAGCTACATTCATAAATATCTGATGTTGTATAAGGAATCGTTAACAGGTATACTTTTTCGCTATTATCACTTACATTTTTATATCTGTAATTGACTTTTCGCTCTAGTACATCCAATTTATCATTTAAATCCTCTAGGTATGCATTAAGTAAATCATAACCTATGGCAGAAAATGAACTTCCTTCTTCTCTAACCGTTTGTATAACCTGATTTAAAATGAACTTTGCATTACGTTCATCAAATTGTTCTATATCTCCAAAATAAAGAGAAAATGAACCTGCCAGGTCATTAATATCATTTTTTAAAGTGCTTTTGTAAAGCCTACCTTTATTATCAATAAGAGACTCTATATTAAGAAAATACTCTTCTTCATTAGAAAAAAGAGAGATGATCTTACCATTTCTTTTTATATTATGTTGTCTATAGGAAAACTTCCGATTAACAATTGGGAAGGTATTTAATGAAATACTTATTTTCTCTAACTCCTCTTTTATAAAAGCTACTGGAAAAGATAATTGTAACCAAAAGAGATCTTTATTATATTCTTCTAAATCATTTTCATTAAATACTTCTTTGCACCTTTCTTTTAATGAATGCTTATTTCTGCTACTATTAGTAAGATCGAGAACATATAAATAATCTTGATAATATCTCTGGATTGAACTATAATAATGTTCTTTTTTTATAGTCTGATCTTCTTCTTCTTGGTAAACCTTTAACTCGTTTCTGTCTGAATCATAAACCTTTACCATTTTTAGATATGAATTAAGATTAGAATCTTTTAGCAAAATACTAATCGGAATTTTATCTAGTTTTTTAAGCAATTTTTTTTCTATATCAATTCCTACCCAAATTGTATATTCGGGAACACTGTTTTCTTGATAAGATTTTATTGATAGTTTAGAGGCATTTTTATCACTAAATACAAGCTCTCGATCTAATGCTGTACAGTAAATCTCTGCTTTTATTAATTCTTGTGTATGAATAGGAGTAAAAAATACATCTGTTAAATCTCCTCGGGTGATTTTTTGAAAATACAATTGTGTCTCCTTATTAATCTCACTAACTTCTTCTGAAGGTTGTGCACTAATAAGAGCATGTGCTGGTATTGGTAGAGACCAATTTTCATTAACCAATATTTTGGATATACGCTCCAGCAATTTGCCATCTGATATTTTTATTTCCTGATATACCTTTGATAATTCAAACGAAAATACATCTAAAAACATCTCAATCATAGGGTCTAACACTTGATTTTTATCAATTCCCCACAATTCCATAGATCGCATTTTCACGCGTTCTTTAATTTTTTTATAATTACTATCAACCATAGTGTACTAGTATTATTGAGATAACGGGCTTACATAAATAGATGTATCAAAATTAAAAGGCACCCCAGTATGAACAATAATTCCAGAAACACCAATTATTGCTTTTCTTCTTACATGAGAATGTTTTTTAGAATCCAAATCAGTATCTATCTCGCTTAAACTTACAATTACTTTTATATCCGAAAGCCTTCTTTCATACTTCATTATTGTACGAATAAGAGATATTCTTACTTTTTCTTCCCATTCATAAACCTTTACCAGTTGATTAAATTCTAACTCCCAGATATCAGATCCAAAATCATCTTTTCCCGCAACTTCTCCGTATCTACTCGTTATCAATATCATGAGATACTGGGCAATAGATTCTTCTAAAGAGCATTCTTTTTTACCTTTTCCTTTTAACAAATCAGAAAAATCTATAGGCAACTTTATATATTTCATATAAAATACGGGTTATCTACATTTCATTTATTCCTTGATTACGGTTTACAGAAATATGAGAACTAAGTAGCTTTAAGATTATCCAATATTATAGTGCATGATTTCTCATAACTAAAAAAGTTATCTTAAACTAAATAGAAAATAAAATTTCAAAAGTTATCTTTTTATGTAGATTGTATATTTAATGTGTAGTAGTCTTAATAGCAAAAAACATAAAAATCATAGTCGCATATTATGTACAAAATTCAATACATTATTTTACAACTATGCTCATGTTTTTACTTTTATCATATATACATCTGTTATAAAAACATTTCATACTTAAGAAAACGTATTAATAAAAATAACTTCAAATATTTACAGTAAACTTAGAGATCAATTTATATCAACTACTTTTCCCAAAAGTTAGAATTCATAAATGCTCAATGCCAGGTTATTCTGGCATTAAACATTTTTTTAAAGCTTAGAAGCTCTATTAACTTCTATAAAAAGTATTGATTTATTATACGCTATTATTTATTATTGCTGTTTATATTCACTATGCCACTCTGCATTTTCGGGTCCATCACCTTTGTGACCATCTAATTGGATCACAAAACTTTTAGCCGGAAAATATGGCGTAATGTGTATATCTAATAAAACACGATCTTTCTGATTCTTATCTTGTTCTATTTTCATGACCTTAAATCGCTCGATTAAATTTGTAGGCCCTTGAATTCCATCTAAAAACTTAACGATCTGACTTCTTAAATCTGCCTCAGTACGAGTTGTCCAGTTTTCAAAAGCTCTTCTATTTAAGAAATCAAAAAGAACTTTAGTTATGTGGTCAAATACTCTAACTACAGAATAAGTTTGTAATCCTAAGTTATCTCCATTAAACAAAGTTTTAGCAGAAAAAGCCATTACCTTACTATATTCGTTAACCATAGGAACTAATCCCATTTTTTCTAACTCAGATATTTCGCCTTTTTTAAGATCAAAACGAACACTCTCTACTTCATTAATTCCTCCAAATTTCTTACCAGCAACAACTTGTGACATTAATGTGCTGTATATTTTACCCGCTAATGCAGTCGATGGTGGTACATATAGATTTTCCTCTTCTCCTACTACATCATCTTTCTTTCTACCTAACAACCAGTTACAAGTCATTACAGTATTTGATTTAAAAACATCTCCTCCTGTATGGTTCGCATTAAAGAAAATATCAACTACATCATCTGGAGATTCTAAATCCTGAAAATCAGTAACAAGAACAGCTTTATTATCATAAGCAATTTTGGACCATTTATCCAGAACTGCATTTGATCCTAAATATCCTGGTATACTTAATATTCCATAATTCTCTCTAAGATCAAGTCGATCAAAATTTTGTTTTAATTCATTAGACACATAATCAATAAACAAAGAATTATCTAAGTCTTTTACTTGATCTAAATCTGCATTTAAAATAGTAACATTCTTTACTTTATCAGACTCTGTATTCTTATAAAAAAATGCAACAGATCGGTATGATCTTTCTAACTCTTCAGTAGCTTTTAATGCACTTTTTAAATTAACATTTAATGTCTTATCTGCTTTAGTGGCGTTATCTTTTGCTATATCTAGCATTCCTTCGATATCCTTACCATCCTTTAATAAATCAAGCCATACATTGAGTCTACTAGAAAGATTTTTTCGTTCTGTTTCCCATTGCTCATCATTAAGAAAGATACTTCTCCTAGCTTTTCTTTTTGGATTTAGGTTTGAAAAACCATCTATAATATTCTCTAAAAAAGAGAAACCTCCATACTCTGCTAAAGCATCAATTGAAGAACTTGATTTTTGAGTAGTTTGTTCTTGAATAGAAGCCGCCTTTTTTTCTTGTGTTTTTACTGCCATAATTTTTTGTTAAATTAAAATTGGATACTGAACTATTTAGTACTTGCCGTTTCGATCTCTTTTAAAGATTCTTCTAACAGACCAATAATAGCAGCTCTTGTTTCTGGATTTTCTAAGGCTTTCTTTAATCCTCTATTGGAGGCTAATTGACGGGTAATTTTGGTATTTTGTTCTTTTTCTATATTAAGCTTACTTAAGAACTGGCTATTTTCTTTTATAGATTTAGCCCCAAAATCTCCTAAATTTTTAAAGTTCATGGTTTCTTTTATATCTGTTCCATTTTCGTCCTGAAATTCAAGATTTAGTTTTGGAGCAAACTTTTCAAAGACTTCTTCTACAGTTTTAAGGCCGTAAACCGCTTCTGGGCTTACAGGTGCTTCATGAGTTAATTTTTGAACTAATAAAGTTTTATTAGAAGGAATATCTGCGATAGCTTCGCTAGCATCAACTTTTACTTCATTTCCTCCTATTCCATAATTATACATCGACATGTTAAAAAGGTTTTAAGGTTTAATTATTTATTTACAAAATTCTGTTATGTGATTAAAAAAATAACCTTCTCCCTGAGAATTTATATCTATAAATCACGTATTAAAAAAATTAATAGACGACTAAGTTAATCAAAATACTATCAACTCATTATCTCATATATACAAAAAACAACAAAAAACCGTTAAATCCTGAAAAACAATCACTTACGTACTGCTAAAAAACTCCATACCAATTTTAAAACGAGTAAAACATAGGGGAAAAACCCCCCCTTTTATACAGGATACTATCAAATCATCCTACAATTTCTATCTAGTTACAATAGATTGTTTCGCTATTTGGTAAATTTGTCAACTCATTATTTTTATGTACAAACACAAATAACAGAAAAAAAGAATCTCCTTTTTTATAAATAATTTAAAAAAATCGTTAATTCTTGGTTAAAAAAAAACAAAATCATATCAATCACTATCCTTATTTCTATAAATAACAATATAGGATCTCTTTTTTTCAAAATAGACTATAAATTAGCTGACTCCTTTTATATAACAATTTAAGTAAGCACTACACTAACTTAATATCTTCCTTAAATAACATATGTATATACTCTGCATGTATCTCTGCATGGTATTCGTTCTCAAGACAATGAAAAAGTAAATGAATCAATCCATAATCCCCCAAAGCATCTCTATACTCATGCTTTTCTTTATTTTTAACCCAATAAATAAAGGAGCATAAATGACCTATTTCTCCTAACTTTTGAGAATCTTTCAAGCATTCCCGAAATTGATCCAATTTCATACGGGCATACTCATTATACTTTCTTTTACAGAAATTATAATCAAAAGTATGTTTATACGATTGTAATTTTCGATTTTGTATCTCATAGTTCATACCACTCATAATATAAGAATCATTTGCATTAGGTAACTGTATTATCACAGCCATACGATTTGGGTTATCTATATTTTTACAAAATGTAAAAACCTGTGAAAATTTGAAATTAATATTGTTGGAATAATTCCAATGCAAATATACAAAATATGGAATAATTCCAACGTGTCAGTTTTAATTTTTTTTTTGAAATCACAAGGTCAAAATACGTCTTTATAAATGCTATAAAAACAAAGGCTATGACAAAAAACCCTTATCTTACCACCGTTCTTTTTATCTCTCCCCATTATAACAAGAAAAGAACAGGTTATTTATAAAAGTGAATATCACTTAATTTTAAAACAAACTTGTATTAATTTGACATGAGTATTTTCGAAGTAGTACGACTACTATTAGATTTTGGATTAGTTATTTTGGTATGGTTAGTTCAATTCGTTATCTATTCGGCTTTTCCTTATTATGGACATAAGAAACTAATATTGTGGCATAAAAAATATATGTCAAGAATTACGATAATAGTAGCCCCTTTAATGATAGGTCAATTAATAATTAGCATTGTCGAGATCCTAAAGAACACTTCGATATTTAATATTATTATTTGTTTATCTATATATAGTATATGGATGATCACCTTCTTTTTTATTGCCCCTATTCACAAAAAAATAAACAAGAGCCTGTACACTCCTTTTACATTTCGTAATCTTATAAAAATCAATTTGTTAAGAACTTTTCTGTGGACACTTATTTTTGTACTAAGTTTCATTCAAAACCTAATTTGAAAAGAAATATTGTTAATAAAACCTGATAAGTTTATTTTTAAAAACAAAGGTTGACTATTACATTTACTTTAGAATTTGATGCACTATGGTATGCTTTTTGGGAAAGAACTACTATAATGAAAAATTGGGAAAACTAATCAAATCAAGAATTATGCGGTATAAAGTAATAGATGCAAAAAGTCAGTATTTTGGTAAAATATTGGATTTCGAATCCTGCTCTACACTAAGCGATCTGGGAGGAGTACTTTTGAAAATTGAAAGAAACAGAGTTTCACTTTTTAAGTTTAATGAAGTAGAATTGGTATAATTACAATTCTACTTCTCTATACTACACCATATTCTGTTTCTATTTTAGTATAAGTATTGTACCTTTTTATTACTACATGAAACAAGCATACCTTATCTATATCATATTATTATTTTGGATTAGTAGTAGTTGTCAAAATGGTATTGCTATTGATAACATTCGAGATATTCCAAAAATTACCAAAAAAGATCAAAGCTACACCAACGTTTTTAGCATATTAGATGGTCATTGGAAGGGAGATTTCTTAATCTTTGAGGATCAAAACCCTGTCCCCAAAGAACACATAGAGTTGAAACACATTTCTTTGTCTAGTATACAAGAAAGACAGCTTAAACAAATTAATAGCATACAGGTAGAGCAAATATACACCTCAGAAACTCCTTATTTTCAAAAAGTAACTATTACCGATTTTTATCCAGGTTCTGGGCAAAAAATAATAAGTAAGGGGGTAAACAAAATTCAGAATGGACAGATGTGGTGCATTGTAAGAAAACCAGACGAGACTGTAATACACACTGGAAATACAGAAGGTGATAGTACTATAATTTGGGAACGCAATGAAAAAACTCCTCAAAAAATTGAGTATTTTAAAGAAATCGTCTCTTCCCAATTTTATGAAATTATAGGATGGGGGTATTACCAAAACGACGACCCTAAAAAATCACCCAAACTATGGTTCTATGCAAAATACGAAAAGCAATAGACCTTATTTATTGGTCTGAAACCATATATTTAACCAACATCACTAAGCCCTTAATTCTGTAATTCTTTTTACATATTTTCCAATAACGTCAAACTCCAAATTAACTACAGTTCCAACTTTGAAGGTATTAAAATTGGTGTGTTCATACGTAAATGGGATAATAGCTACACTAAATTCATTTTTTTTAGAATTCACCACAGTTAGACTTACTCCATTAACAGTAACAGAACCTTTTTCTATAGTAATATTTTTTAAATCAGCATCGTAAGTAAAAGTAAAATACCAGCTTCCATCTGCTTCTTCAATAGCATTGCAAATCGCAGTTTGATCTACATGCCCTTGTACTATATGACCATCTAACCGGGCTCCAAGCTTCATTCCACGTTCCAAGTTTACAACAGCTCCTTGGATAAGACTATCTAGATTAGTTTTATCTAATGTTTCTTTGATTGCAGTAACAGTATATGTATCTTCTTTAATAGATACCACCGTTAAACAAACTCCATTATGTGATACACTTTGATCAATTTTAAGCTCTGATGTAAAATTTGCCCGCACAGTAATATCCAAATTTTCTTTATCTGTTTGTAAAGAAGTAATCGTTCCTAATTCTTCGATGATTCCTGTAAACATAAATGCGAATTATTTAGTTAAATTTGTGGCTTGAAGTTTGAGTTTTGATTTTAAGACTCAAAAATACTGATAAAGTAGTTTATATAATGAAGAAAGAAGAAAAAATAAGATTAGGGATTTCTATAGGTGATCTTAACGGTATAGGAAGCGAAGTGGTTCTCAAAACTTTTGAAGATTCACGAATGCTAGATTTCTGTACTCCAGTAATTTTTGCCTCTGTAAAAATTCTTTCTTTTCTTAAGAAACACTATAAAAGTAACACCAATTTGCATGGTATCGATAAAACCTCTCAGATCCTTGACGGAAAGATAAATGTATTGAATGTTTGGAAAGAAGCAGTAAGTATTAATTTTGGACAGGAAGACGAAAAAGTAGGAAGTTATGCGATCAAATCACTTGTAGCTGCCACTAAAGCATTAAAAAATGATGATATTGATATATTGGTAACAGCACCAATTAATAAACATAGTATCCAATCAGAAGAATTTAAATTTCCAGGACATACTGATTATTTGGATCAGGAATTAGAAGGTAATAGCCTTATGTTTATGATCACCGATGACCTAAAAGTAGGTTTGCTAACAGATCATGTTGCTGTAAAAGATATTGCCGAGACCATAACCCCAAAACTCATTGAACAAAAAATAAGTACAATTCATAAAACACTACGACAGGATTTTGGCATTTCAAAACCAAAGATCGCTGTATTGGGTATTAATCCACATAGCGGAGATAATGGTGTCATTGGTAAAGAAGATGAAGAAGTTTTAAAACCAACCATTCAAAAAATCAATGAATCTGGTAAATTAGTATACGGTCCTTATGCAGCGGATAGCTTTTTTGGATCAAATAATTACAAAGCTTTTGATGCAGTGGTTGCTTCATACCATGATCAAGGCTTGATCCCCTTTAAAACACTCTCTTTTGGTAAAGGGGTAAACTATACTGCCGGATTGCATAAAGTGCGTACTTCTCCAGATCATGGTACTGCTTTTGAAATTGCTGGAAAAAACCAAGCAGACAACAGTTCTTTTAAAGAGGCTGTATTTGCTGCACTCAAGATTTTCAAAAACAGAAATGAATATAATGAGTTGACCAAAAACCCGCTAAAAAAGCAACCTCGTAAACCACAAAACAAAGCTGGGAGAGATTAGAAACTACAGATTAAAAAAAATCCAAAACTTACTCCATAAAACCTAAAACAAGATTAATCTCTAACAATCTGATATAATTTTGTTTACAAAAATACTTTCATAACGAATTTTTATTATCTTTGCACCCGCCTTTATCGAATCGATAGGCGTCTGAAACTGATGATGAAATGAAACAACTTAAAGAGTATACTATTCCTTTCGTTGGGCTGAAGCAAGGATTACACCAGTTTGAGTATCAAATTGAAAATACGTTCTTTGAACATTTTGAGTATGATGACTTTAATGCAGCTGCATTAAAAGTTAATCTGGAGTTTAATAAGAAGACAACTATGTTTGAACTTCGATTTAAAGCTTCAGGAACTGTTAATGTAAATTGTGATCTCACCAACGAACCTTTTGATTTACCTATTCAAAATGAGCTATTTTTGGTAGTCAAATTTGGTTCAGAATATAATGATGAAAATGAAGATATTCTTATTCTACCACATGGAGAATATGAAATAAATGTTCAACAATATATTTATGAACTCATTGTTTTGGCAATGCCTCCTAAAAGAGTTCATCCCGGTGTAGAAAACGGTACATTAAAATCTGATATACTTGACAGACTAGAAGAATTAAGTCCAAAAGAAAAAACAATAGTAGATAACGATGAGGAAACAGATCCTCGTTGGGATAAATTAAAAAACTTATTAAACGATAAATAATAGCTAAGCAATGGCACATCCTAAGAGAAAAATATCGAAAACCAGAAGAGATAAAAGAAGAACGCATTATAAAGCTACTGTTCCTCAAATAGCTACTGATCCTACTACAGGAGAAGCACACCTATATCACAGAGCACACTGGCATGAAGGTAAATTATATTACCGTGGTCAGATTGTTATTGATAATACTGAAGAAGAAGTAGCATAACAATACTGTTAAAATTTTAAAGATAGCTCTCACAAATGTGAGAGTTTTTTTGTTTTTAGTTGAATATGTGTCAAAATCCAATTATTTTGCGCCATATTTGTGTATAATTTAGTAATTTCAACGACTTTTTGGGCATTTTTGTGCTGTAGTTCGTGAAACTAAAACTAAGATATGAGTAAAATCACAGCCGCTATCACAGCTGTAGGCGCATATGTGCCAGACTATGTGTTAACTAATGATATATTAGCAACAATGGTCGAAACTAACGACGAATGGATTACCAGTCGTACAGGTATTAAAGAACGAAGAATACTAAAAGACAAGAACAAAGGAAGTTCTTTCTTAGGCATTAAAGCGGCTGAAGATCTGATTGCTAAAAAAAATCTAGATCCTGCAACAATCGATATGGTGATTTTTGCTACTGCTACGCCTGATCTCCCTGTTGCTGCTACAGCAGCATATACAGCTTCTCAGATTGGAGCTGTTAATGCATTTTCTTATGACTTACAAGCAGCTTGCTCCAGTTTTTTATATGGAATGTCTACTGCTGCCAGTTATATAGAATCAGGAAGATATAAAAAGATTCTACTTATAGGAGCAGATAAAATGTCTTCTATTATTGACTATACTGATCGTACTACATGTATTATTTTTGGTGATGGTGGAGGAGCAGCTCTTTTTGAACCTAATCATGAAGGTTTAGGGTTACAAGATGAATATCTGCGTTCTGATGGTATAGGAAGAGAGTTTCTTAAAATTGATGCAGGAGGATCTATCCTTCCTCCAACCGAAGAAACTATTGCCAAAAGACAACATTTTGTGCAACAAGATGGCAAAACAGTATTTAAATATGCTGTTTCTAATATGGCAGATGCCAGTACAAAAATTTTGGAACGTAATAACCTTACTGGGGAGGATGTAAATTGGCTTATTGCTCATCAAGCTAATAAACGTATCATTGATGCTACCGCCAAAAGAATGGAACTGGATCAGAGTAAAGTACTTATGAATATTCAACGATACGGTAATACTACCTCAGCAACATTACCATTATTATTACATGATTATGAAAAACAACTCAAAAAAGGAGACAATATAGTATTTGCTTCATTCGGTGGAGGCTTTACCTGGGGTTCTATTTATCTTAAATGGGCCTATAATTCCTAAATAATTAAAACACACAATACCCACATTATGGATTTAAAAGAAATTCAGAATTTAATTAAATTCGTGGCCAAATCAGGCGCTAGCGAAGTAAAGTTAGAGATGGATGACATTAAAATCACCATCAAAACCGCATCAGACGAAAGCAAAGAGACCACAATTGTACAACATCTGCCTGTTAGTAACCCAGTTACTCCTCAGACCGTTACCCCTGTAAAAGCGACACCTCCTGCAACTACTCCTACCGCAACAGAAAGTAGTCCAGCATCAGAGGATGATTCAAAATACCTCACTATTAAATCCCCAATAATAGGAACTCTATATAGAAAACCATCTCCAGACAAACCAACATTTGTAGAAGTTGGTGATACTATAAAAGAAGGAGATGTGCTTTGTATTATCGAGGCGATGAAACTTTTTAATGAAATAGAAAGTGAAATTTCTGGTAAAGTTGTAAAAGTGTTAGTTGATGACTCTTCTCCAGTAGAATTTGATCAACCACTATTCTTAATAGACCCATCATAACCCAATTTTAAAATTCCAATATACAAATCCCAAAATCCAATTACTCTGGAATTTGGAACTTGGAATTTGAGATTTTTAAATTTTAAAAGTTATGTTTAAAAAAATCCTAATTGCAAATAGAGGTGAGATTGCGATGCGCGTAATCAGAACCTGCAAAGAAATGGGTATAAAATCCGTTGCAGTATATTCTACTGCAGATGCAGAAAGTTTACATGTTCGTTTCGCAGATGAAGCAGTTTGTATAGGACCTGCACCCAGCAATGAATCTTATCTTAAGATGTCCAACATCATCGCTGCTGCAGAAATCACAAATGCAGATGCGATACACCCTGGTTATGGTTTTCTTTCAGAGAATGCCAAATTCTCTAAAATTTGTGAAGAGCACGAAATAAAATTTATTGGTGCTAGTGCAGAAATGATAGACCGAATGGGAGATAAAGCCTCTGCAAAAGCAACTATGAAAGCTGCAGGTGTACCAACTATTCCTGGAAGTGAAGGTATTCTCGAATCTTTTGAAGAAACAGAAAAGCTTGCAGATGAAATGGGATATCCTGTGATGCTAAAAGCTACTGCCGGTGGTGGTGGAAAAGGTATGCGAGCTGTATGGAAAAAAGAAAACCTGAGAAAATCATGGGATAGTGCAAGACAAGAAGCTTCAGCATCCTTTGGTAATGACGGTATGTACATGGAAAAACTCATCGAAGAACCACGTCATATAGAAATTCAGGTTGTAGGAGATAGTAATGGAAGAGCATGTCATTTATCAGAAAGAGATTGTTCAGTACAACGTAGACACCAAAAACTTACTGAAGAGACTCCTTCCCCGTTCATGACTGATGAACTGCGTAAGAAAATGGGAGAAGCTGCTGTAAAAGCATCAGAATTCATTAAATACGAAGGCGCAGGAACAGTTGAATTTTTGGTAGATAAACATCGAAATTTCTACTTCATGGAAATGAACACTCGTATCCAGGTAGAACATCCTATCACAGAACAAGTCGTTGATTATGATTTAATAAGAGAACAAATTCTTGTTGCCGCTGGAATTCCTATTTCTGGGAAAAATTATTTCCCGCAACTACATTCTATAGAATGTAGAATCAATGCAGAAGATCCGTACAAAGATTTTCGTCCTTCACCAGGTAAAATTACCAATTTGCATATTCCTGGAGGTCACGGAGTGCGTGTAGACACTCATGTATACAGTGGATATATTATTCCGCCTAATTATGATTCTATGATTGCTAAATTGATCACCACTGCACAAACCCGTGAAGAAGCAATCAATAAAATGAAAAGAGCATTAGATGAGTTTGTTGTAGAAGGGATAAAAACCACCGTTCCTTTTCATAGACAACTTATGGATCACCCCGATTATGTTGCGGGTAATTATACCACGAAATTTATGGAAGATTTCGAAATGGAAGATCCAAAATAATTACAAATATAAAGCCTCAGAAATGAGGCTTTTTTTAACCATTTGATTCTGATATTGCAAAAATCTAATGTATAATTTAACTTAATAAAAAAGTTTTGGATTTGAATAACGAAATAGTCTATAGTATAACCAGTCCTCAAAAATGGCAAGAGGTTATACATAAGAACACGTTTTCAAAATTGGAAGGAAAAAAGTTGATTTTACAAGAAAAATCTGGTCGAGGTACTATTGACGTTGTTAATATCCATGAAGGACTAGCTATTACATTCATAAACGTAACCTTGGCTAATGATCTGAAATTAAGCAGGAAAGCAACAGAAACCAATGATCATTTTATACTTAATTTTTATTTTTCTAGTATAAACATTAAAGAGCAAATAGATACTAAGGTTCAATCATTAGGGTTTGATTTTTATAGTATTATGTTATATTCTTCAATGACCGAATCCGAATCAATAATACCTGCAAATATTCCTGTTAGTATTTTTAATATTACCTTCTCAAAAAAATGGTTGAATCAAAATGTTTTGGACGCAGGTGATAAGGCAAATAATCTCCAAAAGTTTTTTAGCAAGCAAGGTCCAATTTATTTATATGAAAATTTGGATTTTAATTTTAATATTATTCTAAAAGAAATTATACAATCTTCAGAAAAAATTAATAAAATATTTTTATTCTCTAATGTATTACGACTTCTAACTACCTTTTTCAAGAAAATAGAAACAAGATCTGTTATAGAAAAAGACACATATATTAATCCTTCAGATTTAGAAAACTTATTAAGAGTAAGAAAATCAATAGAACATAATTGGAAAGAAAAACCTTCTAACACTCTATTGGCAGAACAAGCTGGTATGAGTTTAAGCAAGTTCAAACAATTATTTAAACAGGTTTTTGGTAATAGTCCATATCAATATTATCTAAACTTCAAAATGGAAAAAGCTCTTGAGTTACTTCAAAAAAAAGAATATTCTGTCTCTGATATTGGATATATAGTTGGGTACTCAAATCTTAGTCAGTTCTCAAAAATTTTTAAAAAGAAATATAATTTTCTTCCCAGTGAAGTAAACAATAATACCACTTCTGATTTAAAAATACTCAAATAAAAAACAGTCATTCTTTGATGATTCAAAAAGAAAAATCAAGCATAGCTCTAGCTACGGTTTTGTTTTATTTTGAAGTATAAGCAGAAAAAAGGGCAAATTTTGGTCAGAAATGATATAATAAACCTAATACTTTTCATCCTCAATTATGGCTTTTTGAGGCATTCAATTACCTTTTAGGGGTATAATGTCTTAACCCACTCTAATAGCTTTGTTGTCATAAAGTTAGTCTCTGTTTGGATCCAATAGTGTACTACAGTAACCAAGTTTAATCAAAAATAAACTCAAAAGAATTTAAACTCTATTATTATGTTACGAAGCACATTAAAATTTTTAATAATAACAGCCTTTGCTTTTTTTACAAGTAATTGCACTCATGAAGATGATCTTACTGGTAATCCAATACCGCCAGTCGAATACAAAATGTTAATTGAAAATGATGTTCCGATAAAAATGAGGGATGGTGTCTTTTTATATGCAAATGTGTATCGCCCAGAGGCAGAAGGTCAATTTCCTGTAATCATGTCTTTAGGACCTTATGGTAAGGATGATTTGCCAGCAGAATATGATCCAGAACATGATGGTAATATTCAAACTTCAGAATATGCAGCTTTTGAAACACCTGATCCTGCGTACTGGGTTAAAAATGGTTATGTAGTTATTGCTGTTGACAGTCGAGGCACAGGTAAATCACCTGGTACAGTTGTACTTCTAGAAAATGGTGAGGCACAAGATTTTTATGATGCTATTGAATGGGCAGGAGTTCAGGATTGGTCTTCAGGAAAAGTTGGTCTAAATGGAGTATCATATTTTGGTGTATCACAATGGAGAGTCGCCGCAATGAATCCTCCGCATCTTAAAGCTATTATGCCGTACGAAGGGTTCACAGACACATATCGTGACGCAACATATCATGGCGGTATCTCAAGCACATTCATTGATCTTTGGTTCAACTATAGAATACTCAATAACCTTTCCGTAGAAAACACAGGGTATAGACACTTGCAAAATGAAATTAACAAAAATCCATTATCAATCGCACAGGTTTATCAAGACCTAGATTTGGGAAGTACTCTTTCGCAAATTAAAGTACCTGCTTATATTGCAGTAAGTATTCAGGATCACGGGCTTCATACAAGAGGCACAATCAATGGTTTTAAAAAAATCGGATCATCTAACAAATGGTTAGAACTCTTTGGGAGAAAAAAATGGGAATATTACTATTCTGAAGATGCAACATCAAGGCAAAAAATGTTCTTTGATCAATTCTTAAAAAATGAAGATTCTGGTATCTTAAATCAAGCTCCTATTCGTTATGAATTGAGAGAAGCGTTTTACAAAGGATCTGTTAAAACTGCAAGTGAATGGCCTATTTCAGGAAGAGAGTTAATCAAAATGTATCTCAATGCAGAAACAATGACCATGAACACGCATCCTAATACTAATGAAAATACAACCTCTTATGATGCAACAGTAATTGGAGAACCAGAACTAATCACAGAAAAACAAAGAGCCATATTTAAGTATCCCTTTACTGAGGATACAGATATTGTTGGAAGCATAAAATTAAATTTATTTGTAAGCTCTGATATAGCAGATGATATAGATTTGTTTGTAGGTATCCAAAAAGAGAATAGTAGTGGAGAAATCATATATTTTCAAGGACCTGCAGAAGAGAAAGGTCAGATTGCTTCAGGATGGTTACGTGTATCTCATCGAGCATTAGATAAAAACAATTCTACAGAAGAGATTCCATTTCATTTACATGATTACCCCCAGAAAATTAGTGCTAACGAAATAGTAGAGGTTCAAGTAGAGATCTGGCCTACTACTGTTAAATTTAAATCAGGAGAAACATTGAGATTAGTGATACAGGGAAATGACATTGTAGAATCACAAGAAGAACATAAAGGAATATTAAACAAAGGGAATACCACAATTTATACAGGAGGAAAATATAAATCATACTTACAAATCCCAGTTCTAGAATAACTTAAAAACACCTTATATAAAAGACCCCGAACAAAATACTCGGGGTCTAAAATAAAGTTGCCATTTCTTCTGTGACAACATATAAAAAGTATTCCTTATGATAAAAAGAGTTGAAATATATTGTAAAAAATTACTGCAAAAACATTGTAAACAACTACCATTTCATAATCTAGAACACACATAAGATGTAGTATTAAACGTGCAACTGATCACTAGAGAATTAAAACTTACTGATAAAGAAATTGAATGGCTTATCATAGCTGTCTGGTTTCATGAAACTGGATATAGTATTTGTTATAAAAACCATGAAAAAGAAAGTACGAATATTGCCAAAAAGTTTTTGATTAAAGAAAGAATGCCAAAAAACATATAGATACAATTTGCAATTGTATTGAAGCTACAAAAGTACCACAAACTCCTAAAACCAAATTAGCACAAGTGCTTTGTGATGCTGATTTGATACATGTCGGGACCTCTTCTTTTTTTTATAAAAACCCATTATTAAGAAAAGAATGGAGCGTCTATTTCAATTACCATATTAATGATTTTGAATGGCATTTGATTAATAAAGAATTTTTGGAAAACCATTACTTCTGGGCCACTTATGGTAAAAATATCTTAGAGAAAGGTAAAAATAATAACTTAGAAAAATTAATTAAAATTTTAGGACATCATAAATTACCAGATTAGGTCTCTTAATCAGAGAACCTATATTAAAATATAACCGTTATACATAGACCCAGATATCTTTTAAAGATATTTCATGAATAGCGAACAATATTAAAACAAGAAATAAAATATATGAACATTTTTGCTGTACTTTTGATCATATCGAAAGTAAAGCATGAACGAGACTAATTTTAGCTATTGGGAATATAAGACTTGGTTATCTAATATCGATTTTACTATTATAGGAAGTGGAATTGTTGGGTTATCCTGTGCTTTAAGATTACAGTACAAATTTCCTAAAGCCAAAATCCTCATCTTAGAGCGTGGTATATTACCCAATGGTGCCAGTACAAAAAATGCAGGGTTTGCCTGCTTTGGAAGTCTTTCAGAAATTTTGGATGATCTCAACTCTCATACAGAAGAAGAAGTGCTCCTACTTATACAAAAAAGATATCAAGGACTTCAGTCATTACGTCAACACTTAGGAGATCAAATTATTGATTATGTACAATATGGAGGACATGAACTTTTTACCACACATGACAAAATATTGTATGAAGATTGCTTTTCAAAAATAGAGCAGATCAATAACCTACTAAAACCTATTTTTAAAAGTGATGTTTTCTGTAGTAAAGAGAATATTTTCAACTTTAATAACATTCAACCACAATACATTTTTAATCAATTCGAAGGTCAGATCAATACTGGACAAATGATGGAAGCATTACTGCGAAAAGCACAAAATTCTAATATCAAAATTCTTAATAATTGTACCGTTACAAATTTTGAGGACAATAACACCGCTGTTGAAATAAAAACCGATCAATTTACATTTTCTACTCCTAAATTGTTAATTGCTACAAATGGTTTTGCTTCTCAATTGGGAATTAAACAAGTAAAACCTGCTCGCGCTCAAGTCCTTATCACTCATCCTATTGAAAACCTGCATATCAAAGGGACATTTCATCTTGATAAAGGCTATTATTACTTTAGAAATATAGATAACAGAATTCTATTTGGAGGAGGTCGTAATTTAGATTTTAAAACAGAAGAAACTACTGATTTAGGTCAAACCGAATTGGTTCAAAAGAAGTTAGAAAAAATTTTACGCCAAATTATTTTGCCTAACACTAATTTTAAGATTGATCGTAGATGGAGTGGAATAATGGGTGTTGGAGATCAAAAAAAATCTATTGTCAAACCATTATCACAACATGTATTTTGTGGTGTACGCCAAGGCGGAATGGGTGTTGCTATAGGAAGTTTGGTGGGCACAGAATTAGCCGATCTTTTATGAGTCAAACACATTGAGCTATGCAAAAAATCTTCCGTTTTATCGTCAAAAGCAGTATTGCATTCATTATATTAAGTGTCTTCTGGGTACTGATATACAAATGGATTAATGTCCCTGTGACTCCATTAATGGTTATACGAAAATGGCAATCCAGTGATGAATATGTCATTAAGCATCAATGGGTACAATTGTCAAAAATTTCTACTCATTTACAATTGGCTATTATCTGCAGTGAAGATCAACGATTTGTTGAACATAATGGCTTTGATAAAAAAGCAATCGAAAAAGCAATGGCCGAACATAAATCAGGGAAACGATTACGTGGCGCCAGTACCATTTCTCAACAAACAGCAAAAAATGTATTCTTATGGCCACAACGTAGTTGGGTGCGAAAAGGGTTTGAAACTTATTTTACATTTTTAATTGAAACCTTTTGGAGTAAAGAACGCATCCTTGAAGTATATCTTAATAGTATCGAAATGGGTAATGGGATTTATGGTGCGCAAGCCGCTTCACAATTTTGGTTTAACACCTCTGCAATTGCACTTAATCGAGATCAATCAACTGCAATTGCAGCAATCCTTCCTAATCCAATAAAATTTCTAGCAAATCCAGCTTCTGGATATATTCAAAAAAGAAAACGGTGGATAACTATACAAATGCGTAATTATGGTACTTTAGTACTTAAAGATGAGTAAAATACATATCATAACTAATGAAAAAAGCTTCTCTCTCAGACCAATGTGTTGTTATCGATATTTTACATGCTGCTTTTGTCACTGAGACTTTCCCTAATTCTATCAATTTTGTTGTAAAGCAGGATAAGAGAAGGGCTCAGAGAATCTATTACCTTATGGAGTATCAATGTAAAATGGCTTTACATTATGGTGAAATATTTTTAAGCGATGACCATAAGTCGTGTGTCTTATTTTTAGATTCAGAAAAAAAGAAAACTTCTTTAAGAACTATTATTATGGATATTAAATTAGCATTTCTCTGCACAGGGCTAAGACATGCTATCCAAGTAATAAGAAGAGAGAAAATCTTAAAATTACGCCATCCTAAAGTACCTTTTTTACACTTATGGATTATGGGAACCATTCCTAAATCTCAAGATAGTGGTGTTGGCACAAAGTTACTCAATGAAGTTTTGGCATATTATGGAAATGTAAAACCTATATATTTGGAAACAACAACCGAGAATAATAGAAATTTTTATAAAAAGAAGGGATTCGAGATATTTGACGAAACTTCTATACTTGTCTACCCTCTTTATTTTCTATTAAAACCCAAAATGGAATAAAATCAAAATAAACCATGATTACTAACCAGGTTAAATCAATACTGCTAGATCAATGTAAAAATTATGTAAATGAGCGATTACAACGTATTCAAAAAACCATTGAAGGTATTCAGGAATCTCTAACTTCTGAAACCAAAAGTACTGCTGGAGATAAACACGAAACGGGTCGCGCTATGTTGCAATTAGAACGTGAAAAAGCAGGTATACAATTAGCAGAAGTACAAAAACTACAAAAGATTTTGGGCAAGATTACTATTTCCTCTTCAGAACATGTTCGATTAGGAAGCTTAGTCGTGACATCTCAAGGTCATTATTTTATAAGTATTTCTGTTGGAAAATTATCTGTAGAAAAAAAAATGTATTATGCTATTGCTGCCAACTCACCCATCGGAAAATTGTTACTTGGAAAAACTATTGGAGATACTTTTAGTTTTAATGGAAACAAAATTATGATAGAAAACATCCATTAACAATGTAAAGTTTATTTAGTATTCTACATCTATATACTATGCAAGTCAATATGTTTATTTTTTTGTTTCTATTCTATTTTTTAAGCTAGAAAATAGAATATTTACTGTGGATTTAATCCCTAATCGTGTTTATGCTTAGAAAGATGGAACTTTTCAAGCCCCAATTTGCAAAAGTTTCTATAGCATCCTAAATTCACCTTTTACTCCTCGAACGAATGTCTGGATATCTGTATCTGTGATCAAAAACGAACTATTCTCAGAAGGATAGTGATAAGGATGGTATTGGTGACGCTTGTGATACTATTGTCAATCGTCAACAAACAAGATTTGGAGAAAGAACTTTTCATGCAAAAGAGATAATATATTGACCTTACTCAATCCAGAATAGGAGGTTCTGCGAATATGATCCTTACTAATAGTAATCAAAATTATCTATTAACAATACTACTATGGATTTACTTAGACCAGATTTTAAGAATTCACATTTTTTTCATCATCAAATTCTCTCAGAAATAGCATACAAAAATGATTTTAATTAAATTGCTACCTTATAAATCATGAATGCTATGAAAAATATTTCAGTATTAGCCCTTATGGGGATATTACTTTTTTCGTGTAAACCCTACCAAAACACAGAAGTTAGAAAAAACCAGATTACCTATGAAGACTTTAGGGCAGATCAAAGATTATATCCTACCGATGATGGCTTAATAAAATATATAGATCGAGGAAGAGGGCCAGCAATTGTATTATTACATGGAGTCCCTACGTCAGGTTGGTTATATCGTAAAATGATAGATCCATTAGTAGCCAACGGATATCGCGTAATCGTTCCAGATATGCTTGGGTATGGATCAAGCGACTCTCCCGAGGGATTTGAGATTTATAACGCAGAAAATCACGCAAAACGTTTACTCGAACTTATGGAGGCGTTAGGAGAGGATACCTGGACTCATGTTATGCATGATGCTGGCGGTTTATGGACTTGGGAATTAATGAAACAAGCTCCAGAAAAAATTGAAAACCTTATTGTGCTTAATACTATTATTTATGAAGAAGGATTTTACCCTCCCGTCCGTATGAAACCTGGTGGACTGGCAAAAACAGCAATGTGGGGTTATAGAAATGGAGTAACGACCAATACGTTATTAAAAAACCTATTTGATCAAGGGTTAAAAGAAAATACCCTAAACCAATTGGATGTTGAAGGATATAAAACGCCACTTCTGGAAGGTAAAACCCATGCTATGTACTATTTTTTTAGTCAAACATGCAATGTTTTGCCAGATTACTCAGACGTTTTTGAAAATATTAGTATTCCTGTATCTGTAATATGGGGAATACATGATACTATGTTACAATGGCCTCCACAGCAAACTCGAGCATCTAATGCATTAAAAGTAAATAGTGAGAATATCCATTTTGTAGATGAAAAACATTTTTTACAGGAAACCAAAGCGAAAGAAATCACGTATAAAATTGTCAATTTCTTAACTAAAGAAGATCAGGAGTAGGCATATATAAATACTAAAAACTGAAATATAAGATACCGACTTTTGTCGAATCACTTTTAATCAATTAAGTGGTAGATTATTCATCCAATTTTGCAGTTCTATCCTATAAATAGTACCGTTGATGAGTTCCTGTATTTGATGAAGTTCATCTTTGCTTACGGCAAGATCTATTTTATCCGAAGGTGTTCTTAATAATAAAGATTTGCAATGTTTAGTATCTTTACATTGTCTACAACATTGGGATTGAAGGGTAGTTGTACAAGCTTCAGAAAAATCTTTTAACTCATTTAGAGTCAGTAAAAAACCAATATCTTTAAATACTAATTGAACTCTAGGCATCAAAGGATAATTTTCTTGTTTCCAAAAAAAAGAAATCCCTAACTCATTGCTGTAAATTTTATCTATAGCGTTCATTCTGAATACATATTTATATCAAAAATAACAACTATTTATAATAAATCTAAATAAAAATAAGTTAATTTATATCTTTCAACTTTAATTGGAGAGATACTTCTCCATTCCATTCGTTTTCATCAATAGTATAAGCCGTTTTAAAATGTTGCTTCTGGTTAATCAAATCATATTTTTCCCCAAGACCAAAACCAATACATCCTATTGCAACTTCATTTTTTTGCACTTTACATTTTAAATGTTTTTCATCTGCTCCTACACATTTACCATATCCTGTATCTTTTACTCCTTCGGTCATAAAAACTGGTGTCATATTGCCCGGGCCATATGGCCCAAATTGTTTCAATATTCTATAAAATCTGGGTGTAATTTGATCTAATTCTAGCCGAGCATCAATCGTGATCTCTGGAATTAACATTTTCTTATCAATAGTTGTCGAAACAACTTCTTCAAATTTATTTTTGAAAGGTAGATACTGCTCTTCTAATAATGTGAGTCCTGCAGCATATTTATGTCCTCCAAATTGTTCTATATAATCTGAACAAGCATGTAATGCATTATATACATCAAATCCTTTTATTGATCGGGCAGAAGCTGCCAGCTTTGATCCACTTTTGGTAAACACCAATGTAGGACGATAATATGTTTCTGTTAATCTAGAAGCTACGATACCGATGACTCCTTTATGCCAGTTTTCATCATATACCACAGTAGTATATCGATCTTCTTCATTGTTATCTAGTATTTGTGCTAATGCTTCTTGAGTAATTTTTTTATCTGCATCTTTCCTATCACTATTATAGGTTTCTATTTCTAAAGCATATTGTAATGCAGTTTCAAGATTTTCTTCAGTTAGTAAATTTACTGCGTGTAACCCATGTTTCATTCTCCCTGCAGCATTAATCCTTGGAGCAATCAAAAAAACAACATCTGTTATTGTTAACGTTTCTTTTTTGACTTCTGATAACATTGCCTTAAACCCTATTCTTGGATTTGTATTAATAACCTGTAGACCATAATATGCTAGTACACGGTTCTCACCAGTAACTGGTACAATATCTGCCCCTATTGCAGTAGCCACAAGGTCTAAGTATGTTAATAAATCATTTATGTTTTGATCTTGCCCTACTGCTAAGGCTTGGATCAATTTAAAACCTACTCCGCAACCACATAATTCTTTATATGGATATTCACAATCTTCGCGCTTTGGATCCAAAACTGCAATAGCATCAGGAATGTTATTCCCTGGCCTATGATGGTCACAAATAACAAAATCTATCCCTTTTTCTTTGGCGTATGCCACTTTTTCGATCGCCTTAATCCCGCAATCTAAAGCTATAATCAAAGAAATATCATTGTCATGAGCATAGTCAATGCCTTTATAAGAAATTCCATATCCTTCTTCATATCGATCTGGAATATAGGTAGCAACTTGTTCTGATAATTTCTTTAGATAAGATGATAATAATGCCACTGATGTTGTCCCATCTACATCATAATCTCCATATACCATAATATTTTCACCTTCTACAAGTGCCTTTTGAATTCTGGAAACTGCCAAATCCATATCTTTCATCAAAAAAGGGTCATGAAGATCATCCAGAGAAGGTCTAAAGAATTTTTTCGCCTGATCAAAGGTTTCTATTCCTCTTTGTACTAACAAAGAAGCAATAATATTATCTACATTAAGGGCTTCTGCCAATTGCTGTATTGTCGTTACATCAGGTTTTGGTCGTAGTGTCCATCTCATTAGTGTGGGAAATTCTCATATTAAAAAATCCAAAGTACAAAAAACATCTTGACCACTCTTGATTTGACATTAGTTTTGTATTTTGTCTAGCTAAAATTTTACATTTAAACTCAAAACTCATATACACATGGCATTAGTAACACCATTGTCTACTGATCACGATCCAGAGACCTTAGAATTAGCTAAATTCTTTAATGAAACCTTAGGTTTTTGCCCTAATTCGGTACTTACCATGCAAAGAAGGCCAGAAATTTCTAAGGCATTTATTAACCTTAATAAAGCCGTAATGGCAAATGAAGGCAGGGTAACTTCTGCTCTTAAACGTATGATTGCCTGGGTAAGTAGTAATGCTACTGGGTGCCGATATTGCCAGGCACATGCTATACGTGCTGCAGAGCGTTATGGAGCAGAACAAGAACAGTTGGACAATATTTGGGAATATAAAACTCACTCCGCTTTTAGTGATGCAGAGCGCATAGCTCTCGATTTTTCGCTTGCAGCATCTGTCATTCCTAATGCTGTTGATGATACCATCAAAAAAGAGTTATACAAATACTGGGATGAAGGGGAGATTGTAGAAATGTTAGGAGTAATTTCTTTATTTGGATATCTAAACCGATGGAATGATTCTATGGGTACCATGGTCGAAGAAGGTGCTATCGAATCTGGCGAACAATACCTTGGTAAACATGGTTGGGAAAAAGGAAAGCATGTTTAACATATAGATAGTAGACCTCACAGGTTTTAAAAACCTGTGAGGTTATATTTAACAACTTCACACTGAAATAATCTTCTGAGACCTTTGCTCTAAAAGTTTAATTTTTATGGGATAAAATTTTCTTGCGGTGTTATGAGTATTACATTTTATGATGCTGAAAGACGTACTACTGAGTAAGTTTTATAAGCAAATTGATACATTAATAGATTGGCAATCCATAGAAAAAACATTACACAAGGCGTGTCGTTCTGATAAGAAATCCATTAGTAAAACACATTGGGTGGTTGAGTGTACTTTTGGAGGTTTAACCCGCATTATGCATTAAAAAATCTATTACATCTTTGAACTACTGCAAATACTGGCGCTTCACTATATTTTTTAATTTCACCATAACGGTGTTATGCAGAAATTAAAAAAATATCAGTATTTATGGTATTTCAAAGCTTCATCACGAAGTTCTAATACATAAAACGGGTTTAAAGTGGTGGTTTGGCAACGGGACAACAAAGGCTTGATACCTCTCAAAAATGTAAATCGCATAAGAATTAAAATTAATTTTGGTTGTTATTTCTTCAAGTAATATTGATAACTTTTATACAATAAGTATATAGTAATCAAAAGAATTAAGATGGCCCACATCCAATAAGTACCAGGCAGATGAGCTGCAATCATTTGTGTATCTGAATACTGAATTTTTCCATCGCGTTCGAACTGTTTTGTAAACAAATATCCTATTTGTAAATACGTGCTCAATACACATTGTGTCCCAAGAAATAAAAGTGTAAACGCTTCAAGATTTCTTACTCTGAGAATAGCGATAAAAAACAGAATCGCGGCAAAAACACTTAAAATAACTAATGCTAACAATACATGAATCCAAAGGCACAGAGATAATACCATAATTATGATCAATAACCACAAGGTAATTTTAGAACTGACTTTGTTTCTGGCAGAAGCAATAAGAATAGCTCCTGAAATTGCTGGTCCTAATAATCCGCCTGCGGCGGTTAGTCCTCTAGCAATAGTATATGGCAAATAACTCGATGAAACATTTGAGTAGGCTACACCTCCTCCGTTCTCATAAATCTCCAGATAAATGAATTCTCCTCCAAGCAATAATGCGGTTAGTCCATGACCCATTTCATGAAACCATGTCCCCAATAATAACAATGGATATTGTATATACCCAAAATAAGGTAGTTGCCATAGTAAAAAAACAAGCAAACTAGTACCTATAACAGTAAGTAATGGTTTTTGTTTCAAACGTTTTATTGTTTAGCGTATAAAGTACTATTAGGTGGATAGAACGAAATAACAGTATTTAAAATTATAAAAACGTTTATAAATAACTTAGTCTCATTACTTTTTGAGTAATGCTTCCTTCTCAAATGAAATTCCTTCCCATCCGGTTTTCATAAAATTACGAATATTTTGATGATCATTACTTTCTGGAGTATTTAGTACATCCTGATAATACGTTCCAAAACAAAATAATGTCTCTTCTTTATTCAGTTCAAGCTGTTTTGCAAAAGAGAACACTTTGCAAGAGCCTGAATTCTCTCCTACTTGATTTGTGATATTACCATTAACAAAGGATGATGGAGTAAAATCATAGTAAGTGTCAACCACAGCAATAGTCTCTTCAAATTTGACTGATTTAGGTTCTTGCTTTAGCTTTTCAATAAAAGTTGTAACGGTCATTCTTAAATTGTATTAAATTTATCTTTTATTATTATTTTTTACCATCTACTATGATTACAATCTCGCCTTTGGGAGGTTTGTTTTCAAAATGTTGTGTTATCTCTTGGGCTGTACCTCGAATGGTTTCTTCATATAATTTACTCAACTCTCTGGATACAGAAACTTGGCGATCTGCACCAAAATATATCACAAAACTACTTAGTGTTTTTACTAATTTATGAGGCGATTCATAAAAAATCATCGTTCTGGTTTCTTCAGCCAAAAGTTTTAATCGTGTTTGTCTTCCTTTTTTTACAGGTAAAAACCCTTCAAAAACGAATTTATCATTTGGCAATCCACTATTCACCAAGGCAGGTACAAAGGCTGTTGCTCCAGGTAGACACTCTACTGCTATTTCATTTTCTACACAGGCTCTTGTCAACAAAAAACCCGGGTCACTGATTGCCGGAGTTCCTGCATCGCTTATTAATGCAATAATATCTCCACTTTTTAGCTTTTGAATGATGCGATCCATAGTTTTATGCTCATTATGCATGTGATGACTTTGCATAGGAGTTGTAATATCAAAATGTTTTAATAATTTTCCGCTGGTACGGGTATCCTCAGCAAGAATTAGGTCTACATCTTTTAGTACATTAATAGCTCTAAAAGTCATATCTTCCAGATTGCCGATAGGTGTAGGTACTAGGTATAGTTTTGACATATTGTATACTAAAAACCAAAAGCAATGCCTTTGGTAAATACATTTTTATTTAAAAGATTAATTATGGTCTTATTTTTTTACCAATAACGTAAGAAACAATAAGAATGATCATTGCATAAACCGATAACCCTATACCATGTCCTGCATAATGATGTGCCAAGCTCGCCAATATCAAATCAAAGAAAAATCCGGCATATGCCCATTCTTTAATCCATTTTATTTTATTCGTGAGGATAGCCGCTATTCCTAATAATTTAGCTACTGCTAGAGGGATTACAATATATGTTGGATAATTAAAACTTTTGAAGAAACCTTTTATCATTTCTGTTTTAAAAAAATACATCTGAGCCGAATATAACATAATAGCACACAAAGCCACAGTTGCAATCCAATATACAATCTTCATACGTTTATAATTTTATATTTAGTGATCAAATTTACTAAGAACAATATCCATAAATCGCTCTTCGTATTCACCTTTCCCTTCCCAGTTGTGATAATCTGGTTTTATCATATTTGCAATAAACTCTTCTGCCTCACCTTTATTTCTTAATGTATTAAGTTGTGACAAAACACGATTATAGTCTGGTGCACTTCCTTCAAAAAGATATTTAATAAAAGCTAATCTATCGTTTAATCCAATATGAATTTCTTTTCTGAGCTGATCATTAAGTGATTTTGGTTTATTATTATCTTCATCTATTTTATCAGATGAGTCTGAATCTATTGCAGATATACTTCCTTCTTTATCGTTCTTTTCATAAGTAGATGGAGATGATGAAGTATTTGAAAAAGAACTATGTTTATTCGATTGAGTTGTTGCCGGAACAAAAAGATCTTCGGTAACACGTGCATTAACCTCTTCAATTACTAGTTCTGGTTTATTTTCTAACGCAGAACTATCTTTTTTCATTTCCTGTTTTTGAATCTCAACCTTTACAGATGGTTGTTCTAATTCTTGCTTTCCCTCTATTGTCTCTGCTACTGAAGGCTTTATAATTTCTTTAATCTTTTGTTGTACTTCTCTTAGCTCTTCTGATTCATCAGTCTCTAAAGCTATCTTGATCTGGCCAATGGTAGGTTGTGCTCCTGCAAAATGAGTCTCAGAAAAATTAAGGATAGTCAACTTCTCATACAACAACCTCGATTCTTCCTGTAACTGTGACAAAGTAGTTTTATCTTTAAGTTGTAGTATTCTATGAGCAATACTTATAAGCTCCGCTTCCAATTTCTTCTTCATAACTTTCTTATTCGTTTGTAATACTGCTTTTTGTTTTTTAATAAATTTACCTCATCTTTAGAGTAATACCAAATAAAGATATAAATGGATGAATATACTTTTATCAATCATTTCAAAATTCATTTGGTTTTAAGGAGAAGGGATTTCTTTAATTGATGCTGAAAAATACAAAATGTTTCTCGAAAATACGGTAAATCATAAGGAGCAATTTGGGTGGATAGAAGTAATCTGTGGTTCTATGTTCTCAGGTAAAACTGAAGAACTGATACGTAGATTAAAACGCGCTCAATTTGCTAAACAAAATGTTGAAATTTTTAAACCCGCTATCGATATCCGGTATGACGATGAAATGGTTGTTTCTCATGATTCAAATGAAATTCGTTCTACTCCAGTTCCTGCAGCTGCTAATATTAGAATCCTAGCAGATACCTGTGATGTCGTAGGAATTGATGAGGCTCAGTTTTTTGATGATGAAATCGTCGCCGTATGCAATGATTTGGCTAATAAAGGGATTAGAGTCATTGTTGCAGGATTGGATATGGACTTTAAAGGAAACCCCTTTGGTCCAATGCCAGCGTTAATGGCCACTGCAGAATATGTAACCAAAGTACATGCTGTCTGCACCAGAACAGGAAACCTAGCTCAATTCAGTTATAGAAAATCTACAAAAGATGATTTGGTTTTATTGGGAGAAACTAATGAATATGAACCTCTTAGTAGAGCGGCATACTATAAAGCAATGCTCAAAGAAAAAGTAAAACAAATAGATGTTACAGATCCTAAAGAAGTATCAAAAAAATCAGATAAGCCCAATGAGTAGCGTAAAAGAAACCGTTCTGGAAATTAATCTGGCGCACCTTACTCACAATTTTAAATATTTAAAAAGCAAGGTTGATCCTAATGTTAAAATGTTAGCAGTAGTAAAAGCTTCTGGTTATGGTAGTGATGCAGGAGCAATTGCCAAACATCTCGAAAAAATAGGAGCAGATTACTTTGCAGTTGCTTATGTTTCAGAAGGAATAGCACTTCGCAAATCTGGAATAACAGCTCCAATTTTGGTATTACATCCTCAACCTGTAAATTTTCAAAAATTAATCGAAAACCAATTAGAACCAAGCCTATACAGTTATAGAGTGCTCAAAATCTTTACAGAAACAGCTATTTCATTAGATAAAAAGGAATACCCTGTTCATATCAAATTTAATACTGGATTAAATCGAATTGGTTTCTCTGAAAATGATGTTGATCATATTCTTGAATATATTAATGATACCACTGCGGTCAAAGTAGTTGCTCTTCTTTCTCATCTAGCTGCTAGTGAAGATCTCTCAGAAAAAGAATTTACTCTAAAACAAATTAATTCTTTTAAAAAAATTACTAAAGAAATGAATGATGGATTAGGATATACACCTATGCTTCATCAATCTAATACTTCTGGCATTCTTAATTACCCCGAAGCACATTTTAATATGGTCAGAGCGGGAATAGGGTTGTATGGCTATGGTAATGATGCAAAATATGATCCCGAATTAAAACCTGTAGCTGGTCTGAAATCTGTGATTTCACAAATTCATAATTTAACATCTGGTGAATCATTAGGGTATAATAGAGCATTTGTAGCTACAAAATCTACAAAGACCGCCACCATCCCTATTGGACATGCTGATGGTATTAGCAGGCAATATGGCAATAAAAAGGGGTTTGTAACCATCAACAATACTCGAGCCTATATCATTGGTAATGTATGTATGGATATGATTATGGTAGATGTTACCGATATTGACTGCAAAGAAGGAGATGAGGTTATTATTTTTGATACTGAATATAGCGCTTCAAAAGTAGCTGAAAACTCTGGAACTATATCATATGAACTACTAACTGCTATTTCCCCAAGAGTAAAACGTATTGTTATCGATAATAATTGATTTTTATCGAAAAATACACTGTAATTGCAACTATAATCTTGATCAATTTCTTATTTTTTTGTTAAATTAGATATCTACTAACTATCTAAATCTAATTAAATATGGGTTTTTTTAAAGATTTTAAATCTTTTCTTCTAAAAGGAGATATTGTTTCATTAGCTACTGCTGTTGTAATTGGAGGAGCATTTAATAAAATTGTTGGTTCTGCCGTAGCAGATATTATAATGCCTATTGTTGGTGTTATCACTGGTGGGACAGATTTTACTCAAAAATTTATTTCACTTGATGGTGGAGAATATGCAAATCTAGCTGCTGCAAAAGAGGCTGGAGCTGCAGTTATGACATATGGTAACTTGATACAAGCGATAATTAATTTTATCATTGTTGGGTTATTTATTTTTCTTGTCCTTAAAGCTTATGAGAAATCTAAGAAAAAAGAAGAAGCGGCTCCTGCATCGCCAGCTGGTCCAACACAAGAAGAGTTACTTGCTGAAATTAGAGATTTACTTAAAAAATAATTTCTGAAGAACATGATTTTTCTATAGCTGCCGCTATACTACATATTCTAACTAAACCACCCTTAATCGGGTGGTTCTTTTTTACATTATGTTATATATTTAACAAATAATACGAATTTTATTATTTTCATATGTAAACACTTGTCATCTTAGAAATAATATGCACATTTGCCGGAGTTTAAAAGAGTTTATACGATTTTTGCAGAAGCAAAAGCCAAAAATCAATCAAATTATGAAAGTAGCCGTTGTAGGTGCTACCGGACTGGTAGGAACCGTAATGTTAAAAGTATTAGAGGAACGCAATTTCCCAGTAACCGAATTAATTCCTGTAGCATCAGAACGATCTATCGGAAAAGAAATTTCTTATAAAGACAAAACATTTTCTGTAGTAGGCCTAGCAACTGCTATAGAAATGAAACCTGATGTAGCATTATTCTCTGCAGGAGGAGATACCTCTCTAGAATGGGCTCCAAAATATGCAGAAGCAGGAATAACAGTGATCGACAACTCATCTGCATGGAGAATGGATCCCACAAAAAAATTGGTAGTTCCAGAAATTAATGCCAAATCACTTACCAAAGAAGATAAGATTATTGCCAACCCTAACTGTTCTACTATACAATTGGTTATGGCTTTGGGACCATTACATGATAAATATAAAATAAAACGTGCTGTCATTTCTACATACCAATCTATTACAGGTACTGGAGTAAAAGCTGTACAACAATTAGAAAACGAATATGCTGGTGAAAAAGGAGAAATGGCATATCCTTATCCTATTCACCGTAATGCAATTCCACACTGTGATGTATTTCAGGAAAATGGATATACCAAAGAGGAAATGAAATTGGTGAATGAAACTCAAAAAATCCTTGATGATCGTACAATCGCAGTTACTGCAACTGCAATACGTATCCCAGTTGTAGGAGGACATAGTGAAAGTGTTAATCTAGAATTTGACAATAACTTTAATGAAAATGAAGTTAGAAAAGTTCTTAACGAAACTTCAGGAGTTACCGTACAAGACAATCCAGATACTAATACCTATCCAATGCCAATTTATGCAGAAGGTAAAAATGATGTTTTTGTAGGTAGAATTCGAAGAGATCACTCTAGAGAAAATGCACTAAATATGTGGATTGTTGCAGATAATCTTCGTAAAGGTGCTGCTACCAATGCGGTTCAAATAGGAGAATATCTTGTTGAACATAACCTTATTGGTTAATTACACATTTAATACTATAATAAACCCTCCTTGCTTTCAGAAAGTAAGGAGGGTTTATTTTTTATCATCCTGATAATTTTAATTATTCTTTTACCTCTGGAACAAAAATATGATTACCCAAAAACAATGCATTCAAAAACAATCTATTGGTCCCATACCACGACCCTCTAAAATTAGGATTATCGGCAAACATAATTACACGTCCTCGCTCTAATTTACTCACAATCAAAGATGCAGAAGGTTTTAAATAGTTTTCATAATTATCAGTAGAAATATATCCATCGATATGTGCTTGTTTAGTATATTTTGCCACAGTAGCATATGGGTTTTTACTGGGAGCAAGAAATACTTCATTGTTTTTATATACAGGAAGTGACGAATCTCGATATCCAAACCCCAAAGGATGCGTAATATCCAAATCAACTTCAAAAATAGCACCTCCTAACTCTTCACGGCCTATATTTTCCTGAGCATCAACATATCGTAATCTTTTCATTGTTTTATTTTTGGATGTGTCTTTTTCTTTTTTGGTAAACTTCTCGTTTACTATTTTTTTGTCAATCACCCATTTTGATGCTCCAGCTATAGTTATCAATGTATTTCCTTGAGACACCCAATCTTTTATTTTTTTCTGCTTAATAGAATCTAATTGATGATACCTACCAGATACCATAACCAAAGTATTATATTTTTTTAACGGGACATTGCCAAACCTATTCATTCTTACTTTGGTAATGGGCATATGCATTCTTGTATCCAATAAGTGCCAAACTTCTCCTGCCTCATATGAATTCACCCCTTCTCCTACCAACAATAGAGCTTTGGGAGTATTCAACTTTCTAAAATTTTGACTTCCTAAATCAATACCAGATGTGCTAAAACCTGAATTAGCAAAATATATGGGTACATCAAACTTAGCTTGTGCTTTTTTAATAATAGCATATACCTCATCACTCGTTTTCTTTTGTTTACTTACAGGTATCATCACACTACCATAATTAAAACTTCTATTTCCTTCTGAAGTTATGCTACTAAAAGGTTTAAAAGCTGATGCGACCTGTAATCCTTTTAACTGCATAAAATATAACGCCGCAGGAGCATTATAATCATCCCAATCCATGACATATGCATAGTTAGATCTTGAGACTTTAGAAACATTCACCAACTCATTTATTGAAGTAATTTCTTCTCTAAAATCATTAGATTTTGTAGCTCTATACTTTATATTATAAAAATTGGCCAGACTCCAGGCCGAAGCATCATAAAATACACTATCCCGATACTTATTATACGTTTCGAAAACGGTTTGGACCATACGTTGTTGAGGCTGTTTTACAGGAACTACAAATCGATTTCCCTTTTTATATACCTTAATCTTATGAAGCAATAACTTATCAATAAAAGCTTTATTTCTATTCTGATCATACGTATCTCCAAATTCATAAGCTTCATTACCTCTTTTTAAAGTTTTCTCAACTGCAGATTTAAAAAAATCCTGCTGGTATTTACGTAATCGTGCTTTATTTTCTACAGCTGCCTTAACTGTGGCAATACTTGAGATATACTGATTTCTAATCGTAAAAGGAAATGATATCGTTCCATAATCTGTGTTCTGCAAATGCCCTCGAGAACTTGCCTGTTCAAACAATAATGCTAGCCCTCCCTGTAAGTCGGGATATGAAGAACCATACCCTGGATAAGTTCCATCAAAAGCTTCTTTAGTAAAATAAAATGAACCAATATTGTCTAATGCACTAGAAAAATATGGGGCAAATAATTCATTTAAACCTTCATAATTTTCCTTAGGCATAATAGGGTCTTGAGAACCTATCGGCTTCATAGGTTCAAAAAAGTAGTTACTGTTTGTACCCATCTCATGAAAATCGGTTACCACATTGGGATACCATTCATGATACCATTTTAATTTTCCGCGACTTTCTGGATTAATCGCTAATAACCAATCTCGATTAAGGTCAAACCAATAATGATTGGTACGCCCTCGGGGCCAAGCTTCATTATGCTCAGCATCATACTTATCACTAACCAAAGGGCTCCCTTTATACTGATTTGCCCATTGCGTATGTCGATCACGCCCATCAGGATTAATTGTAGGATCTATAAATATTACTGCATTATCTATATAGTTTTTTATTTCAGAACTATTAGAAGCTACCAATGTATACGCCATTAGCATTGCCGCTTCAGAACTAGAGGGTTCATTACCATGAACATTATACCCAAGTTGAACAAAAATAGGTACTTCTCCATAATTCGTAGGTGATTCAGAAGGTTTTGTAAATGCTAAATGTTGTTGTTTTAATTCTGAAAGTTTATTTATATTTTTTGAAGCAGAAACTGTGAGAATTACTAATTTTCTATGCTCATGAGTTTTTCCATACGTAGTGATAGTAGCTCTATCAGAAGCTTCAGAAAGTTTGGTTAAATACGCTACAATTTGATCATGACGTGTGTGTTGCTCTCCAATAGCATACCCAAGAAATTCCTCAGGGGAAGGGATTTCTGCATTAAAAGGAGCTTTATCTTCAAAAAAATAGTCTTGTGCTTTGATAGAATGAACATATAAAAAACAAGCAAAAAAAACAGGTCTTAAAAAATGTAATAGTTTCATTAGTTTTAAATAATTAAATACCAATTCAATCATAAAACACAATATACAATTCGTTTTAAAATCAATTTGGCACAAGGTTAGCCTCATAAAAATTCTTGACATTGCTTCACTATATAGAAACAAATCAATTTTATGTATTTACAGATACGAAAGGTATTTTTTTAACTCTGGTTTTCCTTGACATTTGTAAGGCTTTTAACATTTTCTCCTCTAAATACTATAATTTAATCCGAAAAAAAATAGAACAAATGAACATATTAATTTTAGTATTAAGAATAATATTAGGCACAATACTCATCATTTTTGGAAGTAATAAATTTATTGGATTTATTCCTGATTTTGAATTTGCTAATCCAGATGCAGGTATCTTCTTTGGTATTCTAGCAGATAGTTATGTGCTTAAAACTGTAGGAATAGTAGAAGTACTTGTTGGACTTTTACTACTTACAAAAAAGGCAGTGCCATTTGCTTTAATAATACTTGCACCAATTTCAGTAAATATTATTTTATTTCATGCTACTTTGGATCCTGCAAATATAGGACCAGGAGCATTAGTCTTCGTCACTAACGCTTTCTTAATTTTTAAATTCTGGAGCAAGTATAAAACTCTTTTCTAAAAGCAAAATTTTTCGTCTATTATAGAAAATTCTGACTGCTCTTGTATAGTTAATCCTATGTGTTTCTATACCCCAAAGCAACACCGAAGAAAACCTTTAGTTTCTTCACTGGTTGTACAGAGCAGTCTTTTTTATATTTTATTTAGCATTTATAGCATCTTCTTTTGATAGATTTGTGAATCATTGTAACACAACACATAATGAAAAAAACACTCTTTATATTATCCATCATATCACTAATAATAGCTTGTAAAACTGAACCTAAACAAGAAACCACAAAAACCACCATTACATTGAATTATCCTGAAACTAAAAAAGTAGATACTGTTGATACTTATTTTGGCACTGAAGTGCAAGATCCTTACCGTTGGCTAGAAGATGATCGAAGTGAAGAAACTAAAAATTGGGTGTCAAAACAAAACAAAACCACTTTTGGGTATTTAGAAAATATTCCTTTTAGGTCAGATTTGAAAAAACGCCTATCTGATTTATGGAATTATGAAAAAGTAGGCTCGCCATTTAGAGAAGGTGATTACACTTATTTTTACAAAAATGATGGACTCCAAAATCAATATGTAATATATCGTTTTAAGAAGGAAGGTGATGAACCAGAAGTATTTCTAGATCCAAATACTTTTAGTAAGGATGGAACCACTTCCTTAGGAGGTGTAAACTTTTCAAAAAACGGAAAATTAGTAGCTTATTCTATTTCTGAAGGAGGAAGTGATTGGCGTAAAATCATTGTTAAAAATGCTGATACCAAAGAAGTTATTGAAGATACTATTATAGATGTTAAATTTTCTGGAATGTCTTGGAAAGGAAATGAAGGGTTTTATTATTCCAGCTATGATAAACCCAAAGGGAGTGAACTTTCTGCTAAAACAGATCAGCATAAGGTGTACTATCATAAACTAGGAACTACTCAAAAAGAAGACACATTGATTTTTGGAGGTACTCCAGAAGAAAAACACAGATATGTTGGAGCAAGTGTAACAGAAGATGATGCATATCTTATCATTTCTGCAAGTGTATCTACATCAGGAAATAAACTATTTATTAAAGATCTAAGAACTCCTAACAGTAAGTTTATTACAATTTTAAATCACACCGATAGTGATACGTATGTATTAGAAAATGTTGGATCTAAACTATATCTTGTTACAAACCTAAACGCTCCTAATCAAAAAATAATAAAGACAGACGCTACTAATCCTACACCAGAAAACTGGGTAGATTTTATTCCTGAAACCGAAAATGTACTCAGTCCTAATAAAGGAGGTGAATATTTCTTTGCAGAATATATGGTTGATGCAGTCTCCAAAGTATTACAATATGATTATGATGGTAAATTAATAAGAGAAGTAGAATTACCGGGGATTGGAAGCGCTAATGGATTTGGCACAAAGAAAAAAGAAAAAGAATTATATTATTCTTTTACTAACTATAAAACACCAAGTAGTATCTATAAATATAATATTGCAAATGGTACTTCAGAATTGTATCGTAAACCAAAAATAGATTTTAATCCAGACTATTATGAAAGTAAGCAAGTGTTTTACACTTCCAAAGATGGGACAAAAGTACCTATGATCATTACATACAAAAAAGGTATTGAACTCAATGGAAAAAATCCGACCATACTATATGGTTATGGAGGGTTTAATATAAGTTTAACCCCTGCATTTAGTATTGCAAATGCTGTATGGATGGAACAAGGTGGAGTCTATGCTGTTCCAAATCTAAGAGGTGGTGGAGAATATGGGAAAAAATGGCATGTTGCAGGAACAAAACTGCAAAAGCAAAACGTTTTTGATGATTTTATTGCTGCTGCAGAATATTTAATAGAAAATAACTATACCTCTAGTGACTATCTGGCAATTCGTGGAGGGTCTAACGGAGGGTTATTGGTTGGTGCAACAATGACACAACGTCCAGATTTAATAAAAGTAGCGTTGCCTGCGGTTGGAGTATTAGATATGCTACGCTATCACACATTTACAGCTGGAGCAGGTTGGGCATATGATTATGGTACCGCTGAAGATAACAAAGAGATGTTTGAATATATAAAAGGGTACTCTCCTGTACATAATATAAAAGAAGGCGCACACTATCCAGCCACATTAGTTACAACAGGAGATCATGATGATCGTGTTGTACCCGCACATTCCTTCAAGTTTGCTGCACAACTTCAAGAAAAACAATCTGGTGACAACCCTACGCTAATCAGAATAGAGACTAATGCTGGTCATGGTGCAGGAACACCTGTAAGCAAAACTATTGAGCAGTACGCAGATATTTTTGGTTTTACCTTGTACAATATGGGGTATGAAGTACTACCAGAAAAAATTAAAGAAGAAATAAAGGGGTAAACATTCTTAAAAAAGAAATATAAAATCCAATTCTTTTACTTCTAATGTTTATTCCCATCAAATATTTTTTATTCACCCACTTTTATAAACCAAAAGTGGGTTTTTTATTTGATAAAGAGTCAATATATTTGAATATGCTTAAAATCCAGAATATTTCCTTTGCTTACGACAAACTACCTGTCCTAAAAAATGTTAGTCTCACTATAGAAAAAGGGCAGCATGTTGCCCTGATTGGAGAAAGCGGTTGTGGGAAAAGCACCTTGTTAAAAATCATTTATGGCCTTTTGGATGTTAAGGAAGGAGAGCTGTTCTGGAATGATAAAAAAATACTAGGTCCCCTTTTTAATTTAGTTCCTGGAGAAGAAAACATGAAGTATCTCTCTCAAGGTTTTGAATTGCAACCTTATAGAAGTGTTGCAGAAAACATTGGTCAGTATCTTTCTAATTTTGAACCAGAACTCAAACGAGGTCGAGTAAATGAGTTATTGGAAATTGTAGAAATGACTCACTTTGCTTCTACCAAAGTTGAAAACTTAAGTGGTGGACAAAAACAAAGAGTTGCTTTGGCAAAAGCTCTGGCAAAAAGACCAGAATTACTATTGCTTGATGAACCTTTTGGTAATATCGATAACTTTAGACGAAGTTCTTTACGAAGAAATCTTTTTAGATACCTAAAACGCAACAAAATTACCAGTATTACAGCAACTCATGATAAGACTGATATTCTATCTTTTGCAGATGAAACTATTGTGATTCATCACGGTGAAATCTTGACTAAAGAAAATACGATCTCTTTATATAAAAACCCTACTAATTATTACATTGCTTCTCTCTTTGGAGAAGTAAACCAAATACAACCTTCTTGGTTTACAACCTCAAAGGGTCAAGATACTATTCTTGTATACCCGCATCAGCTATTAGCTGATACTAATGCTAAATTAAAAGTACGGGTAAAAAATTCATACTTTAAAGGAAACTATTATCTGATTGAAGCAGTTTTGCACGATACCATTATATTTTTTGAACATCACTCTGAACTTAAAGCGACAGAAATGATCGGTATTCGACTTTCTGATACTCTACAGGCTCAAGTAAAGCACTAAATTATCATTTATTGTTTTTTGAGGTAAAGAGTATGCTTTATGTATTCCCTTTTATTCTTTTGTACCCCTAATGTACTCCTCACAAGCCTTAAAAATTGTTTTTATAATATGACCTTTAAAAATTGCTAACTTAAAGATATTATTATGAAACGTAAATTATGTATTCTAACCTTCCTAATTGCTTGTCTTACTACACATCTTGCAATATCCCAATCAATCCAAAAAGAAAATAATTCAAAAATGCAATGGAATCCCCGACATCCTAGTTGGACAGACAGTTATGCCGCAAATGGCTTCTGCTGGTGTGATACTACTTTTGATCATAACCTAGACGATATTAATGTTGCTTATGTTATAATCAACGGGATTAGAAGGAACCTTCGTGATATCTGTGATGAACTAAAAAAACACCCTCAGTACAGGGCTTATAGAAATGGAGATGCCCCATATAATGATATACAATGTGGGAATGGCCCAGCAAATGATGCTGCAGACGAGACAGGGTGTCCTGGCCGTACAGATTTAGGTCCTAACGGATGCGATCAAAAAGGGCCAAGGTTTGATATAGACTGGTTATCGTCCAGATCTAGGTTTGATGGTGAAGATCCTTCACCTCCTCCAACGGGAGATAATTTTACTATTAAAGGACAAAGTATTAACAAATATATAAGCTCAGAAGGAGGAAATAGGTCAATGCGAGCTAATCGCACCTCTGTTGGTCCCGAAGAAAAATTTACTATACAATCTACAGGAAATGGAACAGTAAGTATAAAAGGAAATAATGGTAAATACATGAGTTCTGAAAATGGAAATAATGCAATGAATTGCGATCGAAATGATGTAGGAGTCGGAGAAAAATTCACATTAGAACCCCTCGGAGGAGATCTTTATGCAATAAAAGGAAATAATGATAAATATGTAAGTCACGAGAATGGAAGAGATATGGGAATTTTTTGTAATCGCAATGCCGTTGGTTTATGGGAAAAATTTATCATTAAAGATCTTAATGATGAGTCAAATATCTTACAATTTGATAACACAACTAAACAACATATTAGTTTTTACCCTAATCCCATAATTACTGGTGACCTTAGTCTACAAATAGATGTTCCAGCAGATGTCCATGGTTCAATAGAAATTGTAAGCCTAAACGGAAAAAGTATTCAAAAAAAGGATTTAGGTATACTGAAAAAAGGATTTACATCTATCATACTTACAGAATTACGAAACTCTATTAATGTAAGAGGCCTCTATTTGGCTAAAGTTAAATTGGGTGAAAATTCTATTGTAAAACAAATAATGATAGAATAGGCGTATATTATAATACGAAAAAAGGGAAATAATTTTTTAAGTTACTTCCCTTTTTTTAGTATTTAAAATGTACTTAGTTTTAATTCTTTTCCGTCAAAAACAGCATAAGTATAATGGGTAATCCAATCTCCTAAATTGGTGTATTTTGAATTTTCTTCTAATTGTATTTCCATAGGAAGATGTCTATGTCCAAATATAAAATGATCCCTATGTTTATGCTCTAATTTTCTTTTACAATATTGTACCAACCATTCATTATCCTCTCCCAAAAAAGTTACATCTTCATCACCCGAAATCAACTTGTTTTTAACTGATAAATATTGCGCAAGTTTTACTCCTAAATCAGGATGTAGCCATCTAAAACACCATTTTGCCATAGGATTGGTAAATATCTTTTTCATCCGTTTATACCCTTTATCTCCAGGTCCTAAACCATCTCCATGTCCTATAAAAAAAGTTGTTTCATTAAATGTAAATTCCTGAGGTTTATGATACACCGGAATATTTAACTCTTCTTCAAAATATCCATTCATCCACAAATCATGATTACCTACAAAATAATATACTGGTATTCCAGAATCTGTGATTTCTGCCAGCTTCCCTAGTGTCCTAGTAAAACCTCTTGGAACTACTGTTTTATATTCAAACCAAAAATCGAATAAATCTCCTAATAAAAAAATAGCTGCAGCATCTTCTTTAATCTCATCCAACCATTTTACAAACTTTTGTTCTCTGGGAAAACTCTTTTCTGTTGTAGGAGCTCCCAAATGATTGTCACTGGCAAAATATATTTTTTTCCCTTCTGGAAGGTTCATAATTTTAGTTTAAAAGATAAAAAATAAGAAAAGCTTTACAAGCCATATTATCTATTGATTGTCTGATGCATACCATTCTGCATACGAAGTTTCTGTTTCCTGAAGTTTAAGAGAATGTAATTTGATATTTTCTGGTAATCGATCCTTTATTTTTTTAGCAAAATCAATTACCATATTCTCACTGGTAGGCTGATAATCTACCAAAATAACATTATGTCCTCTATCTTGAAGTTCTTTTGCTAATTCTACATGTGGCGTATTTTTATTAAACACGGTAGCATGATCAAAAACATCTTCTATATCTTCTTTTACTATTTTTTTAAGATCTCCAAAATCGATTACCATTCCCAATTTAACATGAGAAGTGTCTGAGATAGGTGATCCAATTACGGTAACACTTAATTTATAACTATGCCCGTGAACATTTCTACATTTACCATCATATCCATATAAAGCATGACCTGTTTCAAAAGAAAATTGTTTGGTGATACGAATTTTACTCATTACTTACTTTGTAATTTTTGGCAAAGTTACGGAAGATTACCGTCTCTTTCTCTTATTTATAAAGTAAACCACAACTAATACAATTCCCAAAACAAGGAACAATCCATTACCTCCTAAAAAATTTAATATATCCATTATTTATTTTTTGAATTTTTCTAATGCTTTCCTGGTAAATTCAGATAGTACAAGTTCACCTGAGATTTCTGCACGTTTTATTAATAACTCGCCCCAATGATCAGTTCCTTTCCATAACGTTTCTTTCATTTGCAGTATTGCTTTGGGATTATAATTGGCAAGTCTCTCTGCAAATATCTGTACTTCTTTATTCAACTCTCCTACAGTTTCAAAAACTCTGGCGTATAATCCTTTTTCTTTAGCCCAATACGCATTTTTCCATTGTGACGCATCCCATGCAAGAGCTTCAAAAGCTGCAAGTCCAATTTTTCTTGTTACCGCAGGTTCTATTACAAAAGGACCAATACCAATAGTTAATTCACTTAATTTAATTGAAGCAGATTCTGAGGCCAGACAATAATCACAAGCAGCAGCTAATCCTACACCTCCCCCAACAGTTTTACCTTGGATTCTGCCAAGAATAGGTTTTTTACATTTACGCATTGCATTAATCACATTGGCAAAGCCAGAAAAGAATTTTTTTCCTTCTATAAAGTCATTAATAGCAATCAATTCATCAAATGAAGCTCCTGCACAAAAAGCCCGATCTCCTTCTGATTTAAGAATAATCACATGAATCGATTTATCATTAGATAATTCATCAAAAGCCTTTTCTAATCTTGTTAACAATTCTGATGGAAAAGAATTACTGGCAGGGTGACCAAATTCTATCGTTGCTATAGTATTCTCTGTATGTATATAAAGACTTCCTTTGGATTTTGGTATCATTTTTGTGCTTTGTTTGCTATAAAAGTAGATAATTATTTATTACAGATATATAATCAATCATAACTATCTGTATTAGAATTCGTCTTTTCTTTTAAAATGGGGTAGTATTAAAAACAGACGATGATGGAACAATTTTTTGAAAAAAACAGATTAAGAATTGGAATTTTTTTAATTTTAATATATACCCCTTTGCTATTGTATATGCTTCTTTTTAATTTTTATTAGACGTGATTAATGGTAGAAACTTATTCCTGAATTTTGTGACAAGCGCTACTCCTCTAAAGAGAGCCCATACAGTAAATGCAATCCAAATTCCGTATAATTTTAGATCAAAATAGTCACATAGGTAGAGTGCAGGAATAAAGCCTAAAAATGTTGCACCCAGCAAAACATTTCTTAAATACCCCATCTCACCCAAGCCTTTAAATATTCCATCAAAAACAAAAGCTAGTCCGTTAATCGGTTGTACAATTAATACAATAAAAAAGACACTATAAAATGTATCCAGTACAATAACCTCATTAGTAAACACTTCTCCTATTTTGTAATAAAATACAAATCCAAAAAGTGCTAAAATCAAACTAACGCCAATCCCATAAGAGCTTACACGTTTTCCTAATTTCCATAATGAGTTATAATCTTTTGCTCCTAATAATTTTCCACTTAAAATATTACCCGCACCACCATATCCATCAATAAAAAAAGCTGTAAACATCCATATATTCATAGCTATCGTGTAAGCGGCTATATACTCATCTCCATAATCTGTAGCATGCGATGTAGCAAAATATAATGCCGTATTTAAAGCAATAGACCGTACAAAAAGATTAAGACTCATGGTCACCAATCTACCTAACTCTTTATTTAACGGAAAACGTAATCTAAGGCTGACGTCTGTTTTAACTATTAACAATACAAAAACTATGATCGCCATTATAAACTGAGAGATTAAACTTGCCCAAGCCGCACCACTAATTCCCAACGGAGTAATTATATTATCAATACCATATACTAATACAAAATCTAAAACAATATTTGTTACTGCTCCGGTTACAGCTACAATCATTGGCCAAAATGTATTTTGCAGTCCTCTAAAAATTCCAAAAACAGCAAATGTAAATAACGTTAATGGAAATCCCCAGACTCGAATATCATAGTATACTACGCAATACTCCAAAATCAATCCTGAGGCATTGTATAATTTAAAAATTTCTTCAACAAAAAATACCGTAGATACCAATACCAAAATACTTAAGGATACATTAAAGAAAATGGCTTGTGCTGGTAGTGTTTTTACCTCTTCTATTTTACCTGCTCCCAAATATTGTGAAATAATGGCAGATATTGCACTTCTGGTTTGTCCCAGAATCCATATCAGTGCTGACAAAAAAGACCCTACAATGCCAACTGCTGCCAGAGATTCTGTTCCATAATCGGGAATATTACCTACTATCGCTGTATCTGTTATAGATAAGAGAGGCTCTGCAATACCTGCAATAATAGCAGGTATAGCTAAGCGATTAATATTTTTAAAACTGATAACTATACTCATATAATGAGTTCATAACAATGAAATGGATACATACTTTGTTTTGGAAAATATATATCTTCTAAACGCTTATAACCTCTAATTTCATAAAATTTCTGATTTCTTTTATTCTTGCTAAAAGTATCCAATCGTAATGATTGATATTTTTGATCTCTAGCATAATTTTCTGCAAAATCCATCAATTGTTGTGCGTATCCTTGTCTCCAATATCTTGGTTCAATTGCCAAGCGATGAACATATAAATTATCCTTATTTTTGGTTAACCACTTTACAGAAATATACTCGTCATCAATCAACTCGGTAAGTACAATAACTCCTTTGATACTTTCTTCCTCTAAAACATATAGTTCCTGAAGTTCTATATCTTTTTTAAAACGTTCTCGAGTAGGGTAATCCTCGTTCCATTGATAGATTTTATTTGCTATCATCTCCTTAGCGCATGCTTGGGATAGCTCATAAATAATATCCAAATCAGAAAGAAATGCTCTACGAATCATCGATCAAAAGTACTAACTTTATATTTCAGTTAATGCCTTTGGATTATATTCTAATTAACATTTAAAAAAACTTTAAGAAATAAAATTATTTCACACTTTTAAAAATGACCTTAAAACCTCAAAAATATTTGAATTTTGTTTATTTTTTATTGAAAATCTACTTTGTAAAAGCACTAAAATTGTAATTTTACATACTGAATCACAAATCAAAATGGTATATGAAGAATATATTGGTTCCGTTGGGCTTATCTGAACCTTCAGTTAGTATTGCAAGGCTACAATATGCTATTGATTTTGCAAAAGAATTTAATGCAACAGTATACGTAGTAGAAATGTTTAAAGCATTGTCTAGATCGGGTAGCTTACCTTCTAATGAGGTATTAAAGGAAATCAAGAAATCTACCATTGAAGAGAAGATTGCAGAAGTTGATAAAAAAGGAATAGATATTATAGCATTACCATTAGAAGAAGAGCTTTTGGAAGCTATTCCCAAGTATAATTTACAACATGCTATTGATCTGATTATTGTAGGTGCAGAAGTAAGTGACATTAAGGCTCCGTATTTCTTAGGAGAAATCTCTGGAAGTTTGGTTAAAAAAACCGAGATCCCGGTCCTGATTATTCCAGAAATGTATACTTTTCGGGCAATTAACACTGTCCTTATGGCTATCAAATCTGGTATCATAAAAAAGGAAAATGCATTGACTCCTATAAAAGAAGTTTTAAATACTTTTAAAGCTAAAATGAAATTGCTTCAAGTAAAAACTGCCGATTACTTACCAGAAGATTCTGAGTTTCATAATGATTTAGGAGAAATTATCTCATCATACAAATCTTCAGAGAACGGAACCTTATTTCAGGGGGTTTTAGAACATCTCAATGAAAATTACCCTGATCTACTTTGTGTATTTAGGCGTAAACGAGGTTTTTTTGCTAAACTTTGGGAAAAAAACACAGTACTCAAGAAAGATTTTGATAGTAGAATCCCTCTTTTGGTTTTACGAGGTGCTAATTAAAAAATGGGGATGTAGCTCAGCTGGCTAGAGCGCTTGACTGGCAGTCAAGAGGTCGTGGGTTCGAGTCCCATCTTCTCCACTTATTCAACACCCCGATGTATCTAACGTTGGGGTTAGTTTTCATAAAATAAACATGAATGTTCTCTCTGCTGAAATTAGCAAAAATTTGCTAATTTGCGCTAAAAACTTACGACAGTTTACGCTCATTCTATTAAGGCCACAGTAAAAATTTATAATAAATATTGTGCCGAATATAACCAACCTGATATTCCCCTTGGATAAGAGGATAGGGAACGATATAAAACATTTAGAGATAATCAACGTATAGATGGCCTTGAAAAATTAAAAATAGAAACTCTTCCTAGGAACGAGAAGTTTAATAGTAGATCACCAAGACATACTTTTCCAAACTCTTGGAAAATTTAAATTTATCGATCCAGACATCATTAGAGAGTTTGTCGGTCATGAAAGAAACGATATTAACAACGTTTACAAAAATGAGCATCCAAAAAAGCAAAGGATTAAGTTCATAAAGTGACGTTTGTTAATGTGTTAAGTTTTTATTTCCAATTCCTTAATTTTTCATATTTTCTGAAAAAACTTCTATTTGAGGTTTTTTCTTAAATAATCCAAATACGTATTATCATATTTAAATTGACTCAGGAGGAAGTCCTTTTAATCTTTTTTCTATTTTTTGTTTTTTAGCGGTAAGTCGCTTCATAATATCCATAAGTTCAGGATCTTTAGTTTCCTTATAAACCTGATTAATACTTAAAATAAGAGCTTTAGCCTCTCTAGAAGCTTCAACTCTATCACTTGTAGTCATATTACTCATCGTTCTACTTTCAAACTCCAAAGCTTTTTCGATTAGTTCCATTCTTTTATCTTATATTTTTAAAATCGGTAATATACAATTCGCCATCGAATATTTCAATTGATATCGCTTTAATTCTATTGCTTTTATCAAAATTACTTTTTATCAAACCCATGCAACGTTTAACAATTTTATTTAAATACTTAAACAAAAAACAACTAATATCTAGAATTGCTTTTTAAATAGTATTTTAAAACTTAGTCATTATTTACTATACATATTATAATTTAAAAGTAATTCTGTAGGTAAGGAATAGCATCTATAACAGTATCAATACAAGCTACAAATATAATAACGGTTACAAAATAATCCAAATAGAGAAATTAACCGTCTAAAATCAACAGTATTGGGGAATTAAACCCTCTATGAGGAGTTAAAATACATTTTCTTTTAATGATATTCAAAACGGAAAAAGTTAAAATAGTAATTTTTGTACATTAATATATTTTACTTCTTCATTAGATAAATTTTAGCTATAATATATGATACGTTTGTTGCTCTTTTGTAAAGCTCAAAACATGTTCTCTTTATATGGTTTATCTCTTGTAGTAAATATTTTAAGCAAATTGTGGAAAACCATAAATAGTATTCCTATTTATTTCTGATTTTAGCCAAAGGATATAAAATGTCAATGATGAAACATAATGAAACACTTGACGAATATGAAAAACTTATACTCGATAAGCTGAAAATAGGATGGACACAGGTTGATGTTTCTAATTACCTTAAAAAGAACAATATTGAACCATATAGCTTAAGATCAATTGAACATAGAATAAATGCTCTGAAAAAAAAGTTTGAAGCTAAAACATTAATCTCTCTTATTTACATTTTGGCGAAAGAAGATTACATATAGATTTTCTATAAAAATAAATTAACTTTAAATGTATCATCATAAAAATTTGACTATTTACAATTAGAGTTTCAGATTTCACACTTACCCATCCAATGTCTAAGAATTTCAAACTAAATAAAGCACTGATTTGCAAACACATACACATTGACTTAGCTAAAAACTCCATAAACCCGCTTTAACAGTTGTTTTTTTGAGGTAAAACAGTAATAGAATTAAAGAAAATTCTGTTAAATTTACATAGAGACCAGTAATAAATCAAAACATACACCCCTTATGATTTATTTTGATTTCAAACTTCACATTGTCAAATAAATTTAAATAGTTCACTTAACAAAATAAGAGTGTTGTAAACAATTCTTTATTTGATTACCCCTATCAAATATTTTAATCAATTAATGTCTCAAAAGACAGATTAAACTAGAAAAAACACCTTTAAAGTGATCATAAAATATGATTTTGACACGGCTTCTATTGATAGTCTTATTTATTGTTGTTAATACAACTTTTGTTTGTGCGCAAAGGAATGACTCTTGGGTTTTAGGTGTAGGCATAAATATAGTTGATAATTCTGGAAGTCGTTTTGATGAATTATTAGATATCGAGAATAATTGGAACCTTTCTCGTCTATTAAAAACTACTCTGGAAAAGAGATTTGAGTATGATTATGGTCTGGAAGTAGGGTTTTCTATAAACGAATTTTCTAATGGGAAAACAATAAATAGCGAAATAAATCAGAAAAATATAAATTATTTTGCTGTTGATGTGATGATTAAGAATTACACTTCAAATTATTGGTTATGGGGGTGTGATTGTCATAATCCTTGGTATAACTTATACATTGTTGGTGGATGGGGAGGAAATATTTTTAATGGTGGCATTAACAACACCTTAAATATTGGATTTGGTATGAACATTAAACTTGGAATATATATGTGGCTTAATTTTCAAACCTTAGGAAAATTTTCAATCGATAATAACACCTCAGGAAATGCAAATCATTTACAACACTCTATCTCTATGATATTCCAATTGTAATTGCATTGTTATTCTGATTTGATTAAAAAGCATAACTATGGAAACAAATTATTACGCGCATAAGACAGCAGAAATAGACGAAGGCTGTTACATCGGCAGAGATACCAAAATATGGCACTTCTCTCATATCATGACTGGTTGTGTAATTGGTAAACATTGTAATATTGGTCAAAACGTAGTGATATCTCCAAAAGTAGTTCTAGGAAATAATGTAAAAATACAGAATAATGTATCTGTATATACTGGTGTTGTTTGTGAAGATGATGTCTTTTTGGGTCCTTCTTGTGTTTTTACCAACGTAACAAACCCCAGAAGTGGTATAAACAGAAGAGGACAATATAGCAAAACACATGTTGGAAAAGGAGCTACTATTGGTGCTAATGCAACTATAGTGTGCGGACATAATATTGGAGCATATGCCTTTGTTGGGGCAGGTGCTGTTGTTACCAAAGATCTAAAACCTTATGCATTAGTGGTAGGAAACCCAGCCAAACAAATTGGTTGGATGAGTGAATATGGACACCGATTAGAATTTAATAATGAAAGAATAGCAATATGCCCAGAAAGCAATGATTTATATACATTAAAAGATCAACAAGTTTTTAAAACACAACCTGTCAAAAAGGAATTTTGATTCCTATCATACCCCAGTTCTGCAATAGCAGACAGACAATTTGATATCTAAAAAGAATTAAAAAGAACGACGATGAAAAAAAACTTTGCATTGATTGGTGCAGCAGGTTATGTAGCTCCAAAACATCTTAAAGCCATTAAAGAAACAAACAATAACCTTCTAGCTACGTTAGACAAGTTTGACAGCGTTGGAGTCTTGGATAGTTACTTCCCAGATGCTGACTTTTTTATAGAATTTGAACGCTTTGACAGACATTTAGAAAAACTAAAAAGAAGAAAAGGGATCATTTTAGATTATGTAAGTATCTGTACTCCCAATTACTTGCATGATGCACACATAAGAATGGCACTTAGAAGAGGAGCTAATGCAATATGTGAAAAACCTCTTGTCTTAAATCCTTGGAATATAAAACCTCTTATAGAAATTGAAAAAGAGTGTGAAAAAAAAGTGAATACAATTTTGCAATTGCGCTTGCATCATAGTATCACAGCCTTAAAAAAAATGGTTGATGAAGGTCCTCGAGATAAAATATATGATGTAGATCTCACTTATCTAACCTCTAGGGGAAGCTGGTATAACAGCTCCTGGAAAGGAGAAGTTGGTAAATCAGGAGGAATTGCAACTAATATCGGAGTCCATTTTTTTGATATGCTACTGTGGATATTTGGTGGTGTAACAGAAAATCTGGTGCACAAACACGATCTTTATAATGCTTCTGGATATTTAGAACTTGAAAAAGCTCGAGTGAGATGGTTTCTATCTATTGATTATGAAAACCTACCCGAATATATTAAAATCAAAAACCAGAGAACATATCGTTCTATACTTGTGGATGGAAAAGAAATTGAATTTAGTTCTGGCTTTGCAGAATTACATACCAAAAGTTATGTAGAAATCCTAAAGGGTAATGGTTTTGGATTGATTGATGCAAAACCATCAGTACAACTAGTACACGATATTAGAAATTCAGAATTATGTTTATCAACAGAAGAATGTCATCCACTCTTTAATAAGGAATCAAAAAAGATATTGTATACCTAAAAGTTCAAGTATAGAATTAGGTTATCCTTTATAAAAATAATTGCCCGTGAGTATTTTAAAAAGAAAAACAACTATTGGATTAGTCTGGAGTAGTATTGATAAGTTTTCTACACTAATGATACATTTCATTTTGGGTATTTTATTAGCACGAATACTTTTACCAGAAGATTACGGGCTTATCGGAATGATAACCATTTTTATCGCCATATCTCAATCCCTTGTAGATAGCGGGTTCTTCACTGCTTTGGTTCAGAAAAAAGACGTGAATAACAATGATTATTCTACAATATTTTACTTTAATATCATTGTAGGGATTATTTTGTATTGTATCTTGTTTATAGGAGCAGGGTTTATAGGGGATTTCTATGAAACTCCAATACTTATAGACATCATAAAAGTAATAGGTATAAACATTATAATTACCTCTACAACAATAGTTCATAAAGCATTCCTAACTACAAAAATTGATTTTAAGACACTGGCTATTATAAATATTACTTCTGCATTACTTGGCGGAATAGTCGGTATATATTTGGCAATTAATGGATATGGAGTCTGGACTTTGGTGTATCAATCTATAGTTAAAAGTTTGTCTATTGCTATTTTATTTTGGGTTCTAAACCAATGGAAACCTAATTTGGTTTTTGATAAGCAATCTTTCAATGCTCTTTTTGGGTTTGGTTCTAAATTGATGATATCTGGATTACTCAAAATCTTTTTTAATAACATTTATCTCGTTATCATTGGTAAAATTTACAAAGCAGAAGAACTTGGATATTTTACCCGAGCTACTTTGTTTAAGCAAATTCCCGCTACTCTGGTTACTACTGTTCTTCAAAGTGTCACTTTTCCTATTTTAGTAGAGGTTATTGATGAAGACTCAAAAGTCAAAAACTTATTAGAACGAAGTGTCAAACTTACTGGATTTGTTTTATTTCCAATCATTACAATGCTTCTGTTTTTTGCTAAACCGATCATAATTGTATTAATTACCAGTAAATGGTTACCAACCGTAGTATTACTTCAGATACTATCATTAGAAATTATTTTTCATCCATTACAATATATTAATCTTAATTTTTTAAATGCAAAAGGACGTTCTGATTTATTTCTAAAACTAGAATTAATAAAAAATGTGCTTACCGTAGGTGCAATACTGGCTACATATAGATTTGGATTGATCCCATTAAGTATAAGTTATGTAATCGTTTCTTTTATCGGTTTTTTTATAAATACATATTATACCAAAAAATATATTAGCTATTCTGCTTTTAGTCAGCTCAAAGATCTTTTTCCTTATTTATTAGTTAGCATAGCCGCCTCTGGTGTAGGGTTTTTTATCAGCGAAACCTTTAACAGCTATCTCACTCAACTCATTACAGGAATAGGAATAAGCCTGGTCATATATTATCTATTATCGTACATGTTCAAATTTAAAGAATTGATCGAAATACAGAACCTTATTAGTAGTAGGATAATAGTAAAATAACTCCCAAAAAATAAAGTGATGAAACAGTTTATAAAAAAAATAATATCCTTAATAATTAATGGCATTATGATATTCATCCCAGGAAAAAATCGCAAAGCTTCTTTTTTAGGATGGACTAGTAGATTATTTATAAGTAACAATAATCATATAGAATATGATATAGACTATAATATGTATTGGTTAAAAAATAAGGATCAATATTTATATATGGTTAAGAAACCATACTTCAATTTTAGTAAAAAGAAACTTTATAGTAGTATTGAACGAATTGCTTGTCAGCATTATATTCCCAAAAAAGGAGATGTTATTATTGATATTGGTGCAGGAATAGGAACAGAAACATTATTCTTTGATGAAAAAATAGAGAATATTGGTAAAATATATTCTATTGAAGCTAGTAAAGCCAGCCACCAAAAACTCGTAGAGTTATGTGAAAAAAACGGAATTAAAACTTCTGAAAATCTAAACCTTGCCATTTCAAATAGTAATCAGAAATTATGGATCGAAGAAACTAATAATTATCAGGTAGATTTTATAAATAAAGAGTCCAAAGGCATAGCCGTAGATGGCGTTACTTTAGATCATTTTATTGAAGAAAAAAAAATTACAACTATTGATTTCCTTAAGGTAAACATAGAAGGATCAGAATTACAAATGATCGATGGTATGAAAAAAGCCATTAAAATCACAAAAAATGTTGCCATCTCTTGTCATGATTTTCTTTTTGATGATAACAGACAGATTAAATCTAAAATGTCTGAATTTCTAAAAGCAAATAATTTTCATGTCTCTTATAATCAAACAGGTCACCAAGTAATAGATAGTTGGATCTATGGAAAACAACTATAAATGAAAATTACCCACGTCATATCAACTTTAGACATTGGAGGAGCAGAAAACTTTGTTGTCCAACTCGCAAATGAACAATCAAAGTCCAGTGATGTGTCTATTATTACTTTGAGAATTAATGATTCAAATAAAAATTATATTGATCAAATAGAAAACACGATCAGTCTATATCAACTGGATTGGACCAAAAAATATAGTATAAAGCAATTTATACATCTCTATTCTTTTATAAATAAATTAACTCCAACAACTATCTTCGTACACCTTCACAATCCTTTATACTATGTATACGGAATCTCGCTACTACGACCTAAAATATCATATATTCATACCATTCATAGTAGTTTTGAAAATTGGAAACTAATTCTCGGGTATTTAAACAAGCTTCGGTTTATAAACAACAGGATTTTACACGTTTGTGTAGCACCTACTATCTATAATGAACTTCAAAAAAATTTACCAAAATTAAAATCTACAATCATTCCAAACGGAATAAAAAGTCACCACTCAAGAAGAGCAATAAAAGAAGTGGAAGCATTTTGGAGGCGTTTTTCTGAATCTCAAAAAAAGGGGCAACGTTTTCTTGCAATAGGAAACATCAATCGACATAAGAATTATAAACTATTATCCATGAGTTTTAAGGAAGTTTATAATAAATATCCTAATAGTATTTGTATTCAGATAGGGCGTGAAACAGACGCTACACTGGCTAAAGAAATTAAGGAAATTAATACCCCCAATGTATTTTTGGCTGGACCAGAAAGTAATGCTGCTGACTTTTTATCAGAGGCAGATGCATTGATTGTAAGCTCTATACAAGAAGGAATGCCAATAGTTATATTAGAAGCATTATCCATGGGTATTCCTATAATTAGTACTCCTGCTGGAGGAATCAAAGATATTGTAATAGATGGACACAATGGATTTATTATTAGTGATTTTGAAATATCTTCTTTGACCGCAGCCATCATAAAATTCATCGAACTATCACAAGAGGATAAAAAAATAATGGCTGCTAATGCCAGGTCTTGTTTTGAACAATACTATGAAATTAAAAAAGTGAGTCAATCTTATCAAAGCAAGCTTGTATAATGTACTGGACAAAAGGAAATACCAATATCATAATGTTTTTTACAATAGGAATATTGTTACTTCATATCGTGGTTTTTCCAGATTACATCATGCCTTTACCTATTCTTTTTGGTGGTTTTGGTATAATCATATTTTTTGTAGCCGGTTTACAATATTATGCGCAGGCCTGGGAACAAAGAGATAGTTTTGTATACAGAATCTTTCTACATAGTTTATTCTATAGATTAATAGCAATAGGGGTTCTATACGTACTTACTCTGATTTATGATCCAAAAAACTTACCATTAGAAATTTTTGCGCAAGACTCTTGGAACTATCATTATTCGGGATCAATAGCTGCAGATGCTATAGCAGACGGAAAACATATATTTGTTGCTTTGTCTGGTTTTTGGAAAAACGAATCTGATTATGGTTTTTCAATAATCATTGGAACTTTATATTCCATATTCGGAAAAAACATTCTACTAATAAAAGTATTTAATGCTTTACTAGGCAGTTTTACAGTCATAAGAATATATCAAATTACCAAAATTTCTTTTGATGAAAAAAGAGCGCGTCTTGCAGCAATCTTAACCATGCTTATGCCTCCACTATTATGGTTTACAGGTTTTTTATTAAAAGAAACCATTTTGATATTTATAATTGTAAATATTGCATACTTAACCTTGATCTCTATTATAAGAAGAAAGCTAAGAATACCATACTCCTTACTCATTTTAGCTCACTTTGGGGTTATATTTTATTTCAGAGTAGTATTAGCTCCATTAATAATAGGCTGTGTATTGCTCCAAATTCTATTTTTTCAGACTTCTAATAAAAATTATAAACTGTCAGCGGCATTGCTTGTACCTCTTCTAATTTTTGGAAGTTTTTTTGTAATGAACAGGTTAGGAATGGACAAACATGTCGATTCTGCAATAGAGGCGAGTAAAAATCAATTTAACGGAGAAATAACAGATGCCTCCAATAAACGCGGAATAAACTATGCTGCCGCTATTATTAGCCCTCTCTTAATAGCTGGAGCAATTATTACACCTTTTCCTTCATTATTAGATTTTGAAGAAAGACAACTTGGTATTTTTTCACATTTCCAAAATGAAATCGTACGAAACTATTTGTACTTTTTTGTCTTTTTGGGACTATTCAATGCTTATAAAAATAAAAATAAAAAAGCCATTTTCATCGCTTCATTTGCAATCTTATATATTCTAATTCTGGCAGTATCTGGAGTGTCGTTTCAGGATAGATTTCAAATATTATCATTACCCTTTTTAATCATTTTCATGGCAGATGGGATTGCAACACAATACTCCAAACGCAATCAACATTGGGTATACTACTTGACATTTATTTTTATGGCCATACTAATGTGGAATCTATTTAAACTATCTAATCGAGGACTATTATAAACAGAAAAACTATGAGCGACTTTGTACTACTTCATAATAAACGGATTCCAAAATCAGAGAAAAAAAACCAGCTTAGGTTAAATAAAAATTGGTCCTTATTGGTAACCAAAGCAAACTATTCTGAATATAATATTGGAAACAATAAGATCATAATTATTGGAGATTATATTGGAGCCATTGAAGAAATTTTTAGTACTAATGATAATGAGATTTCTAAACTACGAGGTCATTTTTATGCAATAATTGTAAAGGAAAGCTCAATAAAAATATATAACAGCTTTTTTAGCATGCTACCCGTTTATTACACTGCCGATGAATGTATAATTTCATCTTCGTTATCCCTTATTTGTGAATATACCAATACAAAACCAGAGATCGATAAAAAATATATTTTAGAGAACCTTTTATTTAATTATGGCTTTTTTAATCGAACACTTTACAAAAATATCACCTTACTCGCTTGTCATTCTTTTATCACTCTAAAAAACAGCAAGATCACTATTACCAAACATTTTGACATCTCTAATTTATTTGTTTTAGTTCCAAAAGGTGGAAAAAAGATCGCTAATCAATTAAGTGATTTATTTATAGAGACTGTAAAAGACTATTTCCCAGAAGAAGAATTTGACATTGCTTTTACGGGTGGTTTTGATGGCAGAACATTGGTAAGCTGTGCTAGTTATCATCAACAAAAATTTAAAACCTTTTCTTTTGGAAGGCCAGAAAATGACGATGTTAGTATACCAAATGCCAATGCTAATTCGCTAAAAATACCGTATCAATATTTTGATCTTGGTGATATCGATTATATATCATCCGAGTATTACAAAAATGCCCTCGAATATACTACATCGGGTTATATGGGAAATGGATTTTTATATCCTCATTTTTTATATAGTACAAAGAAAATTTCTAAAAATTCAAATCACCTTATATCAGGAGCTGCAGGAAGTGAATTATTTAGAGCATTACATTCAACAGGCGCAGTAACCTCACAAGCATTAGCAAATGTTTTTAAAATACAAGATGACGACGAATTAAGAGAAATTTTAAAAAATGCCAAGCCTCTTGTGGTTTTAAATAAAAATGAATTCACAAAAGAACTAAATGAGCTTATTGAAGAGGTCATAATTTACAAAAAATCCCTTCCTCAAAATATTTCAAAAAATCAACAATTTTACATTTTTGTATTCGAGGAAATCTTTAGAAAATTCTTTGGTCAATGGATTTGTATACAACAGAAACATCTCACGGTTAGAACTCCGTTTCTAGATTACAATTTTGTAAAAAAATTACTTACAACAAAATATGCTGGAGCCAATAACGATTTTTTTACCGACAATCCCTTAAAAAGAATGAAGGGTCAGTATCTGTATACCGATATTATAAAAAAAACCAATAGACAAATTTACAACCAAACAACAGGAAAAGGGTATCGACCCATCGATGTAAGGGATATTAAATATATCCACAATATTATTCTCCCATTTTTAAAGAAAAAACTACTTAAAAAAGTAACTAAAACCAATTTAGATAATTTAGGGATCATCTCGGGAATAAAAGCAAATGAAGAAAAGCTGCATTTAATAATTAATAGCGAACAATCTTTTTTTGATACCAAAATGTTAAACATATTACTTACTAATTTATCACCGTATACTCCAGAAAAACATCGTGACACCTTATTAATGTCTTTATCGATATTATATAATTTATCCAATTCTAATCAGCCTGTTTCATCAAAAATAAACTCCTATGAAGTCTTTAATAGTGTTAATGGATTATAAAGCAAAATTTGGTTCTAAACATTTTGATATTCCATATCGTAGTGGAATGGACAAAGATAAGTTATCGACCTATTTTAATGAATTAGATTTTCGACTAGAATACATGTATCTCAATGAAATTAATCTTAGCAAAGACACTTATACTGGTAAAAACATAATCTATACTTCTTCTGAAGATATTGGATATAAATATAAATCTTATATAGAAGATGTGATCTTTGCCTTAGAACTTTCAGGAGCTAACGTAATTCCTTCCTATAAGCATCTTAGAGCTAACAATAATAAGGTTTTTATGGAACTCATGAGAGAATTTGAAGGCCTGACAAATAATATTAGCGCACGGGTCTTTGGTTCTATGAAAGATCTTTTAATGCATCTAGATACCATTATCTACCCCATTGTTTTCAAGACTTCTGAAGGTGCCTCTGGAACTGGGGTATCTCTTATAAAAACAGAAAAAGAGTTAATTACTAAGATTAAACAAATAAATCAGCGTGATTACAATAAAGATCTTAGAGATTATGGTAGATCTCTTAAGCACAAAGGTTATATAAGAGAATCCTTATATCGACAAAAATTTATACTACAGGAATTTATTCCTAATCTTCAAAATGATTGGAAAATTTACATTTTTGGTGAAAAACTATATGTATTTAAAAGACCTTTATTAAAAGGACGTGGTATTAAAGCCAGCGGGGGTGGGTACGATAATTATTTCTACGGACTAGAAGCAGAAGCTCCAGATGGTCTTTTTGATTTTGCGCAAGAAATCTATACTAAGATGAATGTTCCTCATATCTCGATCGATATTGTATTTGATGGTACCGAGTTTTATCTTATTGAGTTTCAGTCATTATATTTTGGCACTGCTGGTATTCCTTATTCTGAAGGATATTTTATGCTAAAAAATGAAGGTTGGGATTTTATAGCCAACAAATTAGAAATAGAAAAAGTATATGCCGACAGCATTATCCAATACTTAGAAAAAAAGGATATAAAAAATGCTGAACATATATATCATAGCTAAAAGTTAAAAAAACAATACTCTCCATGGAGATACTTTTTATAAGTAGCGGAAATACAAAAAACGGGATATCCCCAATTGTTTTTAATCAAGGTAATTCTCTGATTAAGCTAGGGCATCGTGTTTCTTTTTTTACCATAAAAGGCAAAGGGTTCAAAGGATATTTTAAACATATTTTTATACTTAGAAAATTTCTTCGATCTCATTCTTATGATATCGTACACGCACACTATTCACTTAGCGCTGCCGTTGCTGCCTTAGCAGGAGGACGACCATTAATTGTTTCATTAATGGGTAGTGATGTTAAAGCTTCTTTTCTACTTAGATATATCATCAAAATCTTCAATCTCTTTTTTTGGAAAAAGATCATAGTAAAATCTCAAGATATGAAAACGTCTTGTGGTATTAAAACAACAACCGTTTTACCAAACGGTGTAGATTTTCAAAAATTTAGACCGTTTTCAAAAAAAGAAGCTGTAGAAATTACTGGTTGGAACCCAAACAAACAACATGTGCTTTTTGCAGCAAATCCAAAAAGGAAAGTAAAAAATTATCGCTTAGCCCAAAGTGCTTTTGAGTTACTTCATCATAAAGATGTAGAACTTCATTCACTTATGGATATTCCTAATATTCAAATGCCCGCATATTTTAATGCAGCAGATGTAATTCTTCTTACCAGTCATTGGGAAGGCTCTCCTAACGTCATCAAGGAAGCAATGGCGTGTAACTGTAAAATTGTAGCTGTCGATGTTGGCGATATAAAAGAAATTATCGGAAACACAGTAGGATGTTATGTAACGAGCTTTAATACCGCAGAAATTGCAGATAAAATTGATAAAGCTCTTCAATATGTACAACAACCAGAAGGTAGAAATCATATTGCCCACCTTAACTCAGAAGTTATTGCTCTCAAACTAATAACCATTTATAACGACGCCTTATGACAACCAAAACACTTAAGATATATACTAGTTTAAAGCAGCTAAATCCTGAACAAAAAAAGGAAATTTTTGAAAGTGATTACGGGGGGTTCTTTCAAACTCCAGAAGCTCTTCACTTTTTTAATACTGTCGGAGTAGAAACATTTACTTTTGCGATAGAATGTGATCATAAAATTACCGCTTTTGTTTCTGGTATTATCCAAAAGGAAAATGGAATTAAATCGCATTTTACCCGCAGAGCAATCATTTATGGAGGCCCTATTCTTTCTGCCAATGTTGAGAAACCACACATTTTAACTCTATTCAAAACGGTAATTAATTATTTAAAAAACAAGGTAATTTATATTGAAACACGAAATTTTAATGATTATTCAAATTTTAAAGAGATTTTGAGTTCTATTGGATTTGAGTATCATCCTCATTTAAACTTTCATCTAAAATGTGATACCGAAGAAAAAATACAACAAAAATTAAGTAAAGGTAAACTAAGGGATATTAAAAAAAGTCTAAAAGAAGGCGCTTCCTTCAGACAGGCCAAACACCAAAAAGAAATCGAAGCATATTATACAATCCTTAGTGATTTATACAAAGAAAAGGTAAAAACGCCTCTTCCAGAGTTATATTTTTTTATTACGCTATGGAGTCAGAAACTTGCAAAATTTCTCTTAGTATTTTACAAAGATGAAGTCATAGGAGGCGTAATCTGTCCTGTTTTTAAGAATAAAGTAATGTATGAATGGTATGCATGCGGAAAAGACAAGGTACACAAAAATATATTTGCCAGTACCTTGGCAATATGGTCTGGGATATCATACGCTTGTAACAATAATATCAAACGTTTTGATTTTATGGGAGCAGGAAAACCTGATGAAGATTACGGAGTTAGAGAATTCAAATCAAAATTTGGAGGTGATTTAGTCGAACATGGTAGGTTTATCTATGTTGCTAATCCGTTTTTATACAGTATAGGTAAAAAGGCAGTTAAAGTATTAAAAGGAAAAAAATAATGGTAAATAAAAACTAAACTTAGTATGAAAGTACTTATTGACATAGGTCATCCAGGTCATGTTCATTTGTTCAAAAACTTCGCCTTTGAGATGCAAAAAAAAGGACATGAATTTCTTTTTACATGCCGGGAAAAAGAATTTGAAATTGAGTTATTAAAAACCGCTGGACTTCGTTTTGTGTCATTTGGTAAAAAATATAATACTACCTCAGGAAAATTATTTGGATTACTAAAGTTTGATATCCTCGAAATTATTCAAGGATTAAAATTTAAACCCGATATTTTTATGAGTCATGGCTCTCCCTATGCTGCACATGCATCATTTATACTTAGAAAGCCACATATATCTTTAGAAGATTCTGGAAACTGGGAACAAATGAAGTTATATCTTCCTTTTACATCTTGTGTACTCACTCCCGATGTATTAGTTGAAGATTTAGGGGAAAAACAAATTCGCTACCAATCCTACCACGAATTGGCATACTTACATCCAAATTATTTTAATGTAACTGGTAATTATAATTCAATTCTAAAATTATCTCCTGATGATAAATATGTAGTCCTTCGATTTGTTTCCTGGAACGCCTCTCATGATAAAGGGCAAAAAGGTTTTTCAGAAAAAGAAAAAAGTAGAATCATTGATTATTTGACATCTCGTTATAAAACATTTATAACATCAGAAGGATATTTGCCAAAAAAGTATCATAAATATAAAATCCAAATTTCTCCAGAAGAGATTCATGAAGTTCTAGCAGGTGCTGAGTTTTTTATCGGTGAAGGAGCTACAATGGCTGCAGAATCAGGAGTCTTGGGCACACCTTCGATTTATGTAAATTCTATTCGAAGATCCTATAATGAAGACCAAGAAAAATATGGACTAGTCTTCAATTTTCAAAATGAAAAAGGAGTTATGGAAAAAATTAAGGAAATAGAAAAAATACCCGATTTAAAAAAAACATTTGCAAAAAGACGTCAAAAACTTCTGAAGAATAAAATTAATCTTACCGCTTTTTTGGTATGGTTTGTAGAGAATTATCCGCAAAGTAAAAAAGTAATAAATAATAATCCAAAAATACAATTTGAATATAGATAATGGATTTTACTGTACAAAAATATAGAGAGTTATTAAAAGCACTAATGAGCTGTAATTACCAGTTTCAGACATTTGAGGAATTTATTCTAAAACCTGAGAAAAAAAGTATAATTCTTAGACATGATGTAGATTTATTACCAAAGAATTCACTAGTTTTTGCACAAATCCAAGCATCAAAGGGAATTAAAGGAACATATTATTTTAGAGCTGTTCCACAAAGTTGGGATAAAAAAATTATTAAAGAAATAGCAAATCTAGGACATGAAATAGGCTATCATTATGAATGCTTAACGACTACCCATGGTAATTTTCGATCAGGAATCCATGATTTTGAATCAAATCTTTCGGCACTTAGAACTCTTGCTCCCGTTTCTACAATTTGTATGCATGGCTCCCCATTATCAAAATATGATTCCAAAAGCCTTTGGAAAAAATATAAATATCAAGATTATGATATTATTGCCGAACCTTATTTTGATGTAGACTATAATAAGGTATTCTATATCACAGATACAGGAAGAAAATGGGATGGACACAAAACAAGTGTAAGAGATCGGGTAAATACTGGATTTACACGAAAATTTCATAGTACATCTGAAATTATTGATGTTATAAATGCCGATGTTTTCCCTGATCAGACGATGTTTACTTTTCATCCACAAAGATGGAACGATAACATTCTAAAATGGAGTAAAGAATTGGTTTTTCAAAATGTAAAAAATGTAGTAAAAAGGCATTTATTCGTTAAAACTCAATTATGATCTTTAATTCAATCGATTTTGCTTTATTTATACCAATTGTATTTGTATTGTATTGGTTTGTATTTAATAAAAACCTAAAAATACAAAACCTCCTTATAGTTATCGCTAGCTATATTTTCTATGGCTGGTGGGATTGGAAGTTTTTATCATTGATTTTTTTTAGTAGCCTTGTCGATTATTCGGTTGGATTGGGATTAAAAAAATATCAAGAAGTATCTAAACGAAAACTATTACTCTGGACAAGTATATTCGTCAATCTTGGGTTTTTAGGTTTTTTTAAATATTATAATTTTTTTTTAGATAACTTTATCGATGCTTTTATGTTTTTTGGAATAGAAATCAAAGCTAATTCACTTAACATTATTCTTCCTGTCGGAATTAGTTTTTATACTTTTCAAACGCTAAGCTATACGATTGATGTTTACCGTAATAAATTAGAACCCACAAAATCTTTTGTTGCATTTTCTGCTTTTGTTGCTTTCTTCCCTCAGTTGGTCGCGGGGCCAATAGAAAGAGCTACCAATCTATTACCTCAATTTTATAAAAAAAGAGTTTTCAGTTACCAAAAAGCGACAGATGGTTTACGACAAATCTTATGGGGTTTATTCAAAAAAGTAGTTATTGCAGATACTTGCGCAGAATATACAAATACAATATTTAACAGTTCTGACATGTTCTCGGGCAATACCTTAATATTAGGAGCTTTATTTTTTACATTTCAGATCTATGGCGATTTTTCTGGATACTCCGATATTGCTATTGGTACCTCTAGATTATTTGGGTTCAATCTTAATCGTAATTTTGCTTATCCATACTTTTCGAGAGATATTGCTGAGTTTTGGAGACGTTGGCATATTTCATTATCAACATGGTTTAGAGATTACCTGTATATTCCATTAGGAGGAAGCAGAGGGGGGAGTTGGATGAAAATAAGAAATACATTTATTATTTTTCTTGTTAGTGGGTTTTGGCATGGTGCCAATTGGACATTTATTATATGGGGTGCGTTAAATGCTCTATATTTTTTACCTCTTCTATTATTAAACAAGAATCGCTCAAATCTAGATGTTGTCGCTTCAAATAGTATTTTTCCCTCTTTTCGGGAACTAATCAGTATCTTAATCACTTTTGGGCTTACCGTTTTTGCCTGGATTTTTTTTAGAGCAGATAATGTAACTCATGCTTTTAATTATATTCAGGAGGTCTTTTCTTCATCACTATTTAGATACCCAGAAATATTTCCCAAAAAAGTGCTGTTACTTATAGCCTTGTTTATCATAGTAGAATGGTTAGGTCGTAAAAGCGAATTTGCAATAGAAAGCATTAATACCAAGTTTTCCTTTCCTGTTAGGTGGCTAAGCTACATCATGTTAATCGGAATAATATTTTATTACTCGGGTAAAGCACAACAATTTATTTATTTTCAATTTTAGTATGAAAAAATTTATCATAAAAAGCTATTTATTTTTAAGTTTATTAATACTATTAGCATGTATTTTATTTGCATTTGAAGAAAATCATAAAAACACTACAGAATATCTAGCTTCGATGGCAGATAAACACCAAAGAATAAGAGATATCGATGGGCAAAAAATAATACTAGCAGGAGGTTCTAATCTAGTATTTGGTATAGATAGTCAACAAATAGAAAAAGAGTTAAATATTCATGTAGTTAATTTGGGGTTACACGCAAAACTTGGGTTAGCTTTTATTTTAAGTGAATTAAGAGATGTAGCTTCTTCTAAAGATATCATTGTTTTATCTATAGAACATTTAATGACATCACAAGGCGATAGAGAATTACAAAGGATGACCGCATATTATAATTCATTTGCATTTAAATATTACCACGAAAAAAATGACAACTGGAGTTCCTTATTAAAATTTAAGCTTGATAATCATCATATATTATTCAAAAAAACAATTTCAAATATCATAAAAAAAGCTAAAAACGATCCTATCTATACCCGAAATGGTATAAATAAATATGGTGATGCCATAAGTCATTTAGAATTAGTCAAAAAAGATAAACTGGGGAGTAAATCTATTATAAAAGATAATAGCGATGATAAAATTAAATTACTGAATGAATTTTATCTTTTTGCAAAAAGAAAAGGGATAAAAGTCGTTTTTTCTTATGGAGCATATGAAAGGTCAGAGTATGAAAACAATATAATTGCTCTTAAAAAAACACATAAAAGGATGGAAGAAAATTTAAACATAGAAATGATAATGGATATTGATGATTTTGTATACCCAACTTCATATTTCTATGATAGTGTTTATCATCTTAATCAAAAAGGTCGATTGATTCATACAAGAAATATGATTCAAAAGTTAAAATCTAGTAGTACATTAAAAGAAATCTTACAATAAAATAAAAAATCAATTGCATCATGTCTTTCTCTAACTAATTATAGAAAATTAACAACAAGGTCTTTTCACTTTGTCCTATCTTATAATTATTTCAACGGCTTTTATTTGTTTTTTTAACAAAAATGTAAGCTTTTTTTGTGTTCATTAACTTTTCTTCCTACTAAAAATTGATTTTTTTTGGATTTTGATAGGTAAAAACCTACAAAACAGTCACTTAACATAAATATTTTGTGGTAAAACCATCGACAACTTTCTTCTTGTTACCTTATCTTTAATCTCGAACCAAACCTATACACTTATGTTATTAAACCACAGTAGTTTGAAGACTAAAAAATCAGCCTTTCATATGAACAATACTTTCCCTATGAATCTTTAATTTTCAAAATTTATCCTTGAAATATGACCATGAAAACTATATCCAATACTGAATCTTATTCATTCTCTAATAAGAATGAAAAAATCCTTAATGATTTTATTAATTCAAATACAAACCCTTATGTATTAAGGGCTAAAAATAATGTTGCCATTAAAAATATTATAACCAGAAAATTGGGTAATAATGTTTATGATTTTATAGGCAAACATCTACAAGCTTTTAGATTATTTGATGTTTTACTTTGTGACACCAGAGATAAGGACACTATTAATTTATATCAAAAAGAATCTTTTCAGGCAATTGTTAATCTACATGAAGTAAATCATTATAGAAGAATTAATAAATTTTTTGAGACTGTAAATAGCAAATTACCAGAAGGAGGATTGTTTATTAACACCTTAGAAACTTATGAAACTCGCAAACAAAGGATATTACAAAAATTTCCTAAGCCGCTAAATCATCTTTATTATTGTTATGATTTCATCCTTCATCGTATTTGCCCAAAATTAAAATGGACCAAAAAATTATATTTCAAAATCACAAAAGGTCACGGTAGAGTATTAACCAAAGCAGAAATTCTAGGTAGATTGTATAGTTGTGGATTTAATATTTTGGAAGAAAAAACGATTGATGATCAATTATATTTTGTAGCAAAAAAGGCAAAAAAACCGATATATGATATGAACCCTACCTATGGTCCCTTAATCAGTTTAAAGCGCGTAGGAAAAAATGGAAAATTAATTAATGTATACAAGTTACGCACTATGCATCCATACTCTGAGTATTTACAGGAGTATGTATTTCAAAAAAATAATCTTAAAAAAGGAGGAAAGCTAAAAGATGATTTCAGAATATCTAATATGGGTAAGCTATTAAGAAAATATTGGATAGATGAACTACCTATGGTAATTAATTTTTTAAAAGGTGACATGAAACTAATTGGAGGACGACCTCTGAGTTCTCATTATTTTAGTTTGTATACCAAAGAATTGCAGGAAAAAAGGGTAAAATTTAAACCTGGCCTTATTCCTCCATTCTATGCAGATATGCCAGAGACATTAGATGAGATTATTGCATCCGAAATGAAGTATCTTAATGCATATGAAAAAAAACCATTTCTAACAGATATCTGGTATTCATTTAAGATCATAAAGAATATTGTTATAAAAGGCAAAAGAAGCTTTTAGCGATATTACTTTATGTCTTTTGTTGGATTTTTAAAACACCCCTTTTCGGAACTATAGAATTTGGGATTCTATTCCCAATAGTTCGTAAATAATTGTTAAATTTACTAGACTTAAATTCTCTTTAAACCGAAAGGATTCATGAAATGAATTATGAAATCGATGATGATGATTCTGAAAATCTATTCATCAAAGAATTACTAGAACGTTATATTGCACATTGGAGATTGTTTATCATCTCTTTTGTGATTTGTTTTATATTAGGATTTTTCTACCTGAGATACACTCCAAAAATGTATCGCGCCACTTCTACTATACTCATCAAATCAGAAAATAATGGTGCCTTGTCAGAGCTTTCTGCTTTTGAAGATCTTTCTATCTTTAAAAACGCTAATAGAGAAGTAGAAAATGAGATAGAAATCCTCAAATCTAGACCATTACTAGAAAATGTTGTTAAAAAACTAAAGCTTAATATTCAATATTTCAGTAAAACCAAATATTCTAAAAGATTTGTAGAACTTACCAATACTCCTCCTATTCAGGTTAACTTTCTAGAAGACTCATACTATGAGCAAGCTTTAAATTTTATTGTTACGGTCTTACCCGAAGGAAAATTTGACATCAAGGATAATAAGGAAAATTTTATACTCAAAGGAAAACTTGGAGAATGTATTGGTACTCCATTTGGAGATATTTTGATTGATCCTAACCATAGAACTATCAATCAATATATAGGAGTTAATATCCATGTAAACAGTACTCCCCTTTTGGATATGGTCGAAAGATATAAATCGGCAATAAAAATAGGTCTTACCGATCAAAAAACAACTGTAGTTACATTAACCCTAACTACAATTGCCCAAGATAGAGCCAAAGAAATTTTAAATAGTCTTATTGAAGAGTACAACAAAGACGTTATTAAAGATAAAAATCAAATCTCGACCAATACTGCAGATTTTATACGAGAACGAATAAATATTATTAATCAAGAGTTAGATAATTTAGAAAAAAACGTCGAATTCTTTAAAACAGAGAATAACTTAACAAATTTATCTTCAGAAGCTTCTTTAATTCTAGAAAAATCTTTTACGAATGAAAAAGAACAGCTTGATGCTACTATACAAATCGGATTAGCAGAATATATAATGGATTATTTAGAAAATTCTCAAAACGATCTTTTACCTGCAAATCTAGGGTTTAAAGATAATAAGGCAGTTACAATGATTTCTCGATACAACGATTTAGCATTGCAACGAAATAGAATCCTTAAGAGTTCTGGGGTAGAAAATCCATTATTAATAAACCTAAATGATCGACTTTTTGATTTAAGAAAAAGTCTACAACAAAGTCTTATAAATCTAAAAAATACTCTTCAACTTAGAATTTATAACCTTAAAAATAGTGATGCAAAAATAAATGCTCAAATCTCTTCTTTACCAGAGAAAGAACGAAAACTAAGAGACATACAACGGCAACAGCAAATTAAAGAAACCCTATTTTTATATTTATTAGAAAAAAGAGAAGAAACTGCGATTTCTCTTGCTGCAACGGTATCTAACGTCAAAGTAATAGAAAAAGCATATATTTCTAGAAGTCCTATAAAACCAAAAAAGAATATTGTATTCTTAACTAGTTTTCTTGCCGCCTTAATCATACCTATCGTTATTGTGTTCTTTAAGGATTTACTTAATACCAAAATCAATAATGTAAAAGAATTAAAAAAGAAACTAAAATTACCTTTACTAGGTAGTATTCCTTCTTCTAAAGAAGATAAAACACTGGTCACCCCAAAAATAGATCGATCTATTCTGGCAGAAGCATTCAGGTTATTAGAAACCAATCTTGATTTTCTTTTAACACATTCTAAAGAAAAAGGAAAGACAATTCTAATTACCTCTAGTGTCAAAGGAGAAGGTAAATCCTTTGCTGCAAGTAATTTAGCAATAACCTTGGGGCGTTCGGGAAATAAAGTAGCATTGTTAGAAATGGATCTAAGATCGGCAGAGCTAAAAAAGCGTATGGATGTCAAAGGCAAAAAAGGAATTACCAATTATATAAAAGACGAATCGGTCAAAATCGAGGATATAAAGTCTAACATGAAAGGTTTTAAGAATCTGGACGTTTTTACTTCGGGGCCAAAACCGCCAAACCCTGCTGAGTTATTAAAACATAAGCGAATTGAGGAATTGTTTAGCTTCTTAAAAAAAGAATATAACTATATTATAATCGATACACCTCCTATTACTGTGGTGGCAGATACACTATTATTAAGTTCGTATGCTGATTTATGTGTTTATGTTGTTCGACAAAAATACTCAGACAAAAGGCTTTTGGATATTCCTAAATCATTATATCTGGAAAAACGATTTGCGTCAATAGCTGTTCTATTTAATGATGTAGATTTTAGAAAAATAGGATACGGGTATGGATATGGATACGGGTATGGAGAAAAACAGCCTGTAAACTTTTTAAGAAGAGTTTTGAATCTCATCAGTCCATAGATGAAACTATGGATTAAGTTATAGTTATCTCATTATATTGTTTATTTGGTATTATTTTGCTAAAACTAATAAAGAACATCCTCCTAATAATTTTACTGCCAAATCCTTATTTGCTTTGTACATTATTTTTTTTGGAAAATATGTGATTTTCGAACTTATTGTTTTTCTAGGAAAATCCATAAAGCTAGTAGTATAAAAGAAATCAACAATCTCATAACCACAATCTTCTAAAGTTGCTATTGCAGTTTCTTTCATAAAGTGATGTAAATGGCCAACAGATTTTCGTGAAGAAATAAGCTCATTTTTAAGTATACGAATAACCGAAATATCTAATGGAATATGAAATATAGTATGCTCTGCTTTGTCTTTACACATTTTTAGAAACCCCAGATAATCATTAACATGCTCAAAAACATCTATCATGAGCAACAAATCAAATTTTTCGTTAGTTTCTACAAAATCTTCATACTTAAATTCTAGCCTATCTTTTTCTCTTTGTTTTGCAATATTTATTGCATCTATTGAAATATCATATCCAGAAAAAATTACGTCTTCAGGCATCGATGAATACAATTGATTTAATATCTCACCTGCTCCACAGCCTACTTCAGCAATTGACTTTGGATCTATTGGATTACGATTCAACATTTTGAGTATCTGCTTGGCTTTCCAAGGTGACCCTTCAATATGCCATGTCGGATTATTTTTTAAATATTCACTATTTTCTTCAATGTACATTTTTTCTGTCATAGTAATTTTGTTGTTTGTAGCAAATCCATTCAAAACAGAATATGTATAGGGGTAAGAAATTGAAAAGATTTGCTAAAATTTATTGTTATAAATTGATAATTAACTTATAACCTTGTTTACTTTGACAATGATGTCATAATCTCTTTGGTGTCAAATAGTATAATAGCTAGAGAAATATGACAGATTATTTATACTATGAATATATCAAAAACTCAACGGTTTTGCAATAAAACTATATGTTTTTCTTATATTATTAATTGTCATACAAATTTAATTGATAAAGACATTAGGACATCCATGGGATAGAGAGAAATATTGATTATTTTCTTCTATCCCAATCCAAAAAAATAAAGATGCTATATTATATCGAATTCGTATAATGTTCATCGCTTTGTGATCTGATAGTTGATGCTGCTTGTTCTGCAGTAATGTCTCGTTGCGGATTTGCAAATAATTCATATCCAACCATAAATTTCTTTACTGTTGAAGAGCGCAATAAAGGTGGGTAGAAAGACATATGCATATGCCATTCTTTATGGTCTAATCCATCTGTAGGTGCTTGGTGAATTCCTGCAGAATAAGGAAATGATGTTTTAAAAACATTATCGTATTTGATAGTCAATATTTTGATAATATCTGCAAAATCACGTACTTCTTCATCTGTTAATTGATCAATAGTTTTTACTTTTCTACGTGGAATAATCATTGTTTCATATGGCCAAATTGCCCAATAAGGAACTAAAGCTACAAAATGTTCATTTTCTACCAGAATTCTTTCTTTCAATTCAAGCTCTTGTTGTAGATATGCTCCTAAAAGAGATTTTTTATGATCTTTCCAATAATCTTCTTGTTGTTGTGTTTTTTTAATAATCTCTTCGGGAATTGATCTTTGTGCCCATATTTGACCATGTGGATGTGGATTACTACACCCCATCACTGCCCCTTTATTCTCAAATATCTGAACATAATTAATATCATTACGTTTTCCAAGGCCAATAAATTCCTCTTGCCAGAGTTCAATTACTTGCACAATCTCTTCAACTTTCATAATCGGCAAGGTAAGTGCATGATTTGGAGAAAAACAAACCACTTTACAAATACCACTTTCAGATTCTGCTTTTAACAATCCTTCATTAAATTGTTCTTCTGGGATGTCCTGTAATAAAGCTGCAAAATCATTTGTAAAAGAAAATGGTGCAGTATACTCTGGGTTTATATCCCCACTTGCTCTCGTATTTCCTGGACATAGATAACAATTCTCATCATAAGAGACTTGAGAAAACTTTGCAGGTTCCTCATTTTTTCCTTGCCAGGGTCTTTTGGTTCTATGCGGAGAGACTAAAATCCATTCTCCTGTTAATATATTAAATCGTCTGTGAGGGTTGTTATTAAAATCTTCCATCATAATTCTTGTATTGAAGTTCCTTGACTTGGTACAGTTATAAAAGAGGTTAATTCGATATCAAACTGCTCCTTATATGCTTTTGTTACAGTATCTACATATTCATCTATATAATCTTCATGAATCAGGTTTATCGTACATCCTCCAAAACCACCACCCATCATTCTAGACCCAACAATTGGTGTCTTATCTATAGAAAAATCGACTAGAAAATCCAGTTCTTTACAGCTCACTTCATATTGATGTTGCAATCCATTATGAGATGCATACATAAGTTCTCCAAATTGTTGTAAATCTCCTTTCTCTAAATATTCTGAAGCCCGAAGCACTCTATCATTTTCTGCAATGACATATGAAGCTCTTTCAAAATGAACTGGAGATAGTTTCTCTTTAAATTCACCTAACATACTTTTGGTAACATCTCTCAGAGATTTCACATTACCATATGTTTCTGAAATTATTGACACAACTTGTTCACATTCTGCCCTTCTGGTATTATATTCACTTTCTGCAAGATTATGAGAAACATTGGTATTCAATAACAAAATTTTATAGGGATCAAAATTACCATCGATTAATCTATATTCCTGACTTTTACAATCCAAAAGAATTACTTTATGATCCTCACTCATAACAGAAGCAAACTGATCCATAATCCCACATTTAGTACCTACATAATTATGTTCTGCTCTTTGAGATAACTCTACTAGTTTTATTTTAGGCAATTCTAGATTAAAAAGTTCGTTGAGTCCATAAGCCAATCCACATTCTAGTGCTGCAGAAGAGCTAATTCCAGCCCCAATAGGTAATTCACTTTTAACAATACAATCAAAACCTCGTACTTTATCAGTTAGTTTACCAAGTTCACTCATTACTCCTAGAATATAATTCTCCCATTCCTCATTACTCGGTTTCAATGTATTTAGGTCAAACTTAATCTCCTTATTATAGGTCTTACTATACACATTACACTGAGTATCGGTATTATTTTTTCTAAACGAAAAAATAATTTTTTTATCAATTGCAGTAGGTAAAACAAACCCATTATTATAATCGGTGTGCTCGCCTATGAAATTAATTCTACCTGGTGATAAAATCACTAACTCTGGGTTAAAATTGGATATAAATCCTTCATGATCATTTTCCATTTCTTATACATTTAATCTTTATAGTAATATCTGTCAATATTTTGCTTTAAAGAAGCAAATATAATAAATGTACTTTTTACATTTATTATTATAGAACTATATTTTTTTACTTACTTTGTATCAAAAGTAAAATCTTTTTAAAAATTCAAGGGGATTGATATGGATATTTATAATGAAAAAGACAAATTCTATGTAGCAGTTGATTGCATTATATTCGGATTTGATAATCAAAAATTAAAACTCCTCGTTTTTGATCGTCGTATTGATCCATTTAAAGATTCATTATCTCTAATAGGAAGTTTTGTAAAAATCGGAGAAAGTGTTTCTGATGCCGCTGTTAGAATTCTCAAAGAGTTCACTGGTCTGGAAAACGTATACATGAAAGAACTAAAAACCTATGGATTAGTAGATCGAGATCCTGGATATAGATGTATTTCTGTAGCACAATATGCTTTAATTAGAATTGATAATACGATCAAAAAACTAGTTGAAGAGAAGGGAGCCAGATGGTATGAGATCGATAATATCCCTAATTTAATTCTGGATCACAATCAGATGAGCATTGATGCGTTAAAAAGAATTGAAGAAGTTGCAAGATATAAACCCATAGGTTTTGAGCTATTACCAAAGAAATTTACAATCCCTAAATTACAAACCCTTTATGAAGCAATTTATAGAAGAAAGTTTGATACACGTAATTTTAGAAAAAAAATCCTTTCTTTTGATGTAATTATCAAATTGGATGAAAAAGATAGAACCACATCCAAAAAAGGAGCTTATCTATATAAATTTGATTACAACAGATATAGAGAATTACAAGAATCGGGATATAATTTTGAAATTTGATTTGAAATTATCTCTATTTAAAATATACTGAATAATATGCTGCCGTTATTAGAGAAAATTTACGACCTACAAGATATCCATACTGTATCTAAACATGAACAGATTGTTTTGGGAATAATTGAGGCAATAGATTCTGGTATCCTTAAAGTAGGTGATAAACTTCCTTCTATAAACCAAATGGTAGCAGAAATTGGATATGCCAGAAAAACATTTGTAAAAGCATACACAGAATTAAAAGAACGAGGATTAGTAGAATCCAAAAACCTTAAAGGGTATTATATCATTAGTCAGGAGACCAAGGTTACCTTAAAGGTTGCTTTAATTTTATTTGCATTTCACAGTTTTCAGGAAGATTTTTATAATACATTCAGAAAAGAACTTGGAAAGAAATATCATATTGATATCTTTTTTCACCATAATAATCTTACTCTTTTTAAGACCATAATGGATAATATTTCACGTAAATATGGAATGTATACTATAGCACCAATACAAAATAAAGAAGTAATTCCTCTTTTAAAAAAAATTCCTTCAGATAGGTTACTCCTTATTGATCGATATCTAAAAATGCCAAAAGAGTATTCATACATAACTCAAGAATTTGAAGAGATAACATATAATAAACTGGTAGAACTTGCTCCTCTAATAAAAAAGTATGACAAATTTGTACTTTTCTTTAAAGAAAATACAGATCTACCTCCCGACATTTTATACGCATATAAACGCTTTATTAAAGAGTATAATATAAAAGGGAAAGTAGTAGAAAGTTATGAATCTAATATTGTAAAAAAAGGAACTGTATTTTTTTCTATTAGTGATACCTACCTTTGGCAAGTACTAAAAGATGCTCGAAAAATGGAATATAGAATAGGTTCTGATATAGGAATCTTGGCACATGATGATAATATTGTAAAAGAAATTGCCTTTGGTGGAATAACTACGATATCGACAGATTTTGAAATTATGGCCAAAAAAGCAGCAATTTTTGTAAAAGAAAGAAATCAAATACAAGAAATTATACCTACCTATCTAAGACAACGTAATTCTTTATAGAAAAAATTAACTTTTTTCTTCTTTTTCTTGAAAACACCATTTTTCTCTTCTAAATTGTATCATAACATGTGATTTCTTCTATCAAGGTTAGATAGTGTTTTCAGAATCACATGTTTAAATACTATACTTTTTTAACATCTTATATGCAATATTCTCTATTTTTTTAACATCAAATTATAATTTTGTGAAAAAAAACATTATATTTGTATAGTAGCATAGTGTATCATAGCACATCATTATTTGCACTTTTACTACTTTAAAATCAAAACTTTATCAATAAACACGAATCATATGAATCAAAAAACATTCACTAGTATTATGGTGTTTTTATTTGGGCTTGTTGTTTCAGTCTCTGCACAACAAACAGTTTCTGGTACAGTAACTGAAGCTCAGGGGCCTCTTCCCGGAGTAAACATCTTAGTAAAGGGGACACAAAATGGAACCACAACAGACTTCGATGGCAAGTACACCATATCCAATGTAACTGAAAGTGCTGTATTAACCTTTAGTTATCTAGGTTTTATAACTCAAGAAGTTCCTGTAAATGGACAATCTGTTATAGACATAACATTGCAAGAAGACGCTGCCGCTCTAGATGAGATCGTTGTTGTTGGTTATGGTACACAATCAAAACGAGAAATAACTGGCGCTATTTCACAAATCAAATCCAAAGACATCGCACAAGTCGTTGTAGCTAACCCAACTGCAGCATTACAAGGTAAACTCGCCGGAGTGCAGGTAGAAAGTGCTGGTGGAGCTCCAGGAAGCGCAACCAATGTATTCGTACGAGGAGTGAGTTCATTAACCAACTCTTTTCCTTTGTATGTAATTGATGGAACTGTAGTTGATGATATTGTTTTTCTTAATCCAAAAGACATAGTAGATCTTCAAGTCTTAAAAGATGCTACTTCTGCAGCAATATATGGATCAAGAGCAGCAAATGGGGTAATCATAGTTACAACCAATAGAGGAAAAAAAAACACATCTCCAACAGTTAATATCGATATCAGAGGAGGAATAAATACACAAGCTAAAAAATTAGATTTACTTAATGGATCAGAGTATATTCAATTTCTAAATCAAAGAAGAGTTAACGATGGGCTTGCTGGTAATATCTCAGATCCAGGAATAAATACCGATTTTCAGGATTTAACCATCAATTCAGGTGCAATTCAGGATTTTGGCTTTAATGTGTCTGCTGGTAGCGATAAATCTTCTTATTTCTTTTCGGCAAATTATTATAATGAAGAAGGTCTTCTTATCAGTGAGGATTTTCAAAGAATAAATGCACGTTTAAACAGTCAATTCGAAATTGGCAAGTTTAAGATACAGGAATCTTTTGCATTTGCAGAAAATGAATTTACAAGAAATCAGGCATTTGGTAATCAAGGGCCAACTATTCCTATTTTAAATCCATTTAACCCCAATAACGAAGGAGGGTTTGAAGCTGTCGATGGTGATATCTATGGTGTTGGAGGAACAAACAAATTTGCACAAGCCAACTTGCTTGATGACGAAAACACCGAAAGAAACTTATTAGGAAATATAAATATTGAATACGAAATCATCGAAGGGTTAAAAGCAAAAGTAAACTTTGGGGTAGATTATAAAAACATTTACCGAAATACTTTTCTTCCTACTTTTTTTCAAAGTAATACAGATGCAACTAATAACCTCAATGAAGCAAATGACCTTACTGAAGTACGCGCAGAGATTTTATCAACAAATGTTGAACCAACGCTTAACTATAAAAAAACATTTGGTAAACATGGTGTAGATATTCTTGTAGGTGGTGCACGACAAGAAGTAGATTTTAATTCGCTTGCCGTGTATGCACAAGGGTTACCTAGTAATAATATTAGAAATATAGGAAACTTTACAGACCAAGTAGAAAACACTGGTGGAGGTAAGTTTTTATCACGATTGTTTTCTTCTTATGCCCGATTAAATTATAAGTTCGATGATAAATATCTGTTTACAGGTATTATACGTAGAGATGCAACTTCTCGATTCTCTTCGGAAGGAGATCTTAACGCAGATGTATTTCCTTCGTTTTCATTAGGATGGGTTGTAAGTGAAGAAAACTTTTGGCCACAAGATGGTTTTGTTAACACCCTAAAACTTCGTGGTGGATATGGAGAACTAGGATCACAAAACATAGGAGATTATGTCTATCAATCTGTTCTAAATCCAACTTCTAATGTTGCTTTTGCCAATAATCCTGCCCAAGGATTCTCGATTACTTCTTTGGTAGATGAAAGTATAAGCTTTGAAACCTCTACTACTACAAACTTTGGAGCTGACCTAACCATGTTTAATAGGTCAATAAAACTTAGTTTAGATTATTTTAGTCGAGATAATGAAGACGTGTTACTAGCTGTTGATATCCCGTCGACTACTGGATCAGGAGCACCTGTCATTCAAAACGCTGCTTCTATTAACAATAAAGGTTTTGAATTAGAAGCGACCTATAGTTATAATTCTGAGAGTGATTTTAATTTTGATGTTGGTGTTAACTTTGCGGCAATATCAAATGAGCTAACCTCAGCCCCCAATCCGATTCTCGGACCCATTATTAATGAAGAGCAAACCCGTGTAAATAAATATGAAGAAGGAGAACCCCTTGGTTTCTTCTTTGGTTTCCAAACCGATGGTATTTATAATAATCAAGCAGAAATAGACAATGATCCTTTCTTAGCTAATGATCCAGATAGAAGAGCTTTACTGCAACCTGGTGATTTTAGAAGAGTAGATACAAATAATGATGGTATTATTGATGAGACCGATCGAACAAATTTAGGAGATCCAACACCTGATTTTACCTATGGTATTAATTTTACAGGAAATTATAAGAAGTTTGATTTTGGGTTATTTTTTAACGGTGTTCAGGGTAATGAAATTTATAATGTAACAAAATTCTTTGGAGTATTCTTTGCCGATGATAACAAGTTTGGATTAGTTAGAGATTCATTTACTCCATCAAATACAAATACAAATATCCCAAGAGTCTCTAATTTAGATCCTGCAGGAAATCAGTTACCTTCAGATTTCTTTGTAGAAGACGGTTCTTTCTTTAGGTTAAAAACATTAGAAATAGGATATGACTTAACAGATATCATTGGTTCACAATGGATTAAAAAAGGAAGAGTATTCTTTAATATGCAAAATGTCTTTGTTATCACAGGATATTCTGGATATGACCCAGAAATTGGTTCTACTTCTGGAGCACAAGCTGATGCTGATACCGGTTTTTTTGGATTTAGAGATGTAACCAACCCTATTTTGGGTAGAGGTTTAGATGTTAGAGCACAACCCAGACCAAGAACATTTATAATGGGAGTTCAGTTTTCTTTCTAAATAAAAGAGAGTAACACACAAACAATTAAGTATTATAGTTATGAAAATAAAAAATAATTTTTTTGCAATTGCAATCTTAATAGGCTTAGTATTATCTATCAATGGTTGTAATGAAGATCAATTAGAACTTACAAACCCAAATACAGTTGCAGAACCTGATTTTTTTCAGACCGATGCTGATTTTAGATTAGCCGTAAACGGTATGTATCATCCAATTACTGCAGTTCTCTTTTGGGGAAGAGTTATCCATACTGGGGCTTTACTTAGATCAGATGCATATAACATTGTTCCTTTTCAACAAAATACCACAATGTCTACCTTAGAAGGTCAACCTGGTATTGCAAGATGGTCATCAGATATGTTTCCTCAATTATACCAGACTATTTTTAGGGCAAATACGATCATAGAAAAAATAAATGATACCAATGTTCCTAATGAAACTGCAAGAAATGAGATTCTTGGTCAAGCTTATTTTATGAGAGCTTTTGCAAATTGGTATCTTGTTAATCTTTGGGGAAATGTTCCTTTAATTGAAAAAACACCTAAAACCAGAGAAGATTTTTTTCCTTCTCCTGCTACACCAACAACTATAAATGAAGCTATTATTGCTGATCTCACAGAGGCATTCAACAGACTACCTGACTCTTGGCCAGAAACAGAAAAAGGAAGACCAACAGCTGGTTCTGCAATAGCGCTACGCGGTAAAACACATTTATACATGAAAAATTATCCTAGCGCTGTAGCTGATTTAAGAGCAGTAACAACAGATTATAGCTATGCTTTATTGCCAGCAAACAGATATGAAGAAAACTTTACAGAAGCAAATGAAAACAATGAAGAATCAGTTTTTGAACTTCAGTACTTAGGGCAAGATAATTTTATCTGGGGCACCGATATTCCTGGAACCGGGACACAAGGTCATTACTTAATAGATTATGCTCCGCCAGAATTAAGCCCAGATAATGGCCATTTTATTAATCCTCATATCTTACAAGTATTTGAAGATAACGGAGATACCTTTAGAAGAAATGCAACCATTGCTTTTGACTATCCAGGAGCAACTGGATATGGAGGGCTACCTTTTACCGAAGATTTTGCCGCAGATATTGCTGTAGCCAATACGATCACCGACCCACAAGGTAATGTTGGAGTCCCTGCATTATTCACCAAAAAATATGCTGGTTTTGAACAAGGTTTACGTGCAGAAATACCTGTACTAGGACAAACTATAGGAAATAATTGGAGAATTATACGCTACTCTGATGTATTACTGATGTTAGCCGAAGCGCTTAATGAAAATATGGCCACTGCAGAAGCTATTCCATTTATCAATCAGGTAAGAGAAAGAGCCCAAATTACCCCATTAGCTCTTACCCTTAGCAAAGCAGAGGTTGAACAAGCTATAGTAGATGAGCGTATTATGGAGTTAACAGGTGAAGGACATCGCTTCTTTGACCTAGTACGCTGGGAGCTTGCTGATGATGTATTAGGACCAGGTTCTACTATTGCAGGAGGACGACATCCAAAATCACTTGCTGGACCAACTGCTGTATTTACTACGGGACAGGATGAACTCCTTTGGATTCCAGTACCAGAACTACAAGCAAATCCAAATTTAAGACCAAATCCCGGGTATTAAAATATAACGATATAGCATTATTTTGACTGATTGTTTGTAATTGCACTCTGTTTTTATTCGCCAAGTAAATCTTACTGATTTGCTTGGCTATAAAAACACGTTAATCTCAATATTTTTGAAAAGAATATTCTATCATATCATAGTAATCATACTATTATCTAACTGTAAAAATCAGAGCAAACATGAGCGCCTATTTACTTTTATTCCTGTGTCTACTTCTAATAGACATTATGAAAATACAATTGTAGAAAATGATGATCGATATCCTTGCATTTTTATAAAAGGTGGTGTTCTTTTCAGAAGATACTCAGAATCTACCCCTAGCTATATCTTAAACAATAATAAAGGCACACTATCAATTAATAAAAACATTTACTTTTCTAATGACAGAATGGTAACCGATACTATCTGGGAAGATATTATAGGTGATATCAAAAATCTTGATGGATTTAGGGATGTATTGATAGTTGAAAATAATCTTTCTACAGAGGTTAACTATGACAGGCATGATGCAATGATCTGGATGTATCTAAAAGGATCAAAAAATGGTTTTATACCTATCAAAAGTCAAGAAAATGGATTTTTAGTTCCTAGGCAGTCTATTCATATTATTTCTGTCAAAAATAAAATACCACATGTAATTGCTACACAAAACAATGATAGCATTAGAGTTTTTAAAATTAAAAATAAAGAAAATGATATTTTGGAAAAGATAATATCCCCAAAATATAGAGAACAAAAATTTACTTAATGAACGACGTAATTACTCATAATATTGAGGTGACTGGAGAAACTGAAGTTTTTAAAGTATCAATTACTTTAAATTCTGAAAATAATGGAGTTTCTATATATACTATCAATTTTTATGCAGATTCAGATTTTGAGCCTCATCCAATTACTTTGCGATGGAAAATCCCTGCTATTAACATTAAAGGAGTCTGGAAACCTACTACCGATTTTGCAAAAAGAATTATGGATGATTGGGAACTAGATCATATGGAATCCAGAATCTCTGTTGATTCTCCTATAATTTCTCTTTTTAGCCATAGTGATACTAATGTACATACTTTTGCTTGTTCTGATGCTATACATACTACAGAACTCAATGCTTTATATAGAGAAGAAGATAATTTTATTTATTGCCACATTTCATTTTTCACAGAAAGACATCATAAAATAAAAAACTATCAAGCACAATTAAGAATTGATACACAAGAACAACATTTTTCTAAATCACTTACCAATGCTGGAGATTGGTGGAGTACTTTTAAAAACTTAAAACCTATCAAGACTCCAGATCTTGCAAAAGCACCAGTATATTCTACGTGGTATCAGTTTCATCAAAAATTAGATACTCAAATACTTATAGAAGAATGCGAAATTGCATCAGAACTAGGATATGAATTAATAATTTTGGATGATGGTTGGCAAACCATTGATGAAAACAGGGGTTATGATTTTACAGGAGATTGGCAACCAGAAAGAATTCCTGAAATGTCAGATTTTGTGGTAAACATTCATAAAACAGGAATGAAATTAGCACTTTGGTACTCTGTTCCTTTTTGCGGTAAGAAATCCAAGGCATATCAAAAATTCAAAGGTAAATTCCTTACCGAAGAACACCGATGGGCTCCTGTTTTTGACCCTAGATATCCAGAAGTAAGAGAGCACCTTATTCACCTATATACCAGTGCACTTAATGATTGGAATATTGATGGATTTAAACTCGATTTTATAGATGAATTCAAAGTATATCCAACTACAGTTTTAACCAAAGAAAACGGAAGAGATTATTCATCGGTTAACCTTGCTGTAGATCGTTTAATGACAGATATAATGGGATCATTACATGCTATCAATCCAGAAGTAGTTATAGAGTTTAGACAAAAATATACTGGACCTGCCATGCGCAAATATGGCAATATGTTTAGGGCATTTGATTGTCCAGGAGATTCTACAATGAATCGTGTTCGTATTACAGATATTAAAATGTTATGTGGAAAAACTGCCGTGCATAGCGATATGTTTACCTATCATCATGATGAACCCACAGAGATTAAAGCCTTACAAGTAGTCAATACATTATTTGGTGTTCCTCAGCTTTCTGTATTGCTAAAAGAGGCAACAGAAGATGAATTATTAATGATTCGTTTTTATACCAATTATTGGAAAGCAAATGCCAATACACTTTTAAACGGAGTTTTTATACCTCAAAAACCATTGGCTAATTATCCAATACTTATATCTAGTTCTGAAGACATAACAATTATCGGTTTATACGATAATTATGTTATAGATTTTGATGAAAAATCGAATCAAATTGATATTATAAATGGACAAACTGCCACTAATATAGTACTAAGCAGTTCTAAAAATTTTGGATCCTATCATTGTACAATATATAATTGTTTAGGGCAAAAAATCAAAGAATCTAATTTGATGATTCTTATCGGTGTTGTACAAATAAAAGTTCCTATTTGTGGATTAATTAGATTAGAAAAAAATAATGAAATCTAGGTTAATCGCACCTAGATCTCTTGATGATACATATGGCAAATAATTGTATCTTTTAAAAATTATAGTAAGCATATTTCTTTAGTTTAACTTTTAATATATACTATTTCATGGGAATACTTTCATTTATCGCATTTACTCTGGCAGTAGCTGTATACGCCTGGTGGAAAACTAAAGGAACTGATGAAAAATCTGCAGATGGTTATTATCTTGGTGGTCGAAGCTTAGGTGCTATCACCATAGCAGGCTCTTTACTTCTAACTAATCTTTCTGCAGAGCAAATAGTAGGACTTAATGGTCAAGCTTTTTCAGAAGGTATTCTTGTAATGGCTTGGGAAACTTTAGCTGCCATTGCAATGATTATAACTGCAGTATGGCTATTACCAAGTTATATGAAAGGAGGGATTACCACTATCCCAGAATATGTAGAAAAACGATTCGATCATAAGACCAAAGCTATTCTTACAGCATTATTTTTAAGCGGGTACGCTCTTGTATTATTACCCTCTGTATTATACTCTGGTTCTTTGGCATTTAGTACAATGTTTGATTTGCCAAGTTTAATGGGAATTTCGCAACGTGCTACCATATGGATTTGTGTCTGGACCATAGGTTTAATAGGAATGATATATGCTATTTTTGGAGGACTAAAAGCTGTTGCTGTATCAGATTTGGTCAATGCAATAGGACTACTTACAGGAGGGTTATTAATTCCTTTTTTTGGATTAATGATGGTCGGTGATGGTTCTGTAGTAGATGGTATAAATACACTTTGGGAAAATAACCCTGATAAGTTTGAAGTACAAGGAGGCCCAACCGCATCTATCCCTTTCGGGACCATTTTTACTGGGATGATGCTTGTACAAATGTTTTATTGGGGGACCAATCAAGCCATTTTACAGCGTGTTTTTGGTGCAAGAACTCTAAAAGAAGGGCAAAAAGGAATGATTTTGGCCGCATTAATTAAGTTCTTAATTCCAATAATTGTAGTTCTCCCAGGTATTATTGCTTGGCATTTGTTTGATGGTAATTTAGCAAATCCCGATGAAGCGTATCCTTCACTTGTACGTAAAGTATTACCTCCGGCATTTGTTGGGTTCTTTGCTGCCGTGCTTTTTGGAGCAGTCTTAAGTTCATTTAACAGTGTATTGAATAGTAGTGCTACCCTTTTTGGATTTGATCTCTACAAACAATATTTTAAGAAAAATGCCAATGAACTACAATCCGTAAAAGCTGGAAAAGTTTTTGGAGTTATCGTAGGTGTTTTTGGGATGTTACTTGCTCCATTTATCCTTGATGCTCCAGATGGATTATTCGCAAGAATCCAAGAGTTTAGTGGTTTTTATAGTATTCCTATTTTAACAGTTATTGTGATAGGTTTTTTTACTAAGCGCGTACCTCCAATTGCTGCAAAAATAGGAGTGCTATCAGGCTCTGTGTTATATCTAATCAGCCAATTCGTAATAAAACCAATATTGGTTAAAAATGCTTTAGCAAATGCCGCTGCCACTGGCATTACAGATGAATCTGCTTTAAGTCTCATAGAGGCAGAAGCATATCCTCACTTTTTACATGTGATGGCTATCTTATTTGTCTTAAATATCGGTATCATGCTTATTATTGGAAAGCTATATCCAAGAGATGCCGATTATGTACAAAAAATAACAAAAGATGTTGATGTTACCCCATGGAAATATGCCTTTATTACTGGTGCTGCTATTACAATACTGGTAATAAGTACATATCTTATTTTTTAACCCAAAAATCTTACTGTACTGTAGACTTTTTAGTTCTATTGCTTATCCCTAACTTTACGGTCAAATTGTAGTACAACTTAACCTCAAAAAAAAATGAAAAAGGGATTTTTAATTGACATGGATGGTGTCATTTATAATGGAAACGAACTTATTAAAGGAGCAGATGTCTTTATCAAAACATTACAAGATAGAGAAATTCCGTTCCTATTTATGACAAATAATAGTCAACGATCACCAATAGACGCAGTAAATAAATTACTGGGCATGGGTATTTCGATCAAAGAAGAAAACGTCTATACCAGTGCTATGGCTACAGCTTGGTTCTTAAGTTTTATGAAACCTAATGGTACTGCTTATATTTTAGGTGAAGGCGGATTAATTACTAGCCTACATGAAAATGGATATTCTTTGGTAACATCAGATCCGGATTATGTGGTTGTTGGAGAAGGTCGTAATTTTACTTTAGAAATGGCTAATAATGCAGTAGATATGATTTTATCTGGTGCCAAGCTCATTGCCACAAACCTAGATCCATCTCCAAAGAAAAAAGGATGGTCCAACCTAGGAATTAAATCTATCGTATCTATGATAGAAGAAGCCACTGGTAAAAAAGCATTCAGCGTAGGTAAACCAAGTCCTGTAATGATGAGAGCTGCAAGAAAAAAACTAGGGTTAACTACCGATGAAACTATTGTGATTGGGGATACTATGGATACTGATATCTTAGGATCAATACAAATGGGGTATAATACCATATTAACACTATCTGGGGTTTCTAAAAAGAAGGATCTTATTAACTATGCTTTTACACCAGATATGATAATAGAATCTTTGGCAGAATTGGATGTTGATGAAGCTATAAAAAAGTTTACCAAATAAAGTACTATTGTAACCTATTGTGTCTTTAAGAAAAAAAGCGTCATTTTGATTATTTTGTTGTAATAAAATACGACAAAATATGCTTCGACAAGCTCAGTAGAACTATTGAGAAAGGTTTTTTATCCAAGATATAAAAATGCTCCTGATATCAGGGGCATTTTCTATTTTATAAAACAATTTTAGGATTAATGTAAAATATGTAAACTTTTTTTAGAGCGAGACAGCTTTAACGGCACCAGAAACATCCTGGCGCTAGGAGGCGAACATATCTTTTTTGTGATTGATGCATTTATTGCTAAAAGAAAAATTCAATCTATTTTATAAAAAAACAGCCAACTATCTCTAGTTGACTGTCTGTTAATTATTATGTTCTTACTCTTATAGAAGTCCGAGTTGCAAACTCGAACTAGCACATACTATACCCCAGCGGGGATTTGATAAATACTTTTAGGTTCTGTACATTTGCTTAAAACTTGATTTAACTGCGTTAATCAGCACTTATGAGTTTTGGAAAAAGGTTTACAGAGGTTAGAAAAGATAAAAGTTTATCACAAGAAGAAGTAGCTAAACATTTAGGTACTAAAGCACCAGTGATTGGGAGATATGAACGGGATGAAGTAAAACCATCTGTAGAGATTGCTACTAAGATTGCAGAAGCTTTAGAAGTATCATTAGATTACTTAACTGGTCTCTCTGATATAGAACTCGATAAAAATACCGTTGATATCATTACAAGTCTACAAAAACTTAAAAATGAAGATCATCAACATATCATAACTACTATCAATGCGCTGATACGGGATGCAAAAGCTCGTAACACTTATGCATAAAAAAACAGTCACCTATTTCTAGATGACTGTCTGTTAATTATTATGTTCTTACTCTTATGGAAGTCCGAGTTGCAAACTCGAACTAGTATAGTTTTTTATTAAATTCTAAATTTTTTATTTTAATTAGATGGCCATCGTAGAAAGAATCAATCTCATTATCTTTAAGAGTATCGATTATTTCTTTTGTATGATTTATTTCTTTTTCAGGGATTAATCTTCCTATCTTTCTTTTTTCAATAGGATCAATTTCTAACCATTTCCATTGAGTAATCTTAATTGGTCCGACAGACATTGGTTCTATATACCCTTCTACAGGAAAACTAAAACTATTAACCCATTCAGAAGTTTCAAAATCAGGATCATAATACCAATGAAATCTAATCTTACATTTATTTTTATCTAGTATATCTTTAATAATATTTAACATATCTCTTTATTAATTATTGTCTATTATTACTCCCTTTTGGAGAATAAGAATAATGTCCACTTCCATTTTGCCCATGATAGTGAGGAAGCTCGTAAGTATTATTGTCTATAAATCTATGACCGTTACTATGATGGTCAATTGTGACAGGGTTTCCATTTACATCTTTTGTACGGATAACTTCCGAAGGTTCTCCATTTGGACCCAAAAGATTTTTGTTTTTTCCGTGTACTTTTTCTCTTGTAAAATTATTTGCTTTAGATGTTGGAACATTATTTTTCCTAAATGACTCTCTTCTTGCTGCTCTTTCTGTTTTAAATGTTTTATCATTAGTACTTTGAGTTCTTCTAACTGTTTTTGTTTTAACACCAATAACAGTTGTAACAGCCATTGAAGTAATATTTTCAACATCTTGTTGAGTACCATCGCCTTCAATAATCCTATCGGCCATTCTACCGATTTCATTAAAACCTTCAGTACTAATATCACCCATATTAGCCCCTTGCATTCCTGCATTCCAAGTATCAGCTACACCATTCCAAACACCTCTTAAACTATTCTCCGCAATACTAATAACGCTAGACCCTTCCATTCTACTAAGTGTTGGAAGTTTTATATTATGTAATCCTAAAGTAAGAACAGGTTTACCACCTCCTTCAAAATTAAACATATCAACAGCATTAAAAGGAAGAAGTTCAGCACCTTCTAACTCAACACCCATCCCCATTTTATTCTCTTGGAATGCATAAGTGGAATTATACATATAATCCTCGGCTAGTGGGTCAATTTGCCAGAACCTACCCGTAGCAGGATCACTGATACGATACCTCCATTCATGGGTATTTAATCCTAAATCTTCTGTAAATTCTTGATCTTGATAGGTCTTAAGGTTGTTTTTAGCTCCTCTTAAGATATTATTGTACCCTTTATGTTGTAGTCCAAAAGGATAGTAATTCTGCTCTCTACGGATTTCAGAAGTTGTAATGGTTCCATCATTATTGTCATCCGCATAGGTGATTCTGGTATTTCTCCAGATATCTTTTAACTGATATACATATTGATACCCTCCAGAAACTTTAGGCTCTAAATACCCTTCCGCATGTGATATTTGCTTGAGTACGCTATTTTCATATACGTACTTCCCAGCATACTCTGTTTCTATTAAAGAACTTCCCTCAGTTACAACCTTTTTTAGTTTTGCTCCTGTGGCATCGTAAATATAAGTAATATTTCCTGTATGTTCGGGATTATTTATGGTTACGGTTTCTGGTAGATTTAAATAGTTATAAGTAATCCCTGTGATGCCTTTATTGCGGTCTATGGTCATATTACCATTGGCATCATAATCAAAATCATCTCCCGTATTGCTACCATCCTTAAACCCAAAGGTTCTATTTGCTGTATCGACTACTTTTAGCAGTTTGTTACCGCTATCATAGCTATATCCTAAATTATCCATTACTCCAAAAGAAGTTGCAGCTTCACTAAGATGTCCTGTTCGGGTTAAGGATAGGATATTCCCAACTTTATCATAGGATATATTACTTAAATTATATCTCCCATCATTACTTATACCACTGGTGATTCGATTGAGTGCATCATAGCTATAGTTATAGCTTCTAGTAATATTATCATTAGCGGTTTGCCATGAGGTTTTAGCAATATTACCATTGTATAAGGGTATTGTGCCACTATTGTAATCTATCTTAAAACCAAACAAATCTCCATTAGCTGTTGTGCCTTCATTGATGTTTTTGAGCCAACCTCTAACATTGTATTTGTAGTTTACACTCTGCAAAGGTGAGACTGCAGTACTACCCCTCATAATGCCTCCAACATTCTTTTTGATCAGTTGTCCTAGCCCATCATATTCATTACTAGCAATACGTTCTTTATCCTGATCATTGATCTGTTGGGTGTGGGTAAGCAATCTACCTATATGATCATACTCGAACTTGTCTATGGTTACAATCGCAGCATTAGCCCCTTTGGTATGCGTAGTTTTGGTTTCTTCTACTTTGCCTATAAAATCTAATTTGCTTTCTACAATTTCTATGGTATTTAAGTACTCATTCTTACTGGTAATATAGATAGGCCTTCCTTTTTTATCATAATAGGTCAAAGCTGTGATCCAATCATTGGTATCCAATACACGTACTTTACTTCCTGTGAGCAATGTTTTTGTATTGTTACTAAGATTCTCTCCATATACTGTAGTTGGAGCAGTTAAACCCACTGTATCAAATTCATAATCATCATAATAATTGATAGTAAGCACTTTATAAATACTTGTTGGATATGCATCTTTGGTATAATACACTTCTATACCTGCAATAGTAATCGGATCTGTAGTTTTGGTTTCATAGGTCTCATAGGATGATGAACTCGTTTTGCTTCGTAATAATGCTACTGTACTACCATTCTCTATTAATCCTGTATACGCTACTCTACCAAAAGCATCATATTTAGTGAATACCCATCTTCTTTTTGCTCTTAGGTTGGCATCTTGAGTCAATACAGGTTGATCTAGTGTATTATAAATGATGTATTCCTTTCCTTTTCCTGGGATTTTCTTTTCTATCAATCTATTTCTTTGATCATAGGTGTACTGATAACACAGTTCGGTAAGCTCTTCTGTTGATACTCCATCATTAGTATTTACCTTGGGTGGGATCACATAGGTTAGATTCCCGAAACTATCATATACATAATAGGTGTCGTGAGGAACTTCTGACTCATCTATATCTAAAAAATCTCCGTCATTATTGATATCAACATTAGCATATGTTCTTTTTAGAATAACCCTACCTTGTTTGTCCAAAAATTCTTCTGTTGTATGATTTTTACCACTTGTATGGTTTTCATCTTTAATTATATTTTTGTACAGCTCTCCTTCGTTATACAAACCATCATTATCTGCTCTTATTATAAGAGTAGGAACATAGACACCTTGAGTAAAATTAAGATTAACATTATATTGTTTTATGGCGTCAATATTACGATTGGTTAGGTATTCATATTCTATTTCATGTCCAGCTCCTAATGCCCAATTTGCTCCTGGAGCTGCTTGTTTCAATATTCTATTAAGTGGTGAAACTTCTAACTCTTTTTCTGAATATGGATTAAGCGTATTCTCATATTTAACAATATTATAATAGTCTTGAGTTTCATTTAGGGCATCTACGCGATACCTACCTAAATCTCCTTCTGATGTTGCATAGGGTAAAAACTCTTTTTCTATTCTTCCATAATCATCATATGCAATGTGAGTTACAATATCATTTTTTTGAGGGGATTGGTCTATTCCTATTTGTTGTAAAGGTCTTCCTAACCCATCAAAATAGGTGATATTCTGAATAATCGCATCGCTGCCAGTAAAGAAGACTGGTGCAGAGGCTAACGACTCTTGATATATTCTTGTATACACGTAGTTTTGATCTAATGGGTTATCAGGAGGAGTTGTAGAACAATCATTAGTAGTAGAAGTTATAGAAGGACATTGATCGTTATTATTTTGAACATAACCCGATGGCTGATCACAAGCAAGAATACTTGGGCTATTAGGATCTCCCAGAGTGTCGTTATCTGTATCTATATACCAAGTACTATTAGGTTTGATCAGAGCTATTATTGGAGTTCTGCTACTAGCATAACATTGTGTACCCGAGTTATATGTTTCTGCATAATAGGTAGTAGTGGTATTTATGCTAGGAGTTGTAAAATTGTTTCCTATGCTTAGTAGCGTACCTGAGGCATCATACCACCTTATAATATTTCCGTTAGCTCCAGGGATTGCAGAAAGAGTTACAGGCCCCTCACCACATCGTTCTACATTTTCTCCAACCGCAATCTCAGTGATGGGATTGATTACAATACGAATTGCTTTTCTGTTAGAGGTACTTGTACCACAACCTGTTGTTGTGTTATAACTTTCTGCATAATAGGTAGTAGTTTCAAAATGATATTGTGTTGTAAAATCATTCTCTATACCAACCAAATTCCCACTAGAACTATACCAGCGTATACCATTAGCATTACTTCCTGGCAAAGCAGAAAGAGTTACAGATCCAGGACCACAACGATATACATCGCTACCAATAGCTTCTCCAGAAACTCCATTTATACCATAATCAATTCGAGTAGCAGTACTCCAACAATTTGTATAGTTATTTATAGCTCTCAGATAAATAGTTCCTGGGGTATTAAAGCTTATACTGGATAGTACGGCGTTAGAATTTAGTTCAGTACCATCAGGAGTATTTTGCCATAACCAAGAAACATTGTTTGGCGAAACACCCTTGGTAAGAGTAGAACTTTCACAATGGTTGGTAATAGTAGGAGGTAGTGGTGGTGAAGGCTTTGTTTTTATAGTATAATTTATCTGGCGGGCATTACCCCAACATCCTTTCGTATTACTTCTACCTCTAAGATAATAAGAAGTTCCTGTTGTACGTGTTATAGAAACTGCTTTATTTGAAGTACTGGTTCCCGTAACGCTGCTTTGCCAATACCAAGTAATACCGCTAGGAGGGTTACTACGAGTAAGTACCGTACCTCCACAATTTATAGCTACAGTTGGAGAAGCAGGAGTAGTTGGTCTTGCGTTGATAGAATAGTTTATTGTTCTAGCTGTACTCCAACATCCTGTATTGTTTTTTCGTGCTCTTAGATAGTATACATTACCTCTACTTAAAGTTATGGTTCTATTAAAGTTTATGGGGATGTTTGTTCCCGTTGGAGAGCTTTGCCAGAACCAAGTATCTCCATTAGGAGGTATTCCCATCGTTAGAGCTGTATTCCCGCAATTATACGATATTGAAGGAAGCGGAGGGATATCTGGAACCACGCCTTCATCAATCTTGTCATCACAGTCGTTATCTCTACCATCACAAAGCTCTGGAGCACCTGGATAAACATTAGGATTACCGTCATTACAATCTCTACTATTTAACACATATCCAGAAGGTAGAGAACTTGAGACTGTAGAATTATTAGGATTACCATATCCATCTTTATCTTCATCACGATAATATGTTCTTGGTCTGCCTGTTTGTGATACAGAAAAACCTCCACTGTAACCATTATGAGTGTAACTTATTAATGCATTTCTACTTCTATTTCCATTATACGGCTGACATATTAACTCAATTGTACTAAGGCTAATTCGTGTGACAGTTAACCAAGAGGGTACATTGCTAAAATCTATTTGTCCTGGACAACTATTGGTAACTGTGGCGGTTAAAGTTCCTCCAGCATTTGCAAAATAAACTACTCTAGGACTAATAGTACATTGTGCATTTATCCTATATGTCATACTAACAAAAATGAAAAATAGGGTGAACGTATTAATTGATTTGATATAAGTTCTCATTGTTCAGTTAGTTTTTATAGTGGTATTCATAATCTATCGCTAGCATATTGTCCTGATCGCGAACTTCTTTTAGCCGATTAAAATTATCATAGATATAAGTCATTGTATAACCTCTTGGATCCGTTATACTAGTTATTCCTATTAATGGATCATAGGTATAAGTTGTAACCATTGCCCTTGGTAAATTATTACGTAATGTATTTATTGAAGAAAGATTAGTTTCATTTAAGTCCTGAAATTCCATAACATCAGAAAGCCCTAAAGCAGAGGCAATCTCAGCATTTGAAGCATTCTCTATTTTTGCTATTGGATATTCTTTATTATATCCCCAGATATACGATATAATAACATCACTCGTTTTAGAGACCTCTATGGGATTACCTTTGGTATCATACTTCTTAAAATTGATGCGGTTTTGCAGAGAAGTACTACCTTTTGCTGTTTGTATAAATTCGGGAAGTATGAGACTATTATTAGTCCATGTTTTATAATTTGTTCTATGTATTGTTTTATGACCATTTTTGCTAGTTTCTACTTGTATAGGTTCTGTTATACGATGTGAGTTATTTTTATTAAGCTGTTGTATAGCATTAAACTCATTTGTTGTAAGAGATTCGGACCCTAACAAAGAAGTTAAATTTATAATATCATCAGGATAATATGTTTTTGTCAATATGGTTTTTCCATCACTTGTTGTTGTTTCTACTCTGGTGGGTTGAAGATGTGTTTTGTTATCATAGAAATACAATACTTTAGTAGTTTTAGGATGTTCACCTTTATCATTAAAATCTGTTGTTATAACAGAGTTCAATTTTATCCATGATGTTTCAATATCGTAAAATGCGTAATGAAAGAAATAGGATTGTTCTTCTGGATGAAGATGTAATTAACTACAAACATTATTTGGAACTATAGGACGCTTTCTTTTATTTAAAATAGCTAATCCTTTTACTTTATGTGAAGAAATTTCAGGACTTAGAAAAGAATAATCATATAAAATTTTTCGAATTGTATCTCTATTTCTATTAAATATGATTTTCTTTTTTAATTTATTTGCAATATCACTAATGTCCTTTTGTGGAGGAAAAGGAGGTTCAAATGGAATATTTGCCGGATTATCTAAAGTGATATTGGGGATATAATATTCATACTCTATAAAACCATTATTTTTGTTATTTGTATCTAGTTTTTCTTCAATAACTTTTGAATAAATGACATGACTTCCTTGTGCCGCGCCTAATACAGACATGCTACTTGATGAAATAGTATGGATTCTATATTGATTAAGACTACTTGCTTTCCAACAGTTTGAATTAGGGTCAAAAAGACCTGAATCATGCATTTCTTGATCATAATATGAATAATGAATGGGAAACGAAATCAATTTTCCTTTTTTATAAGTATATTTTTGCTGATTGATAATCGCACCATCTGTGTCTTTATTTATAATTTTTTGGATGCGTAAACCGCCTGCCATTATTTCTTTATTTTTTAAATCGGTATCAGAATCTACCAGATAAGAAAATTTGACAATTGTATGAAATCGTTTCTCTAACTCATCAGGTTGAGCAATATAACAGGGCTCTAAAGCACAAGGCATATCAGTTAGTATAAACTTGTAATCTCCAGGAAATAATTCTATAGCAGAATTAAAACTTTCATCTTCAAATGAAGGATAAGAGGGCCACCATGATCTAATTTCTGTCCATTGACCATTTTCATATTTCTGTAAATAAGCTGCTGGCCTTTTTGTATTGTGTTCTTCTCGAAAAGATCTGAAGCTTATATCAAACAAAATATTTTGACTAGATGAAGTTTCTATAGAAAAAAGTTCTTCTTTATAAACCCCTTGACCAGAAAAAAGGCTAATATCTTTTTTAGTATTCAATAAAAAAGGGCTATAAGGATCTTCAAATTTAGGAGTAAAGGCTTTATGGGCTTCAAAATAGAATTCTGTACTTCCTTTAGTTGGATAAGTGATTTTTTTTAATGTTCCCCTTTTCATGGCTTCTTCGTTGGGTAGCCGATTTGCTTGATATTGTCCATAAGGATTATTTACAGAATAGATTGTAGGAATTAAATTAGTATTACCAGCAGCATTATAAAACCCCCAAAAATCTTGATCATTTATTGCTCCCCTAGAAATTTTGGATTGGTACTCAAAAACATAGGGTTTACGCTCTTGAGTGACTTTGTCATATTCGTCAATTCCTTTTAGATATAACTTTCCTATATAATCATAATTAAAAACATAACTCTTTATGAGTTGATTGGACTTGTTGAATATTTCTATCTTGTTTAATTCTACTTCATTTTCAATATCAGTTCTGTTGTTAGTTGTAGTAAATTCAATTTTCCCATTCGGAAAAAGTATTTTTTTCAATATGCGATTACCGTAAATTGAAGTTTTAAAAGATGCTTGAGAGTGAAATGTTGGATTGATTGGGAGGTCATTTAAACCACTAAATTGTGGTGACGCAAATATTGGCTGAATGTAAAACCATTCTAAGGATTGATTTTTTGGTTTATCAACCATTGAAGAATTATTTTCATATTCAAAGTATATGTTTGTACTTGTTTTTGGGTTAACTATTTTTGTTAAATACCATGAAGAGATAAAGCTAGGTTGACTACCAGGGGAGGTTATTTCTTTTCCAAGTCCAAAGATTGTGTTATTATTGGCGCCGAAATAATATTTTAGGGTTACCCATTTAGTTCGCAATTATTTTTAGTTGTTTAACAGTTACGGGTTCATGCATAGTACACCTTTCTAGT
>CANMLS010000003.1 GCA_947498785.1 uncultured Aquimarina sp. | reverse complement strand
AGAAGTTAAGCCCATTAGCGCCAATGGTACTACAATCGTGGGAGAGTAGGTCACCGCCTTCCTTGAAACCCTTCAATGTAACATTGAAGGGTTTTTTTATACCTAAATCTAAAGAAAAATGGTATTTTATATTTGCATTAAAACATACTGTTGAAGTATTCTTTAAGCAGATTGATGATTGTTGGTTGCTGAAAATGGATCAAGCCCAATTGTTGTGTTTATGTAAATATTCTGGTTAATCTAAAGAGGGAGTATTCGGTTGATTTTTCATTAATCTTTAAGAATGCTTCGTGATATTACTATTTTTTGAATTTCACTGGTTCCTTCATAAATCTGAGTGATTTTTGCATCTCTCATTAATCGCTCTACATGATATTCTTTAACAAAACCATTACCACCATGTACTTGAACTGCTTCTATGCTAACATCCATTGCGGCTTGAGATGCAGCTAGTTTTGCCATTGCGCCTGATAAGTCATAGTTTTCGTGATTATCTTTGTCCATAGCAGCTTTATAAACCAGCATACGTGCCGCTTCAATCTGGACATGCATATCAGCAAGTTTGAAAGAGATTGCCTGATGATTCATGATTTCTGTGCCAAAGGATTTACGAACCTTGGAGTATTCTTTAGCTAGTTCGTATGCTCCTGAGGCAATTCCAAGAGCTTGAGCTGCGATTCCTATACGTCCTCCGGCAAGGGTTTTCATTGCAAACTTAAACCCAAAACCATCTTCCCCAATACGATTTTCTTTAGGAACTTTTACATCATTAAAAATTAAAGAGTGAGTGTCACTACCACGTATACCTAATTTATCTTCTTTAGGACCAATTTCAAATCCTTCCCACCCTTTTTCAATAATAAATGCATTAATACCTTTATGTTTCTTTTCTTTATCCGTTTGTGCAATAACTAGATAGTAATCTGCAGATCCTCCATTAGTAATCCAGTTTTTGGTTCCGTTAAGAATGTAGTGATCTCCCTTATCTATGGCAGTTGTTTTTTGAGATGTTGCATCACTACCAGCTTCAGGTTCTGATAAACAGAAAGCTCCAATAGACTCTCCAGTTGTAAGTTTTGTTAAATATTTTTCTTTTTGTTTAGTAGAGCCATAGGTGTCAAGCCCCCAACATACTAAAGAATTATTTACAGATACAATAACAGAACAAGATGCATCTATTTTGGATATCTCCTCCATTGCTAAGACATAAGAGATAGTATCCATTCCACCACCTCCATATTCTGGAGAAGCCATCATTCCTAAAAAACCAAGTTCTCCCATTCTTTTTACTTGTTGAGTAGGAAATTCTTGTTTGTTATCACGTTCAATTACGCCTGGTAATAATTCCGTTTTTGCAAAATCACGAGCTGCGTCTCGTATCATTAACTGTTCTTCGGTTAATTTAAAGTCCATATTTTGTATAATTTACTGCGCGTGCATAATACGCAATTCTTACTTTTAAATGAAGATATGTTGAGATAACCCCATAATTTTTGTCAATACAACAAATATAAGTCATTATATAATAGTTTTACTGTTTTTTTTGTTTTTTGATATGATGATTATTATGGTCTTAATTAGTTCCTTTTTCATAGGTCTTTTAATGGGGTTTCTAGTAATGTTTTTAGTGTAATGAACCATTTTTATTAGCATAATTTTAATTTTATTTACCCTTTTGGCGTATTTAGTTTTTTATATTTGTGAAGTCACAATATGGCTATGATTTCAATATGTTGTAATATTTTTTAATATAGATCAATTCTAACCTCTGTAATGAGGGGTTATTTTAATTTAAAAAGACAATTATTAAAGATGTTGCTTTATAAGGCGAACTGTTGTTTATTCAATGGATTGAAATTTAAAAATGAAAGAATTATTAAAAATATATGAAAATATAGAGCCTGAAATAATTTTTAATTGGAAAGATGCAGAAGCTCAAGGTTGGACGGTTATAAATTCTTTGCGAGCAGCAGCTGGCGGAGGCGCTAGAAAGAGGAAGGGTTTGGATATGAATGAAGTGCTTTCTTTGGTCAAAACTATGGAAGTTAAGTTTATAGTATCTGGGTCAGCGATAAACGGAGCTAAATCAGGTGTAAATTTTGACTCAGAGGATTCTCGTAAAAAAGGAGTGCTTAAGCGATGGTATAAAGCGGTATCTCCATTGTTAAAAAGTTACTATGGTACAGGAAAGGGGTCTTAATGTTGATAAAATTCATGAAGTAATACCTATTAAAGAAGAGTGCGGAGTGTGGCATTCTCAGGAAGGGGTTTTTAATGGCCATTTTCAGCCAACAGAGGCAGATAAAATAAATAGAATTGGTCAGTTAAGACAGGGAGTGATTAAAGTACTGGAAAAAACTATGTTTTCACCTGATGTTTCTAGAAAATATATCGTAGCAGATATGATAACTGGATATGGAGTTGCTGAAGCTGTTCGACATTATTATGATATTTATGGTGGAGAGGTAAGAGTGAAAAGAGCCATAATACAGGGGTTTGGAAATGTCGGGTCAGCTGCTGCATACTATCTGTCAGAAATGGGAGCAAAGATTATGGGAATAATTAATCACGTTGGAGGGTTGATAAATGAAAACGGTTTTTCTTTTGAAGAGATAAAGCAACTGTACTTAAATAAAAAGGGAAATAAACTTTATAGTGAAAGTCTTATATCGATCAAAGAGTTAAATCAAAAAATATGGTCACTCAAAACTGAGATTTTTATGCCATGTACTGCTTCAAGATTGATAACAAAATATCAAATAAGTCAAATGATTAATTCTGGACTGGAAGTACTTTCTTGTGGAGCCAATGTTCCTTTTGCGGATAAGGAAATATTTTTTGGATCAATAATGGAATATATAGATGAGAGAGTTGGTCTGATACCAGATTTTATCTCTAATTGTGGAATGGCTAAAGTTTTTTCATATTTTATGGAACGCAAAGTACAAATGACAGATGAGGCTATTTTTATGGATTCATCAGAAACCATAAAAAAGCTATTCAAAATACATATAATAACAAGCAAACACAAACTAATATAAGTAAAACAGCATTTGAGATCGCCCTCAAACAGCTGATATAATTTTAATCGTATTAATCAAGTACAACTATGTTTAAGTATTTTTTAGGTAATAGTCCGAAATGGTATAAAACTGTAATGATCGGATTTTTAATTTTTAATGTATTTTCTTTTTTTATTTTAGGACCAACCGTTACTGCGTGGCTGTTTATTGGAGAATTTATTTTTACTCTCGCTATGGCACTTAAATGTTATCCACTACAATCGGGTGGATTACTTGCTATAGAAATCTTAGCATTAAATCTAACAACACCAAAAAATGCTTATCATGAGGTAGATCAAAATCTAGAAGTTGTTCTTTTATTAGTTTTTATGGTTGCAGGAATCTATTTTATGAAACCTCTGCTGATGTATATTTTTAGTAAAGTATTTACCAAGATAAAATCTAAAATGGTACTTTCTTTATTGTTTGTATTTTTAGCAGCAGTGCTTTCTGCATTTTTGGATGCGTTGACAGTTACTGCGGTTTTGATAAGTGTTGCAGTAGGATTTTATGGGGTGTATCATAAGATTCATTCTGGGTCTGGCGATTATAATGAGAGTGGAGTTTTGGATAAAAGAGAATTAAGTGGAGAAACTTTGGAACAATTTAGAAGTTTTCTAAGAAGTTTAGTAATGCATGGCGTTGTAGGTACTGCGCTAGGAGGCGTGTGTACATTGGTTGGCGAGCCACAGAACTTATTAATAGGAGAACGAATGGGGTGGGATTTCATAGAGTTTTTCCTTAAAATGGCACCAATTTCAATACCTGTTTTAGGAGCAGGATTAATTACAACAGTTATTTTAGAGACTACAGGATCTTTTGGTTTTGGCACAAAATTACCAGAGGTAGCTAGAAAGATTATTGAGAATTATACACAAGAAGAAGATGCTAACAGGTCTGATAAATCCAAGTACGGATTAATAGTGCAGGCAATATCAGCCATACTTTTGATTATTGGCCTGGCATTACATTTAGCTCCAGTTGGATTTATAGGGTTAGCGTTAATTATCGTTCAGACTGCCTTTATGGGGATCACAGAAGAGCATCATTTAGGAAAAGCATTCGAAGAAGCACTTCCGTTTACAGGTTTAATTGTAGTTTTCTTTGTTATCGTGGCGATGATTCATGATCAACATCTTTTTAAACCGATTATTGATTGGGCATTATCTCTCGATCCAGAGCAACAACCTTCAATGTTTTATGTTGCGAATGGACTATTATCTATGATTAGTGATAATGTTTTTGTAGCAACAGTGTATATAGGAGAAGTGAAGCAGGCTTTTGATAATGGAGCAATATCGAGAGAGCAGTTTGAAAAATTAGCTATTGCTATAAATACAGGAACAAATTTGCCAAGTGTTGCAACTCCTAATGGTCAAGCAGCGTTCTTATTTTTACTAACTTCCTCTTTAGCACCATTGATTGGATTGTCGTATATGAAAATGGTGAAAATGGCCTTCCCGTATACAATTGTACTGGGAGGTATTGGTTTGTTAGGAATAATATATATATTGTAAAAAGAAAGAACATACTTAACCTATAGAAATAACGTTAGTATACTAACACTAAATTAACAAAATCAAAATGACGTATTTATCTATGCTTGGTGTTTTAGCCCAAAACACCCCAGAAACTAACCCAGAATTAGAAGAAACTTCATTGTCTATCATGGACCTTTTGTTTAGCGGAGGTACAGGTGCTGTGGTTATAATCTCTATTCTTTTTGTTTTGCTCTTTGTAGCTGTGTATATCTATTTTGAAAGACTTTTTGCAATTAAAGCAGCTTCAAAATATGATGAAGATTTTATGAGTAAAATTAGAGATAGTGTAGTTAGCGGTAAAATAGAGGCAGCAAAAATTTTATGTGCCCAAACTAATAATCCTGTTGCTAGATTAACAGAAAAAGGAATTTCTAGAATAGGTCATTCTTTGGAAGATATAAATAAAGCTATTGAAAATGCAGGTAGGTTGGAAGTGTATAAACTGGAAAAAAACGTAAGTATTCTAGCTACAGTTGCGGGAGCTGCTCCAATGATTGGATTTTTGGGAACAGTGATTGGTATGATTTTGGCATTCCATAATCTGGCTTCTAGTTCAGGAACGGCAGATATGGGAGTTCTTGCAGAAGGTATTTATACAGCAATGACAACCACAGTAGGAGGATTGGTAGTAGGAATTGTTGCATATATAGGATATAATCATCTTGTAGTACGTACTGATAAAGTGATTCATAGTATGGAGGCTAACGCTGTAGATTTCTTAGACTTGTTAAACGAACCTGCATAGTATGAATTTAAGAGGAAGAAATAAGGTTAGTCCAGAATTTAGCATGTCTTCAATGACAGATATTGTATTTCTGTTATTGGTATTCTTTTTATTGACATCACCTGCGATTACTCCAGAAGCTTTGGATTTAATATTACCAAAGGCAAAAGGAAAAAGTTCTAATGCGCAGAACATATCGGTTAGTATTACAAATAAATTGCAATACTATATTGATGAAGAACGTATAAGCCAAAGTAGGTTAGAGTCTGAATTATTGTCTAGATTACAAGGAAAAAATGAACCTACCATTATTCTAAGAGCCGAGGAAGGAGTTCCAATAGAGAAGGCGGTAGGTGTAATGGATATTGCGAATAGAAATAAATATAAAGTAATACTCGCGGTAAGACCTGAATAATAATATGATAAAGCTTGATACAAAACATAAAAGAAAATCCTTTGTCCTAACAATACTAGTTCATATAGGGATTATATTTTTATTGTTTTATTTGAGTTTAAGTTATATAAACCCTGAAGAAGAAGGTGGTATTGCAGTGAATTTTGGAACTACAGAAACAGGTTCAGGTAATGTTCAGCCTAATAAACCTATTAAATCTGCTCCAAAACAAACAACTTCAGAAACAACATCATCCGCTCCGGAGCCAGAAGAGGAAACACCTCAAATCAAAGATAAGGTAGTTACTCAAAACCTGGATGATGCTCCTGTGATAGAAAAAAAACCAAAAAAGAAACCTAAAAAAAAGGTGGATGAGCCTAAGAAAAAACCTAAACCTTCTGATCAGAAACCTTCAAAGAATCAAGCAGAAGAAAAACCTGTAAAGAAGGTAGAGGAGAAGAAACCAGACCCAAAGCCAGATAAATCTACCTTGGATATATTGAATAGCTTTTCTAATGGACCCAAAAGTGATGGTAAGGCCAAAGGAGGAGAAGGCGACGATAAGTCACCTGGAGATAAAGGTCGCCCAGATGGAGATCCTAATGCTAAATCATACTATGGTACAGGCAAAGGGTTGGATGGTGATGGAAATTATCGATTAGGAGGCAGGAAAGCACTTAATAAAGAAAGTTTTGTTCAGAATTGTAATGAGTCTGGTATTGTGGTGGTGAAAATAGAGGTTAATCAAAGTGGTAAGGTAATACGAGCTACTCCTGGAGTAAAGGGAACAACTAATAGTGCATCATGCTTAATGGAGCCAGCAAAGCGAGCAGCTTTAGCTACACGATTTAATAACGACCCTAAAGCTCCTGCAAAACAAGTAGGAACTATTATCTATCAATTTAAACTTTCTGAATAATATAATGTATGAATTATAGGGAAACTCTTGATTGGATGTTTGCCCAATTGCCAATGTATCAGCGTGATGGTGCTAGTGCATATAAAGTTGATCTTCGCAATACCATTCAATTAGCCTCGTATTTAGGAAACCCAGAAACTAAGTTTAAGAGTATTCACGTGGCTGGAACCAATGGTAAAGGGTCCTCGAGTCATATGTTGGCATCGATCCTACAAGAAGGAGGGTATAAGGTAGGGTTATATACTTCCCCACATCTTAAAGATTTTAGAGAACGTATTCGTATTAATGGTGTTGAGATTTCTGAACAGTATATTATTGATTTTGTTTCTAGGTATAAATCCTATTTTGAAAGGAATCAATTGTCATTTTTTGAAATGACTGTTGGGATGGCATTTCTTTATTTTGCAACATTAGAAGTTGATATTGCGATAATTGAAGTGGGACTAGGAGGAAGATTGGATTCTACAAATATTATTATTCCAGAAATTTCTGTTATCACTAATATAGGAATGGATCATGTTAAATTTTTGGGAAATACACTAACTAAGATTGCAGGAGAGAAAGCAGGGATTATTAAAAAAGATGTGCCTGTAGTTATTGGAAAGACTACACCAGAAACAAAAAAGGTTTTTGTAGAAAAAGCTAAAAACTGTAATAGTGATTTGTATTTGGCAGAAAAGTATAGTGGTCAGGTTTATGCTTCAGATCTACAAGGGGATTATCAGAAAGAGAATATTAGAACGGTATTGCAAACAATTTCTATTTTACAAAAACAAGGTTGGAAAATTGAGGAATCTTTTATTTCAAATGGTCTAAGTAAGGTTGTGATTAATACAGGGTTGCTTGGGAGGTGGCAAATTGTTAATGAAGAACCTAAAGTTATATGTGATACTGCTCATAACAAAGACGGGTTAGCCAAAGTTTTGAAACAGTTATTAGAAGAAAGGTATGATTCTCTTCATATCGTTTTAGGAGTGGTTGATGACAAAGATTTGGATACTATTGTTTCTTTATTGCCAAAAAAGGCTAAATATTATTTTTCCAAGCCAAATATTTCAAGGGGATTGGATTCAAAAAAATTAAAGAAAAAAGCTTTAGAGTATAATTTGTTTGGGGAAGAATATAGTACGGTAAAAAATGCATATAAAGCTGCTTTACAGATGGCTACAAAAAGTGATGTGGTGTATGTGGGAGGAAGTACATTTGTTGTCGCAGAAATAATTTGAAATTTCTTTAAAATTCCTTTGGTAGACTGTAAAACTGTGTTATATTTGCATCCGCAATCGCAGTATATGGGGCGCTTAGCTCAGTTGGTTCAGAGCACTTGGTTTACACCCAAGGGGTCAGGGGTTCGAATCCCTTAGCGCCCACATAATTAATAAAAATCTGTAAATATTTAATTTACAGATTTTTTTATTTTATAATTCTTTATAATCTTTTGTTTTTCAATACCATATAGGTTCGAACCTTTAAAAGGTATAGTTTCTTACTAAAAAGGAATTTTTCAATTTAGAGAATCTCAGTATTTTGGTCTAAAATAGACACAAAATTCTGATAGAACGTTATGGCACAACAATTCGGTAAAACTTGGTGGGGAGAACAATTTTTAAAGGCATTATCACAGATTGATTATTCAAACCGTTTACCACGAGGGAAAACCTATGCTCGAAAAGGTACTGTAAAGGATATTGAGATTACTAAGAACATTATTGAAGCAAAAGTTAAAGGTAGTAGACCTAGACCTTATACTGTTAAGATTACCATTCCAGTGTTTAGCTCCTTAGAGAAAAGAAAACTTATGGATGCTATTATTGGTGATCCATTGTCCTTATCTCATTTGTTAAATCGCCAATTACCACAAGAATTAAATGAGATTGCAAAACAAAATGGAATACAAGTTTTTCCTAACCAATGGTCAGATTTTGAAATGCAATGTTCTTGTCCAGATTGGGCGGTACCATGTAAACATTTGGCAGCAGTCATTTATGTTTTTTCTGTAGAGATTGACAGAAATCCATTTTTGTTATTTCAATTACACGATTTGGATATTCTTGGTGAGTTAGGGAGAGCAGGAATGCAGTTAGAAGGAAGTGTAAAAGCTTTAAATTTCGAAAATTTACTTCATGATAAACCAATTTCTATTGAATTTCTTAATAGTTCTAATGAAACTATTTTTGACTTGTCTAAAATTATTCCACAAGCTGAAAATGTATTGTCTCTATTGGAAGATAAGGCACTTTTTTATACAAAACCATTTACCCCTATACTTAAAAGGCATTATAAACTAGCTAGCTCTTTTGTAAAAAACATATTTAAAAAAGAAGTTTTTGAATTAGAACCCAAGGTTTTTGAAAAGATTGAAAACATCGAAATTCAAATCGATAAAAAAGAAATAAATTTCCAAGGGATTACTTTCTTTTCTGGAGGAGAACCCATTGACACTTCAACTTTTAATAGAGACTTAGCTTCATTGATTCATTTTTTAGAAAGAATTCCTAAAAAATATGAGAATCGACTTTCATCTGATTTAATATGCCTGTACCGGGCTTATCATTTAAGTATTCATTTAATGCTTAATGGTGCTTATGTTCCTCAAGTTTTAGAATTGGAAGAAGTATATTATAAGATTCGTTGGATACCTGCTACAGCTAATGAGGAAGTAAATTATTTAGTTGAATCTTTGAAGAAAAATGTTTCGAAGAGGTTTGTTATCATAGATACGGGTTCGAAAAAGCAATGGTATTTGACGCCAGGAGATCAAATCATTTGTCTATTATCGACTTTTTTAACACATTATATGCTTAAAAAAAGATCATTTACTGCCGGCACACAAACGCTTTTGGATTTTAAAATTGATGAACTTTTTTTTAGTAATAAGAAGCAATCTTTTCCTGACTTCGAAGAGCGGCAAGTTCCCAATTCTATACATCAATATTTACAGCGATTACACATTAATAGCCAGATTTATGCGCCATTGATTAAAATAGAAGATAATCCTTCAGAAAATATTTTTGAACTACAATTATGGATCGAAAATAAGGAAGATGTTATTCAAAAGCCAGTTTCCTTAGAGGCGTTTATTAAAGAAGAAAAGTATGCCCCTTATAAAGCTTCTGTTTTTCAATCCTTATCGAGTTTATCGAAAGATTTTGTAGACATAAAACCATTGATTTCTTCTTTAGGTAAAGAGCAACTCTTTTTGGATGGCGATGGCTTTGCCTCCGTTTTACTTCAAATATTACCTATTATTAAATTACTAGGGATTCGAATATTATTGCCCAATTCTTTAAAGCAATTGGCGAAGCCCCAAGTCTCCATAAAATTAGGCAGTAATGGTTCAAACACAGACAGTAAAACCTATTTAAACTTGAATGAAATGTTAGATTTTCAATGGCAGGTAGCTATAGGCAATCAAACGGTATCTGTTGTTGAATTTAAAAGGTTGGTTAAAAACACCTCTGGAGTGGTCAATATTAAAGGAGAATATGTGCTTATTGACCCTAAGCAAATTCAAACCTTGTTAAACAATTTAGAAAAAGACAGAGAACTTTCTCATATTGATATATTACAATCGGCGTTAACTGAAGAATACCAAGAAGCTAAAATATCACTATCGAATTCGGCTCGTGAAATTATAGAAAGTTTGTTGAGAAGTGAAGCTAAACCAACCCCAAAAAATTTGAAAGCCACTTTACGACCGTATCAAGAAAGAGGGTTTCAATGGTTATATAATAATAGCAAGGTAGGTTTTGGGAGTATTATTGCTGATGATATGGGACTCGGTAAGACGCTTCAGGTAATTACCTTATTACTCCAATTTAAAGCTGAAGGAAGGTTAGGTAAAAAGAAAGGTTTAATTGTGGTGCCAACTACGCTTTTGACCAACTGGCAGAAAGAAATAGAAAAGTTTGCTCCAGACCTAAGTACTCATATTTATCATGGACCAAAACGTACTTTTGATAAAGAGGGTTTTGACGTTTTTATAACCACCTATGGTTTATTGCGTTCTGATGTATCAAAATTTCAAAAAACAAAATGGGAGATATTAATTATCGATGAAGCTCAAGCTATCAAAAATGCAGGAACAGAACAGACCAAAGCTATAAAGAAAATTAAAGCCGCTGTAAAAGTTGCTATGAGTGGTACACCTGTAGAAAACCGTTTAAGTGAGTATTGGAGCTTATTCGATTTTACAAACAAAGGGTATTTAGGATCTATGAAATATTTTACGCAACATTTTTCTTCTCCTATTGAACGAAAGAATGATCAGCTGGCATTATATCGTTTCAAAAAAATTACGGATCCTTTTATACTGCGTCGCTTAAAAACGGACAAATCTATTATTTCTGATCTCCCTGAAAAGATAGAACAAGATTGCTTTATTGCTTTAAGAAATGAACAGACGGCCTTATATCAAAATGTGGTTGATCAAATGATGAAAGCTCTAAGTGGAGTTGAGGAAAAATCTATTGAACGAAAAGGGTTAGTTCTTAAAATGATTACGGCTTTAAAGCAAGTTTGTAACCATCCATCCCAATTTTTAAAGAAAGAAGATTATCGCCCACAATTGTCAGGGAAATCGGAACGACTACTAGAGCTATTGAGTTCTATATATGAGAATAATGAAAAAGTGTTGATCTTCACCCAATACAAAGAAATGGGACAGATTCTTTCAGAAATATTGTCCAAAACTTTTGGAACAAAACCCTTATTCCTACATGGAGGGGTTTCTAGAAAAAAAAGAGACAAGATGGTAGAAGACTTTCAAGAAAAAAAACATATAAAAACTTTTATTCTCTCTATAAAAGCAGGAGGGACGGGGTTGAATCTAACTGCTGCCAATCATGTAATCCATTATGACCTTTGGTGGAACCCTGCTGTTGAAGCCCAAGCTACTGATCGAGCTTTCCGTATCGGTCAACAAAAAAATGTATTAGTGCATCGTCTGATTTCTAAAGGAACTTTCGAAGAAAAAATCAATCAAATGTTACAAGACAAAAGACAATTAGCTAATATGGTGGTTTCTACAGGTGAAAAATGGATTGGTGATTTGTCTAATGATGAATTGAAGGAATTAGTTTCTTAACTTTAATCTAAAGTAACTTTTTTCTTTTACAGTAAAGATAAGGTAGTTTAAACCGTTTACAAACGACTATGTTAATTTACTACATGAGCCTAGACGTAGATAAGAGGAACTATTTTAGTAGATTTTTAATTTTAAGAATCAACATCATATCTTCTACCAAAAAGTTCGAACACTGTTGCTTTAAGCCCACCAAAAAGGAATCTTCATTCTTAGAATGTTGATTCCTTTTTTTATTTCTTCTAAGTTATCTGATAATAAGGGATCAAGCGGATCAATGTGCTAGTTTGCTGTAAGCTGTTTGGATGGAAGTAGCTGTATTGAATATATTTCTTAAGCCTTGTACTAAATTGTATGCTTTTTTGATATCTGGGTATTGTTCAAAGAGTATTTTGGATCTTATGTATTGGTTTTGAGTCCAATTATTTGGTGCTTTATAGAGTAAATATCTACTTCTGGCTAAGAGTTGTTTTCTGGTATCTCCATTCTCAAATGTTTCTGGTTGATATTCTATTTGTTTGCTTTTAGCTTTCTGAATGTCCTGATTTTCCTTGTCAATAGCTTCCTATAGATGTTTTATTCTAATATCTTGTAGTGCTTCTAAGGCGAGTTTTTGTACGTGAAAACGATCTGTAACCTGTATCGCTTTAGGAAAGCATTTCTTAGCAATGATCTTCATCGAATTAGCCATATCCAAGGTAATCTCTTTTACTTTATCTCTAAGTGATTTTGGAATTTTAAGGAGTTGTTTTAGGATCGGTTCTACCTTAGTTCCTGCTAGAATAGCTAGAATAGCTCCTTTCTTACCTTTTGCACTTTTATTGGTAATGATGGTATAGAGTTCTCCTTTAGAAAGGGCGGTCTCATCTATGGATAAACGTCTGCCTATATGCTCAGGAAAAATAAGCCATTCTTTAGCATGGGATTTGTCTTTCCATTCTTTAAATTCACTTAAGTAATCGCGATATTGACGTTGTAATTTCTTTCCGTTAACACCGTAAAAACTGCCGATAGTATGATAATCGTTAGCTTTGGTAGTGATTAAGTACTTTTAAAAAAGCAGCAAACTCAACAGTCATACGAGTTCCCTGTGCTACTAAATTCCAATCTCTTTGAGCTATTTCCTTAGTGCTTTTGTCTAGCTAACAACGACGTTTAATATGAAAATAAACCGTTTTATCTTGTAATACAAACTTCAGTAAGTCTATACACACACACACACACAATCTTTGCTTTTTTTGCAAAGATCACATTCTATTTCCAATTTAAATACAACTTTTGAGAATGATTCAAAAAAAATCTCCTAAGGTTTTGCCTAGAAGATTATTTAGATTGCAAAAGATTACTATCTATTCTTTACTACCTTTTGGATATGTTGTCTTTTTATAAATTTATTTTAGAGGTTTTTAAAAGTTCATGAAAAGATTTAATTTTTTCATCCTCATTGATTAATTTATTCATGCATTGTTCTAAGAAACAAAGAAAAGTTTGCTTTTCTTTGCTGCTAAAACCCTCAGTAAGGTAATTGATAACACCAAGTCGCGATGGCTGCGTTTTATTAACCAAGGTAATTCCTTTTTTAGTAAGTTTTAATCGCTTTTTTCTTCTATCAAGATTATCTTCATATTGTCTAATTAAGCCTTTGTCTAGAAGTACATTAATTAGGTTGGTTACATTAGCTCTTGTAACGTTTAGAGATTCTGCTAACTCACTAGCCATAATGTCCTTATCGTGTTTTTCTCTTTTGAAAAAAGGCAAATTAGGGTTATCCGCAAGATGTAATAAAATAAGCCATTGCTGAGTGGTCAAGCCTACTTTTTGATATACTACATCTCCAATTTTTTTTAATTGATTAGAAAGATCTAAAATGCTTAATACTATTGATTCCTCTATACTTCTCTTTATCATATTCCAATTTATTATACTCACCAGTATATAATTATAATCGGGTATAACCCTAAATAATATACTGTGCTTCATTTTAATTAAAAAGACTTTTTATAACCTGTATTTGGGTGTTCATAAATAAGCCTTTATTAGGGGTTTTGTTTTTAAATGTGTTAGGAGGATAATGAGTATATGCCTCATAAGAGGGTGCATATAACTCAAATCTCTGCCTGGCATTATAATTTTGCATTGAAACTTTAGAACGATAATTGCGTTGCGATATTATATCTATATAACTATTAGCAACCATACTTTCTCCAATATTTGCTTCAGAAAGGATGTGGCCTTCATAATGCACAATTTTAGATCCTCCATTGGTGCTAGAATGTGGTATATCAATTCCTTTAATACCAGCAGAGTTTGCTGAAACCAAATACGCCATATTTTCAATTGCTCTAGCTCGTTTTGCTATTTCTTTATGTGTTAATTGTGGACTTCCTACCTCAGAAGATGAATGTAAAAAGACCTCTGCACCGCGCATCATTAGACATCGCGCAATTTCAGGGTATAATATCTCTTCTGAAGCGATACATGCAAGTTTTCCAAGTTTGGTATCAGCTACAGGAAACAATGAATCTTCTCCATAAATTTTTATATATTCATCGAGTACATCATGAGGAGTTGGAGCAAACATAGAGTTTAGTCGTCGATATTTTAGAATCATTTCTCCTTGGTCATCAATGATGAAACTACTCTGAAAATATAAATCAGGAAAATTATGATCTATTTCATAAAAATTACCTGATAAAAAGAGAGTTTCTCTTACACAAAATTCTTTCATTTGGACAAACAATTCATCATCAATCGATAAACAAGCTTTTTCTCTCCATTGAGATATATTCTCTCCAAAAGGAAAGCTGGTTAAAAAATACTCCGGAAGTACTACTAATTTTAGATCGGGACCAATAAAACGTTTGGATGCGCTTACTTGAGCCAATACTTTTTGTAAGGATTTTTGCATGGACTGATGACATGAAATAGCATCTGTATAAGAATTAATTGCTTGGCATTCAGTTTGTAGGGCTAGGGCTTTATATGGTTGTATCACGAGCTGAAAAATTAAATATTTTCAAAAATAAGAAAAAATAGTTAATTATGTTAATTATCAAAGGGTTAAATGGCTTTATTGTTGAAGATTCATTAATTAGCTAAGTATGAGAATTTAGTTTGTAATTTTAAATTCTAATTGGGTTATAGGTTTGTTTTTTAGTTCTTTATCTTTTTCAATAATTTGCCAACTTAAACCAGTTGTATCTGAAAAGACAAAGGAACGCTCGTCAAATTCATTTTTTTGGATACTGGTACATTTAAGATTTTGATGATCTATTACCAATTGGTAAACATAATCCAGTTTTTGGGTATAAAAAGAATGAAGAGTAATTCCTTTTTCACCTATGCGTTGTTGTTTAGATTTATTAGGTGTTAATCCGTTGGGAATAAAAAATTTTAACTTTCCGCAAATGTTATTAGGCGATTTAAAGCCCTGATACCAATGACTAAATCCTGGTTGCATTTGAAATACCTGCTTGGGACCTTTAAGCCAATCCCCATCAATAACAGGTTCATCTTCAGCTTCTAGTCCTAAAGCGGTTGATAAATAGGATATTTGATTCATCGAGGTCGCGTTGATAATAAAATCATGATGGGTAAATTCACTTGTTTTTAATTTGGTATCATTTTCAATACTACCATATCCAGGTATAATATAACCATAACGCTGAAAGAAAATATGATTAAAAAACTGTCCGTAAACAGCGTTTTCACGAACTAAGATAGGGCGGTTAAAAAAATCACGTTGTCCTGTATTTAATCCAAAAAGATCGTCTGAAATAGGTTCTGTTGGAAGCCAAGGTTTTTTACCAATATCTCTTGCCGTTTTGTAAATGTCGTATAACCTAAATATATCATTAGTCCGCATAACTGCTATTCGTGACCCAATGGTTTCAACGGGAGTGTACCCAATGCCTTCACCTAATGGTTTTTTCCACTCTAATATCCTTAATAATCCATGACTATCAATTTTACCATTTTGTAAACGATATGAAGTAAGATCTGAATGTACTCCATAAATCTTTGCTGCCTCAGAGGCCGAAATAGAGGCACTATTGGTTACTCGAAAACCAAAATCGGCAAAATATTTTTTTGCATAGGTTGCATCATCTGTGCCAAGCATCACTTCGTATACTCCACTAATATCTGTATTCGGCAGTTTATTTTTTTTAGTTGTCATAGTAATTTTATTCAAAGTTTTATTTTAAACAATTAACACTAGTTTCCCAAAATTTCCACCAGTATATAACATTTTTAGAGCTTCAGGGAATTTTTCTAAACCATTTATAAGATGCTCTTTAGCAAATATTTTTCCTTGATTGATCCAATTAGAAATCTCATTTACTGCTTTTGGCCATTCATCTACATAATCAAAAACAATAACACCATTTAAAACACCTCGAGCAGTAACAATTTTCATGTAATTTTTTGGGCCATACATATTTGCCATATTATTATATTGAGATATAGCTCCACAAATAACTACTCTAGCTCCTCTAGCCAAATTTGCCAAGGCGATATCTAATGTAGGACCACCTACATTATCAAAATAGATATGTATCCCATCTGGGGCATATGCTTTTAATTTTTCATCAATATCTTCTGTCTTATAGTTAATGACCATATCAAAATTGCATTCATTTATAAGATATTGACATTTTTCATCGCTGCCAGCCGAACCAATAACAGTACATCCATGTATTTTGGCAATCTGTCCAACAATAGAGCCAACTATTCCTGCAGCTCCAGAAATATAAATAACCTCTCCTTTTTTAGGTTTTCCTTTTTCTAAAAGGCCAAAGTAAGCGGTCATACCTGGCATACCTAAAATCCCTAGATGAAGACTGGTCTTGCTTTTTGAGACGTCTATCTTGGTAAGATCTTGTCCGTTACTAATATAATATTGCTGCACGCCTAAAAGTCCAGATACATATTCACCTTCTTTAAAGATGTCATTTTTTGAATGTATGACTTTACCAACAGAAAATGAACGCATAACAGCTCCAATTTCTACACCTTTAATATAAGTAGTTCCTACATTCATCCACCCTCGCATAGCGGGATCCAATGATATTGCCTCAATTTGTATTAACACTTCATTGGTCTGTATGTCTGGTAATGTATCAGTTACAATATCAAAATTAGAATCTTCAATTTGCCCTGTTGGCCTACTCTTTAGTATTACTTTTTTGTTAATCATTGTATTTTTTTACGGTTAAATGAAATTATTTAAATAAAAATAGTTAATATTATAAATAATTAACTAAGTTAACTATTTTATTTATATTATTATGCATCAAATTATTAGAAAATACATAAAAATAGGATCAAGAAGAATTTATGTTCAAGTTATGGGAAATGGACCAGCCATTGCTCTTTTACATCCTTCTCCTCACTCATCAGATATGCTTTTACCCTTAGCGAGTAGACTGGCTGATAAATATACTGTTATCTGTATAGATACACCGGGGTATGGAAGGTCTGATGGTTTAGAGAGTCCTCCAAAAAGTCTTAGCGCGTACACAATCTTGCTACATAAGTTATTCAAGAAAATGGATATATCACAATTAGCTCTTTATGGTTCAGCTACAGGGGCTCAAATAGCAATTCGTTATGCTTTGGAAAATGAAGATATGGTATCACATATATTTTTAGATAATGCAGCTCATTTTGAGGATGACTTACGTGATAAAATCTTGGAAAGCTATTTTCCCGATCTTACACCGAGTAAAGATGGAAATCACTTAAGGGTACTTTGGGATATCGTATCAAATTTACAGGTATATTTCCCATGGTGTTTCAAAATTAAGAAGTATTATCTAAATCGACCTCAGTTACCTCTTGAAGTAATGCACGCTATAGTGGTTGATTTTTTAAAAGCAGGGAAGCATTATTATTATGCTTATAAAGCTGCTTTTAAACATGAGAAAGCAATGTATGTTCAACAGCTTAAGGTAGAAACCAATATATTTAAATGGGAAGGCAGTATTGTTCTTCCTTATATAAATCAACTCATTAGTCATGATTTTCCTCACAATGTAAAGGTTATATCAATACAAAAGGATAATGCAGCCCGTATGAATGCGATGGTAGATCACATAAATGAAAAGAGTATAGAAATTTCTGATTATAAAATGTCATCGACATTGGGAATTGAATTAATAGAAAAGGAAAATATAGACCAGATAATCGAATTACCAGAAATCAAAGGAGATGGTTCTTATTTGATTAAAGCGTGGCACCTACTTTATGAACAAAATGAAAATGCAACTCCAGAAGAAATACAACAATTATTAATCGATGGGTATACTACCTGAAATAACAAAAAAAATGAAAACATTAGTTAAGATAATTATCATATCTTCTATGGTAAATGGATTAATTTCTTGCAATACCTCGGTTGAAAAATCGAAAGAAGTGATTTTGGATCAAAAACAAAAAATCTTTATTGGTGAATGGGATAATTTTCAACAATACTGGCTTGAGAATACAGCAGAGAGTAAACATCGTGTAGAAACTGATGATAAGCATCGTCATTTTTCGTTAAGGATAAGTGAGAAAGAAAATAGTTCCTTTTTAGTAGCATTACATGAAGGTAGAAATGGGAAACATCTAGTTGAAGAAATGACCTTTTCAGAGGTTGATCTATCCAGCTCTGATTTTAAGATAGATAAAGATACACTCTGGATAGGTAACAGAAAACAATTTAAAAATAAAGACCCGTACAAATTTGTAAGAGTTCGAAAATTTTCTGGTTGGATTGAATACCCCATGGAATCAGAAAGTAATGGTGTATATCATCAAGGAAATCTCGAAATTCATGATCAAGGAGGAATGGTTGAGTTAGATGTTGAAGGAGTTGATTACACCGTAGAATTAACACAGCTTTTGTTTGCAAAGAAATTAGCCATTATGAAATTAGCAATATATGATATACCAATGGATAGTGTAGGTATTAACAGTCGTTCAATTAGTTATACTTGGTCTAATCCAGACTCCAAACGTATTGGAATTAATTTACGAAAAGTAGTGTCTGGTTGGACTTTTATTGAACCTGGTTATATTAATTCTGATAATACCAATTTTAAAAAGAAATAATGGCTTTAAAATCAAATTATTTGGCAAAAGGATATCATATAATAATTGTTGGTTCCAATAGCGGAATTGGTATTTCGCTAATTAATAGTTTATTACTTGCAGACGCTACAGTTTTTGGTATTGATATTCAAGAAGATTCAACAACCCCAAGAGGAGATAATAATTTTTATTTTCAAGCAAACCCTATGGATATAGATGCTATGAATAGGGTAAAAGCTAAAATTGAAAAACAAGTTTCTGAAATTCATGGATTGGTAAACCTCTCCGGGACTATTAAGAAGTTTAAATCTATTTTAGAATTGGATATTAATGATTGGAACGAGACTTATGATATAAGTTTTAAAAGCTGTTTTAATTCTTGTAAAGTGTTCAGTGGTTTGTTGAATAAAGCAAGCAATGCGGCTATTGTAAATATGTCTTCAGGATTAGCATTTATTGGTCAGAAAAATTATGGCCCTTATACAGCTGGAAAAGCCAGTGTAGTGGCCTTTAGTAAAACATTAGCAGCAGAATTAGCACCTAAAATTAGAGTAAACACAGTGGCGCCAGGTGCTGTTGATACTAATTTCATTTATAAGGAAGATGGGACTACTAGATTTAATAAAGACGCTTATATGAAAATGGTGCCTTTAAAATCTCTTGCAAAACCAGAACAAATTAGTTCTGTAGTGATGTTTTTGTTGAGTATTGAAGCCTCTTATTTAACAGGGCAATGTTTGCATGTAAATGGTGGAGCAGGAATGCATTAAAGATGAATTAGGTTTCATCTGTCAGTTCGAATTGAGGCTTTTTAGACTAAGTATCGAGAACTCTTACTTCAATACGGGGAAGTTTGAGAGATTATAAATATAGATTTTGTCATATCGACAGAACGAAGTATGAGTGACGAGACATCTCGGAGAGATGAGACTCCTCCTCATACCTCGTTCTGAATGACATTAATTACTCTGCTTCTATAAGCGTAAACCCAGTAGACATAGTTCTAATATTAATACCGATTTGTTTGGCATTAGGATTTGCCCAAACATAAGCAGGAGCTTTTTCTTTGCCTTCTTCATAAATGGCTAATTTAAGCACTTCTATTCCTGAAGCATATATCACTTCAGAGAGTTCCACAGCATATTTGGTTTTAGTACCATCTTTATCATCTATAAGTTGCACTTTTTGTCCCTGATCATGTAATATTATATTTTTCATAAAATAATAATCGTCGCTTTTAGGCGCTTTTTCTATAGCGATCCATCCCTTAAAAAATCTACATTTCTTTAACTTATGAGGAATACCGGCTTTATTTCCAAAAATATAATTACCATCGGCATCTTCGGCTTCATCTTGTATCCATATTTCATCTGGAGTAAGATTTAAGGTGTCTGTAATATAAATTTCTTTACCACTTCTTCTGGAGGTGAAATGACATGCTCTATCTTTCATATATCCAACAAAATGATCCTCATTTTTTTTCCAATATACTTCACATCCGGCTGTAGCTCTTAAATTTTCTGCAGCTATATCTTTTAATATAGATGGGTTGTGATTAGCCATGGCATATTTTTTACCATCTTCAGGAGTCAAAAATGAATAGATGTCTAACTGAATGGCTTGTTCAATATCATTAATGTGAAAGTTATAGATACGCTGACGATAAATATCGGTAGTATCACCGTTTTGAAACTGTTTCACATAAAACACATTATTGCCAAGTTTAGGAGCCTCTATTTTTTTAAAGATAGAATGAATACGTTCATGACGAATTTCTTGATCTACATTATCTTCGTTTTCTTTCCATGTTTGTTGAAAGTTGTCAAATTCGCCTTCAAACCATTGCATCATTTCTTCCAAATCTGCTTGTAAAGCATTGTTTTGGGCGTATAGTCCATTGAATGACATTGTTAAAAAACAGAATGCCATTAAAATACGTTTAAAAATCATAGTTTAATTGTTTTAATTATTTAATTAATATAATTAATGGTTAATATTATTAACTATTTTATAAATGTAATAAATAATCCCAATAATTAAATGTTTATTTCTTTTTAATTATAGGTTTAAGAAGTGATAATTCTTTTGTAAAGTTGAATAATGCCTATGGCTATTATGCACATTACTATGCCGTAAACTCCAGCGGTGGCAGCCATTTTAGGTTCATTTAACAGGCTTGTGGAAATGGCTATGGTCATACCAAGAACATTGTTTTGCATGCCCGTTTCAATAGATATGGTTGCAGATTGTTTTTTTGAAATACCCAAACCTCTAGATGAAAAATAGCCAACAGATAATGTTAAAATATTTAAAAGTAATACACCAACAAAAGAGGCTTTAAAAAAGTGCCAGCTATTACCGATTTCTTCTAATTTTATGGTCATTAATGCAAGCGCAAGAATTATTACTAATATAGAAACCGACTTAATTGCTGGCTTACTTTTTAATGAAAATGCAGGCCATTTATAATTAATTAGCATGCCTAACATTGTTGGAAGCGCAGTTAACTTAAAAATATTTAAAATGGTTTTTCCTAAAGGTAATTGAATGCTTTTAGAAGCTTCACCTAAAATAGCCTCTAAAGAAAAATTTATGATTAAAGGAATAGTGAAAATAGTAAGAATACTACTTATGGCTGTTAGTGTTATAGAGAGCGCTACATCTCCTTTTGCCAAAAACGAGAACAAATTAGATACAGCACCACCAGGACAGCAGGCACAGACCATTAAACCCATAGCAATCATTGGTGGCATTGGCACAAATGATACGATACCAAATGCTATTAGAGGTACCAAAATAATTTGATTAATTAACCCCGTGAAAGTGGCCTTGGGTGTAGCGCTTACCCTAGTAAAATCTTTAATTGTTAATGTCATTCCCATGCCTAACATTACCAAAAACAGTAAAACTTGTAAAATATTTGGAATATAAGACGATAGGAATTCAATCATGTGTTTACTTTATTTTTGCGCTTTCCAAACACCTAAAATGTCTGATGCCGAGGCTGACCAAATGGCGTTATGATTACTTAGTTTTTCTAATACTTGTTCTAAATATTTAATTCGATGAGGTTGTCCTAAAACCCACGGATGAATATTTAAACTTAACAACCTTCCACCACTGGTTTCTGTTTCTTTTAGTAAAAACTCAAAAGCATCTTCTACTTGATGTGCCCAATCTTCGGCTGAATGTAAATTATTTAAAATGATAAAAAAATCATCTAATTCAGTAGCCAATGGCATAGCGGTTAAATTACCATTTTTTGTTTTAAATTCATAAGGCATATCGTCATTTACCCAATCACTAAAATAAGTGATACCGTTAGCTACCAAAATATCTGGCGTGTTTTCAGATTCGTTTTTAGCAGGACTTATCCACCCTTTTATATCTTGACCAGAGAGTTCTCTAAGCTTATCTAGAGATCTCTTTACTAACTCTTGTTCTTCAGTAATATCTTGTCCGCCATAATGTAGTTTATCCATATGATATCCATGACATAGAATTTCATTTCCACGTTCTTTCACCGTTTCTAATAAATAAGGGTAGCGTTCTGCTAATCTCGTATTGATAGCAACAGTAGGTGTGATATTGAACAGATCTAAAGCTTTAAAAAAACGATAGACCCCCACACGATTACCATAATCTCTTAAACTATAATGACGTAAGTCTGGGTAAGGTTTTGTCATGCCTCCAGGCACCTTAAATGGGATACCTTGTTGGTCTATTGGGAAAAACTGCAAACATACATTTACCCAAAGCGCTATTTTTTTTCCGTTAGGCCATGTAATAGGTTTTCTATCATGAAGCATAGCCCAGTCATAACGATCATGATCCATTCCGTAGGAACGCTCAGGGTATTTTAAGTAGTCGTTATCAAGCGTTGCCATATTTTTTATTTTTATTTTCGATATCGGCTAAAACCGTATCATAATAGTTATCCATAAAGTATTGTGCTATTTCTTTACCTGTAGTTACCCAAACATCTGGGTGTCCAGTAATATATTCTAAAGCTTCTTCGTAAGCTTTAATACGGTGCGCATTACTTACTTGGTAATTATGAGTTGGTATACACATAATGGTTCCACTTTCTGCACCTTCAGCATATAAACGGTCAAAGTTATCCATGAGTTCTTTACCATATCTTCTAGGAGTGGTTTTTTGAACCAGATATGCTATGGTATCATTCATTTCTAAAGAATATGGAATAGATACAAACTTTTTACCGTTTTTTAAATGAATAGGAGTGGGTTGATCATCATGAAATAAATCACATGAATAATAGCCAGCTTCATCTCCAAATAATTCAGTGCCCACTTCGGCAAATAAGTCTAAAGTATTCTCTGAGTGTGATAAGGCAGGTGCTAAGTAACCAGCACATTTCTGACCCGTATGCTTGTATATGGTTTCAATAGAATCTTTAATCATGTCTCGCTCTTGAGCCTCAGTCATACCATAGGTATATCTAGTATTGTAAATACCATGACTAAAAAATTCCCAATTGCGTTCTTTGCATAATTCTATAATTTCAGGATGGTGGTCACAAAGAGCAGTAGATAAGGATATAGAACCTCTAATACCGTACTTTTCTAACAAATTCATTTGTCTAATGTGGCCAACACGATTCCCCCAGTCTCTACTGGTATATCCAGGCAACGCAGGATTAGGTTGTGGCCAGGGCTTTCTATATGGATTATTTGGTGGATTTAATTCGTAAAACTCAATATTAGGTGCTACCCAAAATGCTATTTTAGCACCATTGGGCCATTGTATTTTTGGCCTATTTTCATAAGGCCAATAATCATAATATCCTGGGTCTTCTTTCATCTTCCTATTTTAAAGTATTTAGCCAATTAAAAACTTCTTTTACTTCTAAAACATCACAGTATTTTAATGATAAATCAGTAAGATTAGCATAGTGATAGCTTTCGTGTTTATCTGCTACGCATTCTTCAGGAATTATGGTTCTATAACCTCTTGATAGTGAATCTACACCAGCAGCACGTACACAACCAGATGTTGAGCCTCCTGTTAAAACTACTGTATCTACTTGATGCCATACCAGCAATGACTGTAAAGGTGTTTCAAAAAAAGGTGAAGGCATTTTCTTTTCGTAAAATACATCTGTATCTCTATCTAAAATTAACCGGTCATCAAGTTCTGAACGTTCAGACCCAAATTTGATGTTTTGTAAGCTGTCTGGTGTGTCGGTTCGTGTGCCCCATACACCTGCATCTGCAGCGGTATCCATATAGGCAACATTGGTCCAAACAACTGGCCATCCCAGAGCTCTAAATTTTGCTGCTAATTCGTTTACATAACCTAGCTGTTTAGGATCAGATTCATAAGCTGTTTTAAAAAGGTCTGTGCGTGTATATGCTTTTTGAATATCGATATTTACTAAAGCTGCTTTTTTTCCAAAGCCAAAACGTTTTCTGGCAGGATTTGCTTTTACTTCAAAATAGAGTTCTTTAGCTGTTTTATTTGTTGTTTGCATATCTTATTCTCTAATTTTTACAATCATTTCTATTTCGCAGGCGGCGTTTAGTGGAATGGAACTCATACCAACTGCAGACCTGGCATGCATCCCTCGTTCTCCAAATACTTCGACCATTAAATCTGTAAATCCATTTATTACTTTTGGGTGATCTTTAAAATCAGGTTCGGCATTAACCATGCCTAATACTTTAATTATTTTTTCTACTTTATTAAGGTCTCCAAGTTCTGCTTTAAGTACAGACAATTGATTAATTGCAGTCAAACGAGCAGCTTTGTATCCTTCTTCAATGGTGAGATCACGACCCAGTTTCCCAACATATTTTTCACCTGTGGGAGAAAAAGGAATATTACCTGAAAGGTATAAGGTACTCCCGTCTTTAACAGCAAACGAAATTTTAATGCCTTTTGGCATTTTAAGCGTACTAAGCTCTATGCCCAATTCCTCTAAACGGTCTTCTACGTCATAGTTATAAAGTGGTTCTTGTTGCTTTTCTTGTTGAGGTGCTTGCATGCACGACACCAGAAAGAGGGTTATTAAAATGATTGAACCTTTCATAGTATTTAGCTTTTTGTTATTACGGTTTTGTTGTTTCTACTCCATTCACTCCAAGAACCTACATAAAGTTTAGGAATGTCCAATCCTGCATGGGCTATCGCTAATAGAGAGTGACAAGCAGTTACACCTGAACCACAATGAAAAATGATGTTATCTCTAGGGGTGTTCTTAAATATTTGAGTATACTTTTCTTTTAATACTTCAGGAGATTTGAATGTACCATTATCCTCTAAATTATCTGAAAAAGGAACGTTTACAGTACCAGGTATATGTCCTGCTATTGAATCAATTGGCTCAAATTCTCCGTTATAGCGAGGCGTGGCCCGAACATCTATAACCATATAATCTTTCTCCTGTGAAACGTTTTCTACGTGGTCAATATTAATCAGTGGAAGTAGCCATGTGGTTACAGGGTACAATGGAGCAACTTTAGGCGTCACCTTATCTGAATTTATAGGAAACTGAGCATTTTTAGCTTCCTGAATGCCACCATTTAGAACCTGTACGTTTTCATGACCAACGGCTTTTAACATCCACCATAAACGAGCAGATGCATTGGCTCCTCCTTTATCATCATAAACAACAACATGGCTATCTGGTGTCATGCCAAGGTTGGAAATGGTTTGAGCAAAGTCCTCAATTTTCGGTAATGGGTGTCTTCCTCCATGAGCAGGGTCTTCGTGTATTTCTGATAAGTCTTCATTCAAATCAAGAAAAAAAGCGCCATTTAAATGCTGTTTTTCATAATCGGACCGTCCGTTTGGACCCCCACTGGCATTTACAAGAATAACCTGGTTTGAATGCACTAATTCAAAAAGTTCTGATGCATCAATAATATGTTTAAATGTTGTTTTCATAGTATTCTTTCTTACTTTTAAGCTTGTTTCTTGTTGCGCATTGGTTTTGTTGAAAGTAACCAGAACAAATAATGTGTATAAAATTAGTTTGAAATTGGTCTTTTATTCTGTTTTTATAATACCTTCTGCCACCATTTTAGCAATAGTATCATCATCAATATTTAAACTTTTTAGAACCTCTTTAGTATGTTCCCCTATTTTAGGAGGATCTAAACGTTTTTCTACACGTGTTCCTTTATACTCCAAAGGGAACTTTGGTAACATGGTTGAGATACCATCGTTCATAGTTACCTCCATCAAACTATTACCTTTGTTTAGTTGTTCGTCTTCAAACAAATCTTCTGGTTTACTTATAGGAGCAAATGGAATATGACCTTTATCGCAACGCTCTATGATGTCACTTTTTGTAAAGCCCTTAACTCGTTCATCTAAGGCTGGTAAAAACCAATCTCTTTCATCAATTCTTTGATTATTGGTTTCTAATCTGGCATCGGTTGCCCAATCACTCCATTCAAAAACTTCACATAAGCGTTCCCAGTGTTTTTCACTTATAATACCAATAAATACTTTGTCATTGTCTTTGGTATCAAATACTTTATATATAGACCAAGCACTAACACGAGAGGGCATAGGAGGAATTTGATAATCTATCTGAGAAGCATATGCCATGTGTTGCCCCATTAAAAAGGCACATGTTTCAAATAATGCAGACTTTACAAAACCTCCTTCACCAGTTTTTTCACGTTCATATAACGCCTGCAAGATACCTATGTAGCCAAACATTCCTCCTGTAATATCAATTACCGAAGTTCCTGCTCGCAAAGGATCTCCCTTTCTGCCGGTCATATAGGCTAATCCTCCCATCATTTGAACGACCTCATCCATTGCATGTCTTTTTTCATAAGGCCCACTTAAAAAACCTTTTAACGAACAATAGATGAGACCTTTGTTCAAATTTTTTAATGCATCATAACCAAGACCAAGACGATCCATAGTACCTGGTCCAAAATTTTCAACAACAATATCATATTCTTTGACCAAATCATGAATTACGGCAATACCTTCTTCTGATTTTAGATTAATAGCTAAACTCCTTTTGTTTCGGTTATAGAACCAGAAATAACCCGTGCCAAAACCTTGCAATCTTCTTGTATTATCTCCATTTGTGGGTTCAACGTGTACAACATCAGCACCCATGTCAGCTAAAAGAAGTCCTGTACAAGGCCCCATAACGGCATGAGTGAATTCTAATACTTTTAATCCTTTTAAAGGCATACTATCCATCGCTATCTTGTTTTATTTTGTTATAAAAATTGCTAGGTGTTGACTCTAGTTGTGTATTCAAAGTGCTATTCCATCTATTTAAAAAACCGAAAAGAGATATTACCCCTACAATTTCTACAATGGCCGTGTTACTATAATGTTTTTTTAACATATCGAAGTCTTCATCAGTGACCTGATTGGGTATCATTCCAGCTTTTAGAGCAACGTTTAATGCTGTTTTTTCTTTTTCTGAAAAGAGAGGAGAAGTTTGAAATTGCCAAATGGCTTTCAGTTTTTCTTCAGAAACACCTTGTTTTGCTGCGCCATAAGAAGTATGGGCACTACAATATGAGCATCCAGCAGATAGGCTTGTAATATGACCAATCATTCTCTTTAAGCCATTATCTACTTCTCCTTCTTCATATATTGTTTTTGCTAAATCAAAAAATGAAGTAAGTAATTCAGGCTTGTGAGCCATTAGTAATCCATCGTTTGGCAAAAAACCCATCCATTTTTCACCTTGCTCAAAGAGTGCACTCAAAGTACTGTCCTTATATTCTTGAATTGGTTCTATTCTACTCATATTATATGGAATAATTATTATGTTTTTTTAAATACGGTACAAGTCCGCCATCCGATAGAATGGCCAACATAATATCAGGGAGTTTTGTCGCTTTATATTCTATATTAGCAGTATGATCAATGACCAAACCTTCTCGCAAATCGAGTTCAATTTCTGAACCTTTTTTTATATTATGATTACCAATTTCTAATACAGGTAATCCTATATTAATAGCATTTCTAAAGAAAATACGAGCAAAATCTTGTGCAATTACAGCTGCTACTCCTGATTTTTTTAGAGCCAAAGGAGCTTGTTCTCGTGATGAGCCACAACCAAAGTTTGTACCTGCAACCAAAATATCTCCTTTCTGGACTATGTTGGCAAAATTAGGATCTAAGTCTTCCAATACATGATCGGCTAGTGTGGATAAATCCAATGTCTTAGTATACTTACCAGGGATAATCCGATCTGTATCAATATGGTCTCCATATACATGACAAGTGGCTTTTATTTTTGTTGTTATTCTTTCACTCATTACAAATATTTTTTTGGGTTGGTAATTTTACCTTCAAGTGCTGACGCAGCAACAGTTGAAGGAGCTCCTAAATAGATGTTAGAATTAGGGTTTCCCATTCTTCCTCTAAAATTTCTATTGGCGGCTGATATTACAACCTCTCCATCGGCGGGAACTCCCTGATGAGTTCCTACACAGGGGCCACACCCTGAGGTAATTAGAGAGGCTCCTGCTTCAATTAAGGTTGTAATGCTACCATTACTAATGCCATCTAGTAACACACTTTGTGAAGCAGGTGCTATAATTAAACGCGTATCTTGATGTATTTTTTTTCCTTTTAAAATTTTTGCTGCTACATCCAAGTCTTCCAGTCTTCCATTGCAGCAGGTACCTATAAAGGCATAATCCACCTTTGTACCCTCATAATTTGAGATGTTATGCACATTGTCAGGTGATTCTGGGGCACTTATCTGAGGTTCTAGATCTGATATATCAAATTCAAAAGTTTTAATATAACTAGCATCTTCATCAGGAATAATAGCGTCATAATTATAATCCAATTGAAGTCCGTTAGGATGTACGATTCCTGTTTTGGCTCCCATTTCTGATGACATATTGGCAATAGTCATTCGACTAGAAAGGCTTAACCCTTCAAATGCCTCCCCACAGAATTCTATAGCTTGATAAGTGGCTCCAGAAACTGTTATCTTGCCTACCAGAAAGAGGATAAGATCTTTAGCGGTTACACCTTTTTGAAGTATGCCATTACATTGAATTTTAATGGTTTGTGGGGTTTTTAGCCAAATTTTGCCTGTCATCATAACAGCTGCTAAATCTGTAGATCCAACTCCACATGCAAAGGCGTTTAATGCCCCGTACGTGGGAGTGTGTGAATCAGCACCAATGAAAATATACCCTGGTTTTACATACTCTTTTTCAACCATGACCTGATGGCAAATTCCCTCACCTATCTCAAATAATTGACTGTTTTGTTCTCTAGTAAAATCACGCATCAACTTATGCAAATTAGCGATTCTTTCATTTGGTGAAGGAGCTGCATGATCAATGATAAGAGCAAACTTATTAGGGTCAAATACCTTTTGCCCTCCCATTTCCTTAAAAGCTTTTATTGCTAAAGGAGCTGTAGTATCAGTAGCCATAACACCATCAACTTCGGTTACTACTAGCTCACCAGCATATACTTTTTTGCCTACGTGATTTGATATTATTTTTTCTGAAATTGTTTGTCCCATTTATATAATTTTGATGTTTTTAGTATCTAATAAGTTATAAAGTTGCCCTGGCAATTTATGCCCTAAGGTTTCTTCCATTGCATGACTTATACGTGCTATTTTATGAATATCAATTCCTGTTTCATACCCCAGTTGTGCTAGTATGTGAGTGGTATCTTCAGTGGCAATATTGCCCGTTGCACTTTTAATAAAAGGACATCCACCCAAACCACCAAAAGCAGTATCGAAAATACGGACTCCAGCTTCGAGAGCAGCATACAAATTAACATAGCCTTTATTTTCAGTGTTATGCAAATGGAGTATTACCGGAATTCCATTGGCCCTTTCTATGACTTTTTGCATTAACTCTCCAAGTTCCTTAGGATTTCCCATTCCTGTAGAGTCGGCTAGAGCAAGTTCATCAATACCCAAATCTAGATGGTGATCTACCATATCCAACACATGTGAAGCTTTTATTTTTCCTTCATAGCGACATCCAAAAGCACATTGAATACCACCTCTAACCGTAACGTTGTTTAATTTGGCCAGAGCAACCATCTCTTTGAATGCCTGTTTGGCTTTATCTAAGGTGAGTCTTGCATTTTTTTGACTATGTGTATTGCTTGCCGAAATAGAACAAGCTAAATGATCTAGGCCTGCTTTTATACCACGTTCTACACCTTTTAAATTGAGGACTAATCCGCTATAAATAACACCTGGTTTTCGGTTTATTTTTTTACAAACTTCTTCTGCATCCGCCATTTGAGGTACTAACTTGGGATGAACAAAAGAAGCAATCTGAATTCTTTTGATTCCTGCGTCTATGAGCATATCCAGATATTCCAATTTTTTTTCAGTTGGAATTGTCTGTGATAGTGTTTGTAGTCCATCTCTAAGGCCTTGTTCTTCAAGGATTACTTTCATGTGTGTTATTTTGATAAATCAAATTAAAATCGAAAAAAGGGATTTGTTTCTAAAGAAACTTAATCATCTAGAGCAATTAAAGTACTAAAATACAAAAAAAAGTTAACAAAGTTAATCATTAATTTAATTAACTATTTTTTTAATTTTAATTAACTTCGTATTTTTAAAGAAAGAAATAAATAAATAAATAATCAAGCTTACTTGATTTTTAGTAAAGTACTTAAAATTACGCAATGGAAATTAGAAACCCCAGAACAGGAGTCTTTGATTATGAATTAATTGAAGATTCATTTCAGGCAATCAATAAAAAGGCAGAGGATATTCGTAGTAATCAGAAAAATTGGCAGGCTATGGCAATTACAGATCGTGTTGCTGTATTACAAAAATGGTTGGATAGTTTTAAAGAATTTCAATCAGAAATAGCCGATCAATTAGCTATAGATACTGCTCGAAAGAGAATAGCTACTATTGAGGTTAGTGGTATCTTGGGCTTAATACAGGCATGGTGCTTTCGCGCTCCACAATTATATGCACCTCCGATTGAGCGACCATCTATCTCAGCAAATACAGTAAAAATAAATCAACAATGGATTCCATATGGACTAGTTGGAGTTATTAGCCCTTGGAACTTTCCTTTATTATTAGCATTAATTGATACAATACCTGCTTTATTAGCGGGTTGTGGAGTATTGTTGAAGCCTAGTGAAGTTACTCCAAGATTTATGGATGGTCTTGAAAAAAGTATTAATGCCGTACCTGAATTGACTGGTGTTTTAAAACTGGTTCGAGGTGGGGCAGAAGCAGGCAAAGCTGTTGTTCAGAATGTAGATGCAATATGTTTTACAGGTAGTGTTCCAACAGGTAGAAAAATTGGAGCTGTTTGTGCTGAACGTTTTATTCCTGCTTTTTTGGAATTAGGAGGAAAAGATCCTGGGATTGTTTTGGAAGATGCGGATATACAAATTGCTACCGATGGTATTTTAAGAAGCGCTGTTGGTGCAACTGGACAGGCGTGTCAGTCTTTGGAACGTATTTATGTAGCTGAAAGTGTTTATAGCGAATTCGTCAAGGAAATCGCTACAAAAGCAGAAGCAGTGACCTTGACTACCAATCCTGAAGAAGGTCAAATGGGACCATTGATATTTGCCCAACAAGCTGAAAAAATACAACAACAGATTGATGATGCAATACAAAAAGGTGCACGTTTAATTACAGGGGGCAAAGTAGAGAATATTGATGGGGGGTTATGGTGCAGGCCAACCATATTGACTCATGTAAATCACGATATGATGGTAATGACCGAAGAAACCTTTGGACCTATTATTCCTATCATGTCGTTTATAACAGAAGAAGAAGCCATTATTTTAGCTAATGATAGTATTTATGGATTATCAGCTTCCGTTTTCTCTACCGATATTGATAATGCCTTAAAAGTGGCTTCCCAGATAGAAGCAGGTGCCATTAGTATTAATGATGGCAGTTTGACTAACAAAGTGTATGATGCCGAAAAGAATTCATTCAAAGAATCAGGTATTAACGGATCACGCATGGGCGATTCAGGCTTTTTACGATTCTTTAGGAAAAAAGCTCTTTTGATCCAAACGGCAGATCCTGAAACTATGATGGATTTTGAGGAAAGTGGATTTCAATAAACGAATGGTATTATAGAGAAACAACAACTTTACCACAACTTTTGCCTTCTAATAGGTATTTTGAAGCTTCTATAATGGAGGCAATACCTTTGAATTCTGTTGGATCTACTTTAGCCTGTAGTATGCCTTTTTGGTACTGTTTAAAAAGTATTTTCCTGGCTTCGGGATGTTCGCTTTTATATAAATGATTCATAAAACAACGTACAGAAGCTCCTTTCCAATATATACTTTCATATACTCTTGGCGAATTTATAGTTTCAAATTTCCCTTCATTAATTTCGGTAGCAAGTCCACTTACAATTAATCTGCCTAAAGGAGCCAAATTTTTTAAAAAAGAGTCAAACATATGTCTACCAACCGAATCAAAAGCAACATCAATTTTTGAAGCATATTCAGTATTTAAAACAGTTTCAACATCTTCTTTTCTATGATTAATGATGTGATCACAGCAGTTTAAGCTTTGTAATAGCACCTCTTTTTCTTCTGTGCCACAAATAGCGATTACATGACATCCTTTTTGTTTCGCCAATTGAACAATGATATGCCCTAACCCTCCTGCTGCTGCTGACACAGCAATAACTTCATTGGGTTGTAGTTCTGCTACTTTTTTTAATGCTAAATAGGCCGAAACACCAGTAGGATTAAGCGTCAAGTATTCTGGTGTGGCTTCTGGAATTGTAATAACTTCAGATTCTGAAATCACTTGGTATTCCTGGTAGGCAGTACCTACTTTTACCGTGGATACCGCATCCCCATTTTTAACGTGCTTTACATCTTTTCCAATTCCTATAACATTGCCCACAGCTTCTACACCAAAAACGTATGGGAATTGAATATTAATATAAGGTACTTTACCTCGATATAATTCTCGATCGTATAAAGCATTAATACCTACATAAGTATTCTTGATCAATATATCTGTTGATCCTAATTCTGAAATCGGACTCTCAATAATACCGGTGGCCTCCTGTATATCATTGGAAAATTCTCGAATGACTAATTGTTTATTCTGCATATTATTAAGTTTAATTAGAAATTTGTACCAACTGCTTACCTATATTTTTTCGTTCAAAAAGACGGTTTAGAGCAGTTGGCATTTGATGAAGACCTTCTAAAATATCCTCTTGATAGGTGAGTTTTCCTTCTTGTATCCACTGAGCCATTTCAGCCTCAGCTTTACCAAACAGTTCTTCAAAATCATAAATAAAAAAGCCTTGCATTTTGGATCTTGTAGCTCCAATCATGTTCCAATTCTTTAAAGAATAGGCTGAGTCATGTAGTGAATTTTCGTACTGAGAAATTCGACCGCATATTACTACTCTAGCATATTTTTTTAGCTTGGTTAGTGCTATATCCAAAATTTCTCCTCCTACATTATCAAAATAAACGTTTATGCCTTCTGGAAAAAAGTGATCAATACGTTCACTTATATTTTCTTTTTTATAGTTAATAGCTCCATAATACCCTAGTTTTTTAGTTAATAATTCACATTTTTCATCTGTACTGGCCAAACCAACTGCTTTGCTATTTTTAATTTTTGCTAAACTACCAACATTAGAACCAACACCTCCTGTTGCTGCCGAAACCAATACATTATCTCCAGCCCTAAGTTCGCCAATATGGTATAATCCAAAATAAGAAGTAAAACCTGTCATGCCTAAAACTCCAAGGGCCGTAGAATAAGGAACTTTTCGTTGTTTTATTTTATACAACATATAATATGGGCTTCCATCGCAAATCACATATTCTTGCCATCCACATTTACCTTGAACAATATCACCGACTTGAAAATCAGCATTTTTACTTTCAATTACTTTACCTACACCTCGACCTCGCATTGTATCTCCAAATTGTAGTGGTGCTTCAATTCCCGCGCCATCTTGCATATAGAATTTCATTACAGGTGCTACAGATAAATACAAGACTTTAATTAGAAATTCACCGTCTTTTAAGGCTGGAAGCTCTACTTCTTCCATTTTAAAATCGGTATTCTTAATTAGTAATCCTGTAGGACGAGCAGCTAATACCAAGCGTTTATTTTTCATGACAGATTATTTTTCAGTGAGTATAAATAGGCTATCTGGTAATGTTTCGTTTACATCAAAATCTTCCCAGAAAACTTCATTGGCTAGTTTATCATTGTAAAAAAGTGCTACTTTACCCGATTGGAGCCAATTATATCCTTCCTTTTCAAAAAAATCTGAATAAATACGATGATGCCATCCTCTTGGTGTTTGAAACGCTACTTTTAAAATTTTGTAATCTTCTTTTTCTATACCAAAAAAGGTTTCTCCTTTATTAGGGTCAACAACTTTTACATAATGAACTGGCTTGTTAAAAATGGTGTCATCTGGCATTAATTCAAGTTGATAGCCTTCATCTAGGGCATGCCTTATAACTCCAAAACCAAAATTGGAAGCCCAACGTTTATCTGCGATAGATTGTTCTTGTTTGCCGTTTAAATCATAGGTGTTTTTTCCATCAAAAGAGACTATAAATACAGGTTGATCATTTTTGAAAGATTCTATTCTCACCTTACCATTGGCCATATGAGCATTTTCTTTAGTTTGCTCGAAAACTCGCCACATATTGTGCTTTTCATGAATAAATGCTGAATCGTTTCGATAAAATACACCATGACCTTTTAACGTTAGACTACTTGGTTTGCGCCAAAACTCGCCACCAGCTTTTTTATGAGCTTTTTGTATGATTTCTTTTGCTGTAAGTTTAGGCTGATCTTTCTTTGTACTATTACAACTGAGTAAAGAAAGTATTGAAACTAAGGTTATAAATATTGTTTTCATATCGTTTGTTTAATGGATACAATCTTTTTCCTTTAAATTTATGGTAGGTCCTTTATCATTTACTCCAAAAACTAGATTCCCTTTTTTATCAACAGCAGTGTCATCCAATAAAAGCGCATCTTTTCTTAAAATTAAGGTTTCGTTTAAATAGACCTGAGTATTGAATTTTTTTGAAAAATAACTACACGCATTATTTTTAAGGTAACCTTCAAATTGGTTGTTTGCTTTTTTCCAAAAGACATCACAACCAGGTTTTAAATAGAAATCATCTTTTTTTAAGGTTTTGAAGATTGAAGGGTTAAGATGTGCATTTAAGAGTTGTTCTGAGTTTTTAGGTGTATAAATTGTAAGTTTAATAGCGTTTTCTTCAAGATCAACATTAAAGGCATAAATACGTTGCCTGTAGATATCATTTAAATTGTAATGCTGAGATTGTTGAGCGTATAATAGTTTTCCTGGAATAGATTTAATTTGAACAGGAAAGAAAATATGATGTGTTTGTCTATGTCGTTTTTCCTTGGAGGTATTGTTGACAGCTTCTTTATATACCTGTTGGTGATTATCGTATTCCCCTGGAAACCATTTTAAAAGTTCAACAATATCTTTTTCTAAAGAAGATTGAGTTATTTCTTTTTTCTGAGCATGAAGTGTTGTATTTACAAAGTGAATGAAGATGAAAAAAGATATCAATTTAAGAGTGTATTTTATCATGCTTGTATTAATTTAATTCTTGGGATAAGAACCATAACTATTATGGCAGAAACTATATGTAATAGAGATGCAATTACAAATACTGGAGAATAGGAAATCTCATCTACCAACCAACCTATAAAGGGTGTAAATAACATGGCTCCAAAACTTCCAGCTGAACCAGATATGCCCCACACAGAAGCTGCGTCTTTTTCTGGAAATAAATCTATGGGTAATGTAAATAGAGCAGATTGTTTAAATTGAGTAGCAAAAAGTGCAAAACTAATTAAACCTATCGCCCAATAAGGTGATGAGATATATAGGCAACCTAAAATAGGAAGCACGAGTATGGCTCCAATCCAAATAATCCATTTTCTGGAGGCATTTATTGATAGTCCTTTTTTTATGAGTATAGTGCCTGTCCAACCTCCTAAAAAACTTCCTATGTCTGAAAGTACAAAAGGAATCCAAGCAAATAACCCTATTTCAACTAAACTAAAGCCTTTTTCGTCTGCTAAATATGAGGGTAACCAGAATACGAAAAAATAGAAAACACCATCTGAAACAAATCTTGATAAAGCTACACCCCAAACTTCTTTGTGTTTAAAGTAGTCTAACCATGGTGTTTTAGCTGTTTTAATAGGATTCTGTTTTTCTTTTGAAATATAGCTTAGTTCTTCTTCGGATATTTTAGGATGCTTTTGAGGCACATAATATATTTTTTGCCACAAAAACAGCCATAAAAACCCAATAGCACCAGTAACAACAAAGGCCATTTTCCATCCAAAGGAAAGTATTAGCCAAGCCATAAGAGGTGGAGCGATGATGGCTCCCATGCCTGGTCCCATATTTAAAATGCCAACAGCTTTACTTCTTTCTTTTTTAGGAAACCATTCTGAAATGGCTTTCATAGCTGCGGGATAATTACCAGCTTCACCAATACCGAGTAAAAATCTAAATGCACCAAGACTAAATACGCCTTTACTAAAAGCATGAAGCATATTAGCTATAGACCACCAAATTACGGCAATACTGAATCCTTTTTTTGTGCCTTTTTTATCTATAAAAATGCCAGCCATTAATTGCGTAATAGCATAAGCCAAAAGAAAAGCACTTACTATCCAACCATATTGTTCATTAGAAAGCCCTAAATCTTTTTTAATAACTGGAGCAGCCACAGATAAAGCTTGGCGATCAATATAATTAATAGTTGTGGCCAAAAAAATTGTACCTATAATATACCACCTCAAATTATTTTTAATCTTCATACTTTTTACAATAAGAAGGTGCTCAATATTTTTAACACCAATATTTGCTTAAATACAATGACGTTTTAAACTAAACAAAAAAGAATGGTACAAGTATGAACCATTCTTTTAAGACTCGAAATAAAACTACTTAGATATGATTTTTTATATTAAAAGCTTATTTGCTTGTACTTATCTTTTTAAAATAGGTCCAACTAGTTTCATTTGGTGATGAATATTCAGTTGGGGCATGTCTATATTCTGGATGTTTAGTCATTACGTATTCTGTTAATACTTTTGGCATTTTATCATAATCTGTTTCCATTAGTTTGTATCCAGCCCCTTGGTAAACCATATTTCCTGGTCTTTGTGCCATTTTTAACCATGGTAACCATGGGCCTAAACGTGTCCAAGAAATTGTACAAGGCACACTAGCTTGATTAGGATCATTTATAGCTTTTTCAGAGAAAAAGAATTGAAATAATTCTGCAGCTTCATAATCATCAGATTGTGAATTTTCTGGAAAATCTTTAATTGGTAGAGGTGAAGGGTATTTTAAAAATACATCAGCGTTCATACAGATCATATCTTCTCCTAGTTTTTGATGAGGAACACCCCATTTTCCATATTGGCCTTCAATATCTTGTTTTTGGTTTACTGGAGAATTCCATACGTGGACAACATCAACAGTTTCACCAGTATATGGATTGTCGTACTTTTCTAGAACTTCACCAGTTTCTATATCAGTATAAAGTAGTACTTCATTGGTTAATAAATAGTAACTGTTTTCTGCTCTTTTTATAGAACGGGCAATATTATACATCTGAAATCCCATTAAAGGTTTATCTTTTTCCCCATCTATAAATCCATAAATTTTACCATTTGCATAGTATATAACTTCTTCATTGTCATTCAATGAAGCTCTAACTTTTACAAAAGCTGTCATGTTGTCTTCTGGTACATCCAAATTCAGGCTTTTTACCTTTTGAGAGGAAATTTCAGTGGTATCAATAACATTTTGTTTACAACTAACACTTAAAAGTGATAGTATTACTATTGGAAAAAAAATATTTTTCATTAAAATGATTTTTTGAATGGAAGTATTGTGAATTAATAAAAGGGAGCCATTAAATGAGAAGGCTCCCTAATTTATTAAAATCAAATAAATTTTATTTAAAACTTATACCCTATAGTAAATAATACTCTTTTTGGGTTTTGGAATGTTGACCAAGCCAAACGACCTGTTGGGTCAGGATTGTTTTGTCTTTCCAAAAGTGTACTATCATCTCCAGAGGATACAAATAAATCCTGAGGACTTGCACCGTCAAAAATATTCTTAACACGTAAACTTAGTCTTAACTCATTTGTTCCTTCAAAGGGAAATGTCACATATGTTCCAATGTTATAGATAGAGATGTCAGGTTTATCAAAAAGGTTAAAAATGTCTGCATATGCCCCTGAATAAGTAAAACCACTAAAATCTGCACCCCATCTATCACGATTATAAGAAATACTTACGTTGTAAATATTTTTTGGTGTTTCCTGTACTTGTAAACCTTCTACATTTATAGCAGTGCCAGAATCATCAAGGTTTAGTCCGAACAAATTGTTTAGGTCAGCATTAATTTCTCCATCTCCATCTCTACTAAGCGGAACAATAAAATCATCATATTCAGAATTTTGACGTGTATAACTACCACTTAACAAAAGTCCTTTTATTGCCTTAGGGGTATAGTTTAATGCAATTTCAGCACCTATAATTTTATTAGATCCTGCTGGTCTAATAACAAATTCAGCGAGATCCGCATCAAATATACTAGTAAGTCTATTGTCAATCTTTGTATTAAAGAATGTTGCATCTAATGTTAAATCACCTAAGCCAGCTCGATAACCTATCTCCAAGCTATTTATCACCTCATTATCTTCAGGAGCTTCCTGATTAATATTGGTAATTGCGTTGAGCGAGAATGCTCTAAGGTAGTTACCATAAATAGCAGAGTTTTTTCCTATTAAATAGTTTACACCTATTGAACCAGAATAGTCATTAAATTCCTGGTTGTTTTCCATGGGTTCTTCAGGATCATAGTCAATATCTCTACGGCGTAGTTTGTCTGGATTATTAGAAAAAGAAGCGTCTAACCAATCATAACGAAATGCAATATTAATACTCAACTTATCGTTGAATACCATTTCGTCTCCAATAAAAATCCCAGTACTTTTTTCTTCTCTGTGAGATGTTGTTCCAGAAATAGAGGAATTGTTAGATAGAGGTCCTGGAGGGCCAAAAAAGCCACCAAAAAAATCAGGTCTTGGACTTACACTGGATCTGTATAGATAATTAATACCTAAACGATCTCTATTAGAGTTTCCAAGGTAAAGACCAAAACTTATATTGTGTTTAGCAGTTGTACCCTCAATATATTTAGAAAATCTAGTTTCTGAGATAAAATCCTTCACTTGATTTCGAGCACCAGACTGAAACCTTAAAATACTACTTTCTGCAGTGAAAAAACCAGTCAGTCCTATCTCATTAATGTCATCAAACTGCAAGTCTTGGTATTTTAATTTTTCGTTAAATGACCAACCGCTGCCTAAATCAAATAGTGCATCAATAGCAATATAACCTCCAGTCGCTTCCTCTCTATTATCAGCTGGATTGTTACGAATAACATTACCATCAGTATCAAGAACTGGTTGTCCCCCAGATGCAACAATACCATTTGGGTTAAATAACTGTCTTGGATCATTGTAAAAGGTGTTATAGGTGCTAAAACCAGCACCAATTTCTTCAGTACTTAAATCATAGACTGCATCTGTTACATTCTGAAATTGGTTATTTAAAAAAGATCCTGAAATCCGAATAGAAGATGTTTGAGAAATAAGCCAATCAAGATTAGCACGTACTTGAGCACCAACATCTTTATTAGCCTGTTCTTTATTACCAGAGTCATTAATAACATAACCACCTACATTGTAACGAAGTTTATCGCTTATAGGCCCATTTAGATTCCAATCTGCACGGTAATCTACATCACCATCATATTGATGACCTTCACCAGAAACATTATTATATTTTAGAAAGGAGAAGGAGCCACTATGTCTTTCCCCTCCAGTTTTTGAAATAATATTTATAGCACCTGCTGCTGCTGCTCGACCAAACAAAGTTGCTGCTGCTCCACGCACAACTTCTATACGTCCTATACTAGGGTCGATCCCATAAAATTCTTGGGTTCCTCCAGATAAATCTGCAGTTGCAGAAGCGGGTAATCCATCTATTAAGGTAGTAGTATATACATTTCCACCAGGAAATCCACGAATTCTAAATGTACCTTTTCTACCAGAAGAGTTGTCTACAGTTACACCTGGAGTGTTTTCAATAGCTTCGGTAAAAGATTCTGGCTGTTTGGTTTCAATATCAGCTATTCTTATACTATTAATAGCAGTAGTAGCTTGTAATATTCGAACTGGTTTTCTTGTAGAAGATATAACCACCTCGTTCAATATACTAACATCAGTATTCAATTGTACATCGATTTTACTATTACTGCCTACTGTTATTTGTAGTGTTTCAAACCCAATAGAGGAGAATTCTAAAATATCTCCCTGAGATGCTTTAAGGCTATACTCGCCATCAAAGTTACTAATAGTACCAGTTGTAGTTCCTTTAACAATAATACTAACACCTGGGAGCGGTGATCCCGAATCTGCTCTTACTATACCCGATACGGTACCTTCTTGTGAATAAATGGTGCTAGAGAATAAAATACTTAATAAATAAATATAATTCAATACTTTTTTTGGTTTCATATTGTTTATTTTTTTTTAAATTTAAATACTACTTTTAGTAAAGTTTCATTTAAAAATTATACAATAATTTTAACATTTAAATTTTAAATAGTGCGTCTAATTTAATAATTAATTTAGTTAATCATTAACTAAATTAACTATTTTTTTTATTTTTTTTTTCTCTCCCCATTTTTTATTTATTTACAATGAACAATATTACTTGTATATTTGTTTAATTTTGATTTTGAGTATTTTATATATTTGAACGGGTTTTTTGTTAGGTGATATTTCCCCGATCTAATTATAGCGCTAATAGTTTTGATATTTTGAATATTATCCAAAGGGTTTTTGTTTAGTATGATCAACCCAGTTTATTTTATGTTAAAAAAAATCTACAGAATTGATAGTTGCATTACTAATATCTAGGAAAGGACTCAATCCTGATTCACCCAAAATAATAAGTTCTTCATAAAGGCTATAATCAGATGTTAATTAGGCTGAGTTATAGAACAATTTGTACCAGCTATAATCCTTATTTTTATCATTGAATTTTTCTAAAATATCTAAAATATATACAGTTTTGGAATTGATTTAATTGTATGTGAACTGTGTTTTTAGAGCTTTATGAATTTGAATCACTTCCTATAGCGTCTCTAAGAGGTACATTTTTGATATGATAACTGAAAAAAGTAACGACAAAAAAACAAAGGGAGTAGATATTTTCATAATTAGTTAACTTTATTAACTAATTATGATTAACTTTATCCGCATCTATACTAATATGTATCAAAACCTACTAAAAACTTATATGGTGAGATTCTAGGATAGATATCATATTATTCCTGTTGATGTTGGTTTGTAAGATCAAAACAAAATCACAGAAATAATTGAATCAATAGTTAAAAATAATCTCCAGATTAGGTATGTTGCTGATTTTGATGAGTTTTTGTCAATTTTATTGCAATAGGCAAAAGTAGAAAAACCTAATAGACTCAAACCTCCAAAAGATATTGTACCTATATATAAAGGAGAGTAAGGATAGGGATTGGGAGGAAAATAAACTTAGATTGTATGAAGAACTTTACACACACGCTTCATTTTGAACCAGACGATCCCAGCATAAAGGGATTCCAAGAAGTCATCTTCAGTGTTTCTAATTTGGAAAGGGAACTATCTTTCTATCAAGAAATCTGTGGTTGGAAGCTTGTATATTATGGTAATGGTAGTAATGCCTTAAAACAACTATGGCATCTTGAGACCTCTGTTGAAGTAGAAGAAGCTTTACTTATAAACTCAGGAGATAACAGAGGTTTTTTACGTTTGGTAAAATTCTCAAATGTCGAGCAACAACAAATTCGTTCTGGAACTCAAATTTGGGATTCAGGAGGTGTTTTCGATGTAAATATTAGAGTAAAAAATATAGCAAAGATGTATCGTAGCTTTCAAGATGAAGGTTGGAACGGGTATACCGATCCCAATCGTTTCAGTTTTGGGAAATTTGATGTGTCAGAAGTGCTTGTAAAAGGTCCTGATGGTATCACTTTTGCTATGATGCAACGCTTTAATCCACCTCTGAAAGGGTTCGAATTTGAAAAGGCGAGTCGTGTGTTCAATTCTACTACTATATGTAATGATTATGAAAAGACCCGAGACTTTTTTATTAACATTTTAGGATTCGAATTGTATTTTGAAACAGAAGGAAACGACCGTTCGCATGGCAAAAATGTTATTGGAATACCCCCAAACATTAATGGAAATATTACCGTACCAGTATGTATTGTGCATCCTACAGGTGAAAATGATGGTTCTTTAGAATTGTTGCAAACCAATGAATTAAAAGGGAAAGATTGCTCTGCTATGGCAAAACCACCTAATCTGGGGATTTTGATGTACCGATTTCCTATTAGAAATGCCGATACGTATGCTGCAATATTGAAAAAAAGAGGAGTGCAGTTAAATTCTGAAGTGCAGACTTTGGAAATAACTCCCTATGGAAAGTTAAAAGTATTCTCTGTGCTTTCGCCAGACGGAGTATGGATAGAATTTATAGAATTAATTGATTAACAAAATACAAACAACAGGATTATGTCTTTATTTTACAAAAGAATTACATTAGTAGTCTCAGATTTAGAAAAGTCATTAAAAATATATCGTGATATATTAGGATTTACAGTTAATAGTTTAGAACCTTCTGATGATGATTCCTATTCATACCCCGTATTTCGAATTCCTAAAGAAGCTAAAATCACATTCTGTACATTAGATAGTCCAGAACAAAATAGAACCATGGGACTTACTGAGGTTAAAGGTTGTGAATTGCCAAGAAATAATAGTATTCATATGACTGCTTCAGTTATAAAGGTTGATAATCTCAAAGCAGCTATCGAGAAGATAAAGACTTTAGGATTAGAAACCACTGAGTCTACTACAGATGGTAATGATACCTTTAGTTTTCTTGAACAAGCTTTTGTTGATTTTGATGGACACTTGATCGTACTATATGAGATTTTAACAAACTGAAGCGGTTTTAAACTTTTTGGGTAAAAAACAGATTTCCTATATTTACTTAAATAGTAAAATGCGATGCTAATCTTTAATAAATGCTAAATAATTTGGCATGATTACGCGTGAATTACTAGATAGAGTATAGGTAAGATACAAAAGAGAATTCTTTTCATATAGAAATTTATATCAGACTGTTGTTTTTGTCTTTTGATTAGAAATAATTGGTTTTATAAAAAATGAAATTCCTAACGCAATAACAAGCAATACCACAACAACCCAAAAACTGGCACTATATGATCCCGTTTGATCAGAAATAACTCCTGTAAGCCAAGCGCCAATACCTGAGCCAACACCTTCAAAAATGGAAATGATACCGCCAATTTTCCCTGCAGATTTTACTCCAAACGTAGTTATTATAATATAATTAAGTAAAGTGTATAATCCGCCCCAACCTAGTCCTACAGCTATTAATGATGGCCATACCAGATCTTCAGTGTTCATTGCAATGCCCACAGTTCCTAAAGTCATCAATAACACCTGTATTTTAAATAATTTATGTTCATTAATAAAATCGGTAACGACTCCAGAACTAAGCTTGGCAATAAGGATAATAGCAAAGAAGATACTAAATGCGTTTGCAGCGTCTGTAACTGAAAAATTAAGTTCTCTCAGGTATAAAAAAAGATTACTGATAATACCCATTATACTATAAAAACAGCAAATACCAGCAAAGCAAATAGCCCAAAATACAGGTGTCCTGATAGCTTCAGAAAATTTTAACTCTACCAAGCCTGTTTCCTTATCGGTTTTTGTTTCTTCGGCAGGGGCTGCCGTTTGTTCTTTATATTTAATTGGTTTAATAAAAGCAATGATAAGTGCCAATACTACAACTGGTATCAAAGCTTCCCATTGAAAGGCAGCACGCCACCCAAAAAATTCCAAAAGTGGTTTCCCTATTTGAGGGATTATAATCCCTCCAGCAGAAGTACCTGCCAAAGCAATCCCGATTGCTGTTCCACGATTTTTGCTTACTCGTTGCGATACCATTATGATTGTTGCCAATGTACCTGCTCCAGAAACTGCAATAGCAAAAGCAAAGTGAATGGCATACATATGAAAGGTTGTTTGAATAAACGAATAGACATAATAAAACACAGAAATCATGATCAAGCCAATGATCATCATCTTTTTAACACCGTATTTATCAATAATAACTCCAACAAATGGCATAATAAAGGAAGCAGCAACTAAATTCACAAAATCACGAAATTTTAATTCCGATTTTGTCCAGCCAAATTCATTCAGCAAGGCTTCATCAAAAATGGTAATACCAGAAAAGGTCATACCATTGGTAACCATGAGGAGAAAAAAACCTAAAATGGCAATACCTAATAATTTAATAAACGAACTGTTATTATTCTGGTTTGTAATCAAAATGTTATATTTTAATGTTAGTTATTCTATTTTAATATATTCGATTGGAGTATCATATGGGGTTAATTTTACTCCGTTTTTTGTTACAGTTTCCATAACCGATAAATAACCATCAGATAAGGTCTCTGTTAATTGAAAAATTATACCATTACCCATATCTGTAATATGATTTACTGTAAATTGATCTGTTTCTTGAAGTGTATATTCTGCTGTCCCAAAATTGCTTATTTTCAGATCATTGAAGTCGAAAATCAAATTTTTGTTTATATTGGTTACTTCTTCTAAAGCAAATTTATCAGGGATTTGAACTGATTGTAAAAAGGCTTTTCGGTCATTATCTGAAGTTATATAAAACAATAAAGGTTTCAGTTCCACCTCTTTTTTATCAGGATATATATAATAACTTTCCTCCAAAATATATAAACCTTTATGGCCTTCTGGGCGATTGATAATTTTATGGTCACAAACATCAGTCACATGCTTAGCATACGGGTGTATTTGTTTACCTTCTGCCCTTTCTGTGTCCACCTGATTTTTATTATCAAGGGTTCCACATAGTATTTCTGTAAATCGTTTAAGTACTTTATCCATTATGATTGTTGAAATAGTTCTACATATAATCCATTAGGCGTTTCTAAAAGACAAGCCATGCCATCTCCCAAAATATAATCAGATACATGCTGTTTTGCTGATAAAATTTTGATATTATGCTTTTTTGCATTACTTATGACTTTCTCAATATCTTTTGTCTGAAAGGTATACATTCCTAAACCTTGATTGGGGATACAACTTTGCACCTCAGTATCGATCATATTACCATCTTTAAAATCTAATAACAAAAAATGGTTTTGATTAGCAGCAGGAGCATAGATACCGCAAAATCGGAATGGAGTACCTGGTTTGATACCTAGTGCACTTCCTTCTGCGGCTTCCCAAACAGAATCAAAAAGAACATAATGTTCTAAAACATCAGTATAAAAAGAAACTTCTGCATCAGAATCTTTTGCAACAAAAGCAGAATATCCTGGACCTCCAAAACCATCTTTTGGATCACAAGGTGCCAATTGTTGATAGTTTATCCGTTCAATACCTACGCAGTGTAAATAATCAGGGCCTTGATAAATAGTTTCTAAGTAATATCTTGTATTACCATCCGCTTGCGCAATATCTCCCAACTGAGTAGGAGCCATAGCTTTAATATCATATTCTTTTAAGCGTTTATCCATTCCTTTTGCATCTGATGTTGGAAAACCTAATGAAAATGATCCTAATTCATAAGAACTATAGCTATTGTGAATATGAGGAGTTGGTGTTTTTAAATGCAAGATGCGCATTTGTATTAAACTTGGAACAGTAGCTCGATAACAATGATATAAATCATATTCAATATCTTCAGGAATATTCCAAAATGATTTTTGTTTTCTTTTTTCATCTTCATTTATAAGAATAGGACCATCTATTTGCATTTTCATCACCTCTCCATAAAAATGTTTGTACGCGTCTAGATCAACGGTGCATAATGTAGCCGTATGAATGTAGCCTGTTAATGCTTCTTCACCAATCCCTGAGGGAATATTTAATAACGTTTTGTGCATAATTTCTAGTCTTTTTTCGTTTGTTCTTTTAAGTATGTTATTAGAAGGTTTTGTTGTTCTTTGTTTTTTATTCCTACAAATACCATAGTTGTTCCTGGGATAAAATCTGTTGGTTTTGTAAACCAACTTTTCATTGTCTCTTCACTCCAAATAACATCTGAATTTTTAATCGCTTCAGAATAGTTGAAATTTTCTTTTGTACCAGCCTTTCTTCCAAATACCCCATATAAGTTAGGTCCTACCTTATGAGGTTCTCCTTTTTTAAGGTTATGACATGCAGCGCATAACAAAAAATTTTTCTCTCCTTGAGTTAATTTTTTTTTCGTTTTTTGTTGAGTTACCTCTTTTTTTTGATGAATGTTAATTTGCTCATTTTTCTTTTCTTCTTTTTTAGTACAAGAGATTAAGGTTATAGATACAATTATAAAAATTGTAAGTTTTATTAATCCTTTGGGGTTATCTCGTTTCATTTCTACTTATATTTTGCTTTATATGTGTTCTGATCAACATTTAACTGTTTTTTATTCTATTTTCTTACATGAACAAGATGCCCACCCATTGTTGAATGATACTTTTTTAACTCTTGGCTCTGCTGTTACTATAATAGTAGATCTTTTATTTCCTTCTTTGATAAATCGCATCATGAAAAAGTCTGAATCACTAGCATAAAAAGGGTATTCCTTTTCTCTTAATTGAATACCATACTTTTTATTTTCTTTTGGATACATTACCCAACTAAACCCTCCTTGATTATGAATTTTTAGGTTTATGTACGCAACATCATTAGGAGTAGGTTCTGCATATGATTTTTCATAAAATTTTATATCACATAAATAATTGGAGGCTTTTCTCATTTTATATGGTTCATTATTGATGTGACCTTTATGTAATGTGTCATTTTTAACCAAAAAAGATCGATCCACACGCCAGTATTCGTTTTTAGAAACCACCATATCGTGTACCGAATATCGTTTAAGATCTCCTTCTCCAAACTGGCATTCCTTAGATCGCATACTGCCAAAATATTGTTCTCCTTCTTTTTTAAAATAAACATGACAGCCATTTAGGAGAGAAAGGTCTTCTTGTTTTAAATTGTCAAAGAAATTTGGCTTGTTTTGTGCTCCAATATATTTTTTCCCATCCTTTAAAAAATAAATAATCATTTTGATCTCTTGGGCTGGTGCCATACTACAAAATGAGACAATTCTTTGTCTAGAAATTTTGGTAACATCATCATTTATATACTCTTCAACATAAAAAACATGTGATCCCAAAAAATCGGCTTTGATTTTAGTATGAGTGGTGTGTATTCGTTTATGTCGCTCAGGGGCATCTTCTGAAATTCCTCTTCTACCTTCAAACCAAATTTGAGAGTCATTATCAAATTCACCTTCAAACCATTTGGTAAGTATTAATAAGTCTCTGGTATTGGGATCATTTTGTCCCATTACCATGTTTAGACTGAGGAAAACAGTCCATATGAAGAAAAATAATTTTTTAGTTTTTATCATAACTTTTATCCATGTAAAATAATATCTAATGCAGCACGTTCTCCCGATTCGAATGCACCTTCCATACCTCTTTCCATAATAGCAGTATGTTCACCACAAAAATGTATATTGCCATGATGATTACGCATGTGGTTTCCAAATTTATTGACTTGACCTGGTTGCCAATATACCCAGTCACCAGCCCCATGGATATCACGTTCACACGATTGTATCAATAATGGTTTCAAGATTCCTTTGGTGGAGGGGCGTAGTTCTGCTAATTTTTTCTCACAGTATGCAAATACTTGTTCATCAGTCATTAATCGAAATTTTAATGATTCTGGACCATTAATATAGACTACCAAAGCTTCAGGATCATCAGGTTCTCTTTTATCACGAACAGCAATTCTTTCTAAAGACCCATCAGTCCACATACTACGTTCCATTCCGTCTTTTTCCCAGTAGGGTTCCATCACCTGAAAATGTACTTGAATTGAAAGACCATAGTCAATTTCATCAATAGCTTTTGCCGTAATTCCTTTAATAATCGGATCAAAAGTAATATTACGCAACACAGAAATTGGAATACTACAAATGACATGGTCTGCCTTATAGGTTATACCATCAGCACAAGTAATCTCGACTATGTTATTTTCTTCGCGAAAGCCAACCACGGTTTTATCTAATAACACCTCATTGTTCAGGCTTTCAGCCATTGCCTTTGGTAAGAGGGAGTTCCCACCTTTGATCATTTTCCAGCTAGTTCCATCTGAAAATGTCATTTTCGAATTAAATTCAGATACATGATAACGTCTCAATTCGTTTAAGGCTGAAGTTCTGTGCATTCCACCAGAGTGAATAGTTATATTCATTAGACGAATTGTTTCCTCATCAAGCCCCATTGAACGTAGGTATTGATCCTGCGGAATATCATATTTTTGAAATTCTGGTTTTAACCATGAATCTAGAGGTTGTCCTTTCAGCGGGTTGTTTTTATGCGAGATTTCCCATAAATATCTATTTGGAAGTAAATCTCTGAATTCTCCTTTTTGTGGGTTCATAGGGTGTTCTGCCCAATCTTTTGCCTGAATGAATTCTCCATTAATATGATACATCCAAGGGCGATTAATGCTATTAAATTCTGGAGTATACATTTCGAGTCCATTTTTTTTGACAGCATTAATCATACGGGCATAGTTTGCCCCAATATATTCGCCTGCTGCCTCAGGTTTTCCGGGGATATTTTCCAAGGTATATACCCTACCTCCGAGTCGTTTCCTACCTTCAAGTACTAATACATCATACCCAGCTTCTTCTAAAAGAATAGCAGCATTGAGTCCTGAGAGTCCAGCTCCAACAACAATAGCATCATATTTCTCTTTGGCAGGGGTAGTAGATAGAGAACTTTTAGTAGCTACTTCTGTCGTTTCTTTTTTTTCTTTATATGTACAGTTGGTGATGCCAATAGTACTCAAAGCGACGGTTGCCCCTGCTACGTTTCCAATAAATTTTCTTCTTGAAATTTTCATTGCTATATTTTTATGATTTTAATAGTAATGAGGCTATTGAGGTTGCTAATTTTTTACTTCAGCAGCGACTCTAAACCCTAACATAAAACTTTTATAATTAGCTCCATCTCGAGAGCGCACAGCTGCACGTGACCAACTAATACCACTTATCCGACTACCTCCTTTTGGTGTACGCCAAGTACAGGTTTTGTCTGTGTCCTTGATCCAACTCGAACCATCGACAGGTGCTCCTTTTAAATCTGATTGAAAGCAATCATTAGTCCATTCCCATGCATTTCCAACCATATCATACAATCCATATTTATTAGGTTTAAAACTGCCAACTTTTGTAGTATAGACATAACCATCGGTGCACGGAAAAGAAGATCTTGAAGGATATTTATCTGCAAAGGTTTTATCACCAATATTAGCATATTCACACGCCTTTGCCGGATCGGTACCCCAAAACCAGGGAGATGAACTTCCTGCTCGAGAAGCATATTCAAATTCTACGGTTGAAGGGACACGATATTTTCTACCTGTTTTCTTTGTTAGCCATTTGGCATAAGCGTTTGCATCGCTCCAACTTATACATACCACTGGATCCGTTTCGTGTTGAGGGAAGCCTAGATTTTCCCAATTGTGTTTACTAACATAACCATAACTTGTCCCATCAAAATAATTACATCCAACAAGAGGTTCTCCTTTGTAGAATGATATGTTAGATTTGTGTATAGATGCTTCCATCAAAGCCCTGTATTGTTTTAGGGTGACTTCAGTCTTTGCCATAGCAAAAGATGTTTTTATTGTTGCCAAAACTCTAGGACGCTCTCCTTTTTTTCTACCAATTTCTTCTTTATAAGAACCAATATTTACACTGCCAGTAGGGATGATTTCCATTTCTGGGCAAACTTTACAATCTTTAAAGATTTTAATACTTTCCTGAGATGTAACATTTACAGGTAAGAACAATGAGTTTATTAGTACTAGTATTACAAATTTTTGCATTCTAATTTGCTAGCGTTATTCCGTGTTTAATTTCTAATTATTTAATATTCAATGATTAAATATATAATAATTTTAGTTAATTGCATTAATTATTAATAATATTAACTAAAAATTTAATTTAACGAATAATAAATTATTGTTGCTCAAGCTTGGATTTTAAATTATCTAACACTTTTCTATTGTGTAATTTCCCGTCTTTGATAACAGATTCTATTTGTGTGGTATTTCTAATGTCTTTTAGAGGGTTGGCATTAAGTAAAATTAAATCGGCTATTTTACCTTCTTCAATAGTACCTATCTTATCTTGTATTTTAAAATAGACAGCAGGTTGTACGGTGGCAGCATCCAAGGCTTGCATTGGTGTTAGTCCGCTTTTAACTAAAAGTGCTAATTCTTCGTGTAAACTGTACCCAGGTGTTAAGAAAAAAATAGGAGTATCTGTACCTGCCATAATTTTAACTTCAGCATCATATAATTCTTTGGTAGTTTTTAACATCCAGTCACCATAAGTAATCATTTCTTCTCTTTTGGGAATTTTTAAAAATTTCCCTAAACGCTCTAACCAATCCTGTTCAACTTCTTTGGGTAATTGTTTAAACGTAGCTTTCCATTCATCTGAACCGAAAAATTGTAATGAAGCCACTGTCATAATAGTTAATGTAGGTACTTGCCAGGTTTCATTGTTTTTAAGAGTTCTAAACACTTCTTCTTTTCTTCTAGTGTCTACATTGGCTAATGCATGAGCTCTCTGAGACCTGTGTATGTTAGATCTTAGTTTCATGCCTATTTTATCTTTCCCTTTAGAAAGCATACTTCTGCGTTCCAATAGCAAACTATCCCAGTTTTTAGAAAAAGCCAATTCTAAGTTTCGTAAATGCTCCATGCTTCTCATGCCAGCATTAGAAGCTTCAATAGCATCTATACTTAAAGGTACATGACCTGTAGCGGGAATGTTTAAGCTATCAGATATATGCATGAGCGCCGTAAAAATCTCTGGAGATAACATCTCGTAAAGTTTGATTGCATCAACATTGGCATTATTCAAGAGATGAATTTGCTTTTTAGCTTCACCTAAATTAGACACACCTGTAACTAATTTAGGTGAGTTATTAGCGCCATTATAAACTGTAGGGACACCATCCAATAAAGGGCCAGTAATAGTAACACGCGGTTTGTTTTTTGGATCTTTATCAGCTTTCATTTTTAAAGTACTCACCAAGTGTAGCTCACCACCAGTGTCTCTAATACTTGTTATACCATAAAGCATAAACAAATCAAACATTGTTGGAGTAAGTTCTTTATTGTAAGTTAAATGCACATGAGTATCCCATAAACCAGGAATAAGAAATTTTCCAGAACCATTAATTACAGCATGTTTGTTAGTATTTGTAAACGTATTTGTTGTATCTACTTTTATAATATGGCTGTCCTTAATATGAACGGTGCTATTTTTTCTTAAACCATTTTTAGAATCTATTAAACTAACGTTGGTAATTGTTAAATCTGCAGTTATGCTTTTTTTAGAACAACTAAAAATAGTTGTATTTAAACATGCCATTAATAGTATTGGATAGACTTTAAGCTTCATAATGGGTAAATTATTTTGGTAAAAATAGTTAATTATATTAATTGTTAATAATATTAACTATTTTTTTATATATTTGAAACTCCTAACAAGGAGTAATTAAAAAAACCAAACCATTCAATAAAATTTATTAGTTTGATTATGAGTGAAATAACTGAGAATATAGGTCAAGAGTGGCAACAAGAATTAGAAGAATGGATAACCTCTTTGGAAGAATTTATTGATGACCAAGGAGATGAAAAAGCTGTAACTTTGATACATGAGTTGCGTTCTTTTGCCCAAAGAAAAGGAGTAAAGTTAGCAGGTGAAGCTTTAAATTCACCATATATCAATACGATTAATGCTAAAGATCAACCTGCCTACCCAGGAGATACCGTTATTGAGAAAAAGATTGAAAATATTAATAGATGGAATGCAATGGCTATGGTTTTACAGGCCTATGATGGTGGAGAAGGATTAGGTGGACATATAGCTACATACGCATCTGCAGCAAGTATGTATGAAGTTGGGCAGAACCATATTTTTAGAAAAAAATCTGAAGATTATGGCGGTGATTTAGTGTCTTTTCAGCCCCATGCAGCTCCTGGGATTTATGCAAGAGCTTTTTTAGAAGGTAGATTAACAGAGCAACATTTGAAAAACTTTAGAAGAGAACTTCAAAAAGAAGGCGGGTTGCCATCGTATCCACATCCAAGAAGAATGCCAGATTTTTGGGAAATACCATCGGCTTCTATGGGATTAATTGGCGTAAGTGCTATTTATCAAGCTAGATTTCAGAAGTATTTAGAAAATAGAGGTTTAAAACCTAAAAAAGGCGGTATGGTATGGGCTTTTGTAGGCGATGGAGAAATGGATGAACCTGAGACCTTAGGAACATTAAATATAGCCGCAAGAGAGCAGCTAGATAATTTTGTTTTAGTTGTTAACTGTAATTTACAACGTTTAGATGGCCCTGTAAGAGGAAATGGAAAGATTATCCAAGAGTTAGAACGTAGTTTTATAGGTGCGGGATGGAATGTTACCAAAGTTATTTGGGGAAGCGAATGGGATGCGCTTTTAGCAAGAGATAAAGATGGTATTTTAGTTGATAGAATGGAACGTGCTTTAGACGGAGATTATCAGTTGTATTCAGTACTTCCAGGAGATAAAGTAAGAGAGCACTGGGTAGAAGGTAGCCCCGAGTTAGAAAAGTTAATGCAATCATTATCCGATGAGGAAATAAGAACTATTAGAAGAGGTGGGCATGATTATAAAAAAATATTTGCATCATTTAAAAAAGCCGTTAAACCTAATGGCAAACCAAGTGTTATTTTAATGAAAACCCTTAAGGGCTATGGTATGGGGAGTTCTGGTGAAGGTAAAAACACCACACACCAGAAAAAGAATTTGAATAGAGAGGAGCGCATTGAAGCTGCAAAAAGATTTGGTATTCCTTTAAATGAAGAAGAAGCGGCTAAAGCTAAGTTTTTCAAGCCAATAGATAATAGTCCAGAAATGCAATACCTCAGAAAACAAAGAGAAACATTAGGAGGCTATTTACCAGAGAGAAAAGATGAAAGTAAGCCAATTGTTACACCTGATGACACGTTGTTTGAGGAGTTCTATTTAGGAACCGAAGATCGAGAAGTGTCTACAACAATGGTGCTAGTACGTATCATATCTAAGCTGTTACGTAATGAAACCGTAAAAGATTATATAGTGCCCATTATTCCAGATGAAGCAAGAACTTTTGGTATGGATGGGCTTTTTCGTCATGCAGGAATCTATCAGCCTAAAGGTCAGTTGTACGAACCCGTTGATACAGGAAGTATCTCTTATTATAGAGAGAGTACAGATGGACAAATACTACAAGAAGGGATCTGTGAAGCGGGAGCTTTGGCGTCTTTTATGGCTGCTGGATCTGCATATTCGTTACATAGTTTACCAATGATTCCGTTTTATATTTTCTATTCAATTTTTGGTTTTCAAAGAGTAGGAGATATGATTTGGGCCTGTGGAGATATGATGGTAAAAGGCTTTTTAATTGGAGGTACGTCAGGAAGAACAACTTTAAATGGTGAAGGAGTACAACATCAAGATGGACATTCTCATGTATTATCAAGTATAGTACCTAATATGAAAAGTTACGATCCAACATTTGCGTTTGAGTTGGCAGTAATTGTAAAAGACGGTATCTATCGTATGTATGAAAAGCAAGAGAAGATATTCTACTACATTACTGTTACTAATGAAAATTATGCAATGCCTGTGATGCCAGAAGGTGTAAACGAAGGTATCATTAAAGGAATGTATCGTTATCAAAAATCTAGCAAAAAAATCACCAAAGGAAGAAAAGCACATTTAATGGGGAGTGGATCAATAATGCTACAAGTTATAGAAGCTAAAGCACTTTTAGAAGATATGGGAATATCGACAGACATTTGGAGTGTAACTAGTTATACAGAATTACAAAGAGATGCTCTTGCGGTTGAACGTGAAAGAATGTTAGATACTAGTAATAAAAAAACTAAAAATTATTTAGAGTCATTATTAGCGAAAGAAACAGGAGTGTTTGTATCAGCATCAGATTATGTAAAACAATTGGGAATGGGAATTTCTAAATGGATACCTGGGAATTACCATGTACTTGGTACAGATGGTTATGGACTTAGTGAAGGTAGAAACGATCTTAGAAATCATTTTGAAATAAGTGCAAAATATATAGCACTTAGTGCTTTACAGTTATTGCAACAAGATGGAGCGGTGACTCTAAAAGAAGTAAAAGGCTTCATAAAAATGCATAAAATCGACACTAAAAAAGTAAATCCTGCGGAAGTTTAATCTCCGTTTTTAACAACGTAAAAGATACAATTATGATTGAACTTAAGTTACCATCGTTGGGAGAAGGCATCGAAAAAGGTACTGTGATTGCTATTTCTGTGAAAGTAGGAGATAATGTAGAAACCGAACAACCACTTATGGAGGTTGAAACCGATAAAGTAGTTGTAGAAATACCTGCTGATACAGCAGGAACAGTTTCTAATATATTGGTGAATATAGGTGATGAAATTGAGGAGGGAACTCCAATAATTCAACTAACTGGAGATAGCGCTAATGAAGCTGTTAATGTAGTTGTAAAGACAGAGCAAGAGGAAGATGAAATAGCAATAAATGAAATTGAAGAGCCAGTACAAGAAATAGTTATAGATACTAAACCTATTGAAACACAGTTAAAGTTACCTTCTTTAGGGGAAGGTATTGAAAAAGGAACTGTAATAGCCTTACATATTAAAGAAGGCGATACCATTTCTCAAGAGCAGACTTTAATGGAAGTTGAAACCGATAAAGTAGTAGTAGAAGTACCTGCAGATGTATCTGGAGAAGTAATAAGTATTTTGGTGAAAGTTGGTGATGAGGTTGAAGCTGGAGTACCAATATTGGATATAAAAACAAATAGTACTGAAGTCGTAAAATCTAGTCCTTCAAAAAAGGAATCAAATAAAGTACACGAAGTAGTAGAATCATCTAAAGAAATTCTTAAAGAAGAAATAAAAGAATCAATTTCTGAAGTAAGTTCTAGTAAAGGCAAATTTAGAGCAACACCATTAGCTAGAAAAATAGCACGCGAAATAGGAGTAGATATTTTAGCAGTAACCTTACCTGAAGGAAAGCGTAGAATAGCGGTTAAAGATGTTAAAAACTATGCGAAGCAGCTGAATGAAAGTAAAGCAGCTGGAATAGTTACTGCTCCAAAAGTAGAATTACCAGATTTTGGTAAGTGGGGTGATATTCATAAAGAAACCATGACTGGAATTGCGCAAGCAACCAGTAAAAATATGACCAATACGTGGAGTGAAATTCCACATGCGTGGTTACAAGAAAAAGTGGATATCACAGCTTTGGAAGCTAAAAGGCAACAACATAAAAATAGTATTAAAGAACAAGGAGGAGCTCTAACAATAACAAGTATATTGGTGAAGGTTATGGCGAAGGCACTTGAAGAGTTCCCTCTTTTTAATACAAGCTTAGATAGCAGTTCAAACGAAATTATATTTAAGGATTATATTAATATTGGAGTTGCAGTAGATTCAGATAGAGGTCTAATGGTGCCTGCTATCAGGCATGCTAATGAAAAAAACATTTTAGAAATTTCACAAGATTTAGTAACACTTTCACAGAAAGTGAAAACTAAAAAAATAAGTCCTGAAGAATTGCAGGGAGCAACGTTTACAATATCAAACTTAGGAGGTATAGGTACATCAGCTATATTTCCTTTGGTAAATCATCCACAAGTAGCTATTTTAGGAGTAGCAGGAAGTCAAAAAGAAGCAGTTTGGATAAATGATAAATTTGAACCAAGGTTAATAATGCCTTTAACGATAGGATTTGACCACAGAGTTATTAATGGTGCAGATGCAGCTAAATTTTTGAAATATATAAAATCACTTTTAGAAGATTGGTTCTTACTGAACCTATAAATTTTAAAAACTATGACATTTGTCATGTTTATTAAAAATATAATAGTTAATTTTATTAATGATTAATTAAATTAACTAAATTGTAAATAACGAAAACGCAAGATTACAATGAAAGAATTAAAATTATTTCCTAAACATGAAGGTATTTGGGAAGGAACTTACAGAAGAATTGATGCTAATGGGAAACTTGTTGACCAATGGAAGAGTAGATTAACGTGTGCTTTATTGCCAGATAATAAATATCATCAGGTAAATGAATATACATGGGATGATGGTTTTAAAGAATGTTTAGATTTTGGCGTGTGTCCTTTTAATGAAGAAGGAGAACTTATTTTTGAAAACCCTAGACTTTCAGGGAAAGCATGGGAATCAGGAAGAAGTGTTGTGTTAATTTGGGAATATAAACATAGGCCAGGAATGATCTTGTTTGAGCAAATAGATTTGATAGGGAATGATGACCACCGTATTAGAGTATGGAAATGGTCTGATGGAGATACTTTTAATGGTATAACTATGATTGAAGAGCGAAAAGTTTGTGGAAAAGAAGGAATAGATCCTCAATTTTGGGTAGATCTACCTAAAAATAGAACCAACGGACAAGCATCTCGTTCAGATAATTAGTTTTTGAGTGTTGATTGAGTTTAAAAAAGAGGCCTTTAAGGCCTCTTTTTTATTTACACAGTTTATTAGACACTACCCTTTTTTTTAGAAATAAGTATTTAAATATACTTCGTATTTGTTAAGCATTTTCTCTCTTTCTTCTTGAGAAATCCTAGAAACTCCAAATGAGACATGGCTTGGTAAAACTTCAAAACCAACCAATTCTAAAATACCTTTATTAATATTTAAAAGTATGTCGTCTATAGTTCTATGGTGTCCATTATTTTCTTGATAGAGAGATTCAGGACTCCCTGTAGTAACATTCAAAAAAGCTTTTTTACCTGCAAACCTACCATTTGGCCCCATTCCATACTGTCCACCATATGCAAAACCATATGCCAGCACACGATCTACCCAACCCTTAAGAATAGCAGGCATTCCAAACCACCATAAAGGAAAGTTAAATATAAGAACATCTGCTATTTCTAGTTGTTTCATTTCATTTTCTATTTCTGAAGAAAACTTATTATTTTGATGAGCATATAGTTGTTCATTTGCATACTTATAGTAAGAAGCATCTGATAATTCTTTAAAATCATGTTTTCCTCCAATAGGATTAAATTTTTTTTGATATAAATCAGATATAATCACGTTGTGTCTGTTTGTTTCAAAATATGTCTTAGCTACATTAGCTAAAGAAGAACAAAATGACCCTTGATGTTCGTGAGCATGTACAATAAATATATTCATTGTGATGTCAGGTTTTTGAATTTTCTTTCTTATTAGAAGTAAATACCCTATATTTTCCTAAAAACAATAACGGGAAGGATCCAATTAAAAAAGCAATAAAAGCATAACTAAGAATTGTGTCGTAGCTTCCGGTTGTGGTAAAGAATTTACCGAAAATATAAGGACCAAAACCAGCTCCCAATGCAAAGAATCCATATAAGAATCCATAGATAGCAGCATAATTTTTCATTCCGAAATAACGCGATACCAAATAGGCCATTAAGTCATATTCTACTCCTGCACCAAAACCTAATATCGCAACAGCTATTAAAGCATTGAAGTAACTCAAATCCGCTTGTTGTAATAACAAACATGAAATAGCAGGAATACTAAGCAAGATAAATGCCACGGCAGGAGCCCAAAAACGGTCAAGAAGATATCCTCCAACTAATCTTCCGATCAAAACAGAGTAACCAATAAAGCTAGCAATTACAACAGCATCAGCAGTGTCAAATCCTTTTGAAACTAACATTCTCTCTAAATTAGGAATTGGCCCTCCTATAGCAAAAGAAATAAATATAAAAGCAAAAGCCAAAAGCCAAAAACGCCAATCTTTTAAAGCTTGTTTTACAGATAATCCAGCGTTATTACCATTAGAATGACTAGGTATTTCTTTTTTTAATCTAGCTACTTTACGAGCAACTTTTGGGTCATCGATATCTCTAAAAAGGAAATAAGCTATTGGTAAAGCTATTAGAAGTGGTAATAAACCCACTCCTATATATGCCATTTTCCAACCATAGCTCTCAATTAATAGAGATGCAAATAGTTTTGCCATTGCTCCAAAAAGACCAGTTCCCAGAAGAGAAAGCCCGAGAGCCAATCCTCGATTTTCATTAAACCAATTATTAATAGCCCTGGTCCATGTCATAGGTAAGGTTCCAGCTCCAATAATAGCCATTAGTGCCCATAAACCCAAATAGATTATTTTTGAACCATTGTTTAAACTAAAAGCTATAAACACTAAACCAAATAGTAGTAATGAGTAAAGAGCAGTTTTTCTAGCTCCTATTTTATCTGCAATATAACCTACTATAGGACTCATAAACAATGCCCCAATTGTAAATACAGGCATTGCTGCCATAATAGTGTCCATTCCCCAACCAAATTTTTGCGTGAGTGGTACAGCAAAAACACCAATAGTATAAAAAGGTAAGGGAGACATTCCTAAACCTATCCCAAATGTTGAAGCCATTATTACAGGCCATCCAAATTTAAATTCCTTAAAGTTACGTTTTGTCAAAATATTGATTTTTAATAGTTACTTAATAATTCTTATTCGAAATTATTTTTAATTTAAAAAAAATAATTAACTTTATTAATAATTAATGTTGTTAACTAAAATAAAATAAATATATTAGACAAAAAAACTTTTGTAATAAATAATTTACTTATGGGAATGACCATCACAGAAAAAATAATGGCTAGTAACAGCGGAAGAGATCATGTAGTACCTGGAGAATTAGTGTGGACAAATGTACATACAGTAATGACCATGGATTTTTTAGGTAAGCAATGCTTTGATAAATTCGAGTCATTAGGAAAGAAAGAAGTTTTTGACAAAAACAGAGTGATTTGTGTTTCAGATCATCTGGTTCCGCCTCCTAATCAGAAATTTGCTAATATGTTAAATGAATGGAGAGACGTTGTAAAAAAACATGATATCACAAATTTTTATGACCTAGGAAGGCAAGGAATTGCACATCAAATTATGGTTGAGCAAGGTCATGTACTTCCTGGAAAAATCAGTATAGGTACTGATTCTCACGCAAATACGTATGGGGCCGTGGGCTCAATGGGAAATGCAATCGGAGTTACAGATGCAGCAATAGCTATGGCTACAGGTAAAGCTTGGTTCAGAGTGCCAGAAACCGTTAAATTTAATATTACAGGAAAATGGCAACCTTGGGTAATGGCAAAAGACTTGAGCTTGCATATTATGGGAATGATGCATTGGAACGGACATTTATTATATAAATCTTTAGAATTCACTGGTCCTGCAATTAGTGCTTTGAGTATGGCTGGTCGTATGACCTTATGTAATATGACTGTTGATCTGGGTGCAAAAAATGGTATCATAGCTCCAGATAAAATTACCGAAAGGTATTTGAAAAATCGAACGACCGATAGCTGGGAAATGATTAGTAGTGATGAAGATGCCAAATATGATCAGGTTTATAATATAGATATTTCTGATTTGAGCCCTACCATTGCAATGCCAGGAAAACTGGACGATACTGTGTCAGTAGAAAAATTAATAGGAACCAAATTTAATAAAGCTTTTGTAGGGACCTGTACAAACGGTAGGTTAGAAGATTTTGCTACTATGGCAGAGATTATGAAAGGGAAGCAAGTACACAGAGATGTTAATATGATTCTTGTACCTGCTAGTCAAACCGTTTATTTAGAAGCCTTGAGAGCAGGATATATAGAAACATTGATTGAAGCAGGAGCAGCAGTAGATACTCCTAGTTGTGCTTCTTGTGCTGGAATTCATACCGGTGTTGCTGGTGATGGTGATGTAGTGTTAAGCGCAGGTAATAGAAACATGACAGGAAGAATGGGAAGTAAAAAAGCAGAGATTTATCTTACATCCCCTGCTGTTGTGGCGGCTTCTTCGATTAAAGGAGAAGTAACCGACCCTAGAACTTTTGATATCTAAATCAATGAAAAGAAGGTCTTTTATACAAAAAACAGCTGTTGCTAGTATGGCATTGAGTTTTATGCCAATGGCTTGTAAACATACAGTATTAGATACAGAAACTCTAATATTAGGAGGGGGACTCTCTGGCTTGTATTTGGCATACCTTCTTGATAAAGCTGGTAAAGATTATATCCTATTAGAAGGGAGTAATAGATTGGGAGGTAGAATGTTTACAAGACAAGACATAAATCGTGATGTAGGAGGTAGAGGAATAGGAAATCTCTATGTACAAGTAATGAAACTTATAAAAGAGTTTGAGATTGAAATGATAGATATTACAGATTATATGCTTCAACCAGCTGCAATTTATGTTGATGGTAAGTTATATCCTCAATGGTCAGAATCAACAACCAATCCCAGTAAGTTACAATTTAGAGCTTTGGGTAAAGTTAAGCAACTAACAGAGCTTGATGAATGGTATAAAAGACAGGATTTAGATGAAGCTTATAGTGAACTCCTTAAGCGTAATGGACTTACCGAACAGGAACTAGATCTAGCTAATATTAGTGCGAACTACAATGATATAAGAGAAACATCATCTATAAATGCATATCATAGTATGGCTTTTCAAAAATTTAATGGTTCCAAAAGAATATTAAATTTTAAAGGAGGAACTAAAACATTTATTGACGCCATAGCCAGTAGACTTTCAAAGCCGGTATTAAAAAATAAGATGGTTAATGTAATAGATGATACTACTAATAAAGTTATTGTAAGCTGTACTGATGGGTCAAGGTATAAGGCCAAAAAAGTGGTTTCTACTCTGCCTTTTACGACTTTAAGGGATGTAAAAATGAATACAACCTTTACTGCAAATCAAGAAAAAGCAATTAAAGAGTTGCAATATACTTTTATTACCCAAATACATCTAAATCATACGGAAGCTTTTTGGGAACATGATAAAACACCATTATCCATGTGGACAGATACACCTATAGAAAGGGTTATGAATATGAGTTCAGACCCAGTTGAAAAAAAAATAGCCTGTTGGGTAAATGGAAAAGGAACTACTTTTTTTGATACTATGTCAGAAGCGCAAATAGCCAAATATACAATTGATAAAATTAATAAAATCCGTCCTTCTTCTATTGGAAAAATAGAGTATTTGGGAACCCAGAATTGGGGGAAATATCCTTTTAATAAAGGAGCATATGCCGAGTTTGGTATTGGTCAGGCTTCTTGGTTTAAAGATATGATACGTCCTGCAGGAAATATACATTTTGCAGGTGAACATGTTGCTCGAAAATCAAGAGGCATAGAAGGCGCTGCAGAATCAGCTCTAAGAGTATTTAACGAATTAATGAACAAAAAATAAAATTATGATAAAAGGAACGTGCTGGGTTGCCGATGATTATGTGATGGCATATGATATTATCACAGCAGAATATTGGACATCACCGATAGACCCAAAAGAGAATAGTAAATGGGTAATGGCAGGAGTAAAAGATGAATTTAATAAAGAGAATGTTTTTAAAGATAGAGGCTATACCTTTATCGTAGCTGCTCATAATTTTGCCGGAGGAGGTAAATCTATTGAACATGTAATTACAGGGTTAATGGGAGCAGGTATTCAAGCAGTTTTTGCTACTAGCTTCGCGAGACTTCAATTTAGAAATGCTATTAATTATGGTTTACCATTTGTCACATCTACTGATATTAATAAAAGTTGTGAAACCGGAGATGAATTAGAATATAACCCAGAAAACGGTATTATAAAAAATGTAACTAAAGATATTTCATTTCAATCAGTACCAGCGGCACCTTTTGTTGCAGAAGTTAGTAAAGCAGGAGGATTAATGAATTATGTACGTGAAAAAATTACCAAGGGAGAACCTATTGAATAACTATACTTATGAAAGAAAATAAACTTAAAAAAAGAATAGTATCTGGTAAAGCGGGTTTTGGAGTAATCTCTCCTACGTTAGATCCTATTCTATGCGAATATGTAGGGCTTTTGGGAATGGATTTTTATATGCTGGATGCTGAACATGGTGCTATTACAGCATCAGATGTAACTAATATGGTCCGAGCCTGTGAGATCAGAAATACGACACCTTTAGCAAGAATTAGAAGTGTAGATGCAAAATTGATATTGCAATATATGGATTCAGGTATTATGGGTGTTATGATGCCAAGCATAAATAATGTCGATGACGTTAAAAAATTAGTTGAAGCAATTAAATATCCTCCAATGGGTCTTAGAGGTCTTGGGCCAGTAAGAGCAGCTGATTATATGCAAGGAATTATGTCACAGTCAGAATATGTAGCATATGCAAATCAAGAGACATTGGTATTACCTCAAATAGAGACTTTAGAGTGTGTTAAAAACCTTCCTGAAATGTGTAAAATTGAAGGTGTTGATGGGTTTATTATTGGTCCAAGAGATTTAGCAATGTCAATGGGTTTTTATGATGGTCCAGGACATAATGAGGTTAAAACAGTATTGGATGATGTTTTTGCGACTATTGTAGAGTCTGATAAGTGGTTTGGAACAGTAGCAGGTAATGCTGACCAAGCTCAAGCACTTATAGAAAAAGGAGCCTCAATGATCATGAATTCAGTTCAGGGATTAATTAAAACTTCTGGCAATGCATTCTTAACTGCAAGAAAATAAAATGTTCATTTCCCAATTGTTTTGTTGGGTATTAATATAAAAGAAAAATAACTAATTTTTAATTATAAGAATAAGATGGCAGCATTGGTTGTATTATTTAATTTGAAAGATGAAGAATCTAAAGAAGTCTATGAAAAATGGGCTAAAAATATAGATGTGCCAACTGCGTCAAAAATGACTTCGGTTGATGCTTTTAAAGTATTCCGCTTAGGAAATATTATGGGTACCCAAACTCCATCACCCTATCAATATTGTGAAGTGTTGGAAATTAATGATATGGGAAAGTTAACAGAAGAAGTAAATTCAGAAACTATGAAGAATGTTGCTGCTCAATTTCAAGATTTTGCAGATAACCCTACATTCATAATTTCAGAACAAATTGCATAATAAAATGTATAATTTAAAAGGAAAAACAGCGATCATCACCGGCTCAGGAAGACGTAAAGGAATTGGAGAGGCTATTGCACTAAAACTAGCTTCAGAAGGTTGTAATGTGGTTATAACAGATATAGGTGTTACTAAAGGAAAACGTTTTAGTGAAGAACATATTGGTACAACGGATGAAATGGAATCCATTGTGGCTGATGCAAAAAGTAAAGGAGTTGGTTCTATTGCTATACCTTGTGATGTGCGTTATGAAGACCAAGTGATTCATCTTATAAACAAAACGGTAGAAGCTTTTGGGAGTATTGATATCCTAATTAACAATGCGGGTGTAGGTTATATTATGGAGCCTTTTACAGAATTTAAGGAAGAAAGTTGGGATGCCGTTTTGGATGTTAACCTTAAAGGAACTTTTTTATGTTCAAAACACACAGCTATACACATGATAGAACAAGGAAAAGGAGGTGCAATTATAAATATAGCTAGTCAAGCGGCAAAATCAGGATTTCCTTTTGCTGCTGCTTATACATCATCAAAACATGGTATGATTGGTCTTACACGTTCTAATGCAGTAGAATTAGGGCAATATAAAATACGTGTAAATGCAGTATGTCCTAACCATATTACAACAGGTCTAGGACATTGGCAAAATAAATTTTTTAGCGATAAACTAGGATTAAAATATGAGGATTATCTACAAACTATTGTAGATAAAAACCCATTAAAGAGAACAGGTTTGGTAGAAGATGTAGCAAAGGCAGTAGCTTTTTTGGCATCAGATCAAGCCGATTATATAACAGGGGAGGCAATGAATGTCTCTGGAGGAGAAGAATATCATTAGTAACATTGGGAAATTTTAACCCAATGCCAATTTTAAACATATGAAATTAGGAATAGATATAGGAGGAACGTTTACAGATTTTGTATTGTTCGATAATGATAGCAATCAATTATATTTTGCTAAAACATTAACAACATACCCAGACCCTACGGTTGGTATTTTTAATGGAGTGAAGGAAATTGAAACCAAATATGGTTTTCAAGTAAAAAATATGAGTGGTATTGTACATGGTACAACGCTTGTAACAAATGCAGTGATTGAGCGCAAAGGTGCTAAAACAGCTTTTATTACAACCAAAGGGTTTGAAGATGTTTTAGAAATTGGTCGTGAAATGAGATATGATATTTATGATATCTTTTTAACTATGCCAAAACCATTAGTGCCTAGAAACCTTAGAATGGGAGTGGCAGAACGTGTTGATACGCATGGTAATATATTAGAGCCTATTAATAAAGAGACTTTAAAAGATTTGGCTAAAACTTTAAAAGATAATGGTATTGAAGCGGTAGGTGTTTGCTTGCTAAATTCATTTGCTAATACATCTCATGAAAAGGCTTTAGGAGATTTTCTTTCTGAAAACGTACCAGATATTTATTATAGCTTGTCTTCTGAAATTATGCCAGAAATTAGAGAGTACGAACGTAGTTCGGCTACAGCTATGAATGCCTATGTGCAGCCCATAACAGATAAGTATCTTAAAGATTTTGAAACACAATTAAGAGTTTCAGGATTTGAAGGCAACATCAATATTATGATTTCTAGTGGTAAATTAACCACCATTGATGGCGCACGTAAATCACCCATACATTTGTTAGAGTCAGGACCTGCAGGTGGTGCTATGGCAGGGGTATTCTTCGGAACACATTTAGAAGAAGAAAACTTATTGTGTTTTGATATGGGAGGAACCACAGCCAAGGCTTGTGTAATATATGAAGGAAAGCCTGAAATCACTAATCATTTTGAAGCAGGACGTGTAAAAAGGTTTAAAAAAGGAAGCGGACTACCAGTACGTATTCCAGTAATAGATCTCATAGAAATTGGTGCAGGAGGCGGAAGTATTGCTCGTGTTAATAATATTGGTTTGTTAACGGTAGGACCAGATTCTGCGTCATCAACCCCAGGACCTGTATGTTATAACAGAGGAGGAGAAGATCCAACAGTAACTGATGCAGATTTAGTATTAGGTTATTTAAATGCAGATTACTTTTTAGGAGGTGAAATGCAATTAAGTGTAGAAGCAGCAAGAAAAGCCATAGAAATAAAGTTAGCAAAACCATTAGGTATATCTATTGAAGATGCCGCTATGGGAATTCATAAAATAGTGAATGAAAACATGGCCAATGCAGCTAGAGTTCATGTATTGGAAAAAGGTATGGATCCTCGTCATTTCAACATGGTAGGTTTTGGTGGAGCAGGACCAGTACATGCCTTTGGAGTTGCTAAGTTGTTAAATGTTAGACGATTGATTATTCCTGTAGGAGCAGGGGTGACGTCAGCATTAGGGTTTTTAGTATCTCCTGTAGCTAGTGAAAAAATACATTCATTTATAGGTGAATTAGATAGTTTAGATTGGAATGAGGTAAATACCTTCTTATCAGATATGGAACAAGATGGATATCAATTCTTAAACCAATCTGGAATAGATAAAAAAGATGCTATTGTAGAACGTATAGTTGAAATGAGATATGCGGGACAAGGTCATGAAATAACTATAGAATTACCAGAAGGTAAATTAGGAGCAGATAGTATTTCAGAAATAGAAAGACGTTTTAAAAAGGAGTATGAGTTTAGATACAATCGTTCTATTGAAGGTATGGCTCTAGAAATGGTAACATGGCGTGTCGTTGTACAAGGGCCAATACCAGAAATGAATGTAAAACAGTTTTCTACAACCGCTTCTGATGTTGAAGCCTACAAAGGAAAACGTAAGGTGTATTTTGAAGAAACAGGCTATTTAGATTGTCCAGTTTATGATCGTTATGCTTTAAAACCAAATGAAAAATTTGATGGACCTGCTATTATAGAAGAAACTGAAAGTACTACCGTAATTGGTATTAATAGTACTGTTCAAGTAGATAAAGACAAAAATATAATAATCGATTTGCACCAATAATGCAGTACGATATATTAATAATAGGAGCAGGAACTTCAGGTATGGCTTGTGCCATAACAGCGGCAGAACGAGGTCTTACAGTAGGGGTTGTTGAGAAGGTAGACTATGTTGGTGGTGCTTTGCATTGGTCTGGAGGTCATATGAGCGCAGGAGGTGTTAGATTGCAAAAGGAAAAAGGTATTGAAGATTCACCAGAACAACATCTGGAAGAGATTTATAAAATCAATAATAAATCTGGAGATTTAGACCTTATAGAAAGAGCTGTTTTTGAAGCACCTAAAACCATTGAATGGCTAGATGAATTAGGTATGGAATGGGCACCTGAATGTCCAAGAATTATATACGGACATGTGGCTTATGAAACACCTAGAACTATTTATGGACCAGATAAAGCTTTAAGTATATATAAAGTGATGTTACCAGTTTGGGAAAAATACGTTTCTAGGGGATATATAGATATTTATTTTAATAATAAATTTACAGGTCTAGGGAAATCAGGAAATCGTTTTGATACTGTTGTCTGTGATACTGTTATAGGAGAAAAACAGTATTCAGGAAAAAATATAGTCATTACAACAGGAGGTTATGGCAGCAATCCAGCTTATTTTAAAGAAAAACATGGAGATATTCCTTTAGTAAGTAGTTGTTATCCAACTGCTACAGCAGAAGGTCATAGGATTGTTGAAAACCAAGGAGGACAGTTTAGATTTGGAAAATACCATTTACCAAGCTTGGGTGGAATCGAACAGGAAGAAGGAAGCGGACGAGTAGATTTCAATAAAGCCTGGGCTATGGTTTTAACATCTATATATCGTCAACCACGAGATATTTATGTAAATGCTCACGGAAAGCGATTTATAAATGAAGACGAAACAGATGCTGAAAAAAGAGAACTAACCACGATGAAACAACCAGATTGGTGTTTTTGGGTAGTTTTTGATGAAAAGGCTCTCGTATCTAAAGATAATAATGGAAATCATAACCCTTTAATGATAGGCTGGTCGGTTGAACAAATGCGAGAAGAAGCTAAGAAAAATGTAGCTTTGAAAATGGCTGATTCTATTGAGAACTTGGCGTTAAAAACGGGTTTACCAGTTGATAATCTAAAATCAACTATAAAAGATTACAATCAAATGGTAGTGAGTAAAAAAGATCTCGATTTTGGTAGAGAATATCTAGAAGATGCCATAACAGAAGCACCGTTTTATGCTTTAAAAGTACATGCATCTGTATTGGTAACTTTTGGAGGAATTAAAGTAAATAAAGATCTTCAAATACTAAATTCCAAAGGCCAACCAATGGAAGGGTTATACGCTGCGGGTGAGTTTTTAGGGCTGGGAACAACTAGCGGAAGTTCATTTTGTAGCGGTATGGCAATAACTCCAGCGTTAAGTTTTGGTAGAATTTTAGGAAGAACTCTAAATTAAATAGTGAATTAAAAATTAATAATAGACAAAACCTATGCTGTAATAGCTAAGTTTTGTATTGAAAGACAGTTTTTTAAATAAAAATTAGTTAACTTAGTTAACTAATTTTAAGTAATGCTTAAATTATGCAAGGAACACAAACAAAATTTGATCCAATTGCCCTGAGTATTTTATGGTCGAGGCTCATAAGTATAGTAGACGAAGCTGGAACAACACTTCAGCGTACATCATTTTCAACAGTAACAAGAGAATCTAATGATTTTGCAGTAGTATTAATGGATAAGAAAGGAAGATCTATTGCACAATCTAGTGTTTCTGTACCCTCATTTTTAGGGGTATTGCCTATGTTAACAAAGGCTTTGCTAAAAGATTATTTTCCAGAAGAAACATGGAAAGATGGTGATGTAGTAATGACAAATGATCCGTGGTTATGTGCAGGACATAAACCAGATATTGGTATAGTTTCGCCAATATTTTATCAGAAAAAATTAATTGGTTTTATCGGCACCATAGCACATTCACCAGATATGGGCGGTGTGCTTTGGGGAGCAGGTTCAAGAGATTTATATGAAGAAGGGCTTATGGTACCACCTACTAAATTAATTTCAGAAGGAAAACCTAATGATACCTTATTTAATATTTTAGAACATAATGTAAGAGCAGCAGACCAAACTGTTGGTGACATTAGAGCACAAATTGCAGCCAATGATCAAGGGATAAAATCCTTAATGAAGCTCATGGAAGAAAACAATCTAGAAGATCTTCAAGATTTGGCAGATGCTGTAATTAATGCTTCAGAAAAAGCTATGAGGGAAGCATTATTGGAGGCTCCAGATGGAAGTTATACTTATGAATATGATACAGATGGTGATGGACGAGGTAATAAGTGTCATTTTGAAATCACTGTAAATATAAAAGGAGATGAAATTCATGCCGATTATACAGGAACCTCAGGGGCACACCCTCTAAGTATTAATGCTGTACTAAATTATACCTATGCGTATACGGCATATCCTATTAAATGTACATTTAGTCCAGATGTTCCAAATAACGACGGGTCTTTCTATCCTATAAAAGTTACAGCGCCTAAAGGTTGTTTAGTGAACGCACAAAAACCATCACCACTGGGTGCTAGAAACATTACTGGAAATATGCTACACTCTGTAGTTTTTGGTGCATTAGCCAAAGCAGTACCAAAGCAAGTGCAGGCAGATTGCGGTAGTGCTTGTTGGTGTATCGTGCTAAATGGTGAGCACAAAGGCAAAGAATTTGTAGAATATTTCTTTTTAAATGGAGGTTATGGTGCTAGACCCAATATGGATGGCGAGCATGTATTGAGCTTTCCAACTAATGTTGCCAATGTACCAATTGAAGTACTAGAAACTGATATTGCAGTTTTAGTTACCGAAAAATCTTTAGTACCTAATTCAGGAGGACAAGGTGAATTTAGAGGAGGTTTAGGGCAACGTTTCAGTTTTAAAAATGTGGGAAAAAACCCGTTAAATATATCGTTGTTAACAGAAAAAACGCAGACACCTGCAAAAGGAATATTGTTAGGTGAAGATGGTCAAATGGGATCTATGGAGATTATTCCGAAAAGAGATTTCCCACCTAAAGGGTTGGATAAATTACATCCCGGAGAAGAATTAATCTTAACTCTGCCAGGAGGTGGCGGATACGGAGATTCTTCAAAACGAGATAAAAGCTTAATTGAAGAAGATAAAGTATTAGGTTACATCAATTAAAAAAACAAAAAAATGGCTAAGAGTATACCACCAGTTTGGAATAAAATTGCAAAGCATGCAATGCTTCCAGAAACCACACACGATGAAAGAGCCAGATATAATTTTTTGGCCAATTTAAATAAACATTTGGCACATGTATCTCAAGGAAATAAAATAGCCTATGAAACACGTGTAGAACCAAAATTTAAAAAAGAACACGGTAGGGCAATAAAAGATACAAAAGAACTAGGACAAGAAATAGCCAAAGACCCTCATTATCAAATTTGGTCTTCTTTACGAAGAAGTACTATGGAAATGCGTCAGCAAGCAGGACGTTCAATCGTATTACGTCAAGCTGAAGCACTAAGAGATAAAGCCAGAGTGCTAAATAGAGGCAAAGAAAGTTTAGTTTTGGATTCAAATTGTGAAATACCACCGTATTTGTTAGCAGTAGATAACCATTTAATGCCAGGGAGTTATCATACAGAACTCATTGAAGATGATGTAACCCCTGCTGCAAATTATGATTCAGGTATTTTTGTAACTACCGCTGGACTTTTAGGGAGATATAACGATGGTGGAGGAAAAGCAATTACAAGTTGGGTAAAGAAAAATTACCCCAATTTTAACCCCAAAAGAATATTAGATATTGGCTGCGGCATGGGGCATAATGTATTACCAATTGCAAGAGCCTTCCCTGATGCAGAAGTCATTGCTATTGATACTGGCGCTCCAATGCTGCGCTATGCACATGCAAGAGCAATGGATTTAGGAATAACCAATGTTAAGTTCATGCAAATGGATGCTGCTAAAACTATATTTGAAGATGAATCTTTTGATTGGGTGCAGTCTACCATGTTTTTTCATGAAACAGGAGGTAAATCTATTTATAAGATAATGAATGAAGTATACAGATTATTAAAACCTGGCGGATTGACACTTCATATAGAACAACCTCAATATACAGATGATATGAGTTTGTTTGAAAAATTTATAAGAGATTGGGACGCCCTTAACAATTCAGAACCATATTGGTCTAAAATGCATGATATAGAGCCATTAGATTTAATGAAAGCTTCTGGGTTTAAAGAAGAAGATTTCATGCAAATAGGCGCAAAGGCTGAAAATGATTTGGAGGATGGAAGTCAAAATTCGGAAGAACCTGAAGATCACGGAAGGTCGCCAATTTGGAATGTGTTTGGAGCTATAAAAAATTAAAAAAAATAGTATGATTGATTATATAAAATTGGCCTCTAGCAAGTCAAAAGGGAAACGCCCTTATTTTCATGATGATCCAGCAGTAGAACGTGTGTTAAATATTACCATGGCAGTAGCAGGTGAGTTGGCTGTGATGCGAGAGCGTATGGATAGTATTGAACGTATACTTGAGAAAAAAGGATTGGTTTTAAAAGAAGAAATTGAAAACTACGTGCCAGATTCAAAAGAAATAGAAGAAGAGCGTCAAACCTGGCATAGTGAGTATATTTCAAGAATACTTCGTATCGTACAGCAAGAAATGGAAGAGCTTGAAAATCCAGATAAGAGTATTGAAGATATTGCCAATGATATAAATGAAATGTAATGGCAGAACTTCACGATAGAATTACAAAATTCTTCAATTCGATTATAGATAGAGATATTGAAGAAATTAAGAATGGCTACTGCCAAGACGAAAAAACCTATGTGGTTTTAGAGGGACCACGGTATAGTACAAAAGGATTTGACTTAATATCTAAAGGCTGGTCAGATTTTACTAATTCTCCTATTGCTATGACCAAAATTGTATGGACAGAAGGACCTTTTGAAGAAATTGTTGGAGATATAGGATGGATTAGCGGTATAACAGAATTGTATTTAGACGTTAAAGGAAAAAAAGTTTTTAATACGTTTAGAGCTTCCTTCGTGTTTAAAAGAGAAAATAACGATTGGAAAATTAGACACGAGCATGTATCTGCTCCCCATCCCGATCCTTATGGAATAGGCGATTGGCTTGAAAAATAAGAACCAAACAAAATCAATATGAAACCCATTAAGAAAATTATAATAACCCATCTTTTTCTAATGGGTATTTTTGTGAGCAACGCTCAAGGTGATAAAAACAAAAAACCATTGTCTAGTTCACCAGAAATGGGAGTAACATCTAAAACAACGCAAAAACGTTTAGAATCAAACATACAAGCTAATAGAAAATTTTCATATCCAGAAAGAGAACTAGATTATTTATTACATATTTGGGGAGGTGAATATGATAATGTAGAGCAACTAGATTTTGATAAGATTCAGAATACGAATAAGCAAAATGAGATACACAATCGTGTACATGTTTCAGTAAAACAATTTCAAAATTCAAATTTTGGAGTTGGGGCCGTATACATTGAAGAATATCAAGATAATGATCCGTTAAATATTACTAGACAATGTATTTATCAATTAATACCAGATGATGAGATTAAAGGTTTGAAGGTAAAGGTCTATCATTTTAATGCTAAAAAGCCAATACTATCTATAAGGGAAAGCTTTGACAGTATAAGTGTTTTGAAACCAGATTCTAAAAAATTGTATGAAGGTTGTCCTTTAATATTAAAACGAAATGGTTATGGTTTTTTAGCAAAAACAGATCATAATCAATGTAAAAGTAAAAAGGTCAAACATTCAGATTATCAATTCGAAATAACCGAAAACACTTTTAATTTTCTTGAAAATAAAACAGAAGAAAAAGAGTCAACACCTTTTATGCTAGAAAAAGCAAGGTGTTTTACATGTATGGTAGATTTTCCAAATGATACCAATGGCAGACCTACTATAACCAAACATTATATTGATATGTATGATCAGGGTGGAGAGTTCATATTTAGTTATCCTGATGGACGAAATATGCTCTTAGGTATGCGAAACACATGGTCTTTTGGCATGCATAGAGAAACATTTGTAATTTATATTTTAGATAAAGCTACTAATAAAACATTAATCTATTCATGGGGAAACCCTGGAGCAGATCGTATTGGTTTTAATCCAGGATGGATTCGTGTACAATGTGATTTAAAAACTCAAAGAAATATAAAATTACAACAAGAACTTAGACCTGGTTCATAATAAAGTCTATTGCTCACCTTTTCTTAGTTTTTTGTAACTGGCATAGGTACTACGTCTTCCTTTCCAAGGTGTTTCATCTTTAAAATAATTAGGCTGTACGCTATTTACATATGTTTTCATAGCATCTGGTATTTCTGAAATATCAGTAATTTTTCTTCCAGTTGCACGCCACATAACAAACCCTTCTTTTTGTCTCATCCGTAACCAGGGTTCCCAGGAATTGACCGCAGTCCAGAAAAAGTTTTGGTTGCATGATGCTAATTTGTCATCAAAGAGTTCATTAGCATTTGCTATAAAAGTTGTCGAAGAACCAAAGTGCATTTGTTTACCAGAAGAAGAAATAGGCCATTCATCTGGTTGAATAGGATTTTTAAAACTGTGTGATCCGTATTCATCTAGCCATACTTGATCTCCAGATTGCACCCAATTTGTATTATAAGGTTTAATGCTTTCTCCAGATTTAATGCCTTTTGGAGTATAAATGGTTTTACTACCGCCTCCGTACATAAAATGAAAAGGCTTCACAATTTCGTTAGTGTATGGGTTTTTCCACGAATTCAAGACATTTCCTTTCTCTAAATCACCAAAAAAGCCTAGGTCAAAACTTTCTTTAGTAATATGCTCACCTTCTACCCGCCAATTACTTTTAGCAAGCCCTTGTAAGGTGGTTAATGGTATTGGTGCTTCATTTGGCACAATGCCCCAAAGATGGCCAGAAAACCATTTGTAAATTGTTGTAGGTTCTAAGCTACCCATTAAACGTATGTAAGTTTTAAATTTATCATCATCAATCTTTTTTAAAGGAGGAATGATGTTAGTGTCTTTGTTAAAAATAGAAGAACTACTTAAAGTCGGTATTGCAGCAAGTGAAAGGGCAGTAGTGTTAATAAAGGCTCTTCTACTAATATTATTCTTATCTGTTTTCATATTTGGAAAATTTTAATTTCATAAATATAAAGAAATAATTAACATTATTAATGGTTAACTGTATTAACTATTTTTAGTATCTTGCTCTATATTATTCATAAGATGTTCAAATTAAAAACAATATTAGAGGTTGTTTATAGTGTTGGTAACATGGAAAAAGTAGAGCATTTTTTCTGTGGTTATGGAGGATTGAATGTTGTTGGTAACTATGAAACCGATAGAACCGTTTTAGATTTCTGGAATTTAGAACCTCATGTCACAGCTTCAGAAAAGCTAATAAGATTTAATAATCATGAAGCGGGTTCTATTAGATTAATTAAATATAACAATGTAGAACAAGAATACATAAGATCATCTCAAAACCCATGGGATGTTGGAGGTATCATGGATATTAATCTTAGAGTACCAGAAGTAGCACAAACGTTTAATGATATTAGAGAACTAGGTTTTCACGGATTAAGTGATCCGCTTCTTCAAAAAATGGGTCCATTTGAGTTGTATGATATATTAATGAAAGGGTATGATGATATTATCATTGCCTTTACACATAGAGTGCAACCGCCGCTAGAACTTCCAGCGGGATATAAGATTCCATCACATGTTTACAACTCTTCCATAACGGTTAGAAATCTTGATGAAGCAAGAGATTTTTATGTGAATACTTTAGGTTTTTCGCTTTTAAACGAATATCAGGTAAAAAAAGAGGCTCCTATAGAAAACATGTTTAACATTCCTATAAACATGATTGAAGATGTAACCTGTAAAGTGAATATGTTTTCTTTAGATGGTACCAGAGATGTGATGTTTCAAGTATGTGAATTTGAAGGTGTAACCGGAAAAGATTTTACAAAAAAAGTAGCGCCACCTAACAGAGGGCTATTGTTGTATCGTTGTGAAGTTGAAGGATTAGAAGCCTATTATCAGTCACTTATTAAAGTAGATGCTGAAATTCATAAAAAATTTCAAAAACTAGTTATTGAACCTTATGGAGAAGTTAATAGCTTTTCAGTAATAAGTCCCAACGCTGTTATATGGGAATTTATAGAGAAAATAAACTAAATTATATATAAAATGAAGACTAAAATCATACTACTATTATGTTTTGTGTTTGTTATGGGAGTGCATTCACAAGAAACGACATTAGAAGGTGAAAAAGCTTTAGAGATGAGACAAAAAATGTCTTGTCATACACTTGAAGAAGGAAAGCCAATGTATAGCATGTGGGAAGGGCGAATTTATAGTCGTGTACAAGGCGAGAAAGATCGTCATTTATTAAATGTTATTGGTTTTAATATACGCCAGTGTGAGTGTGTAGAGGACCCAATTAGAGGTAAAGGGTTTAATTTAGTTGGACGTGAAATTATGATGTATCTAGATCCTAAAACCAACGAAATAATTGATGAATGGGAAAACCCATGGACAGGAGAAATGGTTAACGTTGTTCATGTGGCAAATGATCCTGTAAACATGAGAAGTACATTTTATGAAAAAGATAAAGAAGGAAACTCTACAGCAAAAGCCAGTTTTAGAAAATATGGCGAGATAGGGGTAACATCTAATGAAATCCCTTTGTTTTATAAAAATCCTTTAGCTGGGGATTATCAAAAATATGTAGGAGGTACTTATCATGCTATGGAAATCTTTAATACCTACTACAACGCAGAAGAGTTAACAAATTCTAAAATAAAAAACATTAGCCAATCTAATATTTCATGGCAACGTATGTCGCAATGGTTACCTTGGATGGAAATGGGAGGTAGACCAGGATGGATAATAGCTAATGCAACCGGAATAAGTGTTTTAGAAAAAGATAGAGTTTGGGGGCGAATTCAAAAAATATTAGATGAACGTTACCCAAAATATAAAGCGCCACAAGCACTAGGAGATAAAAGACCAAATGAAACCTCTTGGACTGTTTTTAAGAAGTACTTAGAAGATAATACCAATAAAAGAAAAATAGAAAAAACTAGAGACTAACAATGATAGTATTAAAACAAGGGGATAAAGCTCCAGGCTTTAAATTAGTAGGTACAGATTTAGAACCAATTACATTGAGTAATTACAAGGGTAAAAACCTTATTTTACATTTTTTTCCATTGGCTTTTACTAGTGTTTGCACAGAACAGTTATGTACAGCTAATGGAGAGGATAATGATTATGCGTCTTTGAATGCTGAGGTTGTTGGTGTTTCAGTAGATTCCCCCTTCGTACTCGATAAATTTTCTAAAGAAAACAATTTAAACTTTCCTTTAGGTTCAGATTTTAATAGAAAAGTAAGCGCAGATTACGGGGTTCTTTTTGATGGCGATTTTGCAGGTATGACAGGGTTTTCAATGCGTTCTGCTTTTGTTGTTGATGACAAAGGAGTTATTAGATATGCAGAAGTAACAGATGGAAAATCACTACCTAGTTTTGAAAATATTAAGGAGACATTGGCTCAATTATAAAATCATACAATTACAATGAAATCAATGTATTTAAATAAAACTATATCTCTTTTCTTCTTTTTTATGTTAATGATTAACATGGCATTCAGTCAAGAAGAAGGAGACACTATAACCAGAGAGGTTCACTTGCAACGAAGTTCTATTTTGGTATCAGATCTTGAGAAATCTTTACAAGTTTATAGAGATATTTTAGGTTTTGAAGTAGCAGTAATAGCAGAAGCTGATAGCGAATCATACGCTTATTCAGTTTTCAATATTCCTAAAAAAGCCAAAATAAAAGTAGCTACTTTAAATTCTAAAGATCAAAAAAGAATTATAAATTTAAAAGAAGTTACGGGTGTTAAATTACCTAAACCACCATCAGAACCTTATATGAGTGCAGTACTTATTAGGGTAGATACCATTGAAATAATAATGGGTAAAATAAAAGATCTAGGGTTAAAACATACCGAGCAACATACTGTTAAGGGTTCTAGAATTAGCTATAAAGAGCAATCATTTATTGATCCAGACGGTCATTTGGTAGCTGTTTATCAACTTTTATAAAGACTGTATGAATTTTGAATGAAGTAGAAATGATAAAATTGAGAAAATAAGTAAAGAGAACATTAAAAATACCAAAAGGAATTAGTAAGGGAGCATTAACCAGTTATATACATACCGTTACACTCTGACTACAGATTTAAATGGTTATAAACATTTTTATGGTGATGTTATGAAAATGAGTTTTACATTTAAAAACGTCAACACCAAATATTCATAAAAGTTATAATTTTTATGAGCTAGGATCTTTCTCATTAGGTTTTCCAACGTCTAAGGCAAAAGAAATGGACAAAAGAATACAAGATTATGATATTGATGTCATGAAACCTATGCAGTTATGAGATATTGAAAACCCAGATGAGGTTACCTGTTTGGGAACACAACACGTATGTGTTATTGATGGAAAACGATTAAATTTTACAGTTTGTTACCAAAAAAGCAAATAACGATGAAATTGTAGATGCAGAACTTACAACAGGCGTTTCTATTGATGCTACGTATAATTTTGTTATCTATATAGGTCACTGTCAGAGATTTCATGCTTGTTAACCGTAGAATAATATCCTACGGCAAAGTCATTATTGAATAAGTTTTAGTTATAGGGTTTTGTGAGGAGAGTATTTAAGAAATCTATGAGTTCTACAATAAGAAATCTGAAAAATTTTGCCAACCATAAAACTGTTAATGATTAGAGTAACTCGAGTATTCTTTCTAGTTTCATTCCTCGTGACCCTTTGATGAGGATCGCACCGTTTTTGTTTTCTAATTTCAAGTTATTTTTTAAATCTTCATAAGATTTGAATTTTTTGACTCTAGGGTCTTTGCATTGAGTGGAGAAAAAATTATTTCCAATTAGGTATATCTCATTAACTTTTGTATTGTTGATTACCTCGGTGATATTTTGGTGTTCTTCTAATGCTTCTTTTCCGAGTTCAAACATATCGCCAAGAAAAACAATTTTGTAGTCAAAATTTAATTTAGTGAAACTACTAATTGCGGCATTCATACTAGTAGGGTTAGCATTATATGCATCTAGAATTATAGTGTAATTTCCTTCTTTAATGATTTGAGAACGATTGTTTTTTGGAATATAAGATTCGATTGCATTTTTGATGAGTTGGATGTCTATTTTGAAATAGTGTCCGATGGTAATTGCAGCTGCAATATTGGTAAAATTATAAGCGCCTACCAAATTACTCTTTATTGTTAAGTTCTGGTAGGAGACTTTAACATTAGGAGTGCTTTCTTCTAATTGAATAGTAATATCACTTTTTGAGGAAGTTGAAAAAGTATAAGTAGAAATACCAGAAGAAGCGTTTTTAAGTTTTAGGTCATCAGTATTAAGAAAGACGATTTTGTTATTATTTTTTAAATAAGTATACAGTTCAGTTTTACCTTTTAGAACCCCTTCAATACCGCCAAACCCTTCGAGATGTGCTTTTCCGATATTAGTAATATAGCCATAGTCTGGATTGGCAATTGAAGAGAGAAATTCTATTTCACCTTGATGATTGGCTCCCATCTCTACAATCCCTATTTGTGTGTCTTTTGACATTGATAAAAGAGTAAGTGGGACTCCGATATGATTGTTGAGGTTGCCAATCGTAGCTGTGGTTTTAAAGCAGGTAGAGAGCACACTGCTGATTAGTTCTTTTGTAGTTGTTTTTCCGTTGCTTCCAGTTAATGCAATGATTGGAATGCCCAAATACTTTCGGTGATAAGATGCTAGTTCTTGTAGTGTTTTTAAAACATTACTTACCAGAATGTGTTTTTTGGTGGTTTTAAACTCTTCTTCGTCTATTATGACGTAAGATGCACCAAGTTCTAGGGCTTTTTCAGCATAAGTGTTTCCGTTAAAATTTTCGCCCTTTAGAGCAAAGAATATATCTTTTTTTTTGATTTTCCGAGTATCAGTGCATACGTTATTGCTTTCTAGAAACAATTGATGTATTTGGGTAATAGTCATTAAGTATTGATATTAAAAAAAGCCCTGACAAAATTGTACAGGGCTTTAGTATTTATAACGAACTTTAAATAATCTTAATTTCTTGGTTTCTGATGTCTAGGTGTTTTTTGCTTTCTTGCTTTTGTACCAACACGAGACATGGCATTTCTAAAACCTATATAATCTGTCGCCATGTATTGTGGCATAAATCTTCTTTGAGCAGGATCTAGCCAGTATGCTCTATCTTTCCAAGAACCACCTTTGTATACACGTACTTTATCATCAACAATTGTAGTTCTCTTACTGGATTCATCATATTTTTTATCCATTTTTGTGCTATCTTCTGCACTTGGACCTACATAATGAATAGGAGCATTATACATTCTTCTGTTTGGAAGTTTCTCATCTTGATATCCTTCATAGTATCTAGAAGAACTTTTATCACCATCTCTGTAATTTCTGTTATCACTATCGGTAAAGTTAGTTCTCATATAGGTTTCATTATCGTCTATAGGAACTTGTAAAATACCACCAGGTAAAACTCTAGATATGATTCTACCATTACTTAAAGTATCATATACTATAGAATCTGTCATAACGATTTTTACCGTTCCATCTGGATTGATAGCATTTTTGGTGTATACGTTTCCTCTATAGTAATTGAAATCATTATACTCATCATCTACAATAGGTCTGTAAACATCTGCAACCCATTCTGCAACATTTCCTGCCATATCGTATAATCCATAATCGTTTGGATTATAAGACTTTACTGGGGCAGTGATATCAGCTCCATCGTCACTCCATCCAGCGATACCACCATAATCACCATCTCCTTGTTTGAAGTTTGCTAATTGATCACCTCGAGTTCTTCTTTGTCCAGAACGAGTGTATTTTCCACTCCAAGGATATTTTTTTCTACCTCTATAAATGTTATAACTTCTAATTTCAACTAAACCTAAAGCAGCATATTCCCATTCTGCTTCGGTTGGAAGCCTGTACTTAGGTAATAGCAATCCGTCCTTACGTTGTATGTATAAACCTGTAGAATCATTGCTTTTTTCATATTTTTCTGAAGCTCTTCCTCCACGAATCGCTTCATCATTACCTCCATATGTCTGAGAAGGTGCATTTAAATAGGTGTCTGTATCAAACGTACTTTCTGCAGAAACATCTTCAAAAGGAGCATTTTCTTTAATGACTTGCTCTTCTTCAAGAATTCTTTCATTAACACGATTGGTTCTCCAGTTACTAAATTCAATTGCCTGAATCCAGTTTACTCCAACAACAGGATAATTAGCATATGCTGGATGACGTAGATAATTATTTGTCATCATCTCATTAAACCCAAGTCGGTTTCTCCAAACTAAAGTGTCAGGAAGTGCACCGTAATAAATGTTTCTGTATTTAGGCTCAGTAGGAGGATAAACACCTTTTAACCAATCTAAATATTCAAGATACATTACATTGGTAACCTCTGTTTCATCCATATAAAAAGACTGAACATGCTGTTGAGTTGGAGTGTTATTCCAATCATGCATTACATCATCCTGTACTCGCCCCATAGTAAAGGTACCACCTTCTATAAAAACTAAGCCAGGTCCTGTTTCTTGCTCTTTATAATTTGTCTGTACCTGAAATCCACCATCTTTGGAATTGTATTTCCAACCTGTGGCTCTGGAATTGTCACCATAATTGTTCTTCGAACAACTAAATAGTAAAACACTAACGGTAAGTGCCATTAGCGACTTAAAAATAAACGCGTTTCTCATAATCTTAAGTTCGTTAAAGTAGAAATTAGGGCTTGCAATATAAATAATAAACGTTAAAATTACCCTAATTTTTTAAAAATATTATCAATTCACAGATTTTTATGAATTTATAATGACTTTGGATTAACGTAATATTTAAGAATTTATTATTCCCTTTTTAATAAAACTTCAGCACTTGAATGTTTTTAAAAGAGTGTTTTTTTTATTTTTTTTGATGTAATGAGTTTGTTTTCAGTGATCAAGGTTTGGAGTGGTTTTCTTTTTGTCATAAGATACGAATATTTTAATTTTAGGATAATTAATCATCAATGTTAGTTTTAGAAAAAGATATGTAAATATAAAAAAACCATATGGATCAATTAATAATTTAAAAATCTTATTATTTAATACATTATATATGTAAGAGCATTATTTTGGTCATTATTAGATGTAGTTGCAAGAATGTAATAGAAACAATGAGTGATAAACAATTTGGATTGATATAGGTTAAATAGATAAATGTTTAATTTTTAGTTTTTTGTGATATGTAATAGATTAGTGACAGTAATTAAAATAATTTTTTAATAAAATTAAATTCACCGAAAATTGAAAGATATATAAGATATCTCTAAATTCGACGTTAATTAATCAACAACTTTAAAAAATTAAGAACTCAATTATTCTTAATCACTAAATAACTATATATTTGTCAAACTCAATTTTAATGGATATGAAAAGAATATTAACCCTAAGCCTAGTATTTGTAACGATTTTAACTTCAAAGACATGGTCTCAGGAACAGAATAGAGCAATTACAACAGCCACACCGTTTTTGTTAATTGCTGCAGATGCACGAGCAGCGGGTCTAGGAGATCAGGGGGTTGCGACTTCTGCTGATGCGTTTTCACAGCAATGGAACCCAGCTAAGTACGTATTTGTTAAAAGTAAACAAGGGGTAGGGGTTAACTATACTCCTTATCTGAGTAATTTGGTTAATGATATATTTTTGGGAAATGTAAATTATGTTAATCGTATAAATGATAGAAGTGCTGTTGGGGCAAGTTTTAGATATTTTAGTTTAGGTGATATAGAATTTAGACAAGGGCCTAATGATGCGCCTAATGTTCAAAAACCAAATGAATTGACTTTGGATATTTCATATGCATTGAAATTAGATGATCATTTCTCTATGGCGGTAGCAGGGCGTTATTTACGCTCTGATTTAAGACTTCAGGGGACAGGTGCTGATGCAAGTGCAGCAGGGAGCTTTGGAGTTGATATCGCAGGTTTTTATAGAAGTGATGAAATAGCTTTTAATTCTTTTAATGGTAGATGGAGAGCAGGTGCTACGATTTCTAATATTGGTCCAAAAATAAAATATGATGATGCAGGACAAGAGAATTTTATACCAACCAACTTTAGATTAGGTGGTTCTTTTGATTTTATCTTTAATGAAGATAACCGAATTACTCCATCATTAGAATTTAGTAAACTTCTCGTTCCAACTCCGCTAGATCCTGATGCGGATGGTGATGGGACTATTACTCCAGAAGAGCAACAAGCTGCAAATCAAGAATACAATGATAAAAGTGCATTTGGATCTATATTTTCTTCATTTGGGGATGCACCAGATGGATTTAGTGAAGAATTAAAAGAAGTTACCTGGTCACTAGGAGCAGAGTATATGTATAAAGAAGTATTTGCTTTTAGAGCTGGATATTTTAATGAAGCGGAAGAAAAAGGGGCTCGTAAATTTTTATCATTAGGAGCAGGTTTTAAATATAACATTATCAATCTTGATATTTCATATTTATTCTCTACATCTTCTGTTAGAAGTCCATTGGACTCGACGCTTCGTTTTGGTCTTTCGTTTAATTTCGGAGATGAGTATTATGATTAAATCGTGATATCATAAAATAATATCAAAAAAGTATCAAATTATTTTATAGTTGATACTTTTTTTGGTTATAGCACATTGTGAAGCGCTATATGTGGTTACAATAATGAATGTTTAATAGATGTAGAATTTGATGATTAGAAAATCATAAGATAAAAATATAGATGAAGGAAGTAGAACTAAAATCTATTCTACAGGTATATGATTCATTTGATGAATTACCTGCGGATATACAAAAATTAATGCAACAATCTTTTGAGATTAGAGATAAAGCTTATGCTCCTTATTCCGAGTTTTTGGTAGGTGCAGCCTTGTTGTTAGAAAATGGCGAAGTGATTTTGGGGAATAATCAAGAAAACGCTTGTTATCCATCCGGATTATGTGCAGAGCGAACAGCTATATACTATGCTGGAGCTAATTATCCTGGAATTCCTATAGTTACAATGGCATTATCTGCTAAATCTTTGAAACATCAATTGACTACTCCAACACCTCCATGTGGTGCCTGTAGGCAGTCAATAGCCGAATATGAAATAAAACAGAACAAGCCAATAACTATTTATTTTACAGGAGAGATAGGAAAAGTGGTTAAATCTTCTTCTTTAGCTAATTTATTGCCGCTTATTTTTGATAATTCGTATTTATAACGTTTTCGTTGATTTTATACGTAAACTCCTTTCTCCTTAATTACGAATATATTATTTTTGTTTTTCGTTCTCTAAATAAATAAGGAGGAAAATTAAATAATTGCTAGTTTTTAAACTAGTTTTTTATACATACATCAGCACACAATTATAAATGAAAAAGATCACTAAAGACGTTTACCTAAATTGGTACGAAGAAATGCTTTTCTGGAGAAAGTTCGAAGATAAGTTAGCTCAGGTTTATATCCAACAAAAAGTAAGAGGCTTTTTACACTTGTATAATGGACAAGAAGCTATTTTGGCAGGAGCCTTGCATGCAATGGATCTTACAAAAGATAAAATGATTACAGCGTATCGTAATCATGTACAACCTATAGGTATGGGTGTTGATCCAAAACGTGTAATGGCAGAGTTGTATGGTAAAGGAACAGGTACTTCTCAAGGTTTAGGTGGATCTATGCATATTTTCTCAAAAGAACACCGATTTTATGGAGGACATGGTATAGTTGGAGGACAAATACCTTTGGGAGCAGGTTTAGCATTTGCAGATAAATATTATAAAAGAGATGCAGTCACACTTACATTTTTTGGTGATGGAGCTGCTCGTCAAGGATCATTACACGAGACTTTTAACTTGGCCATGTTATGGAAACTACCAGTAGTGTTTTGTGTAGAAAATAATGGATATGCTATGGGGACTTCTGTAGAAAGAACTGCAAATCATACTGATATCTGGAAACTAGGGCAAGGATATGAAATGCCTTCTGGCCCGGTAGATGCAATGAATCCTATAAAGGTGGCTGAAGCAATGGATGAAGCTATTACTAGAGCAAGAACAGGAGGAGGGCCAACGTTTTTAGAATTAAAAACATATAGATATAGAGGGCATTCTATGAGTGATGCTCAAAAATATCGTACAAAGGAAGAAGTAGCAGAGTATCAAAAAATAGATCCTATAACTCAGGTTTTGGATATCATTAAAGAGAAAAAATACGCTACAGATGAAGAAGTTGCTGAGATCGACAAAAGAGTAAAAGATAGAGTTGCAGAATGTCAGAAATTTGCTGAGGAATCACCATTCCCAGAAAAGAATGTTATGTACGATGTTGTATATGAGCAAGATGATTATCCATTTTTATCACACAAACCACAATAGATTATGGCTACAGTAATTAATATGCCGCGATTGAGCGACACCATGGAAGAAGGAGTTGTTGCGAAGTGGCTTGTTAAAAAAGGAGATACAATTAGCGAAGGAGATATCCTTGCTGAAATAGAAACAGATAAAGCTACAATGGAGTTTGAGTCTTTTTATGATGGAGTATTACTTCATGTAGGGATTCAAGAAGGAGAAACTGCACCAGTAGATCAGTTATTAGCAATTATTGGAGAAGAAGGTGAAGATATTTCTGGTTTATTGAATGGAAGCACAGCATCTGCTTCTGATGCCCCAAAAGAAGAAAAGGCTGAAGAATCAGCTACTCCGGTATCATCTGAATCTACTCCAGTACCAGAAGGAGTTGAAATTATTACTATGCCTCGTCTTAGCGATACTATGGAAGAAGGAACGGTAGCAACCTGGTTGAAAAAAGTGGGAGATACTGTAGAAGAAGGAGATATTCTGGCTGAAATAGAGACAGATAAAGCTACAATGGAGTTTGAATCGTTCTATAACGGAACTTTATTGTATGTAGGTATAGAAGAAGGGCAAACTGCTAAGGTTGATGTTCTATTGGCAATAATAGGACCTGCGGGTACAGATGTTTCTGGTTTAAAAGACGGGGTGACCGTTGCAAATTCAACCAATAGTGATCAAAAATCTGAGGCAGAAACAAAACCTGAAATAAAAACAGAAGTTGCTCCTGTTGCAACAACTAGTGGAAGTAGAATATTTGCTTCTCCTTTAGCAAAGAAAATTGCAGCTGATAAAGGAATTGATCTTTCTCAGGTAAAAGGAACTGGTGAAAATGGACGTATCGTTAAAAAAGATGTAGAAACATTTACACCTTCTACTTCTACTCCGATGCCAACCAAGGAAACAACTTCTAAACCAATAGTACAAACATTTACTCCTGCGGGCGAAGAAAGTTTTGAAGAAGTAAAGAATTCGCAAATGCGTAAAGCGATTGCCAGAAGTTTATCGGCTTCTAAATTTACTGCGCCTCACTATTATTTAACAATAGAAGTGGATATGCAGAATGCAATGGCTTCTCGAAAAAATATTAATGAATTACCCGATACAAAAGTATCATTTAATGATATGGTGGTAAAGGCATGTGCGATGGCACTTCGTAAACATCCACAAGTAAATACACAATGGACAGATGATGCGACTAAGTATGCTAAACATATAAATGTTGGTGTAGCAGTAGCAGTGCCAGATGGTTTAGTTGTTCCTGTGTTGCCTTTTGCAGATCATATGTCTCTAACTCAAATCGGAGCTAAGGTTAAGGATTTAGCAGTTAGAGCTCGGGATAAGAAATTAACACCACAAGAGATGAGTGGTAGTACTTTTACGGTTTCAAACCTAGGTATGTTTGGTATTCAGGAATTTACTTCTATTATTAATCAGCCTAACTCTGCAATATTATCAGTAGGAGCGATTGTAGAAAAACCAGTAGTAAAAGATGGTCAGATTGTAGTAGGTAATACAATGAAAGTTACTTTAGCTTGCGATCATAGAACAGTAGATGGAGCTACAGGAGCTCAATTTTTACAGACACTAAAGCAGTATTTAGAAAATCCAGTAACCATGCTGGCATAGTTTCAAGTACTTAAAATAATATTCACAATTAATCCTGTCTCAAATGAGACGGGATTTTTTATCTTTATCAAAAACATATTCTTATGCAGAAAAATATTTTTATCATTCTGATTTCGATCTTATTTATGAATTGTAATCAAGCTACTACTGCTCAAACTCAAGCAAAACCAACTGAAGATGGTGATTTAGAAAAAACCAAAGTTTCAGACGTTGCGGATATTATGAATTTTTTAGCGAGTGATGAGTTAGGTGGTCGAGATACAGGGAGTGAGGGTTTAGAAAAGGCAGCTCAATTTATCGAAGAAGAGTTTAAGAAATATGGCATTGCTCCTTATTTTGACAGCTATAGAAATACTTTTGATGCAAAAGGAACAACTACCTATAATATGGTAGGATATCTTAAAGGAACAGATGCTACATTATCAAATGAATTTATCATTTTAGGAGCACATTTTGATCATATAGGAACAAGTAAGGAGGTCAATGGTGATACTATTGCTAATGGAGCTAATGATAATGCTGCAGGTAGTAGTGCGGTTATTTCATTGGCCAAACAGTTTGCCCAATTAAAAAATAATAAAAGAAGTATCCTTTTTGTTTTATTTGGAGCCGAAGAAAGAGGACTATTGGGTTCTGCACATTTGGCTGAAGTACTAAAAGAAAAGAATATAAACCTATATGCAATGGTTAATTTTGAAATGATAGGTGTGCCTTTAAATGATAAATCCTATAAAGCATATATCACGGGGTTTGAGATGTCTAATATGGCTCAAAAAATAAACGATTATGCTGGGTCAGAATTGATAGGGTATTTGCCTAAAGCTAAAGAATTTCAGTTGTTTAAAAGAAGTGATAATTACCCTTTTTTCCAACAATTTAAAGTGCCTTGTCAAACCATTTCTACTTTTGATTTTACAAATTATGACTATTATCATCACGTAGATGATGAAGTATCTGAGATGAATTTTGAATTTATGGCAGAACTTATTAATAATTGTGTTCCGGTCATTGAAAAAATGACTAATACTGTTGATAAAGAAATTAAGTTGAATTAATTAAGTACATCTCACAGATTTTAAATCTATAAGATATATTCACATAGAATGAAAAACATTATCATAACCGGAGCTAGTAGAGGTATAGGCTTTGAACTGGCAAAATTATTTGCCGAAGAGGGACATCAGGTTTTAGCTTTATCCAGAAACGAAACACCTATTGCTAAACTTCAACATAAAAACATACATACATTTTCTTTTGATATCTGTAATACTCAGGATTTAAAGAAGATGACAAATTATATTTCATCTAATTGGAAACAGGTTGATATCTTGATTAACAATGCAGGTAAGTTATTACATAAACCTTTTAGCGAAATTTCTACACAAGATTTTGAGGAAGTATATAAAGTAAATGTTTTTGGGGTGGCCGAAATTACACGTTTGGTTTTGCCTTTTCTGAAATCTGGTAGTCATGTGGTTACTATAAGTAGTATGGGAGGAATACAAGGAAGTATAAAATTCTCAGGATTGGCTGCGTATAGTTCTAGTAAGGGAGCAGTGATAACGCTAAGTGAATTGTGGGCAGAAGAATATAAAGAAAGTGGGATTGCTTTTAATGTCTTAGCACTTGGAGCGGTGCAAACAGAAATGCTAGAAGAAGCATTCCCGGGGTATGAAGCACCTTTGACGGCGATAGAAATGGCAAATTATATTAAAAACTTCTCTTTAACAGGTAATGCGTTTTATAACGGTAAAGTCCTTCAGGTGTCAAGTAGTACGCCATAAATGAATTGTATTCATTTATCACATAATTTATTGTTTTCTATTGTATACTATTATAAATTAGTATTTAGTTGTATTTATAGATAAATCTAGAGAAGTAAAAAGAACAATTGAGTTCTTCGTGTTTTCCTACCCCCTGAAATCAGTGGTTAATTTTCACTGTATCCTGTCTATATCATCTTTGTTCTTGTTCCGAATTTTACATTGTAATTATAAAATTACAAATCGTAAAATATTAACATGTAATAAATACATTAAAATTTGGGGCTATGAAAAAAGTAATATTAATTCTTTGTCTATTATGTAATGTTATTGGAGCTTATGCTCATAACGAAGAAGATAAATTAAAAGTTGTAACATCAGGAAGGACTATATCGGTGGTCAATTTCGAAGAAGGTAGTAAAATTAAATTATTCGAATATAGAACTGATGAGATTGTATTGGTAAAAAGAAGAGGAGAAATCGATTTTACTCAATTAGAAGAAGGGGAATATGTATTAGTTAATGAAAAGGGGTATAAGGTACTTGTTGAGTATAAAGGACATAAAATCAATATTTTAGAGATTTAAATCTTAATATTGATCATGTTGTTTGAGTTTTTTGGAACACTACGGGCTGTTTACAGTCGGTAGTGTTCTTGTAATATATTAAATCCATAATGTAAATGGTAATACTTTCGAATAAAATATGAGACGATTACAGGTTTGTATAATACTAACATATTGTTAGTACAGAGGCCGAATATTGAAATTATTCTTCAACCGATTTGAAGGTTATTTTTGTAGTTTTTAATTGTTCTCCTTCAATTTCTATTTTTGAAGTTTTAATTTTTGTAATAATAGTATCCGTTAAGAGAGTATCAGCTTGATTATTAAACACAACTTCTGTTTTTATTAATCTTACAGAATCTGAAATTGTCTTTATCTGTTCCAGGAATTTAATATCTTTCACCGTATTAGTAATAGTACTGAAGAGCAAATCACTGGTATCAGAATTAACATCAAAATCAGGGTGATTTTCAACTAATTTCTTCTTCTCAATATGTTCCTGTATCTTTTCAGTTATTAAAAACTTTAAAGCATCTTCTTCAGAAACAATAGGAGCATTTTCTTCTAATGTCACAATGGTTTCTGAAGCTTCCATATCTAGTTCTTTTGAGGGGGCTTTAGCACAGGCCAATACTAATGTTGATATTATAATGTATACAAACTGTTTCATGATTTTACCTTAAATTTAAGTTTAACAATTTGTCCATTTAATCTACGAGATTCTATAATTTCGATATTTTTTAGGCTTTCTGTAGGTGTGGTTAATTTATTTATAAACTCATCTTTTGTATGTATTTCAATACCTAATCCATAAGGCAAAACCTGAAAAATAGTAGCATTATTTGCGATTATTCTGGATAATTCTTTTTTTCGATTTTTCCAATCTTCAACTTTTCCATTAGCATAATAATGTAACATTAGAGCATAATCATCTGTTCGGATCTGTAATTTCTCTTTGGTATCAGAAGAGGCTATTCTGTATATAGTATCTGTCTTATGATACGGGGATTGAATAATGAAATGAATAAAATCATCTTTTGTTTTCCAGGTAAAACAACCCAAACTATCGCTTTTTGAATAAAAAGGAGATTCTTTATCATTTAGTATGATAATATCTACAGGTATTTTGGTTATGGGTTGATTTCTATCCTGATCAATAAAACAAAAGCTAAATGTTTGTTTGGAGGGAATCATAAAATATACCGAAGCGAAAGCGAATAATCCAAAACTCAAAAGTACAATCCAAAACCATTTTGGAATATCAAAAGTTTTTGTCGATTCAGTAGGGATATTATGATTGCTTTTAAAATCATTCCAATTTGTAAAACCACAATATTGAGAAAGTAGGTTTAGGATATCTACACGAGGTAACTTCTCAGAGGAGTTTTTAAAATAACTATAAAATGATTTTTCACTGATAGTAGCTTTAACATGTTTTTGTAAATCTTCTTGAAAAACTACAATGTCCTGTCCTTTCCATTCAGAAATGTCCACACTTGAAGCATTATTTGCAGTTAGAAAATGCTTAGCAACTGCTTTTTTTAAGAGATTGAATAGTATTTTTTCTTCAGGAGTAATAGTTGTATGGTTTTGATAATAAATTATTTATGTTTTGTAAAGTGATTTACAATTGCTTTACAAGTGTTTTACAATAGAATACATGGGTTAACCTCTAAGTTTGTTTTTAGATAACAATATAAAAAGTATATAGATGAAAACAAAGGTGATTAAAAAAATTGAAATAGTATGTATAGGACTATTGTTTTTAGGAATAGGTTCTTGTAATCAACGTCCCCAAAGAGTCAATCATATTAATAAATCCACCATAACTGAAGAGTATATGGATTCTGAACAAAAATTAGAATATTTAAAAAACAGAGACGAAAATTCTGAGGAGTATAAAGAAATACTTGAAAATGATTTTAAAAGAGTGAGTTTTTCACCAGTTTCTACTTTTTCTATAGATGTGGATAAAGCATCCTATAGTAATATCCGAAGAATGATAAATAATGGACAAAAAATTGAAAAAGATGCTGTCAAAATTGAAGAAATGATCAATTATTTTCAATACGAATATGATCAGCCAACCGATCAACATCCGTTTGCTATTCATACAGAGTCAGGCGTTACTCCATGGAATAACAACACAAGATTAGTAAAAATAGGGTTGAAAGGTAAGGAGGTGCCTATAGATCATATCCCAGCCTCAAATTTGGTGTTTTTGATAGATGTTTCAGGATCTATGGAGGAGACAAATAAACTACCATTACTGAAAAATGCATTCAAGCTATTAGTAGGCCAGTTAAGAGAAAAAGATAAAGTCTCTATTGTGGTGTATGCGGGAGCTGCAGGAATTGTTCTTGAGCCTACCTCTGGTAACAATAAACAAAAAATCATACAAGCATTAGATAATCTTGTAGCAGGAGGTTCTACCGCGGGAGGGGAAGGTATTGAATTGGCTTATAAAATAGCAGAGAAAAATTTCATTAAAAATGGAAACAATAGAGTGATTTTAGCCACCGATGGAGATTTTAATATAGGTCAAAGTTCAGATAAAGAAATGAAGAGACTCATTGAAGTAAAGAGAGAATCTGGAGTGTTTTTGACTTGTTTAGGATTTGGAATGAATAATTATAAAGATAGTAAACTAGAGACATTGGCAGATACAGGTAATGGTAATCATGCATATATAGATAGTATGCAGGAGGCACAACGTGTGTTAGGAACCGAGTTTGGAGGTACATTATTCACCATTGCTAAGGATGTGAAAATTCAAGTAGAATTTAATCCAGCCCAGGTTACAGCATATCGTTTGATAGGATATGAAAACAGGTTGCTAAATCACGAAGATTTTATTGATGACGCTAAAGATGCTGGTGAGTTAGGAAGTGGTCATACTGTTACTGCCCTGTATGAGGTTATACTTACAGGAGTAGAAAGTAAATATCTAAAAGATGTTTCAGGTTTAAAGTACACTGACAAATCAGAAAAAAATACGTATGGAAAGGAAATGTTTACTGCAAAAATTAGATATAAAAAACCAAAAGAAAATCAAAGTATAGAAATGTTGCATGTCTTTACTTTGAATGAACAAATAGGAATGTCAACAGATTTCAAATTTGCTTCCTCAGTTGCTTGGTTCGGAATGAAGTTAAGAGATTCTAAATATCTTCAGAATCAAAATGCCAAAGATATCGTATCTCTGGCTCAGAATAATAGAGGTAAGGATCCTTTAGGATATAGAGCAGAATTTGTTAGGTTAATGAATAGTTATGAGGGAATAAAATAATATTAAAAGTATGAGATTTAGATTCGTAAAAATGTGTTTTCACATATGTATTTTCTTATTTTTAAGTTTCTCTTGTTCTAAATATGAGAACACATATGATGAAAGCATTGCATTAGAAGAAACAGAAGAGACCGCTCTTTTGAATACTCTTCAAACAGAGAAGGGTGGTGTGCTAAAAGTAGAAAATAAGAGTACTATAAATGATCAGATCAAAATCATTAGAAATGCTAACTGTAAAATCAAAGTTACAAGTGTTGAAAAGGCAACAATGTTGGCAAAGAAGATTACTTCAGAACATAAAGGATACATTTCTGATGAAAGATTTACCAATACAAATTATGCCAAAGAGAATCGTTTTACAATTAGAATTCCTCAAAATAAATTTGATGAAGTTCTTGATGGTGTATGTGGGCTAGCAGAATTTGTAGATTATAAAAATATTTCTACAGTAGATGTAACAGAAGAATATGTAGATATAACCTCTCGATTAAAAACAAAATTCGAGGTAAAACAGCGTTATGAACATATTTTAAAAACCAAGGCAAAAACAGTAGAAGATATTTTAAAAGCAGAAGAAAAACTTAGTAAACTTCAGGAAGAAATTGAATCAGCACAAGGAAGATTAAACTATTTAAGTAATAGAGTTTCTTTTAGTACAATTCAAGTAGATATTTATGAGACAATTATACCAAAAGAAGAACCGTTAAGGTATCAACCAGGTTTTTTGGATAAAGCAAAACAGGGATTGTCATTTGGATGGGCCGTCATAGAAAATATAACGTTATTATTATTTTATATCTGGCCACTATTAATTTTAGGGATTTTAATTTTTGTGTATTTTAAGTGGATAAAGAAATAAAAAATATTTAAATTAAGCGTACTATTCTGGTGCGCTTAATTTTGTATTTTGCAAAGGCAAAAAGAAAGATTAATAATTTTATACATTTGAAAGAAATATTAAGGAGATATATTCCAGAACGATCTGTAGATGGAGCATTTGATTTGGTTGTAAAATGCAATGTTCATCTCAAAATTGTTAATGAACGAATTAGCAGACACGGTGATTACCGCCAAATGCCAGACGGGAGGCATCAAATCACAGTAAATGCATCTCTTAATAAATATCGTTTTCTCATTACATTGATTCATGAAATTGCGCACCTAGTAGCTTTTGAGCAATATGGGAGATTCATCAAACCACATGGAATAGAATGGAAAAATACTTTTCAGAAATTGATGTTGCCTTATATTAATCCAGAAATTTTCCCTTCAAAATTACTACCTGTTATAGCAAATCATTTTAAAAACCCAAGAGCAAGTAGTGATACTGATGAAAAATTAGCTTTAGCGCTAAAACAATTTGATCCTGCTAATGATAAAAATTATATCTTTGAATTACCCCTAGGAAGTGTTTTTCGATTATATAACGGAAAAATCTTCAAAAAAGGTAATAAGAAAGTAAAACGCTACGAATGCGTAGAACTTGATACAGGAAGAATTTACCTTTTTAACCCAAACGCAGAAGTTGAACTATTAAACTAGCTTATGAACAAAAATTATTATGCTATTCTTATGGCAGGTGGAGTAGGCTCCAGATTCTGGCCAGTAAGTACAACAGAGTTTCCTAAACAATTTCACGATATGCTGGGTACAGGAGAAACTTTAATTCAACGTACTTTTTATCGTCTAACCAAAATTATTCCAAAAGAGAATATATTTATTCTTACCAATGAACGTTACAATAATTTGGTTTTAGAACAATTGCCAGAAGTTCAACAAAAACAGGTAGTAACAGAACCTGCAATGCGTAATACGGCACCCTGTATTTTGTATGCTTCATTAAAAATCCAAAAAGATAATCCCGATGCAGTAATGGTCGTGGCGCCAAGTGATCACTGGATAGAAGATGAAGCTGCCTTTATTGCGAATTTGGAACAAAGTTTTATAGCTTGTGCTAAAAATGATATCCTTATGACTTTAGGGATTCAACCTACATTTCCTAATACAGGATATGGATATATTCAATATGATAAAGAGAGTGAAGTTGCAAGAAAAAAAGTAATTCAGTTTACCGAGAAACCAGATTATCATACCGCAAAACAGTTTCTAAGTACAGGTAATTATTTATGGAATGCAGGTATATTTCTTTGGAGTGTTAAAAGCATCATAAATGCATTTAGTAGACTTCAAAAAGAAATGATCACATTGTTTGAAAAAGGCATACAGGTATATAATACAGAGGAAGAGGGTAGTTTTATTAGTACCAATTACCCATTAGCAGAAAATATATCGATTGATTATGCTATTTTGGAAAAAGCAGAGAACGTATACGTACTTCCTGCAACATTTGACTGGAATGATTTAGGTACTTGGGGGTCTTTATTTGATAAATTAGATAAAACAGAAGCCAATAATGCTATTGTTAATGCTAACGTTTTGTTAGAAAATGCGTCTGATAATATGATTAGAACTTCAACTGATAAAATTGTTGTAGTTGATGGCTTACAAGATTATATAATTGTTGATAAAGAAGATGTGCTTTTAATTTATCCTAAAAGTAAAGAACAGGATATCAAAAAAGTGCTAAAGAAAGTAAAAGAAACTTACGGAGAACAATACGGATAAATTCATTATGGAAGAGAATACAAATCAACCTATTCCTGATAAGGAAGAGATGGCAAAATCGGTAAAGAGAGATGCAAAAGGACTTTTTGAAAGTATAAGTCAATTTCTATCAGAACTTTTGGATATTCGATCAGAAACGGGTAAAGATCAGACTATTGAAGATGTTAAAAATGATATTCCTTTTAAAGGACATACCGCTTGGATTCTTATTTTTTCGGTATTTGTAGCATCTATTGGTCTTAATGTAAGTTCTACAGCTGTTGTCATAGGAGCGATGTTAATTTCTCCTTTAATGGGACCAATAGTAGGAGTAGGACTATCTATTGCTATTAATGATATAGATACGCTTAAAAGATCTATGGTTAATTTAGGAGTGATGGTGGGTTTAAGTGTAATTGCTGCCACACTTTATTTTTGGGTTTCTCCATTAACAGAATTGACTCCAGAATTAGAGTCACGAACAGCTCCTACCATCTTAGACGTATTGGTTGCTGTTTCTGGAGGTCTTGCGTTAATTATTGCAAAATCCAAAAAAGGTACAATGCCTAATGCTATAGCAGGAGTAGCAATTGCTACGGCGTTAATGCCTCCATTATGTACTGTTGGATATGGTATTGCCGAGTGGGAGTTAGAATATGCTGTAGGTGCTTTGTATTTATTTTCAATCAATGCTATATTTATAGCATTATCTACATTTACAGTTGCAAAATTATTACGTTTTCCTATGATTCGTTATGCAAATTCTGCAAAACGAAAACGTATTGCTCAACTTGCTTCTTTATTGGCTGTATTGGCTATGATTCCTGCTAGTTATACATTTTATGTTACACTTAATGAGAGTAATGCTAATAGAGATTACAAGGCTTTTATGATTAATGAGATTGATGCCAATGAGAACTTATACCTTCGGAAAGATTTCTATGATTATGATAACGAATCCATAAAATTATATTTTGATGGAGAAATTACAGAAGCAACTGTAAGTGATTTACAAAACGAAATTAAAAAATACACCAGTATTAGTGATTTTACGTTAGCCATAAATGGAAATAAATCCAGAGGAATTGACCAAATCTCAAAAGCTTATGATCGATCTATAGAACAACTCAATCGTTTAGAAAAAGATAACGATAAACTTTTGGACGAAATAGAAGATTTAAAAATTCAAATAGCAGGACTAGAAACTCAGCTTAAAGAAGCAAACAAAGTTGTGCCCATAAATGTAATGCCTTATAGTAGTATAGCAAAAGATGCAAAAATACGTTTTCCTGATTTGGCAGAGTTAGGATATGGAGAAGTGTTAAGATCAAACTTTTTAAAGGTAGATACGGTGCAAGTAATCTTCCCAAGATGGAAATTTAAGGTGTCTGATAGTCTTAATACAATTAGAATTAATGCATTGCAAGAATGGATTACTAAGGAAATGAAAGCAGACACATTGTATATAGATTAAATGATTCAAATCTTTATAGTAGATACTAAAAGAAAAGGTTTCAATATGAGATAAAAAATGATAATTTCAGAAAACGAGATTCATAAAGATTATATTAATCGAGTTAATAAAGCTCTAAAATTTATAGATGATCATTTGGACTCAGAATTGTCATTAGAGTCTATCGCTAATACAGCTCATTATTCACCGTTTCACTTTCATAGAATCTTTAAGGCTATTGTTAATGAGACTCTTAATGAGTATGTTACAAGAAGGAGGATTGAAAAAATGGCTTCTGTATTGATTCACAAGAAAGAAGTACGTATAACAGAACTTTCTCTTCAATACGGTTTTAATAGTAACTCTGCATTCACCAGAACTTTTAAGAATTTTTATGGTGTATCTCCTTCAGTATTTCGAAAACTAAACCCAGGGAAGTATAGCAAGATAAGTAAAGTCGAAAGCAAGAATCGTAAAGAAAAATCAATCTTCGAAAAATATATTTGCAATATTAATAATCATTTAAATTGGATTAAAATGAATGCAAATATTGAAATTAAAGAAATACCAGAATTACATTTTGCCAGCAGTACTCATATTGGAGTTAATGGTATTGAAAGTGCTTTCGAAAGAATGTCAAAATGGGCAAGATCAAAAAGAATATTGGATAAGCCAGAGACTAAAATGGCCAGAATCTTTCATGATAGTTTTAAAATAACTACAGAGGATAAAGTGCGTATGAGTATTTGCGTGCTTACTAATGAATCTTTTGTAGAAGAGGGAGAAATAAGTAAAATTCAAATCGAAGCAGGAAGTTGCATTGTAGGTCGTTTTGAAATTACGCCTGATGATTTTGAAAAATCCTGGAGCGGATTGTTTGTTTGGATGAATGAGAACGGATATAAAAAAGCAGAACAAAATCCATTTGAAATTTATCATAACGATTTCCGTAAGCACTCAGAAAATAAATGTATTGTTGATTTGTATATTCCGATCGAAGGTTAATATATAGTTACCGAAGTGGTTTAAACTTTTTTTAATTCGCTATAAAAATGCTCTTTTTCACTCAATTTTCGTCTTTTTCTTACTTCGTAGCGCTGCTATGAAGAGCAAAAAACACTTCAATTGATCAAAAAACTACTATTTTTCGCTAGAATCAAAAAAGTTTAAACCACTTCACCATGTATTATAATTATATATTAGAAAACACATTGTTTTGTTTTTCGTTTTTTGTTGGATTGAGGTATGAGATAATAAGGTTTTTGTATAATCTGGATAAAGAAAAAATATGAAATTTGCATACACTATTATTTATGTAGAAAATGTTTCTGAAACCATTGAATTTTATGAGAGTGCGTTTGGATTTAAAAAGAAGTTTATAACACCAGAAAATGATTATAGTGAATTGATTTCTGGAGAAACAACAATTGCATTTGCTTCAATAGAATTAGGAAACTCTAATTTTAAGGATGGATTTATAAAAAGCTCACTTCTAGAAAAACCATTTGGAGTAGAATTGGCATTTACTACAGAAAATATTGATTTTGATTATGAAAAAGCAATTAAAGCAGGTGCCATCGAGGTAGAAAAGCTTATAACAAAACCTTGGGGACAAAAAGTTGGATATGTTAAAGATAATAATGGTTTTTTGATTGAGATATGTACTCCAATCAAGAATTGATAACTATCGACATCCACAAGATTTATTTGTATTTTCATTTTTGAATGAAATTTAAAAAATGAGTGCATACCAGAGAAAAACCCCGTTGAAGAGTGATTGCGATATAGAAAAAGCATTGAGATATACGATAGGGTAAAAATCATCCCTTATTTGATGATTACTTTGAGTAGAATAGTTTTGTTCTTTTAATTAAACAGATTCAAAATGAATAAAAGAGGAGTACTTATTCAAGGAAGTTCGAGAAGCAAAGGGAACACTAGCATAATTGTGTCTTATATTAAAGAAAGAACAGGGTTTGATGTTGTAGATTTAAAATCAAAACGTATTAGTGCATATGATTATGAATCAGAAAACAGGAATGATGATTTTATTCCTTTAATGAAAGAAATTGTGGATATCTATGATATTATAATTTTTGCTACTCCTGTATATTGGTATGCCATGAGTGGTGATATGAAAATATTTTTTGATAGAATAACAGATTGTTTGAAAATTGAAAAAGAGATCGGAAGAAAATTGAGAGGAAAAACAATGGGTATGATAAGTTGTGGTTCTGACCAAGACTTAAAAGATGGTTTTACAATGCCTTTTATAGAATCTGCTAATTATTTAGGAATGCATTATCTTGGTGATATTCATACTTGGATAGAGAATGAAATAATTCCTGAATCCTTACAAAAGGAACTTAATATTTTTATTGATGAAAAATTAAAAACTGTATAAAATGTATAAGTATTTGGTCTTGATCTTTTTTTGAGAATAATCCTTGATCTAAGGTATGGTTAAATATGATCCCATATAAAAAAGCCGACTCGTTAAAGTCGGCTTTTGTTTTTCTGTGCGGGCGGAGAGACTCGAACTCTCACACCTCGCGGCACTAGATCCTAAGTCTAGCGTGTCTACCAATTCCACCACGCCCGCATTAAAAACCTTTACAATACTTAGGACTCTTTGTAAAAGCGAGTGCAAATATAAACAATACTTTTAAAATAAAAAGAACCATTTAAAAAAATATAAACTTTTAGTACATTTAGACCAAAATTAACTCAAATTCATGCAAGACATAAAAACCTATGTTCAAGAACATAAAGATCGATTTATAAATGAACTTCTTGAACTACTTAAAATTCCATCCGTTAGTGCTGATTCGGCATATAAAGATGATGTAATCAGAACAGCAAGAGAGATAGAAAAAAGTCTTAGAGAAGCAGGTTGTGATGTTGTTGAGATATGTGAGACTCCTGGTTATCCTATCGTATATGGTGAAAAAATTATAGATAAGAACCTTCCAACAGTATTGGTATATGGTCACTATGACGTACAACCCCCTGATCCACTAGATTTATGGGATAGTCCACCATTTGAACCAGTAATTAAAAAAACAGAAATTCATCCCGAAGGAGCTATTTTTGCTAGAGGGTCTTGTGATGATAAAGGTCAGATGTATATGCATGTTAAGGCATTAGAAATTATGACAAAAACAGGTCAACTGCCTTGCAATATAAAATTTATGATCGAAGGAGAAGAAGAGGTAGGGAGTAAGAGTTTAAGTTGGTTTGTAGAACGTAATCAAGAAAAACTAGCTAATGATGTAATCTTGATTAGTGATACAGGAATGATTGCTAAAGACGTACCTTCAATAACAACAGGCTTACGAGGATTAAGTTATGTTGAAGTTGAGGTGACTGGACCCAATAGAGATTTACATAGTGGTTTGTATGGTGGAGCAGTAGCCAATCCAATCAATATTTTGACAAAAATGATTGCATCTCTTCATGATGAAAATAACCATATTACTGTTCCAGGTTTTTATGATAAAGTAGAAGACCTTTCAGAAGAAGAACGTGCCGAAATGGCGAAAGCACCTTTTTCTCTTGATAAGTATAAAACATCATTGAAAATTAATGATGTTTATGGAGAAGAAGGGTATACAACGAATGAGCGTAATTCGATCAGACCAACATTAGATGTAAACGGAATATGGGGTGGATATACCGGCGAAGGAGCAAAGACTGTTATTGCAAGTAAAGCCTATGCTAAAATATCCATGCGTTTGGTACCCAATCAGGACTGGGAAGAAATTACAGAATTGTTTAGTAAACATTTTGAAAATATAGCACCAGAAGCAGTAACAGTAAAAGTGATTCCACATCACGGCGGACAAGGGTATGTTACTCCAATCGATAATGTTGGATATCAAGCAGCAAGTAAGGCATATCAGGATACATTTGGTAAAACTCCAATTCCGCAGCGTAGTGGAGGTAGTATTCCTATTGTATCGTTATTTGAGAAAGAACTACAAAGTAAAACAATTTTGATGGGATTTGGATTGGATAGTGATGCCATACATTCTCCAAATGAACATTTTGGAGTTTGGAATTACCTAAAAGGCATAGAAACCATTCCTCTTTTTTATAAGTACTTTACAGAACTGAGTAAATGATTCAGATATAAAAGTAGATATACAAACCACTCATTATGAGTGGTTTTTTTGTTTTTATGAATAAATAATTTGGAAACATAAAATTTTATTCTACATTTGTAGAGTTAATTCTAACGACGTAGAACAAATGCAATTATCAAAAACAGAAGAACAAGTAATGCAATACCTCTGGAAACTAGAGAAAGCCTTTATGAAAGATGTATTAGATGCTTTTCCAGAACCAAAACCTGCAACGACAACTGTGGCTACCTTACTCAAAAGAATGACAGATAAAGGATTTATAGATTATAAATTATATGGAAAGTCCAGAGAATATTATCCTTTAGTAAAAAAGACAGATTATTTCTCTAAGCATGTGAATGGTTTAATTAAGAATTTTTTCAATAATTCTGCGTCACAATTTGCATCTTTTTTTACTTCAGAAACTAACTTGTCTACCACAGAATTAGAAGAACTTAAAAAGATAGTGGATCAACAAATCGAAAAACAAAAGCAATGATCATATATATCATAAAATCATCTCTTTGTTTAGTGCTGTTATGGGGTTTCTATACCTTGTTTCTAGAACGAGAAAACATGCATCATCTTAAAAGATTTTACCTTCTCTTTAGTTTGATTTTTGCATATACAATCCCTTTGATCACAATAACATATGAAACTGATATTGACATCAATCCAGAAGAACTTCAATCAACCATGACTTATGCTCCTGTAGTAAATGATTCACAGGTAGAAGAATCTTCTGCGAATTATCTGCCTATGGTATTGTGGGGTATATATGGAGTAGGTTTCCTGATTTTTGCAATTAGATTTATCAGAAATATGTATGGTTTGATAAAAAAGGTAAAGCAAAATGAAAACCTCAAAGAGACTTCACATGTAAATGTGTTATTAAACCATGCCATTGTCCCGTATACATTTTTGAAATATATTTTTGTTCCAAAAAAAGAATTTCTACAAAAATCTATCCCTCAGGAAGTATTGTTACATGAGAAAACACATGTTCGACAAAAACATACATTAGATATTTTATGTATAGAGATTTTTCAAATGATTTTTTGGTTCAACCCTATATGGTTTTGGATTAAAAAATCGGTACGACTGAATCACGAATTTCTTGCAGATCAAAAAGTATTGAAAGAAAAATGTTCAATACATCGATATATGGATTTACTTGTTAGCTATCCAAACAGCGCTAATCATGCTGTGTTGACAAGCCCCATTAATTATTCATTAACCAAAAAACGAATTGTTATGATGTCACAAAAATTTTCGAAAACAAGAGCAACAGCTAGAATGCTGTTGTTTTTACCAATCCTTATTGGATGTGTACTTTTATTTAATAATAAAATAGTAGCACAACAAAAAACGAGTACTACTACTATTGCACCAACTCATCCAGATAAAAATATCAAAATCAAATTAAGTGGAGAAAAGATAAATGTAAATGGTATTAATACCGATATTTCTGGTTTTGCACAAGTAATTGATGATGTTACTAAGCAATGGAAAGATAATGAACTTACAGAATTTCATTTTGATGTTAAAATGGAAAATACCTCAGATACTTTTCTTGAGAAATTAAATACAGCATATAGAAAAACTAGATTATATAAGGCAAATCCTAATGGGCATGATCTTGTTCCACCAAGTCCTCCTTCACCAGAAGCTATCAGAGTAGGAGCAGCCCCTTCATCATCGGTTGTAAAACCTCCAGTGATGGCCAAAGGGCTAAAAGCATCACTAATGAAGAGTCCACAATCAGACAAAACTTCATTGTCTAATGCTGATATAGAAACCGATTATAGTGTAATTGAAAATGAAGCAGAAATAGTAGAAGAATTAGAAAAAGCGAAATATGAAGCCGAAATAGAAAGAGAGGAGTCCGAAATAATAGCAGAACAAGAGATTGAAAATGCGATGGAGCATGCCGAAGAAGCAAGAGCTCTTGCAATGAAACATGCAGAAGAGGCAGAGATCTCAAGAGCAATTGCGATGGAAACTGCTAGAAATACTATGCATGAAGCGCATAGAGTTAGAAGAGAAGCTATGGAACAAGCGCAGGAAGCTAGAGCGATTGCTAGAGAAGGAATGCGAGTGCAAAGAGAACGATCACAAGAGTTAAGAGAACAAGCATTAAGAAGGTCAGAAAGATCGAGACTAAAAGTTGAAGAAGTAAGAGAAGAAGCAGAGATCTCAATAGCAATTGCGATGGAAGCTGCTGAAAATGCTATGGAGCGATCACAAGAGTTAAGAGAGCAAGCATTAAGAAGATCAGAAAGATCGAGATTAAAAGCTGAAGAACGAGCTTTGCATAGATCAAAATTAGCAAGGGAGGAAGTTAAAATGGCAATGAAGCAAGCAGAGAAAGCTAGAGAAATGGCAAGATATAATGCAGAAAAGGCAAGGAAAGAAGCAGAAAAAGCCCGTAAGCAAGTAAGAAAAGAAGCTAATGCAGCTAGGGAAAAAGCGCGTAAGGCTGTAGAGAAAGCTAGAAAGGAGAGAGCAAAAATCGACAAAAGAAAAAATTAATGTCTATTATTCATTTCTCAAACAATTTTAATAGCCAAAACTCCCACCTGGGAGTTTTTTTGTGCAACATTTGGCTATAAATCAGCGTTATACCTATTATCAATCAAAAACCCTTAGATCATGTTAAAACGTTTTTTTATTTTATGTTCTGGAGCCGATGCAGATATATTGGCCGATAGTTCTGGAGGAGAGCAGAACAAATATGCTGGTATAGGAGCAACAGTATTCTTTACTTCAATCATGGCTTTTATTGCTGCTAGTTATGCCTTATATACTGTATTCGATAACTATTTTTCAGCGGTTTTCTTCGGATTGATTTGGGGGCTCTTGATTTTTAATTTGGATCGTTTTATTGTATCAACTATAAAGAAAAAAGAAAATTTTATAGATGAGTTATTACAAGCAACACCAAGAATTATTTTGGCTATAATTATTGCAATAGTTATTTCGAAACCTCTGGAATTAAAAATTTTTGAAAAAGAAATTGACCGCGTATTACTTGAGCAAAAGAATGATTTTACACTTGCAAATAAAGAACAAATAGCAACGCAGTATACACCGGCTATTGCAGCAATTGAAACTGAAATCGGTTCACTTAAGCAAGAGGTGACAACAAAAGAGACAGAGGTTAATACCCTTTATGAAACGTATATCGCAGAAGCAGAAGGTAGAAAAGGAACAGAAATTATAGGAAAAGGTCCTGTATATAAAGAAAAACGAGAAAAACACGATGCGGCTCTAGCCGAATTGGCAGCATTAAAAAAAACTAACACAGAGAAAATAGCTGACTTAGAAATTCAAAAATCACAACTAGCAACAGAATATGAGAGTCAGGTAGTCACTTCACAACCTGTAATTGATAATTTTGATGGTTTGATGGCAAGAGTTACTGCTTTGAATAAGTTACCATGGCTCCCCTCGTTTTTTATCTTTTTACTTTTTCTGGCTATAGAAACCTCTCCTATTTTTGCAAAGTTACTTTCGCCAAAAGGAGAATATGATTTTAAATTAGAAGATCTAGAAAGTGAAGTAAAGACTTGGGTGGCTCAAAAAGAAGATCAAAGAAAAGTATCTCTGGAAACAGATCATGCGATTAACGATAGAGTTTATGGTGATCTCACCGAAGAAGAAGAGTTATACGAGTATAAAAAGAAAATCGCGAGGGAGATGATGAAAAAACAACAAGATGCTTTTTATAAACGTCAAACAGGGATTTTGTAGCTAAAATCTACGATCAGGATGATAGACATCGATATGTAACGATGTCTTTTTGTTCGATATAATTTCCGAAACCAATTTTTCAGTTGCTGTTCCCATGGTCCACCCCATCATAGCATGTCTTGTAGCTATAGTTAGATTTTTACAGAGATTAGATTTACCAATATATAGCATTCCATCTGGAGAAACAGGTCTTAAGCCACAAGCTGCATCATCGTTTTCTTTAAGAATAAAAACAAAAAACCCGAACAATTTGTTAGAGTTTATTTTACATATCCAAGAAAAAAAGATTAATAATATGATGTTGGCATATAACAACTCTAGTATGGTTGATGAAGTCGTTACTTTCTTAAATGCTATCAATAAAATTAAATCAGACGTTTATTGTATGTAACTTTTATTTTATGAACTATTTATAGGTAAAGGATATTATGATTACAAGCAACAACAGATAAAGTTTATTGCTTTCTGGGTTTTATAGCTCAAGTCTATTAACTTCAGAACAATGTGACATTAGATAGATAACCAGTATTTATAAGGGACTGAGGTAGATGTTAAAATTTATTGGTCTTCTAACGGAACACCACTGTATTCAAATAATTTAAAAAGTCGTTCCCTGAAGATGAATTCCTTATTATTATTCCAATAAATAGTATCATTGAAAACATCAGCCATATAGACTTTTAAACCTATAGTATCTTTTAATTCTTCTTTAGTCGGTTTAGTGCGTTTGGAATTAGGTTGATAGATAAAATATTTATTACTATTGAGTACTTTATAATTCCAAAAACTAGAATAACTGTACTTACCTTTTCCTCCACCTATGCTTAATGTACTATCGCTTTTAAAATGAATTCTATTATAAAAAACACTTCGTTCTTTAGCATTCGAATACTCATATACTTTACCTTTTATACCCTTTTGTGCGGAACAACTATTGGATAGAAAAAGCAGAAAAATTAAAACATTAATACTTCGCATAGATAATAGGTTTTTTCTTAATGTATACTTTAATATATTCAAGATACGGTTTTTTCTTATCTGCTGAACCTAAACTAATATTCGATATTCTATTGAATCTATTTTCTTTATTTGCGTTAAAAACATCTTTTGCATTACTATATATATTTAATTCCTTTTGTGAAATTTTTTCATATAAACCATCTTGCATAGGAGAGTCAGATAATTTGGCTATAACAGCTACTTTAATATCTTTCATTCTTTTTATCTCTACTGTACCAAAATTTTTATCACCAGTACCTACTTTTTTAATACTATTAATCATTTCTTCTTCTGAGAGAGAGAGTCTTAATTTTAACATACCATCAAGCGCATACTGTCTCTTGTAAGTTGCTAATTCATCAAACACATCATAAGTAAGACCTGGTTTTGACTGAAACGTACCAAAATTATTAATTTCTATGAATTCTAATTGCCCTGTTTCAAATTGAAATACATGCTTCAATTCATTTATTAAAGACCTAAGTGTACCATCATAAAATACTGTCCCTTCGTCTTTTTTTCCAAAGTATTCAAATTCTGGATATGTTGCAACTTCAAAAGAATACATGGTACTTGATTGTTCTATTTTTTTAAACTCTTTTTGAGCATCTTTCAATTCTCTAATTCTAGCTTCTAAATCTTTCTTATCAGCACCAATAGCATTTTCTAATTTATCTTCAAGTTGTTTTATTTTATCTCTTACTTTTCGTTTTAAAAGATTAAATGTGTTTTGACTATTGGGGTGAATATGTGTGGGGTAACTATTTTTAGCTAGATGGTCTAACTTGTGTTGCATTCTATTTACACTAGAATAATCAGAAGTTAAAATATCCTTGAGTTCTCGTATGTAATTCATATATAAGTTTGATTATCTGTAAATATATATAAACTCGATAAATAATAATATAATTTTACTAAAAACCATGATATTTCTCAAATAGAAAGTAACAAAGGACTCAACTTTAAAGCACTTCACACAATGATACATCAAGTCAAATCCTGAAAGTGATGATAATCTAAACAGGTATTTTAATGAATTCTGTTTTAGAATAAATAGATCACAAAGCAAATTATATTCAATAATCTAATAACAAAAATGGTCATAGCTGATAAAATAAATCAAGCAGAATTGATATGTGATTAACTACTGACCTCTATAGCTATATCTTTGATTGCCAGAATACCTCGATTTACATTTTCTAACGAGCACGATTTGTTAAAGGCCCAGGTCCAACGTAAAAAATCTGCATTGAGATGAGGTTTTATATACAGAGGGCTAGAAGAATTAAGCATCCATTTCAATCCTTTTTTCATTACACCAGGAGCTGCAAGGGGAATAATATGACTTGGTGATAGATATCCTGCATTGACATATGAAGCTCCAAAATCCATAGAAGATTGATCTAATATAGTTACTTGATGCCCTTCTTTATTTAGATAATATGCAGAACATAATCCGATAATTCCACCGCCAATGATGATACAATTTTTCGATTTTTTAATATTTTAATGAAACAATGAATAAGGACTCATTTTGAGTATTGGTTTTTATGTTCTGCTAAAGTTACTTTTTTTAGTAGAGCTAATACATAGAATGAAGTAAAGTAAAAGAAAGATATAATGATTTTTTATGTTGTTATTTGGAATCATTCTATGAATATGGAAATCTTGCCAGAAAACCTGAGACGTTTTCCGGAGCTCCAGAAGTGCTGCCAGAAAACCGGAGAGGGTTTCCAGAATTCTGGAAGTCTTGCCAGAAAACCTGAGAGCATGTAATATATCTTTCATGTACTCTCAGGAATTAGGAGACGTTTTTATGTTATATTTTACCACAGCCTGATTAATTTCTATGACTTGATATCTGTGTGTACTCCATAATGTGGGTTTAAATGACCTGAAATCCATATGCATAAGGATCATCTTCATCATCAATAGAAATGGTATTGTCACCATATATTTTTGCCCAACCCTGAATACTGGGAACAATAGCTTTTTTATTGTCTAATGTTGTTTCTTCCTCGATACGTCCTGTAAATGTGCTTCCAATAAAACTTTCGTGAATGAACTCATCTCCTTTTTTTAACTTTCCTTTGGCATATAATTGTGCCATTCGAGCAGAGGTTCCTGTTCCACATGGAGATCGATCTATAGCCTTATTACCATAAAAGACGGCGTTTCTGCCAGACGAATCAGAATGAATTGGTTCTCCTGTCCAAAGGATATGACTTACATCTCTTATAGTCTCATTTTCTGGATGAATAAACGTATTGGGATATTTTTTGTTAATACGCTCCCTTATGATCTGGGAGTATTGAATCAATTTTCCTGCAGTATAATTTTGTAATCCGTTAAAATTCTTTTGAGGATCAATAATTGCATAATAATTACCACCATAAGCTACATCAAAAGTTATCTCGCCTAGCTCTGGACAATCAATGCTTAAATCTTCTGCAGCGAGATAAGGTTTTACATTTTTTAGTTTTACCCAATCTACTTTTTTTCCTGTTTGTTGGTATTCGATTTCTACCAAACCTGCAGGGGCTTCCATTCTAATTTTGCCTGGTGTTTTTGGTTGTATCAAACCTCTTTCGATTGCAATTGTGATTGTTCCTATTGTGCCATGACCGCACATGGGAAGGCAACCTGAGGTTTCGATAAATAGAATAGCAAAATCATTCTGTAGATCATGTGGATCAAACAAAAAACTACCACTCATCATATCATGCCCTCTTGGTTCGAACATTAATCCAGTTCTAATCCAATCATATTCTCTTAGAAAATGTTGACGTTTTTCGTTCATTGTATTTCCTATAAGATTAGGATGTCCTGTAGTTACTACTCTTATTGGATTTCCACAAGTATGTGCGTCAATACATTTAAAAGAAGTACTAGCCATTTTTTGTTCTTTGGATATAAGCAATAATTCTATTTTCTAAAATTGAAAGCGTAACCGTTCCTTGTTCTAGAATAACTTCATGAAATTCTCGTATGTCGAATTTATTACCTAGTTCAGTTTCAGCTTTTTTTCTAAGTTCTCTTATTTTTAATTCTCCGATTTTATAAGATAAAGCTTGTCCGGGCCAAGAGATGTATCGATCTGTTTCTGTATGTATTTCGTGTAACGATAATGCCGTATTTGAAGCCATATAATCTACTACTTGTTCTCGTGTCCAACCTTTTGCATGAATTCCTGTATCAACTACCAATCTACAAGCTCTCCACATCTCGTATGTTAATTTACCAAAATGCTCATACGGTGTAGTATACATACCCATTTCTTCTGCCAGAAATTCTGAGTATAGAGCCCAGCCTTCTCCATATACTGATAAATAGAGATCTTTTCTAAATTTAGGGATGCTATCACCAAGTTCATTATTAAGACTCCCTTGTAAATGATGTCCAGGAACGGCTTCATGAACGGTAAGAGATGGTAATGTATATAATGTTCTGCTAGGTAAATCATAGGTGTTTACCCAATAATATCCAGGTTCTGTACTATCTGCTTTTGTTCCTACATATCTACCCGTTGTATATTTTGGCGCAATTGCATCGGGTACTGGGGCTACACCATATGGTTTTCTGGGTAATGTTTTAAAAAACCGAGGTAATTGCTCATCTACTCGCTTTGCCATATCCCGGGCAATCATTAATAATTCTTCTGGAGTCTTAGCATAAAATTGCTCATCGGTACGAAGGAATTTTAAAAAGTCAGTAAAACTACCCTGAAATTCAAGGTCTTTTATGATTTGTTCCATTTGAGTTTTTATACGAGATACCTCTTTTAATCCTATAGTATGAATATCATCAGCAGTGTATTTGGTACTAGTGGTGTAAAAGTTTATTTTATTTTGATAATATTCTTTTCCATTTGGAGTCTGAGATACGCCAATAGTAGTTCTTGTATTGGGAAAATATTCGGTTTCGAAGAAGGTTTTAATTCTTTTAAATTGAGGAACGACATTGTTCTTTATGGTCTCTTTTGCAGAAGTGATTACAGAATCTTTTTGAGCTTGTGATAATGTTTTTGGTAAGTTTTTAAAAGGAGAATAGAAGAAACTATTTTCAATATTATCAACAATATGGTCATTATATGTTGACTCATATCCTTCGAATATAATTCTTGGTTGCGAAACTCCTTTTTTGAGACCTTCTTGTATGTTTACAATATGTTGATCTACAAATACAGGGATTGCATTGAGTTTATTTAGATATTCTTTTACCTGTTTATAGGTAGTTAATGGCTTAACTATGTAATTAAGATTATTGTGGAAACCAGAATCTGACAGTAATGGATTTAGATAATTTTCAAATTCATAATAATCGATTTTATTTTGTAAAACAAATTTTAAAAGATCAAAGGATATTCTATCAGTCTCTTTAAGTTGGTTTCTATCAATGGTGGAGAGTTCTAGTAGTTTTTTTTGTGCAAAATCTGCTTCGGTTTTGAAATATTCTTTGGTGAAGATGCCTAAAGGATATTCTTCTTTATCATGACTTTCTCTTTCATCAATTTGAGTAATAATAGTATGAAGCTGATCTGATGGATTTTCTTTGTCTTTTACCTCATTTTTTTCGGCGCACCCAAAATTTAAAAATAAAATTGTAATGATGATAATTTTGGTGATTTTCATTTGATATTGATGTTAAATATAGGTTTTAAAATCAGATTTTATGTTGACTAGGATTGCCGTCAACAAGTCTTGAAATCCCTAAAGGATTTTCGTTTTTTAGTTCATCAGGTAATAAATGATTTGGCCAGCTCTGATAACTAATAGGTCTTACCCAACGTTTTATCGAGTGAATGCCAACTGCTGTAAATCTACTGTCAGTAGATGCTGGATAGGGCCCACCATGCAACATAGCAGGACATACTTCTACCCCCGTAGGAACACCATTATAAATGATTCTACCTACTCGGTTTTGTAATGCTTCGATCACAGAGCTATAGTGTATAGCTTCGTCTTTTTCTGCAAGAATAGTTCCTGTAAGCTGTCCTTCGAGATTCAAAATTATATCTTCTAATTCCTTAATATCCTTGCATTGTACGATCATAGAAAAAGGTCCAAATATCTCCTGATGAAGTCTGGGGTTCTCCAAAAATGTTTTTCCTTCTACTTTTATTATCGTTTGTCTGGCATGATTGACTAGTAAATCACCATCATATTCTGCGATTACATGTATACCATTTTGTTGTAAAACATGGATTTTATTGTTCTCATAGTTGGTTATAATATTGGGGTGTAACATGCATGAAGGTTCTATACTAATGATTTCATCAGAGAGTATATTGATGAAATTATTGAGAGCTTCTCCTTTTATGCTCAAAATCAAGCCTGGATTAGTGCAAAACTGGCCAGTTCCTAATGTTATGGAATTAGCATAGGTTTTAGCTAAAACTTCTCCTCTAGTTTTTGTTGCTTCAGGAAGCAAAATGACGGGGTTAATACTTCCCATTTCTGCAAATACAGGTATGGGTTCTGGTCGTTGCGAAGCAAGATCAAATAATGCTCTACCTGCTCGAATACTTCCTGTAAAGCCAACAGCTTTTACCTTGGGGTGTTTTACTAATTGAACTCCTACCTCAATACCTGAGCTGTTTAAATTAGAGAATATACCGTTTGGCATTCTAGTTTTTTGAACAGCATTGTGAATTGCAGAAGCGACCAGTTCTCCTGTAGCGGCATGCATTGGATGTGATTTTACAATCACAGGACACCCCGCAGCAAATACAGCAGCTGTATCTCCACCAGCAGTAGAGTAAGCCAACGGAAAGTTACTAGCTCCAAAAACGACTATAGGTCCCAATGGCACTAGCATTTTTCTAATATCTTGTTTAGGGATCGGCGCTCTATCTGGATCAGCGGTATCTATAGTTGCTTCTACCCAAGAACCCTCTGATACTAATTCAGCAAAAGCTCTTAGTTGCCCAACAGTTCTTCCTCGTTCCTCTTTTGCTCTTCTTTCTGGTAAACCTGTTTCAGAGATATAGGTTTGTATTAAAAGATCACCTAAAGCCAAAATCTCATCTGCAATGGTATTTATAAATTCTGCTTTTTTTGTTCCAGAAGTTTTTTTATATGTTTTAAATGCTTCAGCAGCTAATGAAACTGCTTTTTCTATCTCTTGATCAGTGGCTTCATAGAATGTATGTTCATTTTCAAGATTTAGCTTGGGGTTATATGTTTTATAGGTTCTATTTCCTTCTGCAGAAAGTTGATTTCCTATATAGTTTTTTCCAGTTATCATATTCAATGAGATAATGAATTAATGTTTTAAGGAGCTAATGTTTTAATATTGAAATTATACAATACTTTAGTCAAATGAGGTATTTTTTCTAGCTTTTGAAACTACTTTTACAATTTCTTCTGCTTCTTTTAATAAAGGATCAATTATTTTACGGGAGGCCAATTCTGAATCTCTTAAAACCTCTAACCAAAATACTGTCTCATCTGCTTCTTCCACTGTTATTGAAATTTTAGAATAAAATTCTTTCTTAGATCTCGAAATACAAGATGCTCTATAGTTAGCTGCAGTGGATGTTGCACTTTTTATGATTTGGTATCCGATTACTTTAGTTGCTTCTGTTTTTTTGAGAGTATTATACATTAAAATAATATCCACAGATAGTTTTTTAGTTCTGTTTTTAAATTGTTTAATGAACTCCATTTTTTCCATATATAGTATCTATTTCTTCAATGTTTTAATACTTTAATCAAAGGAGGTAATTTTTTTCTAGCACTAGAAACTACTTATAATTTTTTTGATGCTGTTTTTAATACTCCTTCATAAGCTTTTATTGTATCATTAATTCATTTTTACATTAAATCAATGTTTTTATAATCGGGTAACTCTGATCCTTTCTTTAACTCATTTTCAATGACTTTCAATACCTTTTTTCATTCTTCTCCAACAAGGGGTAATCTAGGAGTGCGAACATTTTCAGGACCGATTCCCGTAGCGACTTCTGCCAGTTTGATATTCTGTACTAATTTAGGGTTTATGTCTAACTCTGGCAAAGGTAAAAACCAACGATATACCGCTATTATTTCGTTATTAATTTTTCCTGATTTTTGTTGTTATTCTAAACAACGAACTAATAAAACTTTTTTCCAGTTTTTGACAGAAGTAAGTATAGCGCACTCTTGCAGGATCTTATCAAAAGAACCAGATATATCTATTGCACGGGCACCGTATTCCAGTTGATTTAAAAATGTATCAAATTTTAATAGAAATTCAAATCTATTATAAGGAATCACACCTTCTCAATTTTAAAAAAGCCTGTATAATACTTATCTCTTTTGATAGTTTGGGCTTTAAACAAGGGGTTCAGGGTATTATTAGTGTATTAGGTTACATCAACATAGGTTTTGTATTCACTCATAAAGGCTGTCATTTCGTGTTTGCAAATATTTTACAACCTATTTAAATCAACAACCTCGAAGCACAAGGCAAGCCTCAGACAATACCCATTTTATTGAGTAAAAAAGAAGCATTCATATTCTGACAAATTCCATCTTTAAATTTATAATCAAAATAGAGTTCGTCGTTAACAATTTGTGCATCAAAAAAGCGATTTTTTACCTGTGATAATTCTGAAGCTATTTCGCAAAGACTTAAGTCATGAGTAGCGATAATCCCAGTGGCCTTAGCTTTTACTAATTTTTCTACAAATTTACGGGATCCTGCAGCTTTGTCTTTACTATTAGTGCCTTTTAGGATTTCGTCCAAAATGATAAAGTACTCATCAGTTTCTAACGCATCCACAATTTTTTTAAGCTGTGTAAGTTCTGAAAAGAAATATGAGGCATCATCGCTTAGAGAATCTGATGTGCGTATACTACTAATAAGCTTAATAGGGCGATACTCACAGGATGCTGCGCAAATAGGTAAACCAATATTTGACATCACGAGTTGCAATGCAACAGTGCGTAAAAAAGTACTTTTACCTGCCATATTGGCTCCAGTGATAATAAAGAATTCTTCTTTATGAATAGTGATATCATTATCAATTCTTTTTTGACTGTTAAGCATAGGGTGTCCTAAATCCTTAGCCTTAAGTATAATATTATCTGAGGTTATTTTTGGATAGATATACTCTGGATGATTAAAAGCAAAATTTCCTAGGGAGTTATACCCATCAAAAAACGCAATTACTTCGAACCATTGAGAGACTTTATCATAATTTTTGGCAATCCATTTTTCGATACGATAACTTTGTAGAATATCCCAAAGTATTAATCCATTAGCCAGAACACCAAATATCATATTATTACGCTGATCAAAAGCGTTAAGTATACTTGCGAATTGTTTTAAGGTATGTGAAGCTTTTTCAGTTTCACTAATTACAAGTTGTTTTTTTTCTTGCAATAGAGAAGCTTGAAAGTCAGTGTTTTCGATTTTATCGACTAGTTTATAATATTGTTCGAATGTATCTTTTACTTTATTAGCATCGTGATAGAGTTTATTAATTTTTTTGATTTGTGTTCCTGTTATGGTGAGACCGATAAAAAACCATAGTAGAAAAATGTTAAATGTAATGACCTCTGTAAATAGTAATATTAACATGATAACTGAAACCCCAGAAACAATAGCAGGAAGTACCCTCATGATTTTAGGAACAAAAGGAGTATATTGTTGAAGCCATTTCTGAATTGAAGAAACGGTAACCGTAACATTCACCAGAGAAGCAATGGCACTAAATTCTTGTCGCCACTTGGGTAGCTGAGATAGATTCTCTATGGCTTCTTGTTTACTCTCAATATGATCTATTGAATTTGCAGTAAGTATTTTTGCCAATTTACTTTTTCCTGCCAAAGTGGTCGTACGGTTAGCATATTGAAAAAAAGATTGTTTCCCAAACAGATCGATATCATGGCTGTAAGGGTGGGTAGAATCAATAAACGATGCTCCATTATCAAGTTGGCTAACATTACCTTCAAAAACATCCAGCTCTAACTGATTAATATCTATTAATTGTTTTATCTTGTTTTTGGTATAGGTAAGATTGGTATGTCGATTGACCAAAAATATAAAGGAAGCAATTCCAATAACTATACTAGCAATAATAATTTGAGTGTTGGGATAGCCAAAATAGATAACTGCAACAAGAATCAAAAAAACAAATAACCGCATGGTACTGGAAATAGCTAGTTGTTTTTTTATTTTTTTGAGTGAAATGGTATGTAGAGCAATTTGTTCTCTATAAAATTTGTGTGGATTATTCATATATTTTGAGTAGAACAGTGAATATGAAATAAAAGAAAGTATTGTTTTAAATACGTTTCTTATCTATACGCTTTTTGTTCTATAATGCTTTTGATTAAAGTTTTTCTAATTCTTGTTTTATCTTTCTAGTCAAACCACTCACTACTAAATCATAGGAGTGATCTATTAACTCGAGTATTATATTAGTAGCTAATCCTTCAGAAAAGTTAACAGTATTCCAATGTTTTTTACTCATATGATATCCAGGAGTGATTTCGGGATGATATTCGCGAAGTTCGATGGCACGTTCTGGGTCACATTTTAGATTAACACTAAACGGAATTCTTTCTAATCCTGTCAAAGCAAACATTTTGCCCATTACTTTAAAAACAAGCGTATTTTCATCAAATGGAAATTCTTCTGTAACTCCTTTTTTTGCAAGACAATATTCTCTGAATGCTTCGATATTCATTTTTTAATTATTTACAAGTTTTTCCATAAGTTTAGAAGGGTCTTCAATAGTACTAAAACCAAACTTTTTATACAATGCATGTGCATCATGAGTAGCTAACATCCATCGTTTAATATTTTGTAAATCTGGATGATCCATTATGGCTTTCATCATTAATTTTGAATACCCATTTCCTCTATGCTCTTCTATAATAAATACATCCATCAAGTATCCAAAAACAGCATAATCAGTTAAAACTCTTGCAAAACCGATCTGTTTTTTATCAAGATAAATGCCAAAATTTAAGCAGTTTTTTAAGCTAATGTTTACTTCTTCTTTGGTTCTACCTTCGGCCCAATATGAATGGGTTAAAAACTGATGAATAAAATCTATATCTAATTTTTTATTATCAGTAGAAATAATTATACTCATTGTTCTTTATTCTAACTGTTTTGTGTTGGGATTATTGTCATCTAGCTCTAAAGCAGAGTAGTCTAATGTCCAGCCGATAGATTCAGCCAGGGTTTCCATAAGAGCAATTGCTGTTAGCGCTTCTTTTTTTGCAGATTCCATGAGTCCACTTTGTGGGATTTTATCTTTTATAAATTGTTTAGCTTCTTTATTAAGATCTGTAAGGTCAGAGGAGGTAAAAGGGTTTAACCATCCTTCTTTTTTATCGTAGTATTTAAAATCGGTCTCTATGGTCAATAGTTTTGGTTGCGGAAAATGAGTAAGAATAATCTTTTTGTTCTTGGTATCACTTTCTAGAGAAACCTTTGATAGATCAAATCCAACATAAGCCTTTGCATCGATTATAATTAATGCTTTTTTTGTTCCCGAGAGGAGTTTAAAAAACTTGTCTTTCACACTTTCATAGTGATATATTTCTGCAAAATCTCCTTCGACCGTAATGAGTTTACAAACACTTTTGATCTTTTCTTTAAGAACGGTAGATTGCGTTCTTACAGATGATTTTCTTTGTGCTGCACTAAACCGCGCAAAAATAAAATATGCTAAAATGGCACCTCCCAAAAGTCCAACAAATAATAATTCCATTCTAATTTTTTTTCTTTACTTCACCTAAGTGTGTACATTTAAATCCTTTTTCATATTTTAAACTATAACCCAAAATTCTATCAAAAGCAGAATGAGCAAAAAGAATGATTCCCGAGAACTGAAGCGGTTCGTTTGATATATAAATCCCTATACCAGATATAATAATCGCAAGTCCTTTATGATGAAATGTATTATAGCTCAAAGCGTCAAATTTACTATTTATTATATAACCAATCATCCCTATGTAAGGGACAAGGAATAAAGTTAAAAAGAACCACCAGAAATACGATAATGTATCAAATACATAAATACCTAATCCAAACATTGCGATTTCTTCAAGCTGTATAGTGGTTTTCATTTAGATTTTAATTTTATAGTATTTTGTACAGGATGGGTTTACTTGGAGAAGCATCATTTTCAAATGATGCTATCTGAAGGTTAAGCACATATAATCCATCAGAAATCATATCATTTACATAAATCATTTCTGTGATTGTAGCATGATATCGGGGAGCAGAAGGGTAGTTCCAGAATGCTTTATGCGCAAGTAATTTTCCGTCATCCTTTTCTTTATCAACTGAAGGTAGATCAATAAGTAGATGTTCAATATTTAACTTTAGAATATAAGCAGCTGCTTCTTTGGTAAGATAGGGCCAATTAGTATTCGAATATTGTCTGTTCTGTTTGTCTTGTGTATTGGGTATTGTTCTTATAATTAAAGCTTTAGAAGTGGATGAAGTAATCATGTTTTTAATACAATCTTCCGTTATTACATAGTCTTTTCCTTGTTTTTTTGGGGCAATAGAAATGACTTCTGCTATATAAAAAAAACGTTGTAGCGTCTGATTTATACTATGAAACTCTGTAGTGATATGGCCAACACATTCTGTATGAGTCCCATGGCTATGAGGGTTAAATGTGATTGTATTAAAATTAGTAGAAGCTCCTTTAGATACTTTTCCAATTAAATCACCATTTATTACAGGTTCAATCTTTGGTTCATCAATATACCAGGCATTTACGTTTTCTTTAGAAGCTCTTAGTGGGATCGATATATCCAGAGGTTTGGAAATATCAATTGTATAGGATGTTTTGTTGTGTTCAATTGTTGTAATCATATCATAGTTTTCAGGCTATTTTGATATTGTACTAGGTTTGAATACCAGTATGCTTTTCTTGGATAGTCCCCATGGTTATTTAATTACCCTAAATTTAGTAAGAAAAGATCACTTGCGATGCCGTCACTTAAAAACTTTCCTTTTTTAGTGATCAATAAAGTATCACCATCTATAAATAATAGGTGCTTGTCTATATGTTTTTGAACTTGCTTCATAAGATATTCTTTATACTTTTTGCCAAACTCATGTTCTATTTTCTGTAATGACACTCCCCAAATGGTTCTCAAACCTGTCATTATGTATTCGTTATACCTGTCAGTTTTACTTAAATCTTCAACTTCTCTTGGGATTTTCTGCTGCTGCAAAGCTTTAATGTATTTTATATTGTTATTGATGTTCCAGCTTCGTTGTTTTCCATTAAAAGAATGTGCAGATGGCCCAATACCTAAGTAGTTTTTCCCTTGCCAGTATGCGGTGTTATTTTTACTGAAGTACCCAGATTTTCCAAAATTAGAGAGTTCATAATGCACGAATCCTCGATTTTCTAATGTATCTACAAGAATTTCAAAATGTTCTTGTGCAAGATCATCGCTTACAGGTTCTATTTTACCATTTTGAATTAGTTTTTTTAAAGCAGTTCTGGGTTCGACAGTGAGCGCATAACAAGAGATATGAGGTACTTTAAAGTCCATTGCCAATTGAATATTCTGTTTCCATTGATCAACCGACATATTAGGGATTCCATAAATCAGATCAATCGAGATATTTTCAAAATACCGACTAGCCATAGCGAGGCATTCTTTTGCTTCAGTTGCATTATGAGCTCGATTCATGAGCTGTAAGTCTTCTTGAAAAAAAGATTGAACACCTATGCTTAAACGATTTACATCGCTACTAGATAGTAATTTGATCTTTTCTTTGGTTAGATCATCGGGGTTTGCTTCTACTGTAATTTCTGGATCTTGGATCACCGAATAATTCTTATAAATAACATCTATAATGCGTGTGAGTTCTTTTATAGACAATACGGTGGGTGTACCCCCTCCAAAATAAATAGTTTCGATATTTTCATTAGGATCAATTTCTGATTTCCGCAACCGTATTTCATCACATAGTGCGGTAATCATTTCATCTTTTTTTTTCATAGAAGTAGAAAAATGAAAATCACAATAGTGACAAGCTTGTTTGCAAAAAGGAATATGGATGTAAATACCGCTAATAATGTTATATTTTTAAATTGATTGGTGCGAATTTAAAATGATCTGAAATCAAAAATCATGATTTCTAATTATTTTTTTACTCTCTTTTCATTTTGTTTCACAAAAGCAGCCCAGCCAGTATAGCTTTTACCCACAATATCGGCTCGCCCCATATTATAAAAATGGCACACAGCAGCAGCTAGTCCGTCAGTAGAATCCAGATTTTTTGGAAGTGTTTTTAGTTTTAGTAAACTCTGTAGCATTTTAGCCACTTGTTCTTTACTGGCATTTCCATTACCAGTAATAGCCATTTTGATTTTTTTTGGAGAATATTCTGTAATAGGTACTTCTCTGCTAAGCCCAGCTGCCATGGCAACTCCTTGAGCACGTCCGAGTTTAAGCATAGATTGTACGTTTTTACCAAAAAAAGGAGCTTCTATAGCAATTTCATCTGGATGATAGGTGTCTATAAGCTCTATTGTACGTTCAAAAATGAGTTTTAGCTTTAAATAATGATCATCATATTTACCAAGTTGAAGTTCATTAAGTTGTAAAAAAGACATTTTCTTATTTCGTATTTTAATAAGTCCGAAACCCATAATTGTGGTTCCAGGGTCAATGCCTAATATAATTTTTTCGTTTTCCAATGAAATACAGAGTTTTTACAAAACTACGCAATTCAAAATAAGTATGCTGCTAATCTATATGTATTACAATAGGAAGTTTATAACGGGCAGTTACAGGAGTACTTCTAGTATGTGCGGGTTCAACTTCTGGTAAAGCATCAATGCTTTGCTCTAATCTGTTTTTGAGGTCTGGTATCTGGGCAATTGTAGTATCTGGTAATGTAAAATCCTCAAGTATGATTTTACCATCTTTAGTAATTAATAAAGGTACCCAAATAGTGTCATTAATTGTTCTTTTTACTGTGATAGGATATTTGGTAAGATAGTCATGTATGTGTTTGGTAATCGTATTTTGAAAACATGAATCTAACTCATCTTCTGCTTTTCCTTTACAAACAGAAAATAGAGGAGGTTGTTCTACTTCAGTACGATTTAATTTATCCATTCCTTCTTTTACAATATCTTCTTTGTTCTCTTTTTTAAGAACAAAATTTTTACAAGAACATAAAGTAAAAACCAATAGAATGATATGCCAATTTCTAGTACTCATTAATCCATAAACTATTTCGAATTGCCAAGCTACATAATTTTTTTTAGAGTGAGAAATGATCAAATTGTTAAAGCCGAAGTTCCATACTTCGGCTTTTTGGTTGAATATGTTTTAATATAGGTTGAGTTCTTTTTTTGCTTGATCCATTTGATCATGTCTTTCTAAATAGGTATAGAAATAACCATCTTTTGGGTTTTTAATAAAATTAGGAATTTCATCTTCTGCTTTTGTAAGTTACTTCATTGTTTTTTTTAACTAAAGATTTAGTTTAATAAGGTAAATACAACTAATTTTTTAGTTGAAAAAATCAAAAAAGATCCTTAACAAGAGATAGATATATCGAATCAGTCGTTGCCCGTTAGTCTTTTTTGTGGTAAATCGATTTGCGGTATTTCTGCGTTAAATGTAATGAGTAGAGTGAAGAGATCTTCAGGAGTTTGCTCTTTAGAAACTTCTTGAGATATTGGAATCAAATTTGGGAACGATTGTAATGTTCTTATGGCTTCTAGTTCTAGTTTCATATCAGAACCTTTTGCTTGAATATCTGTAATTCTACCTGTTTGATCTACTTTAAATCGAGTATAGATTCTATTAGTACCAGGTTTTGCATAAGGCATTATACTGTGAATGTTATAATTTGCATCTACAAATGCTTTGATTTCATTATTGACACAGTCTTTTATAAGACGTTGATTTGTTTCGCTTTTGCATTTTATAGTAGTAAAATTACTTTGCGAAAAAGAAATAGAGTACATCATTAACGCGATGGATAATACTAAAAAAGATTGCATAATTTAGAGAGTAGTTTTATACCAATTAAATGTTGATTATGATTTCCTAGAGACAAAATAATTAAATAAAAATGTACTTAAGGCTATATTAGGCTATTAAAAGCAAGAGTATAGAGTTAAATCACATTTGCGTAACAAATTAGAAACATTATCGTCATATAAGCAAAAGAATATGGATATAGCATTAATCATAATTGGACTTTTATTTTGTCTTTTAGGGATAATAGGGAGTTTTTTGCCTGTATTACCAGGGCCATTCACTTCATGGGTAGGATTGTTGATTTTTCATTTTGCAGATGTAATTCCTCAAAATTGGACTTTTTTAGGGATTACTTTAGCAATATCTCTTGTAGTTTGGGTGTTGGATTATATTGTACCTGCTTTAGGGACAAAAAGGTTTGGAGGCACAAAATATGGAATGATAGGTAGTTCTCTAGGACTTATTATCGGAATTATATTTATGGGGCCATTTGGGATCATAATAGGCCCTTTTGCAGGAGCTTTTATAGGAGAGTTTATAAGAGATAGTAGCGAGTCTTCAAAGGCACTTAAAGCTGCTTTTGGTTCTTTTATTGGATTCCTGGCTGGTACTTTTCTTAAGTTTATTGTATCCGTTGGTTTTTTGATATTTTATTTTATTAAAGTATGGGAAAATTGGGGAGCACTATTTTAAAGTATATATCAATTTTGTAGTTATAGGAGTAGTTTTTTGCTAGATGAAGTGTTTAAAACATCTCCTCAAGAATGATTTTTTATCTTCATATAGGTTTTAATTCTTTGAGAATTAATACTAAAACAAAAAAAATTTTCAAAAGCATACCTCGTATTCTTCCCTCGAAGACTGTTGATTACATACAAGAAATTTGTAAATAAAATCGATACATGAATAGGGAGTTTCTCGAAATTTATAATCCTTTTATCTGTGCGTCACGTACTTTTTTGAACAGATTAGATGAGTATACAAAATCGGTAACAGCTTTATTGTCGGTTTTAAAAATCTGACTTTTATCACCTTCCCATTCCAAATACCCGTTTTTAAGGAAAACAATCTTCTCGCCAATTTCCATTACTGAGTTCATATCATGAGTATTGATTACAGTAATAATATCGTATTCTTCGGTAATTTCTTTAATTAGATTGTCTATAACGATTGCTGTTCTTGGGTCTAGTCCAGAATTTGGTTCATCACAAAATAGATATTTTGGTCTGGTAACAATAGCTCTAGCTATGGCAACACGTTTTTGCATTCCTCCACTAATTTCAGAAGGAAGTTTGTTATTTGCATTCTCAAGGTTGACTCGATTTAAAACCTCATAAACCCTTTCAAGCATTTCATCTTTTTTCTGCTTGGTGAACATCATCAATGGAAACATCACATTTTCTTCTACAGTCATAGAATCAAATAATGCGCTCCCCTGAAAAACCATTCCCATTTGTTCTCTTAAATCTCTCTGTTGTTGTTCGGGCAATTCAGAATAGGTACTACCATCATAAGATATAGCTCCTTGTTCTGGAGTGAAAAGTCCGAGAAGACATTTTAAAAAAACTGTTTTACCACTTCCACTAGTACCAATAATAAGATTGGTTTTACCTCTATCAAAAGTAGTTGTAATTCCTTTTAATATTTTTTCTCCGTTAAAGCCTTTATGCAGATTTGTAACTTCTATCATTAGCTTAATAATAATTGAGTGAGAACATAATTAGATATAATAATAACTACCGTTGTCCATACAAAAGCAGAAGTACTTGCTTTACCAACTTCTAATGCGCCTCCTTTCATGTAATATCCATGAAAAGAAGGTATAGTAGCTAGTAGAAAAGAATATAAAAAAGTCTTTATAAATGCATATACAAGATGATAGGGTATAAATTCTTCTCTAAGACCAGTTAAAAATTCTGAACTAGAAATAAAACCTCCATAAACCCCGGCAATGTATGCCCCAAATATTCCCGTAAACATAGCTATTGCAATCACAAAAGGGTACATAAGCATGGCTATAACCTTTGGGAAAACCAAATAATTAAGAGAATTAATTCCCATTACTTCTAATGCATCAATTTGTTCTGTAACTCTCATTGTTCCTATACTCGATGTGATAAATGACCCCACTTTACCTGCCATGATTACAGAAATAAAAGTAGGAGCAAATTCTAGAATTACAGATTGTCTAGAAGCAAAAGCAATTAGTTTTTTAGGAATTAAAGGACTAGTGAGATTAAGTGCAGTTTGAATCGCAACAACAGCACCAATAAAAAATGCAAGAAATACAGTGATACCTAATGAACCAATAATAAGATCATCTATTTCTTTAAATATTAGATTTCGTATCACAGAACCTTTAGTCATTCTACTAAAAACCCCTTTTAACATTAAAAAATATCGACCAATATCGTCTAGATAAAACATGCTACATGATTAGAAAGGCTAAAATATAAAAAAAAATAGCTACAGCATTTAACCTTCTATTAAAGTTTTACATTTGTACAAGTAGTACTTTAGCGTCCTAAAATTTTTAAAGTAATGATAAAGAAAGTATTTCTAGTGGCATTGTTAGCATTGTTATGTATTCCTTGTAATTCACAGGAGAATAAGATTAATAGTTCACCAAAACTTGTTGTAGGTATTGTGGTGGATCAGATGAGGTATGATTATATGACTAGATTCTACAGCAGATATGGAGAAGGGGGATTTAAGCGTATGATTCGAGAAGGATATAACTGCAAGAATAACCATTTTAATTATGTGCCTACATATACAGGGCCAGGCCATGCCTCTGTCTATACTGGTACAACACCACAAAATCATGGTATAATTTCTAATGATTGGTATGATAAGTTTAGTAAAGAGATGGTGTATTGTGCTAGTGACTCTTCTGTAAAAGCAGTAGGCTCAGAGAGTGATATGGAAAGAATGTCTCCTCACCGTATGAAAACTTCTACAGTAACTGATCAAAATAGATTACATACACAGCTAAGAGGGAAGACTATTGGAATTGCAATAAAAGACCGAGGAGCTATTTTGCCTGCAGGACATTCTGCTAATGCTGCATATTGGTTTAGAGGAAAGGACGAAGGAAAATGGATCACAAGTACATACTATCGAAATAATTTACCTGATTGGGTTAAAAAATTTAATAACTCGGGTCAAGCCAAATCTTATTTTAAAGTATGGAATACATTGTATGATATTAAAACATATACCGAAAGTGGTGAAGATGAAAATAAATTTGAAAGAGGGTATAAAGGAAAAGAGACAGCAACATTTCCTTATGACTTGGCAAAATTAAAAGATCAAAATTCTGGATATGACATTATAAAGTCATCTGCATTCGGAAATAGTCTAACAGCCGATTTTGCGATAGCAGCGATTGAAGGAGAAGAATTAGGTGTTGATAAGGTTACAGATTTTCTAACGGTTAGCTTTTCAAGTACAGATTATGTGGGACATAATTTTGGAGTGAATTCAAAGGAGATTCAAGATACGTATTTACGATTAGATAAAGATCTGGAGCGTTTCTTTAACACCTTAGATACAAAAGTGGGTAAAGGAGAGTATACAGTTTTTTTAACAGCAGATCATGGGGCAGTTCATGTGCCATCTTATTTGAAGTCAGTTAAAATCCCTTCAGGTTATTTTGATAGAGATGCTTTTGAAGCCAAAGTAAAAGCATTTGTAAAAGAGAGGTATAAAATAGATGGGCTTATTGAAAATATCTCTAATAATCAGGTGTTTTTTAATTATGAAATATTGACAAAAAATAATGTTGCTTCAGAAGAATTACAAAATACAATCGCTCATTTCGTATTACAACAAGATCAGATAGGTAAGGTTTTTACTAGAAGTCAATTGCGAAATGGAGAGTTTTCTTCTGGGATTGCTGCTTTGATTCAGAAAGGATTTAACCAAAAAAGAAGTGGAGATGTTGTAGTTGTATTAGATCCTGCTACGGTTTCGTATTCAAAAACAGGTTCAACTCATGGAAGTGGTCTGAATTATGATACACATGCTCCATTATTGTTTTTTGGTCATGGTATTAAAAAAGGAAGTACAACAATAAAAACGCTTATACCAGATATTGCTCCTACAATTTCAGCACTGTTGGGAATTACGTTTCCAAATGGAGCAACGGGAGAGGTGTTGTCTTTTGTTTTAGAATAATTAAATCAAATACATAAAATAGTAAAAGGCTAAATCTTATTATCAATAATAGGGTTTAGCCTTTTAGGCATTCCTTAATTTTTAATCAGAATAGCATGCATTATATGTTTAATTCCTTGAAAACATCAAGAAGTTTGGCATCAGATGGTCTTGGAGCGCTAGCACTTACGATCTTACCATTTGGGTCTATTAAAATAAACCTTGGTATTCCTTGGATGCCATACTCAACTATAAATTGAGAAGACCAATTGTTGTCGGCAAATAGTTGGATACCACTTAACTCTTTTTCTACAACCATTTTTTTCCAAGCATCGTATTGTGCTTTTTTATCAATAGATATACTAACGAATTCGATATTTTTATTATGAAATTCTTTTTCGATTTTTTTAAGATGGGGAATTTCAGCTTTACATGGGGCACACCATGTTGCCCATATGTCAATATACACATATTTTCCTTTTAGATCGTTAAGAGAAGTGGTTCCTCCTGCAAAATTTTCATAATCATTAAATACAGGAGATTCATTACCCTTAATTAATTGCTTTACTTTTTCGAATTGCTGAGTTAACCTGGTTTTAAGTTCTTTGTCATCAGATACTTCCATGATCATGTTATACAATTCGACAGCATTGTCGTTCCTTGGTGAGACTTGATGAGCAATATTTTTAATCAGAATATTTCTAATGTTTTTACTTTTAATCTTTGATAAATTTTCCATTTGAGCTTTGTCAAATGGAATACTGTCGGTGTCAGATTTTTTACTAGAAATTCTGTCAAAAACACTCAATACCAGTTGTCTGTACGCTTGAGAAGATTCAAAATCTTCAGAATTGTCAATGTCAAAATCTTTTAATTCATCAAGAAAACCTTCAGGAGTTTTATACCCTGATTTTTTTGTGTAATATGCATGGGTTCCTCCAAAAGTATTAAGCATGTACAGGTACTCATAGTGATGTTCCTTAGTTCTTTTGGAGATAAATTCTGGATCTAGATTTGTGAATTTTTTTAAGAGTCCATTTTTTGCTTGTTTTAGTTTCAGTACTTCATCTTTGAATGCTTTTGCTTCTTTACTATACAGATTTTTATATCCTTCAGGGCCTTCGGCCAAAATTTTCTCCTGTAATAAAAGACTTTCTGCCAAATAATTGTTTGGGCCTGCAGCTGTTCCAGTATATTTTATACTTTCACCAAATTTTTTGACATCTATGGATAGATCTAGCTGATCTCCTAGGTCTAAATACATACTGGATCGTTCCTGACCAATTATAAAACTGTAACCACCTTTGGTTTCTATTTTTAGAGTGTCAGAAAATGTACCATCTTCTTTAATTTCTATAATTTGATTGAAATGATTACTATCTCCATATATTTTGATTTCATTTCCTATGGCATTCTTTATTGTTCCTGAGAAAAGAACATAATCTACTTTTTCGGTTTTATTTTCTTTATTGCAAGAGACTAAGAATAGTAGGCAACCTAATGAAAGAAAAAAAGATTTGATTTTCATAAGTCTATATTTTGAATGAATTATAGGTTGAATATAAGAATTTTAAAATGTCAATTTCAAACTGTTAGTTTTACTTTATGATTATCTATATTATATCAACTTTTTTTTCATTTTTTTCCACCTCAGATTACGAATAAATTTCCCTTCAATTGAAGAGACAAGAAATGATTGCTTTTTATTTTTAGCTTTGAAATATCCTGCCAAATAATCTTTAACGAGTTTGGGTTGTCGTTTAAGTATAGCTAGTTTGATAGAGGCAATTAAGGTGATCCAAAAGCCATATCGCATACGATAAAAAGCCTCACCTTGTTTATACTTAGATTTTAAGTCATATGTATTTCCAGTAGGTTTTAGATGTTTTACATGCAATGAAGTATCGGTTTTAATTTTCCAATTATGGAATTGAGCTAATAATTCGTCTATGGTATCCCATCCCATTGCAGGTCTAAGACCATTAATATCTTCAAAACATGCTTTTTGATATGCTTTTAGTGCACCTCGAATATGATCTTTATTGGTAAGATTTTCTAATTTCCATTCTTGATTTTTTTGAATATAACAAAACCCTCCTGCCATTCCTATGTTACTATCTTCTTTAAAAAGCTTTATAATTTGTTCTAGATAATTTGAAGGAAAAATTAGATCTGCATCAAATTTACAAATGATATCATAATCGGTGTCAAGTGTTTTATAGCCCTGATAAAAAGCATTAATTACTTTACTTCCAGGCATATGTTCTTCTGAGGAACTGGTGTCTACCAAACTTATAAAATCATATTGACTGATAAATTTATTTACAATCTCTACAGTAGCATCTGTAGAGTTATCGTTAACAATAACAATTTTTTGAGGTAAAACAGATTGTGATACTAAAGATTTGATAGTTTTGGCAATAAATTGCTCTTCGTTATGTGCAGGTATGACAATATATGTTTTCAATAACAGGTCTGAATTTCGGTTTATGATAATTCCTTGTTAAGTAGTGTTTTAGCTACTTTTGATTCTTTCTGCGTATACAATATAATACCTTGGTGTAAAAAATCGTAAAAGTGGGCGAAATCCAATTTTCTTAATAGGATGTGTCCATTTATCCCTTGCTATGATTTTCCATCCTGCTTTTTCAAGAAGCCAGTCAAATTGCCAATCTTCAAATTCATGATAATGTCGATCCCATGGGTCAGTTTTACTGCGATAGGCTGGAGAAAACCATAATTTTAAAGGAATAGAGGCTACAAGTTTATCTGCTTTACAATCTTTTAAGACATTAAAGGGAGCAATAAGATGTTCAAAAATTTCAAAGGCTGTCAAAACTTCAACAGTATCAATTTGGACAGCTTTGGTGTCAATATCTAAATCTTCTCCAGAAGTGTTAGAAACCTTGTATCCTTCTTTTTCCATAAACTCTACAAAGGGATTTCTAACTCCCAAATCTAGGATAGTAGCGGGAGCAGGGACATTATTTCTTAAAAATTCTAATGTCTTTTGATATCGTTTGTGAGGAAAAGTTCCTTCGTACATAGCAATTAAGTCAATAATTATGATTGTAAAAATAGACAATTACATAGATTACCGTAATAGATCTAAAGGAATTTTATCAATGATTAAAATTGATATAAAAAAGCATTAATGTTCATGCCAGCTCCAACACTGGCAAATAATAAAATATCTCCTTTGCGAATAGATTGATTTTTTATTTTTCCCTTTAGAATGAGATCATATAGTGTTGGAATTGTAGCAACACTACTATTTCCTAACTTTTGGATGCTCATAGGCATAATATCATTTGGGACTTTTTGTTCATAAAGACCGTAGAACCTTTTTACAATGGCTTCGTCCATCTTTTCGTTAGCTTGATGGATAAGTATTTTTTTGACATCAAGGATATTAAAACCTGTCTTGTCAAGACATGCTTTCATTGCATTAGGAACCTTGTTTAAGGCAAATTCATATATTTTTCTTCCATGCATCTTGATATATTTATTATGGTCTGAAGAAGTATTATTATATGTTTTTCCAAAGAATAAAAAATTACTTTCCTCAAAGGTGTAAGAAGCACTAACTGAAGATATGATCCCTCCAGATTCTTTTGTGCTTTCTAATACTACGGCACCTGATCCATCAGAATATATCATAGAATCACGATCGTATTTATCGATAACTCGAGATAAAGTTTCTGCTCCAATGATAAGACATTTTTTAGCCATACCACTTTTAATATACGATTGAGCTTGTATAACACCTTCTATCCACCCAGGACATCCAAAAAGGACATCATAGGCAACACAATATGGATTTTTTATTTTTAATTTGTGTTTTACTCTTGCAGCTAGACTAGGTACTGCATTACCTTGTGCAGAATTTTTGATTACGTCCCCGAAGTTATGTGCTACAATAATATAGTCAAGCGTTTCTGGGTTAATTCCAGAATTAGCAATAGTTTTTTCGGCAGAAAGAAATGCTAAATCAGAAGTGTTTTGTTGAGCAGAGGCATATCTACGCTCTTCAATACCAGTGATTTTTTTGAATTTGTCAATGATTGTAGTAGTATCCTGTTCGATTTGAATACCATTATCATTAAAAAATTGATGATTAGCAAAATCCTCATTTTTCTCAATTTCACTGGGAATATAGCTTCCCGTGCCTGTTATTTTGATATTCATCGTTCCCAATTATATGTTGTACATGGCAAGGTAGACATATGGGATTACTTTGCTATGCGCGCATAATATTTTTTACAATGCCCAAACTTGCTTTTGAAACCAGAAAGAAATATAAATTACTCGATTTTCAGTTGCATAACAGTAGCAATGGATAAAGCTCTTGTTTTAATAAGTTCTGCTTTTTCTCCTTCGAAATTAATATCTACTGTGTTACGAAATAGTGATAACCAAGTATCAAAATGAACTTTTTTAATTTTTTTTTGATTGTCTAAGTTTTTATGAATCCGGATTACATTTTTTTTATATCCTCCTGTTCTAAATAATTGTTGTTCCCAAAAATCTGTAATCTGCGGAATATGTTCTTTAAGATTAATTTTTGCGATTTCAGTAAAATAAACACCTATCGTTGGATCAGCGAATGCTTTTTTATAAAATGCTTCCAGTAGAAGTATGATATCATTTCGTGATGTAATATCTTTCATAAATTTTGAGATTAATCAAAAAGAGACAACTATGAAGTCGTCTCTTTTATCACGTATATAATTTAACTTTTAAGCTTCTGCTTCCACATATTCTTCAATAGGAGTACAGGTACAAATTAGGTTTCTGTCTCCATAGGCATCATCTACACGTCTTACAGATGGCCAAAACTTATTGTCAGCGATATATGATAATGGATATGCTGCTTGCTCTCTTGAATATGGGAAATCCCAATTATCATCAGTTAACATTGCCAACGTATGAGGAGCATTCTTCATAACATTATTTGTATTGTTTGAGGTTACTTCTGCTATTTCTTGACGGATTGAGATCATTGCATCACAAAAACGATCTAATTCAGATTTACTTTCACTTTCTGTAGGTTCTATCATCATAGTTCCTGCAACAGGAAAAGAAACTGTTGGAGCATGAAAACCATAGTCCATAAGTCGTTTTGCTATGTCTGTTACTTCTATACTATTAACTTTGAAAGGTCTGCAATCAATAATCATTTCATGAGCCGCCCTTCCTTTTTCGCCAACATAGAGCACGTTATAATGACCATCTAATCTTTCTTTTATATAATTAGCGTTTAGAATTGCATATTCTGTAGCTTGCTTTAAACCACTAGCTCCAAGCATAGTTATGTATCCATAAGATATTAAACAGGCCAATGCAGATCCCCAAGGGGCTGCAGAAATTGCTGTAATTGCCCGATCTCCTCCAGTACTAATAATTGGATTACCTGGTAAAAAAGGAGCTAATTGTTTGGCAACGCAAATTGGTCCTACTCCAGGGCCACCTCCACCATGAGGTATTGCAAATGTTTTATGCAAGTTAAGGTGACATACATCTGCTCCAATAGCACCTGGGTTGGTTAATCCAACCTGAGCATTCATATTTGCTCCATCCATGTATACCTGACCACCATTATCATGAATAATTTTAGTGATTTTTTTTATAGCTGATTCATATACTCCATGGGTTGAAGGATATGTAACCATCAAAGCTGCAAGATTATCTTTATATTTTAAGGCTTTGTCTCTAAGATCTTCTACGTCGATGTTTCCTTCTTCAGTCGCTTTGGTAACAATTACTTTCATTCCTGCCATTACAGCTGATGCAGGATTGGTTCCATGAGCAGAAGAGGGAATTAAACATATGTTACGATGATGATCACCTCTGGATTCATGATATGCTCGAATCACCATTAAACCAGCAAATTCTCCTTGTGCACCAGAATTTGGTTGCAAAGATGTAGCTGCAAAACCAGTAATCTCTGTAAGTTGATCCTCAAGTTTGTTTAACACTTCATGATATCCAATAGCTTGATTTATTGGGACAAAAGGGTGGATGTTTCCCCATTGTGGATCACTGAGTGGTAACATCTCTGAAGCAGCATTAAGTTTCATAGTACAAGAGCCCAATGGAATCATAGAATGATTTAAAGAAAGATCTTTACGCTCTAACTTTTTGATGTAACGCATCAATTCTGTTTCAGAATGATAAGTGTTAAACACTTCGTTTGTTAAGAACTCAGTAGAACGTTTTAAGTTGTGATCTATGCTGTTTGAATCTTCTATTTCTTCTACAAGAATATTGGAGTTGCTATTGATTACTCCTGCGAATATTTTAACAATTGTATTTATATCTTCAATAGTTGTAGCCTCATTAAGCGAGATAGAGACTGTATCTGCATCTGGGTAGAAAAAATTAACTTCAAGGATTTCTGCAGCTTTTCTTACTATATCAGCATCTGCTTTTATGCGAATTGTATCAAAATATACTGTATTAAGTTGTTCGAACCCCAAATTTTTAAGAGACTTGGTTAAGGTATAAGCAGCTGCATTAATTTTTGAGGCAATGTATGTTAATCCTTCTGGACCATGATATACTCCATACATTCCTGCCATAACGGCGAGTAATACTTGAGCAGTACAAATGTTTGATGTTGCTTTATCTCTTTTGATATGTTGCTCTCGGGTTTGTAATGCCATTCTTAATGCTCGATCTCCATTTAGATCTTGTGTAACTCCAATGATTCTACCAGGAATATTTCTTTTAAATGCTTCTTTGGTAGCAAAAAATCCAGCGTGGGGTCCGCCATACCCAAGGGGAATTCCAAAACGTTGTGTTGTTCCTACTACTACATCAGCATCAAAACTTCCTGGAGATTTAAGTAATACCAAACTTAAAATATCTGCCGCAACTGCTACTTTGATCTCAGATTGATGTGCTTTCTGTACAAAATCATCATAATCATAGACCTGTCCAGATTTACCTGGGTATTGTAGGATAGCGCCATAAAAATCGGCGGAAAAATCAAATTGTTGATGATCACCAATAACTAATTCTATATCTAAAGGAATTGCTCTTGTTTTTAATACAGAAAGTGTTTGAGGTAATATTTCTTCAGAAACAAAAAATTTATTCACTTCATTTTTTTTCTGTTCTCTAGATCGAACCGCAAATAGCATTGTCATTGCTTCTGCCGCTGCTGTACTCTCATCTAACAATGATGCATTTGCCAATTCCATACCTGTAAGGTCACAGATCATAGTTTGATAATTTAACAACGCTTCTAATCTTCCTTGAGCAATTTCTGCCTGATATGGAGTATAAGCGGTGTACCATCCTGGGTTTTCAAGAATATTGCGTTGAATAACCGCAGGCAAACATGCCTCATGATACCCTAAACCGATATACGTTTTAAAGACTTTATTTTCTGCAGAAAGCTTTTGCATATGTGCTGAATATTCTTGCTCACTCATTGCAGATGCTAGATTCAGTGGTTTTTTTAGAAGAATATCATCTGGAACAGTTTCATAGATAAGTTGCTCTATAGAATCAACTTTAATTGTATTTAACATATTGCCTAGATCCTTTTCTGATGGACCAATATGACGCAGTTTAAATGAGTCAGTTTTCATAGGGAAAAAAACAGTTGAGATTAAGACCGCAAAAATACATATTTAAACCATAAAAATTTCACAATAAATTAACCCTAGGGTATCAAGTTTTTAACCAATTTCGGGGTGTTGTTAACATATACCCCGAAATTTATAACGTGAAAACCTTAAAAAGTATATTTAGATTTTACATTCATGGTAGTATACATGTTGCTTTAGCAAGTGTTTCTTTAGTTCAGATTACCTTAATGAAATATGGTATTTCTAATGAATACATGTTTCTTTTGTTTAATTTTTTTGGCTCTGTTACTGCTTATAATTTTGTGAAATACTCCAAGACGTCCAAATTGTATCATAAAAGATTAACAAAATCAATGAAGGGAATTCAGGTATTGACATTTATGAGTAGTTTGTTGTTTATATGTCTAGCCTTTAGATTTTCTATCGAGGTTCTTTTGTTTTTGATTCCACTTGTTGCACTTACAATATTTTATATTGTGCCAATTATTCCGAATAAGAGTAATTTGAGAAGTGTTGCTGGAGTAAAAATTTTTATTATAGGTTTAATGTGGGCAGGTACAACAGTCATGGTCCCTGTAGCTTTTGCTAAAGGAAGTTTTAACTTGGATTTTTGGATAGAATTAGTACAGCGTTTTTTATTTATTATAGTGATGATGTTACCCTTTGAGATAAGAGATCTTCAATATGACGAGGCAGCTTTGGAAACTGTTCCACAAAAAATAGGAGTAACAAAAACAAAAGTTTTTGGAAGTGTTTTACTGGTTGTTTTTTTACTGTTAACAGCAACAAAAGGAGGGTTGTTGCCCTCTGTAGAAGTTTTGAGCACAATTTTAGTAACCACTATTAGCTTATTGTTTTTATGGGGTACAGAGAAAAAACAAACTGAATATTACTGCTCATTTTGGGTAGAAAGTATTCCTATTATGTGGTTAGGAATAGTAATTCTTTTACAGAATTTATTTGGATAATTGCTCTTGTAATTTTTGCTTCATAACTTCTTTCTGAGAAGAAGATATCGACTGGATATTTGATTTTTCCATAGTCTTGGTGAGCTTTCCGTTTCTCTTAGAATATGCTCTTGTTATTTTGCAATACATCAATCTAATATTGAGTTTAACAAGTTCTATGAATGTAGCTTCACCATATTGATTTTTATCACAGATATGCTTTGCTTCTTCACAGGATACAAATAATTTAGTAGTTTTTTCCATTGTATTATTATCCTAATTCTTTTATTTTTGGGGTATTGTATTTATAAATATGCCTTAAGTATTTTCAGATATTTTTTGCTTTAACTGTTCTTTCATAGATTCTTTTTCAGATCTATTAATACTTATAACTTTTGGGTCTTTTACTAATTTTGTTAGTTTCATATTTTTTGCAGTATATTTCCTGCAAGCTCTACAATATATCAAGTGAATATTAAGTTTTACTTTTTCCCAAAAAGTAGCCTCTTTATACTGATTTTTATCGCAGAAGTGATTTGCTTCTGCGCAACTGACTAAAATTCCTTTTTCTTTACTCATTTTTATTAGAACCAATTTTTTTCTAAACATTCTGCCATTGCCGTACGAGCTCTATGAATGATTACCCATAAATTAGACGCAGTAATATCAAATTCATTACAAATAGCTTCTGTATCGAAACCTTGTATTGTTTTCATTTTGAAAATAATAGATTGCTTTTCGGGCAATTTTTCCATACAATTATGTATTGCTAATCCCAATTCATCATTTTCTATTTCACTTTCGGCATTACCATCAAAAGGATCGGCAACTCTTTCTTCTAACCAGTCACCTTCAGTTTCAGAATCATTGCTATAATTGATTCGTACTTCTGCTTTACCTTTGTTACTATTAATTTTTCGGTAATGATCAATGATTTTTCTTTTCAGAATGGAAATCAACCAAGTACGTTCACTAGCTTCTCCTTTAAAATTTTTCATGGATTTAAGCCCTGCAAAGAAAGTTTCTTGTACTAAGTCTTGCGCGACTTCCTTATCATCAACTCTTACAATGGTATAGTTAAACAGATAGTCACTGTACTTATCCACCCATGTATTGGGGTCTATGGTGTTTGTTGACATGGTATTTTCTATTGTTATGATCACCAAAAATAGGATAAAAAGTTGAATCTTATAAATGCTTTGTCGAAAGAATGCTTTATACGAATGTTTATTTAATCTATACTAAGTGAACATCTTAGGTCTTGTTTTTTTAGATTTCCTTACATTCTAAGTGTAATTTTATTGACCGATTACGCGATAATAAGAATTTTGTAAGATGATTTTTTATAGCAATACTGTTTAGGATTCTCCCCAGAAAACCTAAAGGGATTTTATATTCTATTATGTCAATCATCTCTGTGTCTGATGAGGTTGTATTAAAAATATGCTGATGCCTAAAACTTTTAAAATGCCCATTAACCATTTGGTCTGTAAAGTGATTGGGGTAGTTGTAGGCTGTGATTAAACTTTGATGTTTAAGATAGAAACCAAAATGTTTGCCTTTCCATGTAACCGTTTCGTTTAATTCGATTAACCCAGAAATTCTTCTAGAAATTGCTTTTTCTTTTGTTTTACTCGCAGATTCTACATGAAAATCAATACTTCTTGCCAAGTCAAACACTTTTTCAATAGGAGCATTTATTTTAGTAGTAAGGTGTATTGTTGTCATAAATAGTATTATGCAAGAGAAATTAAAGCGAGTTCGAGATCTGGATATAAAAACTGAAAACCACTCTCTGTAAGTTTTGAAGGAATTGCATTCCTACTTTTGAGTATGAGTTCTGCTTCTGTTCTGATAATTCTAGCACCAAATTCTAGTATTGGTTTTGGAATTGGAATTGCGATAGGGTTTTTTACAATTTCATTAAGTGTATTCATGAAGACCAAGTTAGTTGATGGCTTGGGAGCTACAATATTAATTACACCTTTGATTTGGGAATTATTGATTATAAAATCTATACTTCTTGCAAAATCCACTTCATGTATCCAACTTAGTTTTTGATTTCCAGGGCCTTGTTTTCCTCCTAATCCGATTTTTGTTAACTTTAAAATTGGAGGAAAAGCTCCTCCATTTTTACCCAAAACAATAGAGATTCGTAGTGCAATTTTTCTGGTTTTAAGAGTTTGTTGATTAAAAAAAGTTTTTTCCCATGATGTAGCGACATCAACAGAAAATCCATTACCGATTTCTCCATCGGTTTCATTCATTTCTTTATCCAAAGAATGTCGATAGATGGTAGCCGTAGACGAATTTAACCAAGTTTTAGGAGGGTTTTTACACATATTGACAGCTTCTCCTAAGATAGCGGTTGACGCTACTCTCGAGTTTAGAATGAGGTCTTTATTTTTTTGAGTGTATCTACAATCTACTGATTTACCAGTCATATTAATAAGAACATCAGCATTTTCTAGTGTTATTACCCAATCTCCAATAGTTTTAGCATCCCAATGCATAAATTGAATATTACTTTCTGTGTTACTTTTTCCACGGGTTAAAATTACAATGGTTTCTGCTTTTGATTTAAAATACCTTACCAGTACTTCTCCAAGGAAACCTGTTCCAGCTGCGATTATTATTTTTTTCATTTCTTTTCTAATTTTATTTTTCTGCAGTGATTAGGTAATACCCAAAACTTCTCATATGTAAGCCAGAGAGTAATGCAAATAGAGATCCTTTAAGGTTTTTCCAGCTTTGTGGTTTTAATGATTCTTTTCTAAAAAGTTTTTTTAACATAAAGCCAGTGATAGCAAAAGGTACATGAAGTACAGAGGGAGCTACTCTTGCAGAAACATCTTCTATAACTATATTCTTGAAACCAATCTGTTCTAAAGTAAGCTTTATTTTATCCATACTTCCTAAGCCTTCTAGACTCCATCCTTTACAAAGTTGTTCATAACAATAGTTGCTTCCGACGCATAAGTCTTCTTCATCTTTTTTTAAGAATGCATCTGCAATAACGAGTTTAGCACCTGGTTTTAATATTCGATATGCTTCTTTGAAAGCTTCTGCACTATGACCACAGTGACAAAAGCTCTCTATAGCATAAGCACCATTTACGCTATTAGTTTTAAAAGATGTACGGATATAGTTTTCTTCAAGAATCAATCCGTTCGTATTTTGCAATCTCTTATTTCCTTCGCTCACCTGAAAAGGAGATAGAGTTATGCCAATAATGTGTAATAAAGGATACTTTCTGAGTCCATATCGCATAGCTCCCCCAATTCCACATCCAAGATCAGCAATTAATGCGTTTTGTTTTGAAACTTGTAAACGATCAAATACCTGATCATTCATTTCATTGAGCATCGTATCTCTTTTTAAAATACTGGTTTTAAACGGGATATAATACCCAAAATGCATATTAAAATCTTTACTCCAGAATTCATAATCCTCGGTCGCTTCATCATAAAACCTGATTATTTTTTCTTTGGTAGCAGATTTTTTAAGTTTTAGTTTATGTAGTATGGTAAGTGTACTCATAACATTGCTATTTAACAGAGTGAAAAAAATACTCCTTGATTTGAACTTATTTATAATCGAACTTCTGGGCCTTGTGATCTGGATATCTGAGATGACATTGCCATTCTTTTATTTGCTTTTTTTCTTCCTCTGAAGAATAAGAGAAGGTTTAGGAATAACATAATTCCTAAATAAATAGAGAAACCACCTATTTTAGAACTTAAAACCTCGACCAGATTTTGGTAAGTATCTTGAAATTGATAGCTGTTAATTTTAAGAATTAGTAAAGCCCAACCAATGTTCAAAAGATAAAAGCCGACTTCAAATAATCGATTTGTAGCCAAGGCAATATCTTCTTTGCCTTTAAAAATATCAATCATAAATGTTTTTCCATTTTTAAATAGTGTTTTTGAGACAAAGTAAGTTAGTATAATTGTGATTGGTAAGTAAATCATGTATCCGATAAAAATTTTAGAAGTTTCCATAAGTGTTGTATTTATAGTTTTTTACTAGTTTTAATAAATTTTGTAATCCAAAACAGATTGAAATAATGTAATGAAGCCAATGCACAAATAATGATGGCGGTATGATATGATATAATTTCTAGCATTTGAGGTAGATTGAGTATAGTTGACCAATTGGATAAAGTAACTACTGCGTATCCAATATTTAATAGATAATACCCCGTTAAAAGTAAATTATTGATTCGTATACCATATTCTATATCATCGGGAATAAGATTAGAAATAAAAATATTTCCATTACGATGACAGATAGAACCCACTTTAATAATAATGATTAAAGTTATGAGTAAATAAATACTATATGCGATTAAGTTTAGGTTCATAGTTTTAATTGTGATTAAAAAAACCAATACAGATATTCATGTTTTAATAATTTTAAAATTTCAGAAAAAATTGAAAGTATATGTGAAAATAAAAAGGAGTTTTCCTCCTTCTTATAAATTACTGTTATTCTTATTTAATTAATTTAACCAGCGCCTTTGTAATCCAATTATGATCTTGACCGACCACCTTATTCATCATAATATCAAGAGTATCTGCCATTTCATGCAATGCTTTGGTTTGTTTTATTAATTCTTTTGTTTTGGCGGTGCCGTCCTCATCAATATTCGAAACATCTTTTAAGATTTTGATGGTTGGTTTTAATTCTCTTCTACTTCTTTCTTTAGCAATTTGTCTAGCTAGCTCCTGCACATCCTTTTCAGAAGTAAAATACTCCTTTCGTTCTCCCATTTTGTTTTCTTTGAAAACAATTCCCCAATCCATTAATTGACGTAAATTCATGCTTGTATTCCCTCTGGAGATCTTTAATTCTTCCATAATATCTTCCATGGACATTGGTTCTGGTGAAACTAATAATAAGGCATGTATCTGTGCCATGGCTTTATTAATTCCCCATAAAGATCCTAGAGATCCCCAAGTAGAGATAAATTTGTTTTTTGCTTCATCATAATTCATAGTACAAATATATAAAAAATTCTAAACTTTCAAAAAACATTGAAAGATATTTATACTTATAATGAAAAACTCACTTAAGCTTAAATGTATACAGTTATTATTTTTTGGATTACCATTTTTTGTTAAAGTTTGATTTTGTGTAAGTTATAAGTTTAACACAAACTCATATAATAACGAAATAATTTAATAAATTATTTCAACACTTTTGCTATGCCTTTTTATGATGCATAGTTTTGCTCAAGAGGCAAATAATATGTTTTTTGCTACAATGCAAACCAAAGATGCCCAAGGACTCAAAATTAAACATTTAGAGGGCATCAGGATCATTAATTCTGCCAATGGATATAGTGTAGTAATGCTTAGTCCTAATGCTGCAGAAGAATTACATCACAAAATATTAGTTCATGGTCCTGAGTTTATTTATTAGACCTCAGAAAAAGCAGCACTTCAATCTATCCAAAACATTAATAGAAGAGGAGTTCAGAAGAGGAGTGCCAATTTTTCTATTACACAAGATGCTTTGGTAAGACAAAGTCTTGATTTGGTGAATAATATTAATATTGCTAATCAGATTCAGGAGTTGGAGAGTTATGGTACACGGTATCATACAACAAATAGTGCTCGTCAGGCCGTTTTGGATTTAAAAACAAAATGGGAGGGTCTTGCTCAAGGAAGAAGCGATGTTTCTGTGCGCATTGTAAATCACAATAGTATAGCAATGCCGTCTGTTATAATGACGATAACTGGAACTGATGAGCCAGATGAATTTGTCATCATTGGAGGGCATATTGATTCTACAGCAAGAAATAATAATAATTCAAATGCTCTGGGAGCTGATGATAATGCTTCTGGTATATCAACGATAACAGAAGCGGCCAGGGTGTTATTTACAATGGATTTTAAACCTAAACGCACTATAGAATTTATGGCTTTTGCAGCTGAAGAAGTTGGGCTTAGGGGATCTAAAGAAATTGCAGAAGATTATAAAAGCCGCAATGTGAATGTAGTAAGTTATATGCAATTAGATATGACTAATTATAAAGGCTCTACCAATGATGTATATGTTTCTACAGATTTATATAATGATGATACCTTGAATGATTTTCTTATCCAGTTAATGAATTATTATAATGCTTCAGGAACTCATAAAATGACTTATGGGACATCGCAGTGTAATTATGGTTGTTCTGATCATTACAGCTGGATTCAACAAGGATATGATGTAACTTTTCCTTTTGAAGCAACATTCAGTCAAAGTAATCCAAATATTCATACGACTAGAGATACGTTTAATAGATCTCCAACTCCTAATGCCTCTCATGCTGCTAAATTTGCAAAATTAGCATTCGAATACCTGATTGAAATTTCTAATGGATTCACCACAGGAGGAGGTGGAGGTAATGAATGTACATCTGGTATTACTATCATTTCCATATCAGCAAGGGTTTGAAGGTACTATTGACGTCTGGTCACAATCGATTTCAGATAACTTAAACTGGACTATAGATTCTAATGGAACTCTTTCTAATGGTAATGGATCAAGTAGTGCGGTAGAAGGTTCTTCATATATTTATGTGTAAGCTTCAGGAAATGGAGCAGGATTTCCTAATAAGAGAGCAATACTTATTTCTCCTTGTTTTGATTTATCAGGATTGTCAACAGCTATTTTAAATTTTCAATATCACATGCTAGGTAATGCGGTAGGAAGTTTATCTGTAGAGGCTAGTACAGATAACGGAACTATATGGATAAGTATTTTTAGTAAATCAGGATCACAAGGAAGTAACTGGAATATAGCGACAATTAGTCTAGATGCATATACAGGGGTTACAGTACAATTAAGGTTTCATGGGTTAACTGGTAATAGCTGGCAAGGAGATATCGTTATTGATGATGTAAAGATATCTGAAGCCTCTCGAGGAGAGAATTCAGACACATCGATCTGAGTAAAGAGTTATACCAAACAAATGATAAAAAAATAATATAATGAGTCATAAGGAGCGTAGTTGAGGTAAAATTTACTTTTCAATTACGCTCGATATGACGTAAGATTTTATTTAATCAACCCTGCACGTTTTAATAATGCTTCAGGTTTAGGTTCTTGACCACGAAAACGTTTATACAATGTCATTGGATTTTCGGTTCCACCTTTTGAAAGTACGTGTTCTTTAAACTTATCAGCAATTTCGGTATTAAATATTCCATTTTCTTTAAAATATTCAAAAGCATCAGCATCTAATACTTCAGCCCATTTATAGGAATAATACCCAGAAGAATAACCACCTTGAAAAATATGAGAAAAAGCAGTACTCATACAATTTTGTTCTACATTAGGATATAAAGATGTTTCTGCAAAAATCTTTTTCTCATGCTCTTTAACATTTTTAATAGCACTAGGATCCTGTGCATGCCATGACATGTCTAATAATCCAAAACTCAATTGCCTTAGCGTTGTCATTCCTTCCATAAAAGTAGCAGATTCTTTAATTTTTTCTATCAGTTCCATAGGAATTACCTCTCCTGTTTCATAGTGCTTGGCGAATATTTCAAGAGCTTCCTTTTCGTAGCACCAATTTTCCAATACTTGGCTTGGTAGTTCTACAAAATCCCAATAAACGCTAGTACCTGATAATCCTGGGTATGTCGTATTGGCTAGCATACCATGTAAAGCATGACCAAACTCGTGAAATAAAGTAGTAACTTCATTAAATGTCAATAATGAAGGTTTACTAGGTGTAGGTTTGGTAAAATTACAAACAATAGAAACATGTGGTCTTATGTTTTTATTGTTTTTTCGCATTTGGGATTTATACGAAGTCATCCATGCTCCATTTCGTTTTCCAGGTCTTGGATGAAAATCAGCATAGAATAATGAAATAAAATTACCTTCAAGATCGGTTACATTATAGGTCTTAACTTCTTCGTGATATTTGTCTATCGTATTGATCTCTTCAAATTGAAGACCAAATAATTTGGATGCTATAGTAAAGACACCATTAATTACATTTTCTAGTTTGAAATATGGTTTCAATTTTTCATCATCAAGATCAAAGAGCTTTTGTTTCAATTTTTCAGAATAATAAGCACCATCCCATTTTTGTAGTTGATCAATTCCGTCAAGATCTTTAGCAAAAGATTCTAGTTGACTAAATTCTCTTTCTGCCGCAGGTTTTGCTTTATCTAAAATTTCGTTTAAAAAAGAAAAAACGGTATCAGGAGTTTCAGCCATTCTTTCTTCGAGAACATATTTTGCATGAGAAGAATATCCCAGAAGTTGAGCGCGTTGATGTCTAAGTTTAACAATTTGTAAAACGATTTCTTGATTATCAAGTTCATCATTGTGAAATCCTTTTGCGCCAAATGCGAGAGCTAATTTTTTTCGTAATTCACGATTATCAGCATAGGTTATAAAAGGAATATAACTAGGGTAGTCAAGAGTTACTAACCAACCATCTTTACCTTTAGCTTCTGCCATTGCTTTAGCAGCTTCTTTAGCTCCTTCAGGTAAACCTGCTATATCAGACTCATTAGTGAGTAGCATCTCAAATTTGTTAGTTTCTGCAAGCACATTTTCACCAAATTTTAAACTCATTGTTGAGAGCTCTTTATCAATCTCTCTAAGCTTTTCTTTCTTTTCATCAGGAAGATTAGCTCCATTTCTAGAAAATGATTTATACCTTTTTTCAAGTAATCTTGATTGTTCGGGTGTGAGTTGTAATGCATCTTTTTGTTGATAAACAATTTCGATTTTTTTGAATAAATCAAGATTTAGAGCAATATCATTACTAAACTCAGAAAGCAGAGGAGATGCCTCTTGCGCTATTTTTTGAATTTCTTCATTAGTTTCAGCACTATTTAAGTTAAAAAACACGCTGGTAACTCTATCTAATAATTCTCCACAATAATCAAGGGCTTCTATAGTATTTGAAAAAGATGGCTTTTCGGTATTAGAAACTATGGTATCAACTTCTTTTTTTGCAATAGAAATACCGTTTTTGATCGCTGGTAAAAAATGTGCTGATTTTACTTCTGAAAACGGAGCAGCATCAAATGAACTTAATAATGGATTTTTCATTGTTATAATGATAATTTCTTTTGTTGTTAATAATATCTGTTCTTATATCGAAAAAAATAACCTTTTATCGAAGAACTTCTCTTAGTTATGTAAGTTTTAAATCAAACTAATTTATATACTTATAGATTTGATCAGGTTTATTAGTATGGTTGAGTATTAAAATGAAATATTGTTTTTATTTGGGGTATGAATATTAATAATTGTTTTAATACGGAGACCAAATATATCGAAAGAGCTGCAATTTTTGTGGCTCTTTCTTTCTATTTTGAGTCAAAAAGGTGGTTTTTTTTAAGAAATTTTATGATTACATCTGTTTTTATGACTAAAAAAAACACTAAAAACGAAGGGAAAACTACAATTCGTCGACGAAATATGTGTTTTGTCGAAAACTATGTAAATTTTATGACTACTTCTATTGTGTAATTAAAGTAAGGTTTTACCTTTGTTTCAGGTTTTAAGAGTAATGGTCTTACGATGAATTTTTTTGTGTAATATATTTAAGTTGGTTAATAAATATTGTTATATTCTTTTGTAAGACCTGATATTCAAGAGAGCCACTGAAAAGTGGCTCTTTTTTTTATTCTTTTATTTTTTTAGCTCCTTCAATTACTTTTTGCTTTAATCCTTCTTTATACACCAAAACTTTATCAAGAACACATGCATCACCTGTTCCTATGATTTGAGCAGCCAAAATACCTGCATTTAGTGCTCCATCTAATGCTACTGTCGCAACAGGTACACCACCAGGCATTTGTAAAATTGATAATACAGAATCCCAACCGTCTATAGAGTTACGTGATTTAACAGGAACACCTATTACAGGTAAAGGCGATAAAGAAGCTACCATACCAGGAAGGTGAGCTGCGCCCCCAGCACCAGCAATAATAACTTTAATGCCTCGAGTATGCGCATTTTTAGAATAATCAAAAAGTTTTTCCGGAGTACGATGCGCTGAAACGATGTCAACTTCGACTTCAATGTCAAAACCTTGTAATATTTCAATAGCTTTTTCCATTACAGGCATGTCGCTTGTACTGCCCATTATAATTCCCACCTTGCTCATTATGATATATATTAATGTTGTTTTTTTATTACTTAATTAATGATTAATTCATTCTTTAGGGATAACAAGAATCTCTCTATGTGTTACTAATTACTTTGATTGTATCTTTTACCTTTTGGGCAATTTTCCTTGCTTCATCAATATTTTGATGAATTATAGTAACGTGTCCCATTTTTCTGAAAGGGCGTGTTTGTTTTTTACCGTAAATATGTGGTGTTACTCCTTTCATTTTCATAATATCTTCAATGTTTTGGTATACCACATCACCTGTATACCCTTCAGCCCCTACAAGATTTACCATAATACCAGCAACTTTACTCTCAGTTGCTCCAAGAGGTAAATTCAAAATAGCTCTTATATGTTGCTCAAATTGATTGGTGTAGCTGGCTTCTATGCTGTAATGCCCACTATTATGAGGTCTGGGTGCAACTTCATTAACAAGAATTTGATCATCTTGGGTTTGAAACATTTCTACAGCCAAAACTCCCACATGTTCGAATGCTTTGGATACTTTTTCGGCAATTTCAACAGCTTTTTTAGTAATTTTTTCGTCTATTCTTGCAGGGCATATTACATACTCAACCTGATTTGCTTCAGGATGAAATTCCATTTCAACAACAGGATAAGTTTTGATTTCACCACTTACGTTGCGAACAACTATTACCGCCAATTCATTTTTGAAATCAATCAAGTTCTCAGCAATACATTCTGTATCGGGCAACTTTACCAGATCAGCTCCATGTCTTACAATAGTGACTCCTTTGCCATCGTATCCCCCTTGGGTACTTTTCCAAACAAAAGGAAGCCTGATCTTATTGCTAGTAATTCCCTCTGTCAGGTGTACTTTATTGGAAAATCTAGTAAACGTAGCTGTTGGAATTTTATGTTCCTGATAAAAAAGTTTTTGCTTGCCTTTATTTTGTATTTTTTCTAATGTCTTAGCACTTGGATATACTTTCTTTCCTTCTTTTTCTAATTGAATTAAAGCTTGTAGATTTACGGTTTCAATTTCAAACGTAAGGAGATCTACTTTTTTCCCAAAATTATAAACGGTCTCATAATCCATTAAATTACCTTGTTGAAAATGATCACACGCTATTTTACAAGGTGCATCTAGGTTAGAGTCTAGAACGTGAGTTCTAATATCATACTTTCTAGTTTCATATAACATCATTTTACCAAGCTGACCGCCTCCTAATATTCCTAACTTAAAGTTCGATGAGAAAAAATTTATCATTACTGGGATTTCAAATTTGCTTTAAAAAGACAAAAATAATTTTTTCAAAAGTAATAACCATAATATTGTAAGGTAAATGCAATAGCTAAACTATTATAAGTCTTATTTGTAATTACTATCTTTGCGCCTTTAAATCAAAAACAAGCGAGGGTAATTACATAATGAGTATGATAAAATTGCACGATTTGGAGTTTGTTCCCTTTATTGGCGAAGATGAAATTGTATCTGCAATAGATAAAGTGGCGATAGGCTTAAATAAAGACTTAATTGATCAAAAACCTTTGTTTATAGCAGTGTTGAATGGTGCTTTTATGTTTGCTTCAGAAGTATTGAAACGATTTAACTCTGATTGTGAAATTAGTTTTGTAAAGTTAGCATCTTATGATGGTACCGAAACCACACATGAGGTTAATGAACTAATTGGGTTAAATGAAGATGTATTAGGACGAACAGTCGTTATTCTGGAAGATATTGTAGATACTGGTAATACTATAGAGGTGTTGACTAAATTGTTAAAAGATAAAGGTTGTACTCAGCTTAAAATAGCTACTTTGTTTTTTAAACCCGAGGCTTATCATAAAGAAAATACTATAGAATATATAGGGATTGAAATCCCAAACAAATTTATTGTGGGATATGGACTGGATTATAATGGATTAGGTCGTAACCTCACAGATGTTTATCAATTAAAATCAAGCAACATGACAAATTTGGTGTTATTTGGCCCTCCAGGAGCAGGAAAAGGAACACAAGCAGAAGTATTAAAGGAGAAATACAATCTGGTACATATTTCTACGGGAGATGTTTTTAGATACAATATAAAAAATGCCACAGAACTTGGTGCTTTGGCAAAATCATATATCGATAAAGGGCAATTGGTGCCAGATGAAGTAACTATTGATATGCTTAATGCTGAGGTAGATAAAAACGCTAATGCTCAGGGGTTTATTTTTGATGGTTTTCCTAGGAATGAAGCTCAGGCAAAGTCATTAGCGTCATTGTTAGCATCCAAAGGTTCTGAAGTAAGTGCTATGGTAGCCCTTGAAGTTAATGATGAGGTGCTTGTACAGCGATTGTTAGAGAGAGGAAAAACATCGGGACGTCCAGATGATGCTGATGAAGGAGTGATTCGTAATCGTATTAAAGTGTATTATGACGAGACTGCAATCTTAAAAAACTACTATCAGAAAGAAAATAAGTATTTTGGAGTTGATGGAGTAGGTGCTGTAAATGAAATTACAGCTCGCTTAAGCAAAGCTATTGATAATTTATAATCTCTTTTATAGTATTTGACAAAACTATTGTCACTATAAATAAAAAGCTAAAAATTTTACTTTATTGGTGATATACAATAAATATAGAACAAACGAGAAAAGAGAATTATGACAGAAGGAAATTTTGTAGATTATGTAAAGTTGCATTTAACTTCTGGAAACGGAGGAAAAGGTTCTGTACACTTACACCGTGAAAAGTATATTACCAAAGGAGGACCTGATGGAGGGGATGGAGGACGTGGAGGTCACATCATTTTGAGAGGTAATTCTAATATGTGGACATTGCATCACCTTAAATTTAAACGTCATTTAAGAGCTGAGCATGGAGGGCATGGAAGTAAAAGTAGAAGTACAGGAGCTGATGGAGAAGATGTTTATGTAGATGTGCCTCTAGGAACTGTAATACGAGATACTGAAACCCAGAATGTCATTTATGAAATTACTCAGAATGGGCAAGAATATATTGCAGCTGAAGGAGGAATGGGAGGTCGAGGAAACTGGCATTTTAAAAGCCCAACAAATCAAACTCCCCGCTATGCTCAACCAGGAGTAGAAGGACAAGAACATGATATTACGTTAGAACTTAAGATATTGGCAGATGTTGGTTTGGTTGGGTTTCCTAATGCAGGGAAATCTACATTACTGTCTGTAATCACATCAGCGAAGCCTAAAATTGCTGATTATGAGTTTACTACATTAAAACCAAATTTGGGGATTGTAGAGTATCGAGATTTTCAAACTTTTGTAATGGCTGATATTCCAGGTATTATAGAAGGAGCAGCAGAAGGAAAAGGTATCGGTCATCGTTTTTTGCGTCATATCGAACGTAATTCTACATTGTTGTTTCTGGTTCCAGTAGATGCACCAGATATCAAAAAGCAATACGAAATTCTTTTGGATGAATTGAGACGCTATAATCCTGATTTATTAGATAAGGAAAGACTTCTGGTTGTCTCTAAATGTGACATGCTTGATGAAGAGTTACAAAAAGAGCTAAAAGTTGAACTGGATGAACAGCTTAATGTTCCTTATTTATTTATTTCTTCCGTTGCTCAGCAAGGATTACAAGAATTAAAAGATAAACTCTGGCAAATGTTAAACGTCTAGTTTTTTATCATATATAGACTGGCTCTTGATAAAAAGAGCCAGCCTTTTTTATTTTCAATAACCTTTATACGCTAATTGCTTCTTTTTTTATCGAATAATAAGTCAATTTCGAGATATTTCTCGTCGATAAGACTTAATCCAAAGCCAGCTGCTGCTGCAGAAAATACAGAATAGTCCAAAGGAGCCTTAATTCCTGTAGTAATAGTCATTGCAACTCCAAAAATAAGAAGAAGGAAACCACTTAGTTTTCCCGATAAAGATGTTTTGAAACCGATTAAAAGAAATATAGCCAATACTACTTCAGCAGTAGTTGTAAGAATTCCAATAAAATTTATAGAATCCCGAAACCCATGGGTTAAGCAATTTGGTGTATTCGATAAAACTAGTCCAATTACCCCAAGCTGATTTTTCTTTTGACCACATTCCAAAACGATCTGCAATTGCTGATAAAAACCCTATAGCAATACTAATCCTAATAAAGAACTTGATATAAATAATCTTCATCTACTACATATTTACGATTAGCTTTGAGCGGGTTCTGGAGTCAATAATGTAGCTCTACCAATTCTATTCCATACATTAATACAACAGATAGCCATTATAATATCAGAAACTTTTTCTTCTCCAAAAAGGGTAATAGCCTTTTGATATAATTCATCACGTAATCCTGAAATAGAAATGTTAGTCACTTGCTCTGTCATTTCAAGAATAACTTCTTCTTGCTCTGTAAAAAATGGAGATTCTTCCCAGAATGGTAGTGCATGAATTCGATATTGTTTTTCTCCTTTTTCAATAGCTTCTTTAACATGCATCTGTATGCAATAAGCACACCCATTTATCTGCGAACCTCGTATTTGAATTAATAGAAATTCTATGGTAGTTAAAGAGCTCTTTGTTAAGTTGTGATGCAGAGCAAAAATTGGTTCATAAGCTTTTGGGTCTACTTTATTAATATTAATTCTGTCTTTTTTCATTATTATCATTTTATGTATTTAAAACAAAATTCGAGATATAATAAGACTTAAAAATTAATCTTGATTAAGAAATTTTAAATATGTATTACATAAAAACGAATACTAAAAGAAGCTCTACATATAATAAATTTAAATATATAGAAAAGTAATCTCAACTATATTTATATCGCGATGATATGGTACTCGGCATTTAGGCTAAAAAGATTACGTATAATGATTTAGTATTTTGTTAAGATTTATTTAACCAAAGATTACCAAATGAAAAAATACTTGTCGCGTTAGAAAACTCTAAAACTGAAAACTCCTTAATAATGAAAATTAGAAATGTATTACCTTTTTTTGCTTTGTCCATAATAGTATTTACTACTTCTTGCAATGAGTCTGAGAAATATAAAGTAACAAAAGACGAAAATGGCAAATTGATAGCTCAAAAAATTTCTGAAATAAAAGAAGTAGAAGAGGGCGAAAAAATATTGCCTACTATTATTGAATTTACTTCGGTAGATAAAGGGTTTTCTACGTTGTCAGAAGCTATTAAAACAGCAGAACTTACCGAAACATTTACCCAGGATGGAGGGTTTACAATATTTGCTCCAATAAATATGGCATTTGACAAATTACCCCCTAAGTCGGGAGAGAAATTATTGAAACCAGAAAATAAAATGCGTTTAGCTACAATCTTAAAGTATCATATAATTCCTAGTGTAATTTCAAAAGAAGATATTGTTAAGGCCATACAAGAGGGGGGAGGAAGTATTCCTTTAAAAACTCTAGAAGGCTCTTTAATTACAGCTTCCTTAAAAGGAGATACAGTATACTTGATAGATGAAAGTGGTAATGGTGGAAAATTGATTACTACTAATGTGGAAGCTTCCAATGGGTTTATTCATACAATAGATGCGATCATGATCCCCAAAGAATAACCTAGTCAGTTTATATAATAACAAAAAACGGTCTTGTGTGTTATAAACAAGACCGTTTTTTGTTATTATATATAGGTATTATACAGTGAATTTTGTAAACGTTTTTGGTTTAATCTTTTTTGCAATTATTTTCATGATAGAGACTGTGCAATACAATTAGACCTCGCAAATTGCGAGGTCTAAAACAACTAAATATTATTTTTATATTACTGTACACTTACTCTAACTCCTTCAGAATGACTTGAGAATTCTGGAGCATACATGCTTTGTATTGTGGTGATGCCGTTAGAGAAATTTCCTTTATTGTTTACTCTTAAGTCATACTCAAAAACATATACGCCTTTTGGTAAATAGTCAAAGAAAAAATTAGTCGAAGCATCTTTAGTGCTTTCATAATATCCCAGACCGTCTTGCCATTTGTATTGAGAAATTACATTAACAGGTTCAAGACCAGATGCCCTCATGTCTTTCATGTGTACAAACTCCATATCGCGATCAGACCTCAATTCAATTCGAACCCGAACCAAGTCACCTAATTCTAATTTGGTTTTAGAGGTAATCTCTGTGATTTCTTCTCCTTTGTCAGTATTTTGTTTAAGGAACAATTTTTTCTTTAACGATAGCGGAGTTTTGGCTGGAGTGATTTTGTCTAGATTTTCAAAATATTGCCAGTATAAGGCTCCCCAGGCAATACCTTTTCCTTTTTTAGAAATTTTGACAGTAGCCATATTGGGCTGTATTTCATTTCCGTTCCAGGAAGTTTTAAAATATCCAGTTCCGGCTTCTGCTTTTATATCTTCTAATGTAGAGGGATCGATTTTTTGATCACCTAAGACAATTTCTACCATATCGGTAACTGATAGCCAGTCACTTCCTTCAAGTAACAGTGCATATACAGCTTCAGAAGTAGCCTTAGTGGTTTTCCATCGATTGGTCTGTTTGTTCTTAAGTAACCATATTTTAAGATTATCAATAATTTCGGTTCGTTTTGGTTCTGTTTCTATTTCAGAAAACACTTCAATCATAAGAGATTGTGTTTCAATAGGTGCTTGATACCAATACCAGCTATCAGTGTTTGATTTCCAATACATTCCCAATTCTTCATTAGAGACACTTGTCTCATCCAACGACCTGATAATTTTAGTAGCAGCACTGCCTTTATCATTACGATGTAATATAAGAGCAAGCATTCCTTTCGCATAAAGCCCCTGATTTAACCAATACTTTTCTGATTGTTCCAGATAGTAAGCCCAAGCCTCATTGGTATTTTTAGCTCTTTTAATATCTGGGAAGAAGCTTCGCATATATAGGTAATGAATTTGCGTATAGCTCAAGTGATTTTTGTTGATATCGATTTTGTTCCTTTTACAATGGCGTTTAAGCTTTTCATATTCTCTTACAAATTCTTTATCAAGAAAACGTACTGCGCTTTGTAGCATGTTATTTGTATCTCCATTAAATTGTGTGATACCAAGTTTTTTTAAATGCCCAAAACCAGAGGTAATATGTTGAGTGATATATCTATTTTCTCGCCCTCCTTTAAACCAAGGGAAACCTCCTGAACCATATTGTGATTGCTTTAATTTATTAAGAGCAGATTGTAACTCATTATTCATTTTATTAAGGTCAAACAGTAATGCAATTCTCTTCTTTTGCTCTGTTTCACTTTGTGCATCACGTAACCACGGAGTCTCCTGAATCATAAGAGATTTTAATTCCTGGTTTTTTTCTAAGTTACTTAATAGTGCATCACTCGATTTCCATTGATTAAATACCTCCTGAATTCTAGGGTTAGAGTTAGCAATATGACTAGCTAGCGTATTTGCATAATACCTAGAAAAGATTTGTTCTGAACATTCGTAGGGATACTCCATCAAATATGGTAATGCCTGTACAGCATACCATGCGGGATTAGACGTCATTTCTAATGCGAGCTTATGATGTTTTAAAGTGCTAGAAGTGTTGTTCTTTAATTTATCTAATGTAAATGTTTTTGTTTGGTTAGAACGAATCCACATAGGTAGTGTCTCTGTAACTAACATACGATTACTTAAAACAGGTAGTACGTTTTGCTCTCCATCAGAGAAATCTCCTGCTTTAGCAACAATTTTGTATTGTACTGTTTGTATATTATCCGGAATTTGTAATTCCCATGATACATTAGTATTTCCTTTTGTTTTTACATTAAAGCTTTGTCTTGCATTATTGTTTTGCAAATCCGTATCTATTGCAGTATTTGTCATTGCATCGAATAATTGTAATTCGACAACACCGCTAAGATCTTTTGTAGCCAAGTTGGATATCTTAGAACTCAATACAATTTTATCTCCTTCTCTTAAAAATCTTGGTGGGTTAGGAAGAATCATCAACTCTTTTTGCGTTACAGTTTCTAGAGTTGTTGTAGCCGCATTTAGTTCTTTGGTATGAGCTAGTAATTGCAGTTTCCATTTGGTTAATGCTTCTGGTGCTGTGAAATTAAAACTTACATTACCATCGGCATCCGTAGTTAATTCTGGAAAGAAAAAAGCAGTTTCCTGAAGGTTTTTTCTAATCTTAACACCTTCCAGAGAAAGTTCGTTTTTATCTTTTTTTAGATCTTTGGAATCCGCTTTTTGTTCACGTGCAAGTCCCCCAAGAGTTTCATCATCCTCAATTGCATTAAATTCAGCTTCTTCTGCTACAATCTCATCTGCCATTCCTTCTTTTTTGGACATAGAAGCCATCCGTGATGGTGCAGAAGTAGATTTCATCATTCGACTTCTTGTTCCATAATATTGTTGCCCAAAGTATAAGCCATACCAATTGAGTTGATCATATCCTTGAGTTCCATAATATATAGAGCTACTTTGGTTCTCTATTTTAAAACTTTCTATTTCAAAACCTTTTATAGCTTGCCTTTTTGATTGCGCTCTATATATTGGCCTGTTTATAGGAGTAAAATACCACTGATGTGGTCTAAATTGATCTAAAGAAGCGTCATACATACTCGCTAATAGCTCAGCACTTACTTTATCTCCTTTGGGACCTTTTATAGTGAAACTCCAAGTCTCTTCCTGGCCAGGAAGCAATTTATCTCTAAAAGTTTTGGTCTCTATACTAAGTTCTGTTGGTTCGTAGGGTACAGCAATTGTAATTGCTCCACTTTGATAACCATTATAGTTAAGATAACTGTAACTTACAGAAAATCCACCAAGATCATCTTTTTCAATAGGGATTTGTATGGTTTTACTTCCATTAGAAAGTTTGATAAGTCTAGTCTCAATGATTTGATAATTTTTTTCGATATCTACCGTAACAGTTATGTCTTTTGAAGCAGAGCTTAATTTTACAATCGCCTCATCTCCAATTTTGTAAGAAGCTTTGTTTGTAGTGATCTCAAACAATTGCTGATCGCTAATATCTTTGTCTCCCTGGTTATATAAAGTAATATATTGTATGTCTTTTACTTCTTGTCCGAATCGATCTTTAGTATTTAATTCTAAAACATATTTACCTGATTCCCATTTATTTACAGAGCCAATATCAAGTTGTTGTGTTCCATTCTCATCCTTTTCTGTATTAGAAGTATTAAAAGTTTTTTCTGACACGATTTTCCCTTTTTGCCATTGTCTATAATCATGTTCATTATTAAAAGCATCATGCGGGAACAGTTTTTTAAATTCTTCTTCTTTGAATCCTTTATAATCAGGAGCCTTCCAGGGACGAATACGCATAGGTGTAGAAGGAGCTTTTAATTTAAAAATTTTGATTGTTCCTTTTGCAGCAATTGGTTCGTTATTCAAGTTTAAAGTAGTTACCGTGAATTTATGATCTTTTACAGTTTTGTCAATTTTATTTTGAATAGTGACAGCAGCTGTCAATGCGTGATAACCAACATTAACGATAGTGGAAGTGCTTCTTGTTTCTCCGTTGATATCGATAACATCTGCGGTTACTTGATAATTAAAGATAGGGAGGTTTTCCTTGGATACATTTAGATCAGGAATCGCAGTAAAATCAATCGTATACTCTCCTTTTTCATTTGTTTTGGTTTCACCATGTATGATTTCTTGTGATTGTGTTGAATACCTTGGATACCAATAGCACCAGCGTGGATATTGTACCTTACGATGTACTCGATATACTACTTTGGCATCTGTGATTGAACTTCCTGCATAGGCTGTTGCTACTCCTGTAAGTGTAATAGGATCATTTACTTTATAAGTCTTGGTAATTGGGTTAAATTTAGTTTCAAACTTAGGACGTTTATATTCTTCTACAGAGAAAGAAGTACTGTGGTAATTATTCGTTTGAATAGTATAGTTACCTGTTAGTCCAGAAGAAGGAAGTATAAATTCTCCATGAAAAGAACCATAATCATTCGTTTTTAAAGTCAGAGTTTTTATTTCTTGATTATTCACATCCCTAAGTGTAATAAAGGCGGTATGATTTGATTGTGTTTTAAAATCTTCTTTACCCGAAGAAGACATCATAATTCCTTTAAAATATACAGTCTGTCCTGGTCTATAAATACTACGGTCTGTAAAAAGAAAAGTAGAGCTGATATTTTCATTATTATGATTAGGGTTGTATGCTTGATTTAGATAATATCCTTCAAATCGAGCTTTGTCTTTTTCGTGCGATACTGTGATGTTAACATCATAATAGTAGGTGTCTAATGTTAAATATGCTTGACCTTTTTTATCTGTGGTTAAGGTTTTGTCCAAATTGTCATCATATCCTCTTTGGTTGTTTGTTTTGAAATGTATTTTTGCATTAGGAATTGGAGCACCGTTGTTACGATCTAAGACCTGAAATATGGATTTTTGCGGAGTTCTATTTTCTGTTAAAGCTAAATTGGTAATCTGAGTAGAACCAAAAGAGAACATACTTTCTATAGAAAGTTCTTTAGTAATTGTTCCTAGAATTAGGTAAGAACCTTGATCCAATTCTGGTAATAAAACCTCGGTAGTGTGACTTTGGAAATCATGTTCGTTAGATATTTCAGATTTCCATGTTTTATAGACTTTTAAAGCACTTAAAAACTTTACTTGATCTTCAGTTCTATATAAATTATTTAGACTTTTAAGCTGTTTTGGTGTGATTTTTAAAGCTTTGAAATAAAGTTTATCTAAATTCTTATATGTAATCAATAATCTACCTGGAGTCTGAATTGGAACATATTTTTCGGCCTTAATTTTGATCTGATATTGAAGGATTTGACTCTTCAATGATTTGCATTTATTAGCAGCTCTCGAATCTGGAAATTTTTTGTTTACCGCATCGCATAAATCGATAGCTTTTTTTAATTTCCAACGATGTGTTTCATTTTTATTAGGAATGTAAGATGAAGCCTGTTTTTTGTAAAGATTTGCAATTTCATGATCATATAAAGCAGAAGCTTCGTGAGAAGAGAAAAATGTTTTTTCTGATTTCAGAGATTCCAGAAGAATAGCTTCTTTATCATTGAAAACGGCATTTTGATATATAAAATTTATACGTTCTATGTTTACTTCGACAAGAGCATCTGGCGTCGTATCTCTTTTGTGAAATTGAATTAAATTTTGAAACAATTTCAGAGCATTAAATTGCAATGATAGAGAGTCTTTAGTTTCTATTTTTAAAGATGAAAACGTAGTATGTTCCTGTAAATATTTTTTATCATCTATTGCAAAGGCATATGCAGGTTTTGTAATATTGGTTTCAGAAGTTTTGTAAAAATCTAAAGCATTGTGTGTCAAAAAATCATAGAGTGTTGGTCGATATTTTTTAGAACCAGAGGAAATGTTTAAAATTTCGTTAAATTTCTTTAATTCTGTTTGTTGTGCTAATACTCCATTCTGAAGAGACTTTTGGTAATATGTATGTGTTTCTGCAAATAATGTTTCTAGATCCCAGGTCCTGAAATCTTCGGTATCGACTTTTTCAGAAGTTTGAGTTCTATTGTAGAATTTCCATCTATTTTGTTGAAAATATTGCCAGTATAAGTTGGCAAGAATACTTTCTAATATATTTCTTTTAGGAAAAGCACTTTGGCTAATTTCATTTTTTAAATCTTTAATAATAGTGAGTTGAGCATTTTCTTCTAGAGTAAGTATGTATTTAGCCCTATGAAGTAAAGCTTTTATAAACTGATTGTCATTATTTTCTTTTTTGGCATTGCTATATATTACCTCAACTAATTTTACTGCGGATTTAGGAAGTCCTTGTTGATCAAAAGCTTTTACTTTTTTCCAATCATTTTGATAATCATTTTGACCATTCATAGTATATAGGTTTAATATACATAATATAATAAGGATGATATGTTTTTGCATCATAATGGTTTTAGGCTGTTAAACAAATGCGATCAAGTGTTATGGCATTGTGTTTGGTAACGTCTTATAATTTGTAAATAATATTATAAAACTACGTATTTGAATTGAACCATAACAATTTTGTTTATATAAATTAAAGATCATAATTGTACTAATTTGACAACTAATAAAATACTAAATGGTGTTATGTAAAATAGCCATTGAGCGAAATGCACTTTTGACTTAGGAAGCTCTGTTTTAAAATGAGGAAAAGATTAAATGATCGCATATTTTGTTATCTTTTCTTGCATATTATTTTTCATAACTCTATTATTTTATTACCTCAATGTTAATTGTATCTTTACCTTTAGATTTAAGAGTTAACTATGCGAGTACATTTTATAGCAATAGGAGGTAGTGCCATGCATAACCTGGCTATTGCGTTGCATCAAAAAGGATATCAGATAACAGGAAGTGATGATACTATTTTTGAACCTTCAAAATCGAGATTAGATCGGTATGGTTTGCTTCCTCCAGAGTTTGGTTGGTTTCCAGAAAAGATTAGCTCGGATCTTGATGCAATTATTTTAGGGATGCATGCAAAGGAGGATAATGCAGAACTTATTAAAGCTCAAGAATTAGGAGTGGAAATATATTCATATCCTGAATTTTTATACGAGCAATCAAAAAATAAAACTCGCGTGGTCATTGGAGGATCACACGGAAAAACTACGATCACTTCTATGATTTTACATGTATTGCATTATCATGAAAAAGAAGTTGATTATATGGTGGGGGCACAATTGGATGGTTTTGATACTATGGTTCATCTTACAGAGGAGAATGACTTTATAGTTTTAGAAGGAGATGAATACTTATCTTCACCAATTGATCGTAGGCCAAAATTTCATTTATACCGACCTAATATAGCTTTAGTAAGTGGTATTGCTTGGGATCATATTAATGTATTTCCAACCTTTGATAATTATGTTGATCAATTTAGAATTTTTATAAATTCTATTGTTAATGGAGGTGCATTAGTGTATAATGAAGAAGATATTGAAGTAAAAAAACTAGCCGAGTTAACAGAAAATCCAATTCGCAAATTCTCATATACTACGCCAGCATATAGGGTTGAGGATGGGGAAACTTTATTAGATACTCCAGAAGGGGAAATGCCAATTGAAATTTTTGGAGGACATAACTTAAGTAATCTAGCTGGGGCTAAATGGATTTGTCAGCATATGGGAATTGATGAGGATGATTTTTATGAGGCTATTGCCTCTTTTAAAGGAGCTTCTAAACGGTTAGAAAAAATTGCAGAAAGTTCTAATGCTGTAGCATATAAAGATTTTGCACATAGCCCATCCAAAGTAAGTGCTACTACCAAAGCTGTAAAAGAGCAATATCAAAATAGAAAAGTAATTGCTTGTTTAGAATTGCATACGTATAGTAGTTTAAACGCAGAGTTTTTAAAAGAATATGAAGGTGCTCTAAATTCGGCTGATGAAGCTGTGGTATTTTATTCTCCAGATGCAGTAAAAATTAAACAATTAGATGAAGTTTCAGAATCTCAAATTGCTCAGGCCTTTAATCGCAATGATTTGGTTATTTATACCAATCCAGAACAATTTCAATATTATTTGAAGCAAAAAGATTTTACTAATTCAGCATTATTATTAATGAGCAGCGGTAATTATGGCGGTTTAGATTTTGATGAGATAAAACATCTTGTCGAAAACTAGAGGTGATTTTTAAATAATTAATTCACAACATCTTCAATGTTATTTTGATTAATTGTTGTTTTTCATTTTCTATATCGACAGGAATTTTATTCTGGCTCAATTTCAAAACCGAGAATGAAGTCAATAAGAAGACTTATTCTTACGTCATTATCCTTCAAACAAATCTATGATTGTAAACTTCTAAATATTTGGTCACCGTTTTATATTATAGATTTTTTGATCGATTTAGGTGAATACACAGTAATTATACATTAAACTGTTGAAGATGATGGTCAAGGTGCTTGTATTGCATTTTTCCCCATTGTTCGTTTGTGAAATTTCCAAACATAGGATGTGGATCCCATTCTTTTTTATTTTTTTGATTAGAAAACTCGGTTACTAAACTTAAGAGTGTTTCTTTTTCTTTTTCAAAATCCTTTTGTTCAACGACCTTGAGTTTAGAATGTGTAGGCAAATTTTTCCTCCAAGGTTTATCATTGTACATTGATTTCTTAAAGAGCAATTTTGCAAACAGATTGGGTTTAAGTTCTGGATGTTCTCTTTTTAATGCAATTTTTAAAGGGAATTGACAATGATGAAACATTTGCGAGATGTTCATTTTTCCCCAAATAGGTGTGCTCGATGCGGATAATTGATGAATACGTTTTTCGATTTCATATTGAGTAGATTCGTCAAATAATGATTTCATGCCCTTATTTTTTTAAATGGTGATACTCAAAAATAATACATTTAAAAATAAACAAAGGCTAATCATTATGATTAGCCTTTGTTTATAAGTGTGTGTATGTATAATATATTTTAACTTACTTCATCAAAGAAAAGACTTAGAAACCCATCTAAATCATCATTAGTTGCAATATCTTTTGGTGTACCCAAATTAATCATTAAAGGTTGATTTTTGATCGTACCGTGTAAAAAATACTGGAACGTAGTTCCCATTTTAAATTTGTACCCTTTCAGTTGAGCACCAAAAGAAGTAAAAGTAACTTCACTTTTAGAGCCATTACTTTCAGCAAAAGCACTTATTGTAGCATCAAAAACTGCTGATAACATATCATCAGTATAATAATCCCATTTTATAGATGTCCCATCGCAGGCCTGTAACTCATACTCTGATTGAGCTTGGCATCCGTTTGGTACTTGTATGTTATTTCCTACTAAATTAAGAAACGAAATCTTCTTGTCTTGTCCATAAAAACTTAAGGTTGCAAGAAGTAAAACGAAAGTAAAAATATTCTTCATAAATAGGTTAATTTGAAGTTGTTAAAATGTTCATTTTTAAATTAAGGGTGACCAAATATAGTAAAACTTTCATTTTCAAACAAATAAATAGGGTGAATTTCTAATGAAATGTTAGGTGTTACACGTGTTTTTTGTCATATTTCTTCTTTAATAATATATTGTGTTTGAGATAAATAGTTTATATTTTTAGACAGATAGTCCTACTTTTTTTAATCATTAAATTAATAGTATGAGTAAATCAAATGCTTCTTTTTCTATCAAGGAATGGAGTGAAAATGATCGTCCAAGAGAGAAATTAATCGCTAAAGGGAAGAATGTGCTAACAGATGCAGAACTTGTCGCAATATTAATTGGTTCAGGTAACCGTGAGGAGAGTGCAGTCGGACTGAGTAAACGTATTTTGGCTAGCGTAAATCACGAGATAAACGCTTTGAGTAAATTATCTATAAAACAGTTAATGAGTTTTAAGGGGATAGGTGAAGCAAAAGCAATAACCATTGTTGCTGGACTAGAGTTAGGTCGAAGAAGAAAAGATGAAAATGTGCCAGAGGTTTCAAAAATTACATCTAGTAGAGACGCTTTTTATCTATTTCAACCTATAATAGGTGATCTTGAACATGAAGAATTTTGGGTATTATTTCTCAATAATGCAAATAATGTAATTCGTAAAAAACAGATCAGTGTAGGAGGGAAAACAGGAACTCTGGTTGATGCACGTATAGTTTTTAGAATGGCTCTTGAATATGGTGCCACTAATTTAATAATTGGGCATAACCATCCAAGTGGTTCTTTGTGTCCAAGCCAACCGGATAAAAACTTAACACAAAAATTAAAACAAGCTGGTTCGATATTAGATATTAAGTTGTTAGACCATATTATTGTTACAGAAGATCATTATTTTAGTTTTGCAGATGAAACCATATTATAACCATGTTGTTTTAATGAAATAAATAAGTAGGGTATTTTAGGCCAGTTTGTTGTAAATCATAGAATAGTTTGAAAAATAAAAACTTACTTTTAACGATGCTATAAGTTTGGAATTATTTAAAAGTATTAATCACTTCGTTAAAAAGAACATTCTATAAAAGATATGTTATTAATTCATGTACAAAAAATTACTCCTAGAGTATCCTACACCTTCAAACAAATTTGCAAACGAATTTTGGGGTTTAATGTAGATTTAACTTCCAAAATAGAAACCTTTATAGCACATGAAGGACCAAAACTGTCATACGGTAAACAACCTTTGGGTAAGGAATTGTATTTTCAAAGTGTAGATTTACTTTTTGAACATGGCTTAAGCGATCTTGACATACAAGTTTCTGATTGGGGAGAAACAAAATGTTTTTTTGAAGTAAAACATATAGACTCAGCATTGCCATTTGATATTTTTGCAGCGGCCTTTTATTTACTCACTAGATATGAAGAATATTTACCTCATGTAAAGGACACTATAGGACGTTTTCCAGCGACAGAGAGTATTGCTTATATTCATGATTTTTTACAAGATCCTGTTGTTGATATTTGGTCATATAAATTTAGAGAGGTACTTCTCAAAAAATACCCTGATCTTATATTTCAAGAAAAGAAATTTGAAATTATACCAGTTTTTATGGTAAATCAAACATTTGTATATAAAAACAAAGGTTTTTTGAGATCTCTTGGAGGAGGTTTAAGAGATTTCTGGAAATTAAAAATTGATAAGTTAGGAGATAGAATAAAAGTATTGATTGGTCTTAAAAAAGATCCTTATAATACATTTGATTTTATAATTCGACTTCAGAAAAACAGGAGGAGAAAAGCTAAAGTATTATTCGGATTAGGAGATTATTCTAATTATGAAAAAAATATCGGTTATAATAGACCACAGCATCAAACCATTATAAAGCATATAGCAGATTATATGGATGTAGGTCTTAAGGCATCTTATGAAGCTGTTAGTGATTTGTTAGTTTTAAAAAAGGAAAAATTGCGTATAGAAAGCATTCTTAATAGAAGGTTAAAGTATGCGATGTGCTCTTTTTTTAAAATAAAACTACCAGAAGCATATCGTAATTTTATTGAATTAGAGGTAGGCGAAGATTATTCAATGGGATATTCTAGATATTCAGGATTTCGTGCAGGAACATGTTCTCCATTTATGTTTTATGATTTGGATTATGAAGTACAAACACCTTTAATAGTAAACTCTTTTTGCTATGTGAATTTGGGAACTAAAAATGATGTAAGTGATTCACTATTAGTCAAAAATGAAATCATAGATTATATAGAAAAAATTAAAAAGATAAACGGGGTTTTTATTCCAATTTTTAGCAACATATCCTTTAGTGACTTAAGAGGACAACCTTTTTTAAAATCAATTTTAGAATTTATTTGGGAGATAGAAGATGAAAAATAAAATAAAACATATTTTTTTTGACTTAGATCATACACTTTGGGATTTTGATAGAAATTCGATTTTGGCGTTTAAAATGATTTTTAAAAAATTTGACATCGATATCAATGTCGATACTTTTTTAGAGACTTATCGGCCAATAAACATGAAATACTGGAAATTGTATAGAGAAGAAAAAGTGGATAAACAAGAATTACGTAGAGCTAGATTTATAGAAACTTTTATGGATTTTGATAAGAACTTTTCTATAGAAACAATTGATACTATGTCTGAAGATTATGTGGATTTTTTACCACTTCATAATTATTTAATTGATGGTGCTATAGATCTATTACAATATTTACATCCAAAATATAACTTACATATTATTACCAATGGATTTGAGGAGGTGCAAAACCGAAAGTTGTTAAATTCTGGGATACATCATTATTTTAATACGATAACTAATAGTGAGGAAGCGGGAGTAAAGAAACCAAATCCATTTATTTTTGAACACGCTATATTAAAATCTGGTGCGAAATTTGATAATAGTATCATGATAGGAGATAATTATGAAGCTGATATTAAAGGAGCTGAAGCAGTAGGTTTGGATACTATCTGTTTTAACTACCACGAAGAAGAGTTGCCGTTAGAGAATATTCAGGTTTTTGAATTAAAAGAAATTAAAAACTATCTTTAGTTGTAAATATTTGTATTTTAGTTAATTAGAAAACAATTCCCCAAGATGAATGTAAAAAAAACCTTTGTGTTGCTATGCGTTTTATGCGTGGTTGTTTCTTCAATTTCTTGTGTAAAGGATGTGGATTTTGATCAAACAGAGGATGTGGTACTGACACCAGTATTTGAAATTGATTTTGTGTATTCTAGGTTTAATACAGATCGATTTGTAAATCCAGAGATCGATCCAAGTATTGTAGTACCCGAAGTTTTTGTTAATGACACATTAGATTATGACCTTCTCGGTACAGATTTTATAGTAGATAATCTGGAACGGATAGAATTAACTTTTGAATTCAGGAATACTATTGAGAGAGATTTTGAATTTACTCTAGGGTTTTTGGATGATAATGGTGTTCAAGTTGGACCGTTTAACAGGATTACCGTTAATGCAGGTAATGGAGAAGGTGTAACACCAGTGGTAACTACAGAAGTTATTGTGTTTGATAATGCTACTATTAATATATTAGCAACTGCTGCAAAATTAATTTCTACAATACAGGTGCAAAATATTAATAGCTCTCTAGGAGGAATTCTTGAAATGAGATCCAAAGGAACTTACTTCATTAATTACGATTTATGAGAGTTTGTATGTTATTCATAATGGGTTTTTTGGTTTTTTTTGGGTATTCTCAAAATAAAGAAACTTTATATGATTTTATAGACCTTCCTCAATCTTTACTCCTTAACCCAGGAGCAGAAGTGAGATTTAATTATCATTTTGGCGTACCTTTTTTATCTCAGATTCATGTCAATGTAGGATTAAAAGGAGCTTCGCTTTATGACGTTTTTGCAGATGACGGTAGAAATATTAATGATAAAATAGAGAGTACGCTTCATAAATTAACGAGTGATGACTACTTAACTGTAACCCAACAATTAGAGCTTCTGAGTTTTGGTTGGAAAAGTAAGAAAAATGAGAAAATCTACTTTTCTGGAGGGATTTATCAAGAGTTAGATGTTATTGGGTATTTTCCCAAAGATTTTGCTGTTCTGGCTTATCAAGGTAATCGGGATTTCCTTAATCAACCATTTCGATTTTCTAGTATAAGTGGTTCAGCAGAACTACTTGCTGTATATCATTTTGGATATACCAAGAAAGTCAATAAAAGCATGACTTTTGGAGCAAGAGCAAAACTTTATTCTAGTATGTTTCATGTTAGAAGTACCAAAAACAAAGGTACTTTTGCAACGATAGAGACACCTCAAGGAAGGAATATCTATCAACATGTAATTAGTAATGCAGACGTTACTCTTAAAACATCAGGATATAGAGGCCTTAAGGATTTAGAAGGAAAAGAAATTGTGAATAAATTGATTGGTAGAGCCTTTTTGGGAGGAAATTTGGGGCTTGGCATTGATCTAGGATTTACTCATAAAATAAATGAACAGCTTGCAATTACTGGTAGTGTGAATGATTTAGGAATGATTGTATATAGTAAAGATGTTGAAACATATCGTGCACGAGGTAATTATGTGTTTGAAGGTTTTGAAACTCCAATTCGGTTTTCTGGTGAGAGTCCTGAAAATTTTTTGGATGAGCTAGAAGAAGCCATTCCGTTGGATACATTAAGTACAACATATATAACCATGCGACCACTAAAATTTAATGGATCGGTTAAATATTCCTTTAATAAATATGATGATGGAACATGTAATTGTTATCTAGAGGGAGAGCAGCCTCCTTATCAGGATGCTTTTGGAGTGCAGTTGTTTAGTCAATTTAGACCCAAGAGACAACAATATGCAGCTTCATTGTTTTATTACAAACGCTTCTTTAATTTCTTAAGAACAAAACTAACGTATACTATTGATGATTATTCATATAATAACATGGGATTTCTATTATCCACTCATATTGATAAAATTAATTTTTATATTTCGGCTAATAATTTACTAGAATACACTAATCTTGCAAAAGCAAGAGGTGCTTCTTTACAACTGGGGTTTAATATTATAATGTGATACATATGTTACGTATTTTGTTTTTAGGGCTTGTTTTACTTTTTACACTTAATAGTAATGCTCAAAAAAAAATTAATGATTATAAGTATATAATGATTCCTGAAAGCTATGGCTTTCTAAAAGGGAATGATGCATACCAACTTAATTCGCTTACTAAGTTTTTATTTAATAAATATGGGTTTAAGGCTTTTTTACAAAGTGATAATTTACCTGATGAACTTAGAAGAAATGGCTGTTCTTCATTAAGAGCTGATGTTAAAAAGAGAAATGGTGTTTTTGTTACAAGACTTGTTATTGAATTAACTGATTGTAGTGGTAAAGTGGTGTTTTCATCTTCAGAAGGAAGCACTAGAGAGAAAGATTTTAAAAAAGCGTATCAATTAGCATTGAGAGATGCATTTAAAGATATAGAGGCTCTAAATTATGCATATAGTGGTTATAAAGAAGAAGTTGTAACCCAAAATGCACCTACTGGAGGAGAAGTAGTAAAGAAAGAAGAATCTAAGGTAGAAGAGGTAAAAGAGGTAATCGCTAGTGCCCCTGTTTCAAAGGAAGAAATCACTTATTTATTTAATGATAACAGTTTTGTTTTTAAGAAGCAAGAATATGGATTTGAACTATTCCAAAAAGATGAGGAAGTTGCTATAGGAAAACTTTTTAAATCTACAAATGGAAAGACTTATATTGTTAAAGCAGGAGATTTAAGTGGGAATGGATATTTTGATGCATATGGTAATTTCATTTTGGAACGCATCAACCCTGTTACGAATAAATTAATCACTGATACCTTTGCAAGGCAATAATCTATTTACGATCAAAAGGTAATTTTGATGCGTTTTACGATGAAGGAGCTAGTATTTATATTTGTCTCTCCATCTTGTTTTTAAAAATGTTCTGAAGGCATTCTCTCGTTGGTTATCTCCTGGTTCGTATAATTTGGTATTAGTAATTTCTTCTGGTAAAAATTCTTGCTCAATAAAGTTGTTTTCATGCTCGTGAGCATATTTGTAATCTTCTCCGTATCCTAATTCTTTCATTAATTTAGTAGGGGCATTTCTTATATGTAAAGGGATAGAAAGATCACCTGTTTGTTTTACTAGCTGCTGTGCTTTGTTAATAGCCATGTAGGAAGCATTACTTTTTGGTGAAGATGCTAAATACACAGCACATTGACTTAGTATTATTCGAGCTTCTGGGTACCCGATAGTATTTACTGCCTGAAAAGTATTATTTGCCATGATTAGAGCTGTAGGATTTGCATTACCAATATCTTCAGAAGCTAATATAATCATCCTTCGAGCAATAAATTTTAGATCTTCACCTCCTTCGATCATTCTAGCAAGCCAATAGACAGAGGCATTAGGGTCACTCCCACGAATAGATTTGATAAATGCTGAAATAATATCGTAATGTTGTTCACCAGTTTTGTCATATCTCACTGTGTTTTGTTGAACTAATTTTGATACCAGATCATTTGTAATTGTAATTATATCTTGATCCTGACTTGAGATTATCAACTCGAAAATGTTGAGTAGTTTACGAGCATCACCACCACTTAGTCTAAGTAAAGATTCAGTTTCTTTAAGAGTGATGCTTTTGGATTTGAGAAATTCATCTTCATGCATTGCTCTTTTAAGCAATGCCTCTAATTCTTCTTTTCCAAAAGGATTAAGAGTGTATACCTGACAGCGAGATAGGAGTGCAGGTATTACCTCAAAACTAGGGTTTTCTGTTGTAGCTCCTATAAGAGTAATCCAACCTTTTTCTACCGCACCTAATAAAGAATCTTGTTGAGATTTGCTAAAACGATGAATTTCATCAATAAATAGAATAGGGTTTTTGGTAGTAAATAGCCCTCCGCTGTTTTTTGCTTTATCAATAACTTCCCTTACTTCTTTTACTCCACTATTTATAGCACTTAACGTATAGAAAGGTCTTCCAGACTCACTTGCAATGATGTTAGCTAAAGTTGTTTTTCCCACTCCAGGAGGCCCCCAAAGTATAAGAGAAGGGATGAGTCCTTTTTTGATTTGTTGAGTTAGTGAACCATTATTGCCAATTAGATGTTCCTGACTAAGGTACTCCTCTAATGATTTAGGACGAATACGTTCTGCTAAAGGTTTATTTATATCCATATGTACAAAGTTACAAAGCTTCCTCGAATCTAAATAGAAAATAAATCAATAGGAAAAAGAGTTAATATTTATAAGTTATATGATAAAAACTTACAAATACTGCCATTTTAACCGAACTTTATTTTTTGGAATTTTTTTTGATATAACATATGTGATATGAATGAAGAAAATAAACATTTTAGATTTAATACCGGAGTGATAGGGTATCCCTTATTATTCGTATTGTTAATCTGGATTGTTTTTTGGGTTGAAGTTAGGTCAGGGATTAATTTTAATGATTTTGGAGTTTACCCAAGAACAATTGTTGGTTTACGGGGGATTATATTTTCTCCTTTTATTCATTCAGACCTTACTCATCTATGGCATAATACATTGCCGTTGATGATATTGTCAGCTGCATTGTTCTTTTTTTATCAAAATAATGCCTGGAAAGTATTATTAGTCGGAGTGTTTCTGACAGGTTTTCTTACATGGTTATTAGGTAGACCAGCAAACCATATAGGAGCAAGTGGAGTAATTTATATGCTTTTTGGTTTTTTATTCTTTAAAGGAATTATTGCAAAACACTTTCGATTAATAGCTTTATCTTTTGTTGTTGTTTTTATTTATGGTAGTATGGTAATGTATGTATTACCTATAGACCCTAAGATTTCATGGGAAGGTCACTTATCTGGTATTATATCTGGAGCTATATTAGGTTTTTTTGTCAAAAGAGGAGTAGTGAAACGGAAATTATATGTTTGGGAAACTGAAGATTATAATCCAGAAGAAGATGAGTTTCTAAGACATTTTGATAAGGAAGGTAATTTTATAGAAAGAAAAGAGCAAGAAGACGAGAAAGAAGGTATTGAGATAATTTATGAGTATAAAACCAGAATCGAAGGAGATAACAAGCCACCTGAACCAGATATAGAATAAAATAATAAACAGATTGTTATAAACGTTGTCTAATAGCTTCGTATAGCATTACGCCACAAGCAACAGAGACGTTTAAAGAAGCAATATCTCCGTGTATTGGTAATTTTGCACTTTGATCTACTAATTTTAATACCGAAGGAGATATGCCTTTCCCTTCACTACCCATAATAATTGCAGAAGGAATAGTCAGATTTGTATCGTAAATAGTGGAATTTGCTTTTTCTGTAGCTGCTACTACTTGTATGCCAGATCCTTGTAGATAAAACATAGCATCTTTGATATGATCTACTTTGCAAATAGGAATTTTAAACACTGCGCCAGCAGATGTTTTGATCGTATCAGCATTAACTGGAGCTCCCCCCTTTTTCTGTATAATTATACCATCAACTCCTGTACATTCTGCTGTTCTGATAATAGCTCCAAAATTGCGAACATCAGAGAGTTGGTCCAAGATTAGAAATAAAGGTGTTTTTCCTGATTCAATAACATTTATTACAAGGTTTTCAAGATCATAAAAGTCAATAGGGGAGATATGAGCAACAGCACCTTGGTGATTGTTACGGGTAAGTCTGTTCAGTTTTTCTATAGGTACATAGGTAAAAGTGATATTATGTTTTTTTACCAAACCCATGAGTTCTTTGGATAGATCCCCCTGTAGTCCTTTTTGAATAAAAAGTTTATCAATGCTTTTGTTAGCTGTTATTGCTTCTATAATTGCTCTGATACCAAAAATTAGTGACTCTTCTTTTTTCATATGCGGTCAAAGATATGTATAAAAAAACATCCCGATCAAATTTGATCGGGGTATATTATTTTTTTGTTCTCTTAAGCAATAATTTTAGCTTTTTGAGTTAAGTGTATTTACATAATTAAATAATTTGATAAGGTCTTTTTCTTTTTTAGTACTTATCTTTTGATCTTTCATAAAACCAGATATTATATGGTGATCTTGATCTTGAAAAACCATATGTAATTTCTTTTGTTTTTTTGGTAATTCTTTGGCTTGATTTTCTCCTTTGGAAAGGATATAATATGATATAAATTTTGAAAATTTAGCCTCGATAGGTGTAGATAGTGATGTCGCTGGTTCTACACCTCTATCTTTGAATATTGTTTTGACTCTTTTGTATAGTACATATTTGTATGATGGATTTGTAAGGCAAAGTAGATATCCTTTTTTTGAAGCTTCAGCTAAAGGCTTATAGGTGGTGAACATAAGTTTATCTTGATTAAGATTACAATGCACCAATCTATTTTTTGTCAATGCAGAATATTCTTTGTCTGTACTGTTTTTCTTTATTTCAATTTCATCACTAAATGCATTATATCTCATATGTAATTTTCCGATAGGTCTATTTTCATAATGTACAGTACCTTTCACGAATTCTTCTGACAAGTATGGAGAACCTTTTATTTTTTTTAAATCTACCTCTCCTTGTTTAGATCCTTGTTTTACTTTTCCAAATAAGGCATCTAGATGAAGAATACGACCTTGTTGCCCACTAGGAGCTGCAGAAAATCCTTGCGCAAAAACAGACTGATTAAAGTTGAAAACCATTATAAGAGTAATCATTGAAAACATTATAGTGTTCTTAGACGATGAAGCAATTAAAGCCATAGTGAAGTTTTTTCGTGATTGTTTTTTTCTTTAATATTATTTCAAAAATGTACTATAATATAGTAAAAAATATCTTAATTGAAGACATGTTTATTATTGTATAGAAGTGAATTCGCATCATTTTAATTTTATAGGAATACGGTTTTTTTTTATTGTACAAAAAATGATCACATTATTAAAGCTGTGCGTTTAGAATTTTTACTTCAAAAATACTTAGTGGTTTATCCAAAGATCGTAGATAGACTCTGATTTTTAGAAAACAAGGTGAGTATGCTTTTCAAAGTAATATACCCAGAAGTTATGAAGAACTAAAAAAACTGTCCGATGTAAATTACAAAAGTATTCTCAAATTGGTTTTTTTTATATAAGAATAATATTGTCTTAATACTACATTATAAATCTAAACTAGTATAGTATATGTTTGAATAAACGTTACGGAGATACTGTAGAAGAAGAAATTTTCATGAAATCGATTATTAAAAAACCATTTTACAATGATATCATTGTAAAATGGTTTTAAATTATTAATTCTTATGTTTATAATGAAAGCTTCTTCTCTACTGTTTTTTCATTGTAAGAGCAAAAGAACCACAACAAGTGTATTCAAAAGCTGTTAAAAAGATTGTGCCTGTACAAGAAAAGGTGAATCCAGCATTAGCAGGAGCAGCAGTTAATTTTGTTCCACTCGCTAAAACAAGAAATACTTCTTCGTCTGAAGGAATTGAGATGCCTGTTTCTGGGTCGACATTAATAATTAAATTTTCATCTCCAAAACCAACAACACTGTATTGATTGGGTCCAGGTCCAGATATGACTTCAAAAGTGTCTCCATTTGAATGCAAACCTCCACCGCCATCACCTGTTATGGCATAGGTGCCAGGAATTTCAGAAGAATTAAAAGGGCATGATAAAAAGGTAGTGTGATTAAATCCCTGAAATTGACCAGGGCCTCTAGAGTCACTATTCAAATTTTCGAATGAAGCATCTAAACCATTATTTCCTTTTGCTGTAGCGATAAAATCAAATCGATCTCCTGCAGCAAAATTTGCAACAGGAACACTTAGAAAGTCAGCAAGCTCTTCTGCAGTGTAACTAAACTCTGCAGGAAAAGAATTAACCGTAGTAATAGGAATGGTGTCTGAACTAACTCCAGCTGATGTACGTTTTACAGATATAGAGTATTCAGCTACATTATTAGCAGGGCTTTCTATTGTAAAATCATAAGATGTACTAGAGTCAGTAAAATCAATAACTACGGTTTTTTGTTTAATCGTTACAAAAACAGCATCATTACTTCTGTCAGTATCTACAAATAGGGGATCTTTTTCGTCATCTTCACACCCTATAATCGAAAAAATGGCTAGGAATATTGAAAATATTTTTATATATGTATTTTTCATGTTAATTTATTTTTAGTCAACAAAATTTGCTGGATTATTATCCCAAAATACTTGGGTGGAAATAGGTTTGTCATCAACATTACTGTTTCTGTTTACAAGCGCATCAGGTAATGGAAACGTTCTAATAAATATACCAGGGGCTGCTAAAAGAGTAGGCTGAAGATCAGGTTTTCCAGTTCTTCTATAAGTATTATACGATTCAACACCATTGTGCCACAATGCAAGATAATATTGTTCAATGATAATATCTAGTTTCTCATCGTTATTAGTTGTAGCATCATATTTTGCCATAATAGCAGCTATATAATCAGAAACATCAGAGGAAGATGGTACTAAAGTAGGATCAATATCACCACTTGCCAATTGTTGCCCAAAATTCATTACTTTATTAATTGATTGGGTAATGCCTGCTTCTAAATAAGCTCTTGGATCTCCAGTAACACCACTGGTTAAAGCTGTTTCAGCCAACATAAATTGAACATAGGAAGACAACATAATCATTGAGCTTCCTGCGCCTCTTAAACCAGTATTTCTGTTAGAGATTGTTGCGCCAGAATCGTTGTCAAAAGGACCACCGACAGGATATACCCCAAACATTGCTCTAAAAGCATCATCTGGAGGGATACCAGTATTATCTCCGTGACTTCTTCCCCAGTACCCACTGCCAAAAGCACTAATAACTTGACAAAAAGGATCATCAGCACTATAATGAGAAGGAGCAGATGCTAAAATACATTCTTTTGTTTGGCTTGTAGCTTCAGTAAAATTTGTTTCTTGTCTATATACATAATACCGTCTTCTAGGATCGTCTATGGGGGCATCTGCTATATCTGTTTGATTTACTAATAAATCCATAAAAGCTTCACCGATATAATCACTAGGGCCATTGTCAAAACTTAAACCAAATAGAGGGTGTCTACTGTCAGGGTTTACATCTGTAGTTGAGTAGTTGAATTGGAAATCATCATCCGCCGATGTTATATACCCCCCTGGTCCAGTTAAAATGCTATTTATTTTAGTGCCTGCATTGGCATCTACTAATTTAGTTTGCACGTATAATTTTAGGCGCAAAGTATTTGCAAGTTTTATCCATTTTGTTTCATCTCCATCGTAAAAAAAATCATTGCTAACAGTAGCACTTTCTTGTTTATTGAAATTTATAGCTGCATCTATTAATAATTGTTCTACAGATGCATATATATCCTCTCCTGAGGTTAAATTTGGAGAAATGTTTTCAGCTCCTAAAAATGCTTCTGTATAAGGAAAATCACCAAAATAATCTACCAAAGTCATCATTATATACGCTTCAGCTACCTGAGCTATACCTAGATGAGTATACAAACCTTTCTCTTCTGCTAGCGGTGTAAGAGTTCTGATATCAATCATTGTTTTGGTATATGCATCTGCGTATATACCATTCATAGTAGATGGAGCGTATGCATTCTGGTAGGAATTACCCCCTGTCATAGCTGTCATTCTAGTAACTTGCATGCCAAATTCATTCAATCCAGTGAAATTATCAGAATTATCAGAATCAAAAAAAGCTGTTAATCCTAATTCTATTGAGGTTATAAATAAATCTTCTGAGGCTTGATTTGGTTGAAGTCGGCTTGGATTTTCCAAAAGCTCCAATTCTGTCGTCTCACAAGAATTGCATAAAATACCAAAAAGTAATAATAGAGTAAAGTATTTAAGTTTATTATTCTTTATATTATATTTTTCCATGATTTTTTTTTTAAAAAGTTGCTTGAATACTCAATCCATATCTTCTAGTACTTGGCCCTGTGATAAAGTCAATTCCTAATCCATTACCAACACCTGTACTCAGAGAGTTCGTGTCAAATCTTACATCATTTGGGAAATTATATGCTTTATACCATAGATTGAAGCCAGAAGCTCTTATAGAGAGACTACCAAAAGGAGTATTGTTTAAAAATTTAGAAGGTAGTTTGTATCCGATTGCTAATTCATTTAGCCTAAAAGTTGATCCGTCAAAAATTCTAAAACTATTAGCGGCTTGTATACCATAATTTGTAAAGCTTAAATTAGCAGCTGTTATTTGAATATCGTTAGGTATTGTTGTTGTTGTACCATCAGTGTTTGGTATTTGTCTCACTCCAGGAAGGACATATAATGCTTCCCTATTTATGGGGTCATCTCGATCAACTACACCGCGACCTATAAGAGATGCAGTAGTTACAGAATAAATATCTCCACCATGACGATACTGCCAATCCATATAAAATGAAAAGCCTTTATAGCTAATAGTACTGTTAAGGTTTGTGGTCCAATCAGGGTTAGGATCTCCAATTTCTCTTAAAGTATTATCTATAACATAATTCCCGCCATTATCAACAAGTCTATTTCCGTTGTTATCTAATTGTACTGTACTTCCTAAGATAACTCCATACGGTCTTCCTTCTACTGCATAGTTTGCAGCTTCACCAGTTACACTTTGAGTAAGAGCAATTTGATCAATATTGTCATCTAAATCAGTAACCTCATTTTCATCTGCATAGAAATTACCACTAATATTCCATTTAAAACTATCGGAATCATTAGGTCTGACTATATCGATGTTATAATCAATTTCAATACCTTTAGTTTGTAGCTCTCCAACGTTTACCTGTTGAACATTAAACCCTGTTGCAAAATCCAAAGACTGATCAGTTAATAAATCAGTTGTTTTTTTAGAAAAGACACTTACATTAAAATCTAAACGATTAAAAAGTTTTGTATCCATACCTAGTTCAAATTCACTTACAAGTTCGGGTTTCAAATTAGGATTCCCTAATCGATTAGAAACAGAATTCGATGGAGTGGCACTTCCATTAGCTCCTACCAAAGATCTTGGACTAAGTTCTAGCACATTTCTTGTGTTAAAAGGAGTAGGGAAACCTGCTGAAGAACCATATCCAAAGCGTAATTTTAAATAATTTAAAGCATTGCCTGTAAGATTGTCAAATGCAGAAGTTGGAATAAAAGAAATACTGGCTGCAGGATATAACAAAGAATTGTTTTCTCTTTCTAGAGTTGAAGACCAATCATTTCTCGCTGATGCGTTAATATATAAAAAATCTTTATATCCTAAAATAGCATTAAAATATGTTCCAATCGTATTTTGCGTTTCTTTCAGTCCTATTGGTAAATTAGTAAAACTGTTAAAAGATGATTGGCTTGCAAAATTGAAGTGCTCTAAAACTCCAAAAGACAATTGATTAACGCTTTCTACACCTTCTCTTTCAAAGCTTTCGTAGCGGGGATTTAAGCCTAAATTTACATTTAAATTGAGATTTTCAGATAAATCTTTACTAGCATTTAAACTTATTGTATGATCCCATATAGTATTGACTACAGAACTTGTTCTATAAATACCTAATTGTTGTCCATCAACTCCTCCTTTATTTTGTCCATAAGAATTGGATTCAGTATATTGGTCAATACCAATTCGATATGAAAGGTTTAACCAATCTTTTAGATCGTATTGTACTGCTAAATTACCAAATACCCTACGAACCTGTTGAGAAGTTTTTACATTTGCTACAGTCCATCTAGGGTTTTGAATATCATTACCAGAACGATAATATACACTACGACCATCCTGTGCTTGAAAAGGTAATCCAAAAAGATCTACACTACGGGGAGTATATAGTAAATCACCAAAAACTGACGGCCCATCAAAACCAGAACCAGATCCAAAACTAGGAGAAATTGGAGGTGATTTAAAATTTGTTAATGCATAATTAATAACTCCGTTTACGGTTAGTTTATTTGCTAATTTAGCACTACCCCCCAAACCAATATTGTTTCTGATTAAATTATTCCCAGGAGTAATCCCGTCATCATCCAGATGCGTGTAACTAACATTAAATCGTCCTTTTTCTGATCCTCCAGCAACATTAATAGATGTTGTAGAAGATACACCAGTTTTGAAGAAATCTTCAACACTATCGTATGGCTGATATCTATAAGGAATTGCTATTTGATCCTCAACACCTATATTTAGTGTTTGATCGGCTAAGTTACCAAGCGGTCCATTTACAAGTGTTGTTCCATCCGGAGCAATGCCTAAAAAATTAGCATTTGCGGATAAGTCACCATCAAACGCGGGGCCCCAATTACTAAAAAAGAATCCATAACTTTGATGAAATCCTCCTCCATAATTATTTTGGTATTTGGGTAATATTGCTTTTGAATTAAATATGGACTGTGTAACAGTTACTTCAAATTTCTCATTAGCTGATGCGGTAGATCCATTTTTTGTTGTTATAAGAATTACACCATTACGACCTGATTGACCATATAAAGTAGTTGCGCTTAATCCTTTTAAAACATTAACGCTTTCAATAGAATTGGGGTCAAGATCTAAAAATCTACTAGATTCTGTGACGTTGTCTAAAAAAGATGATTGAGTATTTGTCCCTCCATCAAAAGGAACACCATCCACAACAAAAAGAGGTTGATTACTACCAGTAACAGAACTGTAACCACGAATGATTATATTAGTTCCAGAACCAGATAGTCCATTGGTTGAAGTAATATTTACACCTGCGGCTTTACCGGATAGAATACGACCCAAGTCGGCCTCAGCTTTTTGTTCAAGCTTATCATTAGCTACAGTGCTTACTGCATAACCGAGAGATTTTTTTTCTCTTCGAATACCTTGTGCAGTTACAACAACTTCTTCTAGTTGTGATGCATCTTCTGATAATTGAACGCTTATTGTATTGTTGTCATTGACGACAACTTCTTTCACTGCAAAACCGACATAACTAAAGGATAATACAGCTCCTCTATTCGTGTTGATGGTGTAGTTACCATCAAAATCGGTTTGTGTACCTGTTGAAGTACCTTTTACAACGATGTTTACTCCAGGTAATGGGAGACCACTATTGTCAGTCACATTACCTGAAATTGTTTTTTCTTGCGCAAAAGTGAATTGCACAACAAACGCTAGTAATAGCGTCAAAATTCCACTAAACTTTGTTCTCATTTTACAATTTATTTGAATTAGCCAGTTCCAAAAATCATAATAATATCTTTATAAAACAACTTTTTGTTATTAAAATTTAAATTACAACTATTTCAATATATCTGAACTATTAGGTGTTGTAAAGGTTAAGTTATATGCTGGTTGTGAGACTTTTTTTGTTTTTTAATTTATTAAGTATCAGGTAGTGAGCAGCTTCTTAAAGAAGGTTGAGTATTGTGTGATATTTGTTTTATTCATCTTGTGTTATGGTGTAAAAAAAAGAGGTCTTCTAATAAAGTAATTAGACTGTCTTTTTTGTTTTTATTCTGATTTTCTTTTTTAAACTGCGAACTTGGATTAAAAAAGCTAAACAAAAATGTGTAGATAAACACTCATTTCACTTTTTTGAGTTTATATGCCATTACTATAAGTCCAATTTCAGTTTCGACCTTCCCGATTCCTCTTAATATCTTTGTTTTCTGTGAGCAATTTTTTCTGAACTAGTTAGTTTTTCTTTAACTTTTGCTATGAGTGGTGCTAAATTATGATTCCGTTATATGATTCGATTGTCTTTATACTTTATAACTACTCACTCTAAGGGGGTAACCATTAAGGTTTCTAGTTTGATATCTACTTATTGTTTACTGGTATCCTGTTCTGTTTTACTTTTTATAATCATCGATATGCGCTATGGCTTGTTTATTGGGTAATACTAGTGGTCATTTAGTTAGTTCGTATAAATGTCTCAAGCAGCGTATCTGGCGTGCATGTGGTTTGTCAGCTTTCCTTTTATTCATAAAAGTGTTGATGTTATTTTTTAGTTGCTCTTTAATTTTATATTAGAATATTCTTCTTCTAACCATTTTTGAACCTTTGTTTGTTCTTGTTCGAGGGCTTTTTTAATAACCTTTTGTGGAATGAGTCCCCAGTTTTTTTAGATAACGACTTACCTGTCATTGGGAAAGTATCACGTTATATTTTCTAGAAATCAATTGTTGGGCTGCCTTTCGTGCCTATGAACCAAACGAAGACTTGAGTGATCACTTTTTTTATTTTATCAATTCTCAAATCGTATAAGGCTGATCTTTCCTGAGTTTCTAGCCTTGTTTTACTCCTTGCTTTTTATTCTTTAATGATTGTTTTCCTCTGACCTTAAATATTGCTCAAATCTTATTGATAGCAGGTTCGTGATATCAAATAGAATGCTAGCTTGCTTATAAGTATCTCGTTTATTTCGCAAATAATTTACTGCCCTAAACCGTATCTCCTCTTGAGTCTGTTGATTCTTCTTCTTTTTCACCTTGGTTTTATGGTATAAAATGAAAGAGATACATCAAAATAAGAGCTAAATGACGTTCTTGATTAATAGCTTCTCTCTTCAGTTTATTTCTATGTTACGTCTTCACTTGGAACCGATGTTACATTGTTTTTATATCCTAAGTTTTAGGTGATATCTTTAAATGAATAAAAATTAATCAATTAGGATTTGATTTGCTGGAAAATATTTCTACCTTTGCAGCCCTTTTTAAAGGGAATATTATAAAAATCATTTAATTATAGTGTAAAGCAAATTATGCCAACAATTTCACAATTAGTAAGAAAAGGTAGAGCCAAAATAACTAAGAAGAGTAAATCGGCTGCTTTGGATTCGTGCCCGCAACGCCGCGGTGTTTGTACGCGTGTTTATACTACTACACCAAAAAAACCAAATTCAGCTATGCGTAAAGTAGCTCGTGTTAGGTTGACAAATGGTAAGGAGGTAAACGCATACATCGGTGGTGAAGGTCACAATCTCCAGGAGCACTCGATAGTATTAGTTAGAGGTGGAAGGGTAAAGGACTTGCCAGGAGTTAGATATCATATCGTTCGTGGAGCTTTAGACACCGCAGGTGTAGAAGGTAGAACACAACGTAGATCTAAGTATGGTGCAAAACGCCCTAAGAAGTAATTAAAAAACTTTAAGAAGAAGACATGAGAAAAAGAAAGGCTAAAAAAAGACCAATTTTGCCAGATCCACGTTTTAACGATCAATTAGTGACTCGTTTCGTAAATATGATGATGTGGGATGGTAAAAAGTCAACTGCTTTTAAAATTTTCTACGATGCTATTGATATTGTAGAAGAAAAAAAACAAAATGACGAAAAAACGTCATTAGAGATTTGGAAAGATGCATTATCTAATGTGATGCCGCATGTAGAAGTTAGAAGCCGACGTGTTGGTGGAGCTACATTTCAGATTCCAAACCCGATCAGACCAGACCGTAAAATATCTACCGCTATGAAGTGGTTGATTCAGTTTTCTCGTAAAAGAAATGAGAAATCGATGGCTCAGAAACTGGCAGCAGAAATTATTGCAGCAGAAAAAGAAGAAGGAGCAGCGGTTAAGAAAAGAGTGGATACTCATAAAATGGCTGAAGCAAATAAAGCATTCTCACACTTTAGATTTTAATCATTAAGAAATGGCTAGAGATTTAAAATATACTAGAAATATAGGTATTGCTGCGCATATTGACGCAGGAAAAACTACAACTACAGAACGTATCCTTTATTATACGGGTGTAAGTCATAAAATAGGAGAAGTGCACGATGGTGCTGCTACAATGGACTGGATGGAGCAAGAGCAGGAAAGAGGTATTACAATTACTTCGGCTGCTACTACTTGTGAGTGGAAGTTTCCAACAGAAAATGGTCAGCCAGTAAATGATACTAAAGGATATCACTTTAATATTATCGATACTCCGGGCCACGTTGATTTTACGGTTGAAGTTAATCGTTCTTTGCGAGTTCTTGATGGATTGGTGTTCTTATTTAGTGCGGTTGATGGTGTTGAGCCACAATCAGAAACTAACTGGAGACTTGCTGATAATTATAAAGTACCTCGTATAGGTTTTGTAAATAAAATGGATCGTCAAGGATCTAACTTTATGGCAGTTTGTCAACAAGTTAAGGATATGTTAGGATCTAATGCAGTGCCAATTGTAATGAATATTGGTGATGAGGCGGATTTTAAAGGTATTGTGGATTTAGTGAAAAACCGTGCTATTGTTTGGCATGATGAAACACAAGGATCTACATTTGATGTTATTGATATTCCTGAAGAGTTAAAAGCTGAAGCTGCAGAATTAAGAGGTAAGCTTATTGAAGAGGTTGCCGCTTATGATGAAAATCTTTTGGAGAAATTTATGGAAGATGAGGATTCAATTACTGAAGATGAAGTGCATGCTGCTCTTCGTGCTGCTGTAATGGATATGAGTATCATTCCTATGATTTGTGGTTCTGCGTTTAAAAATAAAGGAGTTCAGTTTCTTTTAGATGCTGTGTGTCGTTATTTACCTTCTCCAACGGATAAAGATGGTATTGTAGGTATAAACCCAAATACAGATCAAGAGGAATTACGTAAACCAGATGTAAAGGAGCCATTCGCTGCTTTAGCATTTAAGATTGCTACTGATCCTTTTGTAGGTCGTTTGGCATTCTTTAGAGCGTATTCTGGTCGTCTTGATGCTGGTTCATATATATTGAATAACCGTTCTGGTAAGAAAGAACGTATTTCACGTATTTACCAAATGCACTCTAATAAGCAAAACGCTATCGAGTACATCGAAGCAGGGGATATTGGGGCTGCGGTAGGATTTAAGGATATTAAGACAGGTGATACGATGTCTGATGAAAAAAATCCTATCGTTTTAGAATCTATGGATTTCCCTGATCCTGTAATTGGTATCGCGGTTGAACCTAAGACTAAGGCAGATGTTGATAAATTAGGGTTGTCTTTGGCTAAATTGGCAGAAGAAGATCCAACATTTACAGTAAGAACAGATGAAGCTTCAGGGCAGACGATTATTTCAGGAATGGGTGAGCTTCACTTAGATATTATTGTTGATCGTTTAAAGCGTGAATTTAAGGTAGAGGTTAATCAAGGTCAACCTCAGGTAGAATATAAAGAGGCAATTACACAATCTGCGGATCATAGAGAAGTTTATAAGAAACAATCTGGTGGACGTGGTAAATTTGCTGATATTGTATTTACTATCGAGCCTGCTGATGAAGGTCAGATAGGGCTTCAGTTTGAGTCTACAATTAAAGGTGGTAATGTTCCTAAGGAATTTATACCTTCAATTGAAAAAGGGTTCAAAATGGCTATGGTAAATGGTCCATTGGCGGGGTATGAAGTAGATGCTATGAAAGTGACGTTAAAGGATGGTTCTTATCATGATGTGGATTCAGATCAGTTATCTTTCGAATTAGCTGCTAAATTAGGTTTCAAAAATTCTGCGAAAGCTGCTAAAGCCGTAATTATGGAGCCAATTATGAAATTAGAAGTTATTACCCCAGAAGAGAATATGGGTGATATCGTTGGTGATCTTAACCGTCGTAGAGGACAGGTAAGTGATATGGGAGATCGTGCAGGTGCAAAAACTGTAAAAGCTACTGTTCCACTTTCGGAAATGTTTGGATATGTAACAACATTAAGAACATTGTCTTCTGGTAGAGCAACGTCTACAATGGAATTTTCTCACTATGCTGAGACTCCTTCTAATATTTCGGAAGAAGTAATCGCAGCTGCAAAAGGAGTTAACGCTTAATTATTACAGAAATGAGTCAAAAAATTAGAATAAAACTAAAATCTTACGATCATAACTTAGTAGATAAGTCTGCTGAGAAAATCGTAAAGACGGTAAAGAGTACGGGTGCTGTAGTAACTGGGCCAATTCCTTTACCAACACATAAAAAGATTTTCACAGTACTTCGTTCTCCTCATGTAAATAAAAAATCACGTGAGCAGTTTCAATTAAGTTCTTATAAAAGGCTATTGGATATTTATAGTTCTTCTTCAAAAACGATTGATGCGTTAATGAAGTTAGAATTACCAAGTGGAGTTGAGGTTGAGATCAAAGTGTGATACAACTTTTAGGTAAGGAAATCTTACGATAAAATGTCCCAAGCTTTGTGCAAGGGAAAAACGGCAAAAAAATACATTCAGGGTTGAAGTGTTTTGGCCCTGTTTTTTTGCAAAAATAAAAGTGAATACTAATTAATAATTAATAAATATGTCTGGGTTAATAGGAAAAAAGATCGGTATGACCAGCATCTTCGACGAAAATGGAAAGAATATTCCATGTACCGTTATCGAAGCTGGACCATGCGTGGTTACCCAAGTCAGAACTGAAGAGGTTGATGGCTATAAAGCTATACAATTAGGTTTCGATGACAAAGCAGACAAAAATGCTACTAAAGCGGCTTTGGGTCACTTTAAAAAAGCAGGAACTGTTGCTAAACGTAAAGTTGTCGAATTCAAAAGTTTTGAGGAGGAGTACAAATTAGGAGATACGGTAACAGTAGAGCATTTTGCTGAAGGAGAATTTGTTGACGTTTCAGCAACTTCCAAAGGAAAAGGTTTTCAAGGAGTTGTGAAAAGACACAACTTTGGTGGTGTTGGTCAAGCAACTCATGGTCAACATAACCGTTTAAGGGCTCCTGGTTCTATAGGTGCTGCGTCATATCCTGCAAGAGTTTTCAAAGGAATGAAAATGGCAGGAAGAATGGGTGGAGATCAAGTAAAAATTCAAAACTTAAGAGTGTTAAAAGTAGTTCCTGAAAAGAATTTACTTGTTGTTAAAGGATGTGTTCCTGGACATAAAAACGCTTATGTAACGATTCAGAAGTAATGAAAGTAGCGGTAATTGATATAAACGGAAAAGAAACAGGAAGAAAGGCAGACCTTTCTGATACTGTTTTTGGTATTGAACCAAACGATCATGCTGTATACTTAGATGTGAAACAATACTTGGCTAATCAACGCCAAGGGACTCATAAAGCTAAGGAACGTGCAGATATCGCAGGTAGTACTAGAAAGATAAAAAAACAAAAAGGAACAGGTACTGCCAGAGCAGGTAGTATTAAGTCTCCAATTTTTAAAGGAGGGGGTAGAGTTTTTGGTCCTAGGCCACGTAACTACTCTTTCAAATTAAATAAAAACCTTAAAAGGTTAGCACGTAAATCTGCGCTAAGTATTAAAGCAAATGACAAAGCAATTACAGTTGTGGAGGACTTTACTTTTGATACTGTTAAAACAAAGAATTTTACTGCTGTTTTGAAGTCCTTAGGGCTTGAAAACAAAAAATCTTTGTTTGTGTTGGCTGAGTCAAATAAAAATGTATATTTGTCGTCACGCAATTTGAAAAGTTCAGAAGTTGTAACTGCTTCAGAATTAAGTACTTATAAAATACTTAATGCAAGCAGTGTAATACTTTTGGAAAGTTCTTTGAAAGGAATTGAAACGAATTTAAGTAAATAGAAGCCATGAGTATCTTAATAAAACCTATTATTACTGAAAAGGCTACTACAGATAGTGAAGTGTATAATCGCTATGGTTTTGTAGTAGATAAGAGAGCGAATAAGGTAGAGATCAAAAAAGCGGTTGAGGCTGCTTATGGTGTATCTGTTACTAAAGTTCGAACATTAAATGTCCGCCCAGACCGTAGTACACGTTATACAAAAACAGGTATGGTCACTGGTAAAACAAGTGCGTATAAAAAAGCAATTGTACAGGTGGCGGAAGGTGAAGTAATTGATTTATATAGTAATCTTTAAGACTAGAAAATGTCAGTAAGAAAATTAAAACCAATTACCCCAGGTCAGCGTTTTAGAGTAGTAAATGGATTTGACGCCATTACTACTGATAAGCCGGAAAAAAGCCTATTGGCTCCGAAAAAAAGATCTGGAGGTAGAAACAGTCAAGGAAAAATGACCATGCGCTACAAAGGTGGTGGTCATAAAAGAAGGTATCGTATTATTGATTTTAAACGTGATAAGCAAGGTATTCCTGCTACCGTGGCGACAATAGAATATGATCCAAACAGAACTGCATTTATAGCGCTTGTGAATTACCAAGATGGTGAGAAGCGCTATGTTATCGCTCAAAATGGTTTAGAAGTTGGTCAGAACATAGTTTCTGGTAATAATGTTGCTCCGGAAATCGGAAATGCAATGCCGCTTAGCGATATTCCTTTGGGAACCATTATTTCTTGTATAGAATTACGTCCAGGTCAAGGAGCAGTTATGGCACGTAGTGCTGGATCATTTGCTCAGCTTATGGCAAGAGATGGTAAATTTGCTACAGTAAAATTGCCTTCTGGAGAAGTGAGAATGATACTGGTTAATTGTGTGGCTACCATTGGTGCGATATCAAATAGTGATCATCAGTTGATCGTTGGAGGTAAAGCGGGTAGAACAAGATGGCTAGGTCGTCGTCCACGTACAAGACCTGTAGCGATGAACCCTGTCGATCACCCAATGGGTGGTGGAGAAGGACGTTCTTCTGGAGGTCACCCACGTTCTAGAAAAGGTCTTCCTGCAAAAGGATATAGAACCCGTTCTAAGACGAAAGCGAGTAATAAATATATTGTAGAACGTAGAAAGAAATAATAAGATATGGCACGTTCATTAAAAAAAGGACCTTACGTTCACTATAAATTAGAGAAGAAAGTAGCTGCAAATGTTGAAGCTAATAAAAAATCTGTTATCAAAACATGGTCAAGAGCATCGATGATAACACCTGATTTTGTAGGTCAAACAATCGCAGTACATAATGGTCGCCAGTTTGTACCTGTATACATTACAGAAAACATGGTAGGGCATAAATTAGGAGAATTTTCGCCAACACGTTCCTTTAGAGGGCACGCTGGTGCTAAAAATAAAGGTAAAAAATAATTTAAGTCATGGGAGTTCGTAAAAGAGAAATGGCAGATAGAATTAAGGAAGAGAAGAAGCAAGTCGCTTTTGCTAAACTTAATAACTGTCCTACATCACCTCGTAAGATGCGTTTAGTAGCTGATCTTGTACGTGGTGTAAAAGTTGAAAAGGCGCTTCAGATTCTTAGATTTAACCCTAAAGAAGCATCACGTCGTTTAGAAAAGTTATTACTTTCTGCAATAGCTAACTGGCAGGCGAAAAATGAAGACGCTAGCATCGAGGATGCTGATCTTTTTGTTAAAGAGATTCGTGTGGATGGAGGAAGTATGTTAAAAAGACTTCGTCCTGCTCCACAAGGTCGTGCACACAGAATAAGAAAACGCTCTAACCACGTTACAATTGTGGTTGCAGCAAACAATAATACACAAAGCTAATAATAGACTATGGGACAGAAGACAAATCCAATCGGAAATCGCCTTGGTATTATCAGAGGATGGGAATCCAACTGGTATGGAGGTAATGACTACGGTGATAAACTTGCCGAAGACGATAAGATTAGAAAGTATGTACACGCACGTTTATCAAAAGCTAGTGTATCTAGAGTAATTATTGAGCGTACGCTTAAACTTGTAACCGTTACTATCACCACTGCCAGACCTGGTATCATTATCGGAAAAGGTGGACAGGAGGTAGACAAGTTGAAAGAAGAGCTTAAGAAAATTACTGAAAAGGAAGTTCAGATCAATATTTTTGAAATCAAAAGACCAGAACTTGATTCATTTTTAGTAGGATCTAGTGTAGCAAGACAGATTGAAAGTCGTATTTCATATCGTCGTGCTATAAAGATGGCTATTGCGGCTGCAATAAGAATGAACGCTGAAGGTATTAAAATTCAGATTTCAGGACGTTTGAATGGAGCAGAGATGGCACGTTCAGAGTCTTATAAAGAAGGTCGTATTCCTTTATCAACATTTAGAGCTGACATAGATTATGCTTTAGTAGAAGCTCATACTACTTATGGTAGATTGGGTATTAAGGTATGGATTATGAAAGGTGAAGTATATGGTAAAAGAGAACTTTCTCCTTTAGTTGGTTTATCCAAGAAACAAGGAAAAGGTGACAACCGTGGAGGTGGACGAGGAGGTAATAACAAATCTCGTCGTAGAAAGTAATTTTTTAAAGTAAATTAACAATGTTACAGCCTAAAAGAACAAAATTCCGTAAACAACAAAAAGGACGTATGAAGGGTCTTTCCCAAAGAGGACATACCCTTTCTAACGGTACTTTCGGAATTAAATCATTAGATTCAAGTTTTATTACTGCTAGACAAATAGAAGCAGCTCGTATTTCTGCTACTCGTTATATGAAAAGAGAAGGTGCTCTGTGGATTAAAATTTTCCCAGATAAGCCTATCACTAAGAAACCTCTTGAAGTGCGTATGGGTAAAGGAAAAGGTGCTGTAGAGTATTGGGCAGCAGTAGTAAAGCCAGGAAGAATTTTATTTGAAATAAGTGGTGTGTCTTATGACGTTGCTAAAGAAGCATTACGTCTTGCAGCACAGAAACTTCCTGTAAAAACTAAGTTTATCGTAGCTAGAGATTATCAAGCTTAATATTTGAGAGACTATGAAACAATCAGAAGTAAAAGAATTATCTACAGCTGAATTACAAGAGGAACTTGGTAAATCTCAAAAAGCGTATTCAGATTTAAGAATGGCTCATGCCATGTCACCGCTAGAAAATCCTTTACAATTGCGTAAAGTAAGAAGATCTATTGCGAGAATGGCTACAGAGCTAACAAAAAGAGAATTAAACGGTTAATTCTGCTGAAAGATGGAAAAAAGAAATTTAAGAAAAGAACGTATAGGTGTTGTTACTAGCAACAAAATGCAGAAATCAATTGTGGTTGCTGAAGTTAAAAAGGTAAAACACCCGATGTACGGAAAGTTCGTGTTGAAAACAAAAAAATATGTTGCACACGATGAAAAGAACGACTGCAATATTGGTGATACTGTAAAGATCATGGAAACAAGACCTATGAGTAAAACCAAATGCTGGAGATTAGTAGAAGTAATTGAAAGAGCGAAGTAATTATGGTACAACAAGAGTCTAGATTAAAAGTAGCAGATAACACCGGTGGTAAAGAAGTTTTAGTCATTCGTGTTTTAGGTGGTACAAAAAGAAGATACGCCTCTGTAGGGGACAAAATCGTTGTCAGTGTAAAAGAAGCAACTCCAAATGGAAACATTAAAAAAGGAGCCGTTTCTACTGCAGTTGTAGTTCGTACCAAAAAAGAAGTGCGCAGACCAGACGGTTCTTATATTCGTTTCGATGATAATGCATGTGTTCTTTTGAACCCTGCTGGAGAAATGAGGGGAACACGTGTTTTTGGTCCTGTTGCAAGAGAACTTCGTGACAAGCAATTCATGAAGATTGTTTCACTAGCGCCAGAAGTGCTTTAAAACATTTGTAAAGATGACAAAGCTAAAAATTAAATCAGGAGATACAGTGCGAGTTATCGCTGGAGACAATAAAGGTCAAGAAGGTACGGTGCAAAAAGTATTGAAAGATAAAAACAAGGCGATCGTAGAAGGTGTGAACTTAGTTTCAAAACACCAGAAGCCTAGTGCTACAAATCCACAAGGAGGAATTGTAAAACAAGAAGCACCTATTCATATTTCTAATTTATCGTTGTTAACTTCTAAAGGAGAAACTACAAGAATTGGATATAGAGTAGAAGGAGATAAGAAAGTGAGATTTTCTAAAAAATCTAATGAAGTAATATAATTATGGCTTATATCCCAAGATTAAAACAAGAGTATAAAGACAGAGTAATGTCAGCTCTTACAGAAGAATTCAGCTATGATAATGTAATGCAAGTGCCAAAACTTAAAAAAATTGTTTTAAGTAGAGGTGTAGGAGCTGCAGTGGCTGATAAGAAGTTAATCGACTATGCAGTAGACGAATTAACAACGATAACAGGTCAGAAGGCTATAGCAACAATTTCTAAAAAAGATGTTGCTTCTTTCAAATTACGTAAAGGAATGCCAATTGGAGCAAAGGTTACGTTAAGAGGAGAAAGAATGTATGAATTTTTAGATCGTTTGATTACTTCTGCGTTACCACGTGTTAGAGATTTTAACGGAATAAAAGCTACTGGTTTTGACGGTAGAGGTAATTACTCATTAGGTATTCTGGAACAGATTATTTTCCCTGAAATTGATATTGATAAAGTAAATAAGATTTCTGGAATGAATGTTACCTTCGAAACTTCGGCAAAAACCGATAAAGAAGCAAAATCATTGTTAACTGAACTAGGATTACCTTTTAAAAAGAATTAATTATGGCTAAAGAATCAATGAAAGCCCGTGAGGTGAAAAGAGCAAAAACTGTAGATAAATATGCTGAAAAACGTAAGGCTTTAAAAGAAGCTGGAGATTATGAAGCATTACAGAAGTTGCCTAAAAATGCTTCACCAGTTCGCAAACATAATCGTTGTAAACTAACAGGAAGACCAAAAGGATATATGCGTCAATTTGGAATTTCTCGTGTTACATTTAGAGAAATGGCGAATAAAGGATTAATTCCAGGTGTTACAAAAGCTAGTTGGTAATAATAAATTAAATTAATTGGTTTAAGGTTCGATTAAATAAATTGAAAACCAAAACCATAAATTAAATACAATGAATACAGATCCTATAGCAGATTATTTAACCAGAATTCGTAATGCAAATAGTGCTCAACATAGAGTAGTTGAGATTCCTGCGTCAAAGGTTAAAAAAGAGATCACTAAAATATTATTCGATCAAGGATATATTTTAAGTTATAAATTTGAAGATAATACCACGCAAGGTACTATCAAGATAGCACTTAAGTACAACAAGTTAACTAAAGAGCCAGTTATTAAAGAATTACAAAGAATAAGTAAGCCAGGTTTACGTAAGTATGCTGGGTCAAATGATATTCCAAGAATTCTTAATGGATTAGGTATTGCGATAGTTTCTACTTCTCACGGTGTAATGACCGGTAAACGCGCTAAGCAAGAGAATGTAGGAGGTGAAGTACTTTGTTACGTATATTAACAGTATAAAAGGACAAAAGAAATGTCAAGAATAGGAAAAAATCCAGTAACTATTCCGTCTGGTGTCACTGTTGAAGTGACAGGTAATGTTGTTACTGTTAAAGGAAAATTAGGAGAACTTTCTCAACATATCGATAGTATCGATGTGAAAGTAGAGGAAGGCCAGGTAGTTTTAGAAAGACCTACTGAAGCTAAAGATCATAAAGCAAAGCATGGTTTATACAGAGCTTTGATTAATAATATGATAGTTGGTGTTTCTGAAGGATTTACCAAAGAGTTAGAATTAGTAGGGGTTGGTTACAGAGCTTCTAATCAAGGTCAAAAATTAGATTTGGCTTTAGGATTCTCTCATAATATAGTTTTAGACTTGGCACCAGAAGTTAAGGTTGAAACAATTTCAGAAAAAGGTAAAAATCCTATAGTTAAATTAACTTCTCATGATAAGCAATTGGTGGGACAGATAGCAGCTAAAATTAGAGGCTTCCGTAAACCAGAACCTTACAAAGGGAAAGGAATCAAATTCGTAGGAGAACAATTAAGAAGAAAAGCAGGTAAATCTGCATAATAACTAACGTTATGGCATTCTCAAAAGATTTAAGAAGATTAAAGATAAGAAAGCGTATCCGCGGAAATGTAAGCGGAACAGAACAACGTCCTAGATTATCTGTTTTTAGAAGTAATAAAGAAATCTATGCTCAGGTTATAGATGATGTAACTGGTAAAACTATCAGTGCTGTTTCTTCAAGAGATAAAGACATTGCTTCGGCAACAGGAAATAAAATAGAAAAGGCAAACTTGGTAGGGAAAGCACTAGCAGAAAAAGCTAAGAAAGCTGGTATCGAGACAGTGTCCTTTGATAGAGGAGGATATTTGTATCACGGTAGAGTAAAATCATTAGCAGAAGGTGCTAGAGAAGCAGGACTTAAATTCTAAGAAATTATGTATCAGAAATATAAAAACGCAGAATTAGTAAAACCAAGCGGACTTGAACTTAAGGATCGTTTAGTTGGTGTGCAACGTGTAACAAAAGTAACAAAAGGTGGTAGAGCATTTGGTTTCTCTGCAATTGTTGTTGTTGGTGATGAAAATGGTGTTGTAGGTCATGGTTTAGGAAAGTCTAAAGAGGTGGCAGAAGCTATCGCTAAGGCCGTAGAAGATGCAAAAAAGAATTTGGTTCGTATTCCATTACACAAGGGTACTTTACCACACGAACAAAAAGGTAAGTATGGAGGAGCGAGAGTATTGCTTTTGCCTGCCGCAACTGGTACCGGAGTTATTGCTGGTGGTGCTATTCGTGCAGTATTAGAATCTGTAGGAGTACATGACGTACTTTCTAAGAACCAAGGATCGTCTAACCCACACAATGTGGTGAAAGCAACATTTGATGCTTTGTTACAGATGCGTAGTGCACAACAAGTAGCAGCTCAAAGGGGTGTTTCACTAGAGAAAGTGTTTAAAGGATAAATCAGGAACGATGGCAAAGATTAAAATTACTAAAGTAAAAAGTGCTATTAACCGCACTCAAAGACAAAAGAGAACCTTAGAAGCTCTAGGTCTTAAAAAGATCGGCCAGGTTGTGGAGCATGATGATACTCCGAATATCCTTGGGATGGTAAATAAAGTTAAACATTTAGTTTCGATAGAAACAAAATAATTAAAGCAAATGGATTTAAGTAACTTAAAACCTGCTGCAGGTTCGGTAAAAAATAATAGTAAGCGAGTAGGTCGTGGACAAGGTTCTGGTAAAGGAGGAACTGCTACTCGTGGTCATAAAGGAGCAAAATCAAGATCAGGATATTCCAAAAAGATCGGTTTTGAAGGAGGGCAAATGCCACTTCAAAGACGTGTGCCTAAGTTTGGTTTTAAAAACATTAACAGAAAAGAATATCAGGGGATTAATTTGGACACGCTACAAAAATTAGTAGATGATGGAAAGATTAAAGATATTGTGGATCTGGATGTGTTTTTGAATACACGTCTTGCAGGGAAAAATGATTTGGTTAAAATATTGGGAAGAGGTGAACTAAAGGCTAAATTAAAAGTCTCAGCTCACAAATTTACAGCCACTGCAAAAGCAGCTATAGAAGCAGCAGGTGGTGAAGCAGTAACCTTATAATAGACAATTCATGAAATTTATTGATACAATAAAAAACATTTGGAAAATCGAAGAACTAAAGAATAGAATTTTAGTTACGCTAGGACTTCTTTTAGTATATCGATTCGGAGCACAAGTAGTACTCCCTGGAATAGATGCTTCAGAGCTGGCAAACCTTGGTACGCAAACCCAAGACGGTTTGCTGGGGTTGCTTAATGCATTTACAGGAGGGGCTTTTGCTAATGCTTCGGTATTTGCACTAGGTATTATGCCATATATATCTGCTTCTATTGTAGTGCAGTTAATGGGAATAGCAATTCCCTATTTACAAAAATTACAAAAAGAAGGAGAAAGCGGTAGAAAAAAGATTAACCAAATAACACGTTGGTTAACTATCGCTATTACTTTGGTTCAAGGACCTGGGTACATATATAATTTATTTGCTACACTTCCTCCTTCAGCATTTAGTGCTGAAATAAGTCAAACAGTTTTTGTTGTATCTTCTGTGATTATAATATCTACAGGTTGTATTTTTGCAATGTGGTTAGGTGAGAAGATTACGGATAAAGGTATAGGTAATGGTATCTCCTTATTGATTATGGTAGGTATTATAGCTACACTTCCACAGTCATTTGTACAGAACTTTTCTTCAAGAGTTTCTGGTGATGGAGGTGGAATGATAATGGTTTTAATCGAACTTGTTATCTGGTTTGTAATTATTTTAGCTTCTGTTCTATTGGTGATGGCGGTGCGTCAGATACCAGTTCAATATGCAAGAAGGACAGCAGGTGGCGGATATGAGAAAAATGTTTTCGGATCCCGTCAGTACATTCCGTTAAAATTAAATGCATCAGGTGTAATGCCAATCATTTTTGCTCAGGCAATTATGTTTGTTCCTGCTGCTGCTGCAAAGTTATCTGATTCTGATTTTTCGCAAGGAGTCGCGGCAGAGTTTAGTGATATTTTTGGACTGTGGTATAATGTTCTGTTTGCAGTGCTTATCATTGTGTTTACTTATTTTTATACTGCGATTACAGTACCAACAAATAAAATGGCAGATGATTTAAAACGTAGTGGTGGTTTTATTCCAGGAATTCGACCGGGAAGTGAAACTTCTGAATACTTAGATAGGATTATGTCACAAATCACGCTCCCAGGTTCAATTTTCTTAGCTCTAATAGCAATATTTCCAGCAATTGCGGTGAAATTGTTGAATGTACAACAAGGTTGGGCATTATTTTTTGGCGGAACATCATTACTTATTATGGTAGGTGTGGCAATTGATACGATGCAACAAGTTAATTCGTATTTGTTGAATAGGCACTATGATGGATTGATGAAAACAGGTAAAAATCGTAAAGCAGTAGCATAATGGCAAAACAACCGGCAATAGAGCAAGACGGAAGTATTATTGAAGCATTATCTAATGCGATGTTTAGAGTTGAGTTAGAAAATGGGCACGTTGTGACTGCTCATATATCTGGTAAAATGCGTATGCATTATATAAAATTATTACCAGGAGATAAAGTAAAGTTAGAAATGAGTCCTTATGATTTAACTAAGGCTCGAATAACATATAGATACTAAATAAATTAAGAATATTGTAAATTAAGATTTTTTGTGTACTTTTGCAGGCTGAAAAATCTTGTTACTGATTCATTCTAAAATATATTATAATATATTTTGGAAATTAAAAACAAAGAGATGAAAGTTAGAGCATCAATAAAAAAAAGAAGTGCCGAGTGCAAGATTGTGCGTAGAAAAGGCCGACTTTACGTGATTAATAAAAAGAATCCTAGATTTAAACAAAGACAAGGGTAATTATGGCAAGAATTGCAGGGGTAGATATACCTAAACAAAAGCGAGGAGTTATAGCATTAACCTATATCTTCGGAATTGGTAAAAGTAGAGCTAAAGAAATTTTAGCGGTTGCCAAAGTAGATGAGAGTATAAAAGTTTCTGATTGGAATGATGATCAAATTGGTCTTATCCGTGAAGCCGTTGGAGTCTATACCATTGAAGGAGAATTACGTTCTGAAGTACAGTTAAATATCAAACGTCTTATGGATATAGGATGTTATAGAGGTATTCGACATAGAGCTGGTTTGCCGCTTAGAGGACAACGTACCAAAAATAACTCTAGAACACGTAAAGGAAGAAGAAAAACAGTTGCTAATAAGAAAAAAGCGACTAAATAATAAGTAGTATGGCAAAGTCAACTTCAAAAAAACGTAAGGTAATTGTTGAGTCAGTAGGAGAAGCACACGTAACAGCTTCTTTTAACAATATTATTATCTCACTAACAAATAAAAAAGGAGACGTTATTTCATGGTCTTCTGCAGGTAAAATGGGTTTTAGAGGTTCTAAAAAGAACACTCCTTATGCAGCTCAACTAGCTGCAGAAGATGCTTCTAAAGTTGCTGTCGAAGCAGGACTTAAGAAAGTGAAGGTATACGTAAAAGGCCCTGGTAATGGTAGAGAATCTGCAATACGTTCTCTTCATAACTCAGGAATTGAAGTTTCAGAAATCATTGATGTAACTCCAATGCCTCATAATGGGTGTCGTCCTCCAAAAAGACGTAGAGTATAATTTTATCCCGAACATTGCGTTCGGGATCTTTTTGTATTTAAATTAAAAATAAGTAAATCTAAATGAGGGGAAATAATCATCGAAGGAAAGAGACCTTAATTCATGATTATCCTCAGTAACTAAATTATTAATAATGGCAAGATATACTGGTCCAAAAACTAAAATCGCTCGTAAATTTGGTGAAGCGATATTCGGAGATGATAAATCATTCGAAAAAAGAAATTACCCTCCAGGGCAACACGGAAATAACAGACGTAGAGGTAAGAAAAGTGAATATGCTATCCAATTAATGGAAAAGCAAAAAGCTAAGTATACTTATGGAGTTTTAGAGCGTCAATTCAGAAATATGTTTGAAAAAGCGACACGTGCACAAGGAATTACAGGTGAGGTGTTACTCCAGTTATGTGAATCACGTTTGGATAATGTAGCATTCAGAATGGGGTTGGCAAATTCTCGAAGAGGAGCAAGGCAATTGGTTTCTCACAGACATATCACTGTAAATGGACAACAAGTTAACATTCCATCTTACCAATTGAAGGCAGGAGATGTGGTAGGAGTAAGAGAAAAATCAAAATCACTAGAAGTAATTCAAAATTCTCTTGCTAATAATAGCAAGGTGTATGAGTGGATTACATTCAATAACGATACCAAAGAAGGTACTTTTGTATCGGTTCCGGCAAGAATTCAGATTCCGGAAAATATAAACGAACAATTCATTGTCGAATTATACTCTAAGTAATAACTCTAAGAAGAAAAAATAACATGGCAATATTAAATTTTCAGAAGCCCGATAAAGTTATCATGATCGACTCTACTGAGTTCGATGGTAAATTTGAATTTCGACCATTAGAACCAGGGTATGGATTAACAGTTGGTAATGCTTTACGAAGAGTTTTGCTATCTTCTTTAGAAGGATTCGCTATAACTTCTCTTAGAATAGAAGGTGTAGATCATGAGTTCTCTACAATCTCTGGAGTAGTAGAAGACGTTACAGAAATTATTTTAAATCTTAAGCAGGTACGTTTTAAGCGTCAGATAGAAGATATAGATAATGAATCTGTTACTATTTCTATTTCAGGTCAAGAGCAATTAACTGCTGGGGATTTTCAGAAATTTATTTCTGGATTTCAGGTATTGAATCCTGATCTAGTTATCTGTAATATGGATAAAAAAGTGGCACTTAACCTTGAAATTACTATTGAAAAAGGTAGAGGTTATGTTCCTGCTGAAGAAAATAAGAAAGCTAACGCTCCTATTGGAACCATTTTTACAGATTCTATATACACTCCAATCAAAAATGTTAAGTATAGCATTGAGAATTATCGTGTAGAGCAAAAGACAGATTACGAAAAATTAGTTTTCGAAATTGTAACTGACGGATCTATTCATCCAAAAGATGCATTGACTGAAGCTGCTAAAATATTAATCCATCACTTCATGTTGTTCTCAGATGAACGTATCACATTAGAGGCTGATGAGATTGCACAAACGGAAACTTATGATGAAGAATCACTTCACATGAGGCAGTTGTTGAAAACAAAGTTGATTGATATGGATCTTTCTGTACGTGCGCTTAACTGTTTAAAAGCTGCAGAAGTAGACACTTTAGGAGACTTAGTATCTTATAATAAAAATGACTTAATGAAGTTCCGTAACTTCGGTAAGAAATCTTTAACAGAGCTTGAAGAGCTTGTTAATGTTAAAGGACTTAACTTTGGTATGGATCTTTCTAAATATAAATTAGATAAAGACTAATCCATCATATTTTGCTCCTCAGAACGGGTTGTAGCAAGATGATGATTAAAATTAAATGTCATGAGACACGGAAAGAAAGTAAATCATTTAGGAAGAAAAACAGCACATCGTAAAGCTATGCTTGCGAATATGGCTTGTTCCCTAATAGAGCATAAAAGGATCAATACTACAGTTGCAAAAGCAAAAGCGCTTAAGCAATTTGTGGAGCCGTTAGTAACTAAATCTAAAGAAGATACTACTCATAATCGTCGTATCGTTTTTAGTAGATTGCGTAATAAATATGCAGTTACTGAATTATTTAGAGACGTTGCTCCTAAAGTAGGAGATAGACCAGGAGGATACACAAGAATTATTAAGCTTGGAAATCGTCTTGGAGATAATGCAGACATGGCAATGATTGAATTAGTAGATTATAACGAGTTATATAACGCTGGAAAGCCTGCTAAGAAGAAAGCTAGAAGAAGAGGAGGAAAAGGAAAGAAAGCTGAAACTGCTCCAGCAGCACCAGTAACGGAAATTGCTAATTCTGAAGAAGAATAAATGAATAGTGTAAATCACACATAATATTAAAAGGATAAACGTTCGTCGTTTATCCTTTTTTTTTGAATAATCATAAATAGGTTTAATTTCCACCTTGAAGGAAATATGTTGTTAAATTATTTAGAAGATAGCAGAATTTAAAATTGGTATAGTAACAATATGGTTACTTTGTGGATTCTGAAAAGGTTTTTGAAAACAATAAATGTAGATAAATGAAATATCAATCTCGAAAAAAAGCAATCCTTTTATTAGCTGATGGTACAATTTTTCACGGTAAGGCTGTAGGTAAAGAGGGTAGTGCCTTTGGTGAAGTGTGTTTTAATACAGGTATGACTGGTTATCAGGAAATTTTTACTGATCCATCATATTATGGGCAATTAATGGTGGCTACCAATGCTCATATCGGTAATTATGGTGCTAATAATCAAGAGATCGAATCAGATTCTGTTAAAATTTCAGGTTTGATTGTAAAGAATTTTAGTTATGAATATTCTAGAGATCTGGCAGATGGTTCTTTACAAGAGTTTTTGGAAAAACATAACCTCTTGACAATTTCTGATGTAGATACTAGAGCATTAGTAAGTTATATTAGAGATAATGGAGCAATGAATGCTGTAATCACTACAGATGTTAAGGATGTAGATAGATTAAAAAAAGAATTAGCAGCTGTTCCTAACATGAATGGATTAGAATTAGCATCAAAAGTTTCTACATCAGAACCTTATTTTGTTGGAGATCCGAATGCAACTTATAAAATTTCAGCATTAGATATAGGGATAAAGAAAAATATTCTACGTAATATAACGGAAAGAGATGCTTACGTAAAGGTGTTTCCTTACAATGCTACATTTGAAGAAATGAGTGAATGGAAACCTGACGGGTATTTCTTATCAAATGGTCCGGGGGATCCTGAGCCGTTAACACAAGCTATTGCGACAGCAAAAGATATTTTGGACAATGATTTGCCGCTTTTTGGCATTTGTTTAGGACATCAGGTTATAGCGTTGGCTAATGGAATTAGTACATATAAAATGCATAATGGACATAGAGGAATTAATCACCCCGTAAAAAACCTAATAACGGGTAAAGGAGAGATTACTTCTCAAAACCATGGTTTTGCTATACATAGAGAAGAAACTGAAAAGCATCCTGAGGTAGAAATAACGCATGTGCATTTAAATGATCATACAGTTGCAGGAATTAAAATGAAAAATAAAAATTGTTTTTCTGTGCAATATCACCCAGAAGCTAGTCCAGGACCAAATGATTCAATATATTTATTCGATCAGTTTATTGAAAATATTGAGAAGACAAAAATTACGGGATAAAACTTGGATTATTTAAATGATTTATAAAGCTTTTTTATAAGCTATTATTCTATAACGTTATAGTTGATAACTTGGCTTTAGTATTATGGTTTTGCTAGTAAATTAAGACTTTTTTGAAGGGATTAAAGTTTGCTGGTTTTGTATATTGCGAAGAATTAAAATTATCCAACAAAATAAATTAAAGACATGAGTGTAATTGTTAATATTCACGCTAGACAGATTTTAGATTCACGTGGTAATCCAACTGTAGAAGTAGACGTGATTACTGAAAATGGTATTCTAGGAAGAGCAGCTGTTCCTTCTGGAGCATCTACTGGAGAACACGAAGCTGTAGAGTTACGTGATGGAGGCGAAAATTATATGGGTAAAGGAGTACTTAAAGCTGTTGAAAATGTAAATACAATAATTGCTGAAGAGTTATTAGGATATTCTGTGTTTGATCAGAATTTATTAGACCGAACTATGATTGAGTTAGATGGAACTCCTAATAAATCAAAACTTGGAGCTAATGCAATTCTTGGTGTTTCTCTGGCAGCAGCAAAGGCAGCTGCGAATGAACTTAATATGCCATTGTATCGTTATGTTGGAGGGGTAAGTGCAAACACACTTCCTGTTCCTATGATGAATATAATTAATGGAGGTTCGCATAGTGACGCTCCAATAGCATTCCAAGAATTCATGGTAATGCCTGTAAAAGCAGAGAATTTTACTCATGCTATGCAAATGGGAACAGAAATTTTTCATAATCTTAAAAAAGTATTGCATGATAGAGGATTGAGTACTGCCGTTGGTGATGAAGGTGGTTTTGCTCCAACTTTGGATGGTACAGAAGATGCATTAGATTCGATTGCACTAGCTGTTGAAAAAGCAGGGTATAAATTTGGAGATGAAGTAATGGTTGCTCTGGATTGTGCTGCAGCAGAATTTTATGTTGATGGTAAATATGATTACACCAAATTTGAAGGTGATACCGGAGTAATTCGTACTAGTGAGGAACAAGCAGATTATCTTGCAGAGTTAGCTTCAAAATATCCTATTGTTTCTATCGAAGATGGTATGGACGAAAATGATTGGGATGGTTGGAAATATCTTACAGATAAAGTAGGAGATAAAGTTCAATTAGTTGGAGATGATTTATTTGTAACCAATGTAGAAAGACTTTCCAGAGGAATTAAAAATAACATCGCAAATTCGATTCTTATTAAAGTTAATCAAATAGGAACACTGACAGAAACTATTGCGGCAGTTAATATGGCGCATAATGCAGGATATACTTCTGTGATGTCTCATCGTTCTGGTGAAACTGAAGATAATACGATAGCAGATTTGGCAGTAGCTTTAAACACAGGACAGATCAAAACAGGTTCTGCATCTCGAAGCGACAGAATGGCAAAGTATAATCAGTTACTTCGAATAGAAGAGGAATTAGGAGTTGTTGCTTATTACCCAAAAGAGAATGCTTTTAAGGTAAAATAATACAATATATAAATTGTAATAAAAGTGGCTGTTTGAAAAGATAGCCACTTTTTTGGAATAATTTAAGAAATTGATTGTAAGTGTGAAAATCATCTTACGATTAATAACATATTAACACTATATTTCGTAATTTAGCGAATCTACAATAATAGCAAAATTCTAAAATAATCACATGTCAAAAACAGCTACGTTAGAAATCGACGGTAATAGGTATGAGTTCCCAATAATAGAAGGAACAGAGAATGAATTAGGGATTGATATTAAAGCACTTAGGGGGGTGACTAATGGAGTTACTACAATTGATCCTGGGTATAAAAACACTGGAAGCTGTGAGAGTGCTATTACTTTTCTCGATGGAGAAAAAGGAATCTTAAGATATCGAGGATATTCTATCGAAGAATTAGCAGAAAAGGCTGATTTTTTAGAAGTTGCTTACCTATTAATTTTTGGAGAATTGCCTACTGCGGAGCAATTAGAAAAATTCGATAAAGATATTAAAGAAGAGTCTCATGTAGATGAAGATATGAAAAAGATCTTGGACGGGTTTCCTAAGAGTGCTCATCCAATGGGAGTGTTATCTTCTTTGACAAGTGCATTAATAGCTTTTAATCCAGGATCTGTTGATGTTGATTCTGATGAAGAAATGTACGATGCAATAGTGAAAATATTGGCAAAATTTCCTGTGCTTGCAGCTTGGACAATGAGAAAAAGAAAAAGCTTGCCATTGGATTATGGAGATAATTCATTAGGTTATGTAGAGAATCTTCATAAAATGATGTTTGCAAGGCCTAATAAAGCATATGAACCAAACAAATTGATCTATGATGCGCTTGATAAATTACTAATCCTTCATGCAGATCATGAACAAAATTGTTCAACCTCAACAGTGAGAATAGTAGGTTCTTCTCATGCAGGATTATTTGCATCATTGTCTGCTGGTATATCTGCACTTTGGGGGCCTCTTCATGGTGGTGCAAATCAGGCAGTTATAGAAATGTTAGAAGCTATTAGAGAAGATGGAGGGGATACAGCAAAATATATAAATAAAGCAAAAGATAAAAGTGATCCTTTCCGTTTAATGGGATTTGGGCACAGAGTATACAAGAATTTTGACCCAAGGGCTAAGATTATTAAAAAATCCGCAGAAGAAGTATTAGGTGATTTGGGTATAGAAGATCCTGTTCTTGATATTGCTAAGGGATTATCTTCTGTTGCTTTGGAGGATGAGTATTTTGTACAAAGAAAACTGTACCCTAATGTAGATTTTTATTCTGGTATTATCTATAGAGCATTAGGTATTCCGACAGAAATGTTTACAGTAATGTTTGCTTTAGGTAGATTACCAGGATGGATTGCTCAATGGAGAGAAATGCGCCTTCGTAAAGAACCAATCGGAAGACCAAGACAAATATACATTGGAGAAAATCATAGAACGTTCAAAAAAGTATCAGAACGTTAAGGTCTATATAGTACTACGATTACAGGGCGTTGAGTTTATATTCAACGCCTTTTTTTTGATGAATCGACAAGATGTGCTTCTTCTTAGATGTTTATTTTTTGAATTTTGTAAAATAATTGGTATTTTTTTGTGTGAAATTGGTTGTCAGAGATTGTCTATTTATATATTTGTCTAACTACTCAGATTAACATAATTATTTACACTTAAAAACTTATTTTGTTGCAACTAAATATACAGAATGAAACTTCTAGATTAAGAGCTGTGATTCTAGGAACAGCGAGAAGTAATGGTGCTATTCCAAAAATAGAAGAAGCTTATGATCCTAAGTCTATTGAACATATAAAAGCAGGAACTTATCCAAAAGAATTAGCTATGATTGAAGAAATGGAATCAGTGGCTAAGGTCTTTGAAAAATATAATGTAAAAGTGTATCGCCCAGATGTAATAAAGGATTACAATCAAATCTTTGCAAGAGATATTGCTTTTGTGATAGAAGATAAATTTATCAAATCCAATATTCTTCCTCATAGAGAAAAAGAAATCAAGGCAATTCAATATGTTATAAATGAAATAAATCCAGATAAAGTCTATAAGGCTCCATCTGAAACTATTCACTTTGAAGGAGGAGATATAATGATGCATAATGATCATATATTTATTGGAACTTATAAAGGTGATGATTACCCAGATTGTATTGTTGCCAGAACAAATATGAAAGGAGTTGCTTATATACAATCTCTTTTTCAAAACAAAATAGTCAAAGAATTTGATCTTAATAAATCAATGAAAGATCCAAGAGATAATGCACTGCATTTGGATTGTTGTTTTCAGCCTGTCGGAAGCAATAAAGCGATCATTCATAAAGAAGGTTTTAGAAATGTATCAGACTATGAATATCTAGTCGATCTATTTGGTAATGAAAACCTTTTTCATATTGATAAGGATGAAATGTATAACATGAATTCGAATATTTTTTCTATAGCAGAAGATGTTGTCATTTCAGAAAAGAATTTTACAAGATTAAATACCTGGATGCGAAGTCAAAATATCACGGTAGAAGAAGTTCCTTATGCGGAAATTGCAAAACAAGAGGGGTTATTACGTTGTTCTACGATGCCATTGGTAAGAGATTAGTAAAATAACTTGTTGTGCATTTAGAAAAATTAATGTAAAAAAACATTAATTCGAGTGTTTTATGGTAATGAAATAAAGATAAGCTGTATCTAGAATAGGATTTTGAATAAAAAACGCTATTGTAGATACACTTCTTTCCCAATAGTTGCTCGGGTTGAAGCACTTAAATTTAAGGGATTTGATTTGAAGAATAGTTAAATACACAACAGATTAAGTATATATGCTGTTACGTAGTAAATAATTTAGAATTGTAATAATTGTAATCTATTTCAGATCTTAAAAAGATATTTAATACAGATGAAACAAGTAACCAATACCATAGTTATGATTCGTCCAGTGCAGTTTAGGATGAATGAGCAAACGGCTGTAAACAATTATTACCAAGAAAATACTGGTATTGTTGCAGAGGAGGCTAATATAAAAGCGCAGCAAGAATTTGATCAATTTGTTGCTTCGTTAAAAAAAATAGGAGTTCAGGTTATTGTGATTGACGATGACCCAAGAAATGACACTCCGGATTCTATTTTTCCTAATAATTGGGTGTCTTTCCATGAAAATGGAGATGTTGGGCTATATCCAATGTTTGCTATTAATAGAAGAAAAGAGCGTAAACCAGAGGTTTTGAATCAGATAGAAGCTTCTGGTTTTGAAATAAAAAATATAGTAGATTATACATCTGCAGAAGAGGAAGAGCTATTTCTCGAAGGTACAGGGAGTATTGTGTTAGATAGAGTAAATAGAACAGCTTATTGTGCTTTATCTGCTCGTGCTGATGAAGGATTATTTATCGAATTTTGTGAGGATTTTGAGTATACGCCAGTGGTTTTTACAGCATATCAAACTGTTGGTAAAAAAAGACTTCCAATCTATCATACCAATGTGATGATGGGGATAGGAGAGACGTTTGCTGTAGTGTGTCTTAATTGTATAGACGATAAGAAAGAACGAAAAAACCTTATTGATCATCTAAAGAAAGACGAAAAAGATATTATAGTAATTACAGAAGATCAGGTTAACAATTTTGCAGGTAACATGCTTCAAGTTGTAGGTTCGGGAGATAAACGTTATCTTGTGATGTCATCTGCCGCATTTAAAAGTTTAAGCAAAGATCAGATAACTAAGATAGAAAAGCATTGTGCAATCTTATATAGTGATCTCGATACTATTGAAACTTTGGGTGGAGGAAGTGCACGTTGCATGATGGCTGAAGTTTTTCTTCCAAAAAAAGGCATGTAGAATTAAAGTGTATTAGAGTATTTTTTAAATATACTTTTTTACTATTACTATAAGACTACATACAAATATTTATTTGGATAAGAAAAATCGGGAATGAGTTTAAGTGAAATAAATAAAATATGCTTTCAAAAAAAACAAAATATGGCTTAAAAGCGTTAACATATATTGCAAGAAAAAGATGCGAACATCCGGTTTTAATATCTGAAATAGCAGTTAGTGAGAATATTTCTCAAAAGTTTTTGGAGAGTATTTTATTGACGTTGAGAAAAACAGGATTCTTGGGATCAAAAAAAGGTAAAGGAGGTGGTTATTATTTGATTAAGGAGCCTAAAGAGATAACAATGGCTTCTGTGATTAGAGTTTTAGAAGGACCTATTGCTATGCTTCCTTGTGTAAGTCTTAATTTTTATGAAAAGTGCGGTGATTGCCCAGATGAAGATAAGTGTGCTGTTCATAGGGTTATGATAGAAGTAAGAGATAATACGCTTAAGGTTTTGGAAAATAAAACCTTGTCGGATTTTGTAAATTGATGTTATCTCAATGAAATGGTTTAAGCCACTTCAATTTTCTGCTAACCTTTTATATTTGTATGGACCTCTAATTTTCCCCCAGACTTGCTTTCCTTTTTTGTCATACCCTCTTGTCCAAATAGATATTTTATCTTTACTGACCACAAAAGAACTAGAGATATAATTTATATAATCAACACTACTAGAGCATAATTCATTATTTGTTTTTCCAGAATATATTGTTGAAGTTTTTTTCTTAAAATATACTTCACATCCATTTCTAATTTGCAAACTGTCTAGGGTCAGTTTATCAAAAACTCCTATATTTTTCCAAGGAGATTGATAGTCTTTTTCATTAGGAATTCTATATCCTGTACTTTTAAAAGTGATTGAATCTATTCTCTCATAATTTATTATTCGTTGACTATGTACTACAATGTTATTTTCGCTTGCATCTGATAATTCAGAATATATCCAATATCCTGGTTTGTTTTTCCATATTCTTACATTGATCATAAGTGAATTCGGGAAACTATTATCTTGCTTTGCTTGTTCTTTATTAGAGAATTCACCAATCATTAATGTAGTCAAATTATGTAATTCAATATCTTTTATTCGATTAGAATTACAAGAATAAAATACAAAGAATAGAAAAATAATTGATGAAATTTTTTTCATATAGTTTTTTATTAAATATATGAAAAAATGTAAAAAAAGCGTAATTTATCGACAAAAAATAGCACTTTGTCCTAGTATAATTAACTTTAAGTAGCAATTTTACGAATCATACCTCCAAAAATAAAATAATGAAAAGGAATCATAGAATACCAATATAATCTTCCCCAAATTCCTTTGGGTCTAAAAGTGGCTGTTTGATATAGTATATTATTTTTATCGATATCAAATTCTAACCATGCTTCACCAGGGACTCTCATTTCTGCAAATAATAATAAACGCATATTTTTTTTATCAGCTACAAGTACTCTCCAAAAATCCAAAGCATCTCCAGAAAATATTTCATCAGGGTGTGTTCGCCCTCTTCGTAAACCTACTCCTCCAAAAAATTTATCAAAATATCCTCTTATTTTCCACATCCAGTTTCCGTAATACCAACCTGTCTCTCCTCCGATTGCCCATATACGGTTTAATGCTTTTTCTGAGTTTATTAGTTTAATCTTTTTTTGATCTTTAAAACAACCACGTCTAGGAACAGTAATATATTTTTGAATATCTTTTTTAAAACGCCCACTAATCATAGAATCTTTCCAGCTGGAGACAACCTGATTTTGTTCTATTTTTATAAACGCTAATTCTAAAGATCTATCATACGTTATTGGTGAAATGTCTAAAATTTTTTGAAGACGTTTATCCTTTGCTATTACAGGAATACTCATGCTATCTACTAGGTTTAATGCTAATTTATATGAAGTTGAAGTAACAAAATATAACCAATATGAGGATAATTTGGGAGTCATGATAGGTAATGTGATAATATACAATCGAATTCCTCTTACTTTGGCATATTGCATTAACATTTCTCGATAAGTCAGTACATCTGGCCCACTAATATCATATGATTCATTATAGCATTTAGAATTTCCAAGAACACCAACCATAAAATTAAGTACATCTCTAATTGAAATAGGTTGAGTTTTGGTATTTACCCATTTTGGAGTAATCATTACAGGCAGCTTTTCACATAAATCTCTAATGATTTCAAAAGAAGAACTGCCAGAACCAACGATGATACCCGAGCGTAAGACGGTGAGGTTGTAATTTCCTTTGTATAATGTCTCTTCGACATTTTTTCTTGACCATAAATGTTTAGATAAATTTTTCTCATTAACAATACCACTTAGATAGATTACTTGCTTTATATTGATATGCTTAACATAAATATTGAAGTTTTTTGCAGAAACCTCTTCCTTTTTATCAAAATCACTGGTGGAAGAACTCATGGAGTGAATTAGATAATAAGCTGCGTCTATATCCTTGGGTAATACTGAAGTGTCGGGTGTGTTTAAAAAATCTATTTCGACGATTTTGACTTTTTCTTTGACCTCTTGATCGATAGAAAGTCTATTCTGATCTCTAACACAACATATTACTGTATGCCCGGCGTTTAGAAGTAAAGGTAGAAGTCGCATTCCAATATATCCATTGGTTCCAGTAAGAAGAATTCGCATTTTTAATGTATAAGGTACGAAGAAATTAACTTGGATACATGAAATTATTTTTTTGATTTTCTAGAAATCCTAGATGTTATAAGGACTGTTTATAGTTCAATTTCGTATTTCAGTAATTTTATATAAGAATGGTATGGGTGTTCTTTGGTTTTTACTTTGTAAGTGTTTGATAAATAATAATATACTATAGTTTTTGAGTGTGTTGTAAAAAACAGGTAAGTTTCATATTTGGATACTGTTTTTTAGTTGCATGAAGTTTTGGAGAGCTAACTTCGTGATTTATCTTTATGATTAACTCAGGATTTTTATAGGAGTTATTGACTAACATTTATTTATTTAGAATATAGCGAAATGAAGCAGAACACCTGTGGAGACACTATAATTTCTATTATCTTTGCAGCTTAATTTTAGAAGATGAGTTTACAAAAAACCATTTCAGAAAAAGTAAAAGAAGCCATACAAGTGTTGTATGATGCTGGTCTGGAATCTGTAGAATTGCAAGCAACCCGAAAAGAATTTGAGGGAGATATAACTGTAGTAGTATTTCCAATGCTACGTGTAGTAAAAGGAAACCCTGTGCAGATAGGAGAAGCTGTCGGAAAATATTTGGTTTCTAATGTGTATGAAATTATAGATTTTAATGTGGTGAAAGGGTTTCTAAATCTTGTCATTTCAGATACTTATTACCTTGAGTTTTTCAATGGTATTCGCAACAATGCATCCTATGGTTTTGTTACGCCTTCTAAAGAAGATACGTCCGTAATGGTGGAGTATTCTTCACCAAATACAAATAAACCTTTACACCTTGGTCATGTAAGAAATAATTTGCTAGGATATTCTGTAGCAGAGATTATTAAAGCAAGTGGTAAAAACGTATATAAAACTCAGATTATTAATGATCGCGGTATACATATTTGTAAATCAATGCTTGCGTGGCAAGAATATGGAAATGGAGAAACGCCAGAATCAACTAATCTTAAAGGGGATAAACTGGTAGGTAATTACTATGTGAAATTTGATAAAATTTATAAAGATCAAATAACACAATTGATCAATGAAGGTAAAGCAGAGGAAGAAGCAAAGAAAGAAGCTCCTATTTTGATAAAAGCTCAGGAAATGCTTCGCAAATGGGAATCTGGAGATGAAGAAGTAGTTCAACTTTGGAAAATGATGAATGGATGGGTTTATGAGGGCTTTGATCAGACATATAAGACTCTTGGAGTAGATTTTGATAGCTATTATTATGAAAGTAACACCTATCTTCTAGGGAAAAATAATATCAAAGAAGGTCTGGCAAAAGGTATTTTCTATAAGAAAGAAGATGGATCTGTATGGTGTGATCTTAGTACAGAAAAACTAGATGATAAATTAGTATTGCGCAGTGATGGAACCTCTGTTTATATGACTCAGGATATTGGTACAGCTATTCAACGTGTTGAAGATAACCCTGATGTTGGAGGGATGATTTATACTGTAGGAAATGAGCAAGACCATCATTTTAAAGTGCTATTTGCTATTCTAAAAAAATTAGGATATAATTGGGCGAAACATTTACATCATTTAAGCTATGGTATGGTGGATTTGCCAAGTGGTAAGATGAAGAGTAGAGAAGGTACGGTAGTCGATGCGGATGATTTGATCTTAGAAATGGCAAAGACAGCAGGAGAAATTTCTAAAGATCTTGGTAAATTAGAAGGATATACAGAAGAAGATAAATTAGAAGTATATCATACCATTGGTTTAGGCGCTTTAAAATATTTCATTTTGAAGGTGGATCCCAAAAAACGTATCCTTTTTAATCCAGAAGAATCTGTAGATTTTCAAGGGAATACAGGTCCATTTATACAGTATACATATGCTCGTATTCAAGCAATCTTACGTAAAGCTGATTTTGATTATTCTCACACAATTACAGGTCTTGATTTACAGCAAAAAGAAAAGGAACTTATTAAGCAATTAGAACTATATCCTGATGTTATCCAAAATGCGGCAAATGAACTTAGTCCCGCGATAGTGGCAAATTATACCTATGATTTGGTGAAAAGCTATAACTCATTTTTTCAGAATGTATCCATATTTGGAGCAGATACAGATTCTGAAAAAATATTTAGAGTACAATTATCAATTTTTGTGGGGAGTACAATAAAATCTGCATTTCAGCTTTTAGGAATTAATGTCCCCGAACGAATGTAGATTTATGTGATGAAAATTAAAGTTCTTTAAAATTTTGAAAATGAAGATTATCGATTTTTTACTCCTTTTGTCTAAAAGTATGAGGTGAAAACCATTGATAATTACTATATTAAAGGTTCTGTTTTTATTTTTTTAGTATGAAATGTGAAGTGTCTAGAGCAACTAATCAAGATTTACCTTTGATGCAGCGTTTGTTTTATCAAACGGTTACCACATATGGCTCGATGATATTTACAAAATCTGAAATCAAAATTTATTCTCGATTAGCTACAAACAAAATTTATTGGCAAAATAAGTTTGAAAAAGATTTTATCTATAATGCAAAGCTAAATGGTGAGATTGTAGGTTCTTTTTCTATGGATAAGAGAGGAAATATAGAATATATTTTTGTGCATATGAATTACCATGGCTTAGGAATTGCTAGTGAGTTATACGAAATGATTGAAAAGATAGCAATTCGTGCAAATATTCATACGCTAACCACTCAGATTAACCTTCTAACTCGAGCATTTTTTGAGAAAAAAGGATTCAAAATTGGGAAAAATGCGACACAGGTGGTAGGAGGCGAAGAAGTAATAACGTATAGTGGAGTTAAACATATTAAAAATTAACTCTAAATACTACGTTAGGGGTAAACCCCAAACCAAATTGCTTAACTTCTTCAATATTATTTTGAACATTATTTCTTCTATAGTAATTGTTTACCACATTATCCTGACTTAATATATTCCAAATAGATATGCCTAAGATGGCTTTTGTTTTATTGAAGAGTTTAAAATTATACGTTGCTGAAGCATCCCATCTGGTATAATCTTTTAGACTGTTACTATTTGGATGTTTATAGTTTATACTTCCATCTTCATTAATTTCATTCCCTATTATAGGAATAGTAGTAGGTTTTCCGCTATGCCAATTAATACCTGTTGAGAATTTGAAACTATCTAAGGTATAAGAAATAGCAAAGTTGATATTGTGTCTAATATCGATGTTATTTGGGAAGTCTCTTTCGCTCAGAGTGTTAAATGAATACATGTTGGTAGCATAAGAATAACTTAACCAAGCACTCAATTTCTTAAATCTCTTATTGATTAAAAAATCTATTCCTTTTACCGTGTAACTACCATGATCAGATTCAAATTCAAGCTGGTTTTGAAATCCTTGACTTTGGGATAGAATACCATCAATATGTTTATAATAAGTGTCAGTGCTAATTAGCCAGTTATTATGATTGTAGCTTAACCCAAGAGATATTTGTTGACTTTTAAGTATCGGTATATTATTGTCGTTAGAAAGTACCCATTTCCTGTTTTCAACTCCTAAGAAGTCATTTTGTGATTCTATAACTTGAGAGGTTATCTGACTTTTCAATTCAGCTAGTGTTTCTAAGGCAAAGTGATCAAGAAATTTATAATTAAAGCTTAGACGAGGCTCCGCAATAAAAGTGTCGAATTTGTCAAAATAGTTAAAGCGTACTCCAAGGTTAAGATGAGTGTTATTATTTTTGGATTTAAGTTCGACTTCAGAAAAAATACTATTCGTACGTACTACTTCTTTGATAAGATCTCTAAATGTAGGATTATTTACGTCTCTAAGATTTGTGATACCAGTTTCGTTAAATTGATACCCAGATTTCACATTAAAATTAGAGTTAATTTTAAGAAGCGTATTTAATTTAATTCCATTCTCTAAAACTTTATTCTCTTGTAATAACCGTTGATCATTAAAAATATCAGAATTTATAGCTTCCAATTTAAAACTAGTACCATACATAATGATTTCACTTCTAAAAAAGTCATTCCACTTTCTTTGATACCAAATACTTCCTGCGGTATTATTTTGTTTTACGTTGCTTTCTCTGGAAATATCAATCTCGTTAATTGTAGCATTTTCCTGAAAATCCAAGTCATTTCTAATCACCAAAGCATTTACTTTAATAAGATCTTGCGAAGTCAATTGGTATAACCAACGTAAACTTATATCATAAAAAGAAAAGTCATCATTTGTGTTAAAAATGTTATCAGCTGTATTCAACACTTCAGAATCCTGAAAAACTTTGTCAAAGTATTGAGTGTATGTAGGAGTTTCTAATACTTCACTTATAGATTTACGCATCGATAACTGTATAGATGATTTACTCCCTAAAGGAGTGTCAATATACCCATCAATACTAATCATATTAACCCCTAAACTTATATCACGCTCTTTGTTAATTTCATTACTTGTATTCATTGATATAATGCTAGAAACACCACCACCATAACTTGCACTAGATCCGTTTCGTATTAATTGTACATTTTTGGTTAAGTAAGGATTAAATGCAGAGATAAGCCCAAAAAAATGTCCAGATTGATACATCTTGATTCCATCCCAAAGAATAAGATTTTGATCATTGGTTCCTCCTCTTACATTGATATCAGAAACTGTTTCTTCTACACTTAATATGCCAGGTAAAGCTTGAATAGTCTGTAATAAATCAGGTTCAACTAATCCAGGAAGGATACCAAAATCATTATAATCAATACTTATAGATCCATCAGATTTTTTGTCAATACCTTTTATTAAATAGTCGTTTAGGATGATTTCTCTTAAATATTGTACTTCTGGTATCAAAACAATGGTTTTGCACGGAGTATTGATAAGTTCTTTGGCAAGAAATGTTTGTGTTTTAAAACCAATAAAACTAATACGTACTAATTGATTTATATCTTGTACATCAAGATTGAATTCACCTTTTTCATCACTAATAACTGCATTCTTCCTTGTTTGTATAGTAGCATTAGATATTCTTGTATTGTTAACAAAAGACTGTAAGGTTCCGCAGATTCTGTTCTCGTTTATAATAAGACTCAATGCAATGTTTTTTGCACTTAAGAATGTATAGTTAAGAGGTGTATTTTGTTCTAGATATTGAATAATTTCTTGTAAGTCATATATTTCTGGAGGGTTGAATAGCGTAATTCCTTTGATGTCATTATCAGCATAAGAAAAACTACAATCAAATTTATCTTGTACTTGATTTAACAATGAAAAAAGAGGTATAGAATTCTGTTCAGGTTGAGCATACATCTGAAAGAAAGTAAAATAAAAAACAATAAATAAAGCTGTGATTTTGATTTTGATCACTCTTTGTATAGGGTTATGTTATTGTCATTGATTTTATATTTCAAACGCATAGGTATGGTAATAGATTGTATAGCAGTTTGAATATCTGAATGTACAAAATTACCCGTAAAGAGTTTATTTTGATCTATATTATTTGCCATAATAGTGATGTTGTATTGTCTTTCAAATTCCTTAAGAATATGAGAATAAGGAGTACTAGAAAATACACTTTTGTTTTCGATCCAATCAGGCTGGATAACATTGGATTCACCTTTGGATATTACGTTCTTAAGTATTTTAAAAGTTTTTCCTGCAGGCAATTTAACGATATTGTTGTCATAACTAACACTTACAAGACCTTCATAACATATAACCTCAAAGTAATGATCCCGATGCTTAATATTAAATTCTGTTCCCAAAACACTTACTGTACCAGAAGAAGTTTCTACATCAAATTTTTTACCTCTAGCTACTTTAAAATATGCTTCTCCTTTGAGTTTGATTTTACGATTATCGTCCCATTTTTTTTCTTGATATTCAATAGATGATAGAGCATTTAGTTTTACAATACTGTGATCAGGTAGTTCTATAGTTGTTTTTTGACTAGCCAGTGTATCAATTGTTGTGTTAGCTCTATAGAATAGAGCAAAATACGTACTTATTCCTATAATAAATACTGCAGCAACACGTGTCAAAATAGTGATATACTGTTTTGGTGAAGAAGTACTTTTGTTTTCAGTTAGATTAGTTTTGAGATCTTCTAAATGAAATTCTATCTCATAATCAGGAGCTTTAAATTTCTTTGCAGTATCAGAAATCCTAACATAAGAATTATAGGCATTTAAATTCTTAAACGCCTCTAATTCTGTATGCGTAAGTTGTGCATTATTCAACCATTTTTTAATGAGATCTTTCTCTTTCATAGCAAGATTCCTATCTATATAACAATTGTGTTTAAAAAATCCCTACCCCTATATGTGTTAAATTCCCTCAATTTCTTTTCTGAGTTTTTTTAATGCACCGTATATTCTTTTTTCCACAGCTTTTCTTGAAATACCTAGTAATTCGGCAATTTCTTTGTGTTTTTTTCCTTCTGCTCTATTAAGTAGAAAGGCAACACGCTGAGGTTCGGTGAGTTTGGAGAGGGCTTTTTGATATTTAAGAAGATACTCTTTTCCTTCTAAAATAAATTCAGGATTTTCATTGGTTTTATCATTGTGTTCTATTTGCTGAAATTTTAATTTTACTTTATTATGTTTTATTTGATTTAATGATAGATTGTTCACTACAGTAAAAAGAAAACTCTTCGCTTTCTGAAGCGAGATTTTTTTACAGTTATCCCAAAGTTTTATAAAAGCTTCCTGAACTTTATCTTTTGGATGAATATGCTCTCCATATTTATAATACATGAAGTCATGCAATTCTTTAGAATGTTTTCTAAAAAGTTCTGAGAATAACTTTTCCTCACAAACATTCTCAAATAAATCTCTTGGCATTGTTTTTTTGTTAAAATTAAAAAAAAATAGTTTTCATACGTAGGAGTTTTATATAGTATATTGTTTTATTTTTAATTCTTAAGGAAAATAAAACTCTGAAAATGAAAATATTAATGATGCTTTTTTTAATGGTCATGTGTGTACTATGTATAGGATGTCAAGAAGAAGAAAGGGAGTTGATTAACCCGGTAGATGATACTATAATTCTGAAAAATTCTCAATTAGCTCGTTTGATGAAAAATGTTGCTACTCATGATGGATCTTATGATGATAGAGTAGATGGAGCTAATTGTTTTAGTATAAATTTGCCTTATGTCATTTTGCTAAACGGAAGTGAAGTGATAATTGATCAAATTGATGATTATGACAATTTATCTAATGTTGATAATGTAGAAATTCAATTTCCAATTACAATAACGATGCTCAATCATCAAGAAAAAAATATTGAAAATCAGGCAGTATTAGATGTTTTTGCTGAGTCCTGTAAAATAATTGATGATGATATAGAATGTATTGATTTTATTTACCCTATGGTATTTTCAACTTTTGATAAAAATACCAATGAATTAAGCACTTTTAATATTGATCATGACGCTATATTGTTTAGATTTATGTCTGATTTAAATGAAAATACCTCAGTAAGTATAAATTATCCTATAGATTTATTACTTCATAACGGTCAAAAATCTGAAGTACAGCATAATGAAGATTTGTTAAGATCTATTATGGATATGGTTTTTGATTGTGATGAAAATGATAACTAAGGAGTTTAATAATATAAAATACGAGGTCATCTTTTCAAGATGATTTTTTTGTTTAACATAAATGCGTTTTTTGTTAAACAAAAAGTTAAAATAATGCTAAAACCACATTAGAGGGTTAGAGTTTTATTTTATAAGTTGTTTTATGATCGAATAATAAATAGTAAAACCATGAAATTCAAAACCCTATTTAAAACCATCTTGATTACTTTTCTTACAGTAACTGTTTTTTCTTGTAGTGATGACGATGATACCACTTTTCCATCTACATCGACAACAATTATAGATTTCTTGAATGAAAATCAAGATTATAGTTCTTTATTAGCAGCTTTAGAAAAAGCAGAACTAGTTGAAACACTTTCTGATAATGGACCCTTTACTGTATTTGCTCCTAATAATGAAGCATTCAACAGCTTTTTAGACGGAGGTTCATTGGACGATATTCCTTTAGATGAATTAAAAGATTTGCTTTTGAATCATGTGTTAAATTCAAAAGTCACTTCAGATCAAATAACAACGGGTTATGTTATTAATCGAGCAGATTTTAGTTCATATATTTCAAAATCTGGTAGCGAGGTTAAAATTAATGATCAAGCTACTGTGACAACTGCTGATATCGATCGATTTAATGGAGTGATCCATGCAATAGATAAAGTAATCAACATTCCTAAAATGATTGACTTTGTATCAATTGATCCTAATTTATCTTCTTTGGCAACAGTAGCTACAGATAATAGTGCAACAGTAATTAGTGCTTTGAGCGAAGAAGGCGGTAGTTTAACACTATTAGCACCAAATAACGATGCTTTTACAGCTTTAGGTGATATTTCAGGTTTATCTTCTACACAGATAGAACAAGTTTTATTAAATCATGCAATCAGTGGTAAATTACAATCAACAGATTTATCTACAGGATATGGAAATACTTTAGCAACATATGGAACTACAGATAAAAACCTAAGTATATATATAAATACTGAGGGAGGGGTAGAATTTAATGGTATTTCTACTGTGAGTACAGAAAATATAGTTGCAAGTAACGGAGTAATTCATATTGTAGACACAGTAATAACGCTTCCAACTGTTGTAACTTTTGCTACTGCAGATGCTAATTTTTCAACCTTAGTTGAAGCTCTAACTACATTAACACCTACTACTGATTTTGTTGCTATTTTAAACACAGCATTAGGAACAAGTCCAGCCCCTTTTACAGTATTTGCACCTAATAATGATGCATTTGCAGCTATTACAATCCCAACAGATGAAAATAATGTAGCGGCAATTTTGAATCATCATGTTGTTGCAGGAAGTAACATAACTTCTGATATACTGGCAAGTACTCCTACGGCGATGACTTTAAATGGAACTATTACTTTAACGGATATGCCTGCAACGGTTAAAGGAGCTGCTAATATGGATCCTAGTAATATAATTGCTGCCGATGTGCAAGCATCAAATGGCGTGATCCATGTCATTGATCAGGTATTGTTACCAGTTATGTAATAATTTTTATTTCCTATAAAAGTTTCTGAGCTGTTGCCTGCTGTTTCTAAGTTATATTTTTAGCAGCAGCTCAGTTTTTTACACACATAATCTTTATATACTAATTTTAAAACTTACTAAAATGAAAACGCTAATCAAAAGGTTAACGGTACCTTTCTTGTGCCTAATTTTAGTAAATGATCCTCGTGGGCTTGTCCCGAAGATCATTTATTGTTAAGTTTTAAACCAAAATAAACTAAAAAGTTCATCTGTTTTTGAAATAAGTTTAGTGTTTAATTAGGAATCTACAATTCTATAATTGTGAGCTTTCTTTATACATTTCAAATCCTTAAATTTGCACCGATCTATCGATAAAGATAGTGTTTTCATAATACCAGAAAATATATGTTTGATAATTTAAGTGATAAGTTAGATAAAGCCTTACACATTCTAAAAGGGCATGGGCAAATAACAGAAGTAAATGTTGCTGAAACTCTTAAAGAAGTACGTCGGGCCTTGGTAGATGCTGATGTAAATTATAAAATAGCAAAAGAGTTTACCGCTACTGTAAAGGAGAAAGCTTTAGGTCAAAATGTACTTAAAAGCCTTAAGCCTGGACAGTTAATGGTGAAACTTGTCAAGGATGAATTGACAGAATTGATGGGAGGAGATGTAGAGGATATTGATTTATCTGGGAAACCTTCAATCATTCTAATGTCAGGACTACAAGGTTCTGGTAAAACTACTTTTTCTGGAAAACTGGCTAATTTTCTAGCTACTAAGAAGACAAAAAAACCACTTCTTGTAGCATGTGATGTATATAGACCGGCAGCGATAGATCAGTTACATGTGGTTGGTGACCAGATTGGTGTAGAGGTTTTTAGTGATAGAGGTAATAATGATCCCGTTGCTATTGCAAAAGCTGGTATTGCACATGCTAAAGAAAATGGATGTAATGTTGTAATTATAGATACCGCTGGACGTTTGGCTGTAGATGAGATTATGATGACAGAAATTGCGAATATTCATAAGGCAATTACACCTAACGAAACGCTATTTGTTGTTGACTCTATGACAGGTCAAGATGCTGTAAATACAGCAAAAGCCTTTAATGATGTTTTAAATTTTGATGGAGTAATTCTTACCAAACTTGATGGTGATACAAGAGGTGGAGCAGCAATATCTATTAAATCTGTTGTAAATAAACCAATAAAGTTTATTGGTACAGGAGAAAAAATGGAAGCTATTGATGTTTTCTATCCTTCTCGTATGGCGGATAGAATTCTTGGAATGGGGGATGTAGTATCTCTTGTCGAGAGGGCTCAGGAACAATTTGATGAAGAAGAAGCTAGAAAATTACAAAAGAAAATTGCTAAAAATCAATTTGGATTTGATGATTTTCTAAAGCAAATTCAGCAGATTAAGAAGATGGGTAATATGAAAGATTTAATTGGAATGATCCCAGGAGCAGGCAAAATGATGAAAAATATGGATATTGATGATGATGCCTTTAAACATATTGAAGCTATTATTCATTCTATGACTCCAGAGGAGCGATCAAAACCACAAATCATTAATTCTAGTAGAAAAAAACGAATAGGTAAAGGTTCTGGAACGTCTATACAACAAGTAAATCAATTGCTTAAACAGTTTGATCAGATGAGTAAGATGATGAAAATGATGCAAGGAGGCGGTGGAAAACGAATGATGCAGATGATGGGCAAGATGCGATAAATATGCAAAACTGAATTATAATAGTATAAGGTAATTAGGGAGAATGGAAATATTAGACGGAAAAAAAGTAAGCAACGATATTAAAGACGAAATAGCTGTTGAAGTTCAAAAAATGAAAGAACGCGGTGAAAAAGTACCTCATCTTGCAGCAGTATTGGTAGGTAATGATGGAGCTAGCTTAACCTATGTAGGTAGTAAAGTAAGAGCTTGTGAGAGGATAGGTTTTGAATCTACTTTGGTTAAAATGCCAAGCACTACCAGTGAGGTAGAGTTACTAGCTAAAATCAAAGAACTCAATGAAAATGATGATATCGATGGTTTCATTGTACAATTACCACTACCACCACAAATAGATACACAAAAAGTTTTATTAGCGGTAGATCCTGATAAGGATGTAGATGGTTTTCACCCTATGAATTTTGGGAAAATGGCTTTGGATATGTCTACTTTTATTCCTGCAACGCCATTTGGTATTTTAGAATTATTAGAACGTTATAATGTAAATACTAAAGGAAAACATACTGTGGTTATAGGAAGAAGCCATATTGTAGGTAGGCCTATGAGTATTTTAATGGGAAGAAAAGGATGGCCTGGTAACTCTACAGTTACATTAACTCATAGCCATACTAAAAATATAACACAAATTATTTCTCAAGCTGATATTGTAATTTCTGCGTTAGGAGTGCCTAATTTCCTAAAAGCAGAGATGGTAAAAGATGATGCTGTAGTTATTGATGTAGGAATTTCAAGAGTAACTGATGAATCTGCTGCAAAAGGCTATAAAATTGTAGGGGATGTAGATTTTGATAACGTGAGTAAGAAGGCATCTTTTATTACACCAGTTCCTGGTGGGGTTGGGCCAATGACAATTGCAATGTTACTTAAGAATACGCTATTAGCAAGAGAAAGGCATCGCAATAGTAAAAAATAAATGATTGTTTTTTTCCTTTAGTCTTAAGGAGTCTATATCAAAAAAAGCCTATAAATATCATTATTTATAGGCTTTTTTGAATTTACATGTTTATAATTTTCTTGAAAAAATAAACATGTAACATATATTATTTTACACATAAAATCCAGAACTCAAAAAAGAGTTCTGGAATTTTAATGTTACATTTATATTTTGGTGATTATAATATGTATATTTTAAAGTAGTTAAGCTTAGTCCTTATTGAATTCCTCAGCAGTAACATTATCTTGACCAGCAGTAGCATATTCACCACTTCCACTAGGCAATAAATCAAGTCCTAAATTGAAAGAAGGAACATTGATACCTTTTGAAGTCTTAACAGTATTAAAATCTAAAATCTGTTGATACTTTTCATAAAGTGCATTTTTAGTAAATGTACCGAATTTTTTACCATTAACTACAGTTTCTCTCCAGTCTCTACCATAAGCTATTTTTAGGTAGTATTCGCCAACTGGGACATTTCTAATATATTGTGTAGCGTTAGAATTGATATAGGTAACACGCACTAATTCATCATCAGCTTTGGTTTTACCCATTTTATACATTTTAACAACTACCTCTGTGTTTTTTCCTACTTTAATTTTTAGATAATTGTCTAGTTTGTAGTCAAACTTACCTTTAAAATTAAATGATTTTGGAGTTGCCCCCGATTTATATGTCTTTTTCTCCCAGCTAGAATACTTGTCTTCTCTAGATACTTCTATAGAAGCGGCTCTAGGAGAACTTGTAGTTGTAGAAGAACCATAAGAAGGGGATGCAGACTCAATAGGAGCAGAAGTAACAGTGCTACCTTTAGCAGCTCTTCTGTTTGCTTCTTCAAGTGCTCGTCTTGTTTCTTCTGTATCAGCTAATGCTCTTTTTGCAGTAGCATCTTGAGCTCTTCTTGCAGCTTCAGCTTCTGCGATAGCTTGAGCAGCATTTGCTTCGGCTTCTCTTTTTAAGCGTTCTGCATCAGCAATAGCTTTTCTAGCAGCTTCTTCAGCAGCTCTTTTTGCGGCTTCTGCTCTTGCAATAGCTTGTGCGGCAGCTTGTTTTGCTGCTTCTCTTTTTGCAGCAGCTTCTTTTGCTGCTCTTTCTGCGTCAGCAATACTGCTGTCCTTAGTTAAGTTTCTGGTTAGTACAAAACCGTTCATACTTTTGTACTGTATAGCACTCCAGTCACCATAGTTAGAACTCATTATATATACTTGAGTTCCTTTAGGGACTTCAGCAATAGTATTAAAGTTTAAACCAGGACCACTATGTACTGATAGTTTGCTAACAGACATTAGGTATTGCCCATCTTGAGCATGAGACGAAAAGGTAATCACCAAAAGCAGAATAAATGTAAAAATAGATTTCATATCTCTTGTTTTTAAGTAGATTGGGTTATAAATTCAAATTTTATATTAATATTTTTTTAACTTAAAATGTTATAAAAACATAATTTACCATCAAAAAATAGAACTTTAAAAAAGGTGCTAAAGTAGTTTAGCTATATTTTAATGCTTTAATACAAAATATCAGAGCAATAAAAGAATATAATTTTTTAAAGAACATTTTAATGACTAATGCTTTGTTTTTCAGCTGTTTACGCTATTTTTGTTCTAGCAAAACTTCAATATTTATTATTAAAATACTGAAAAGAAAACTATTAATCAGACTCAAAAGTAATGTTTTAATATGAAAAACACAACTTGTTTTCGTTTTATTTGCATAAAAATAGTGATTTCTTTACATTAAATTGTGCTTTTCAACGATTTTTTATGTCATTACAACGGATTTGAGTCATTTTTAGTGAACAGCTTGTCGGTTTTCTAGTTTGGCTTGAAAAACAAGATGAAATTAAAAAGAGCCTAGTTTCTAGAGTGCCTAGAATATATTGGCTTTAACATGGTTTTAACGGTGTAAAGGAACCATAATGTAAACTTGGTTTTTCAGGTTTAAGTAGCGAGATTTGTTTGTTTTTAGTGTTTTTCTTTAATAAGATTAGGAAATTTTGCTTGAAATTTTTTTAACCTAGGTATAGATACATTCCGTATGTATGGGTTATTTGGATTTCTTTTTTCATAATCCTGATGATATCCTTCTCCTTTCCAAAATTTTTGAAAAGGTTTTATTTCCGCAGCAATTCTCCTGTTTAGTTTTTTAGAAAGGGCTTCTTTTTTTTCTTGTATTATTTTTTTCTGTTCTTCGTTTTGATAAAAAATAATCGATCTGTATTGTGAGCCATGATCGGGTCCTTGCCCGTTTATTTGGGTTGGGTTCTGTGACCCAAAATAGACATCAACAAGTGTTGAGAAAGAAACTACTTTGGGATTGTATATAATTTCTACTGCCTCGGCATGTCCTGTGCGACCTGTGTTGCTTGTTTGGTAGGTTGGGTTTTCTGTATGCCCTCCAGAGTATCCAGATATTGATTCTTTTACTCCTATTACGCTTTCGTAAACTGCTTCGACACACCAAAAACATCCACTGGCAAAATAAGCTTTCTCCAGCCCGTCAACCGCTTTAACCTGTACAGGTAGAATATCTTGCTTATGATTGTTTTCTTTTTCGTTTTTTGTTGATTGGCTATTACTTTGGCAACTTGATAATAATAAAGTTACACTCCATAATATATATAATGTATGTTTCATGGTGTATGTTTTTTTGTGTTTGGTCAACTTCTTAGTAGAAAACTTTCAGTTGATTATAGTGAAAAAATAAAGTTAGCGAGAAAAATTTGTAGAATGTAAGGAGGTGGTAAATAAAAAGACGGCTGTCAATTTTGAAGCCGTCTTTTTAAACTTGTACTTTTTGTATTATAATGTTACCCGTTCATTGAGATTAGGAATTCATCATTATTTCTGGTTTGTTTGAATCGCTCATTAATAAATTCCATTGCTTCGACAGGATTCATATCTGCAAGATATTTACGCATTACCCACATTCTTTGAATGGTTGTTTCGTCAAGCAGTATGTCATCTCGGCGTGTGCTTGAAGAGGTAAGATCGATAGCAGGGAAAATACGACGATTTGATATTTTACGATCTAATTGAAGTTCCATGTTACCTGTACCTTTAAATTCTTCAAAGATAACTTCATCCATTTTTGATCCTGTTTCTGTTAATGCTGTAGCGATAATGGTAAGTGATCCTCCATTTTCTATATTACGAGCTGCACCAAAAAAACGTTTTGGTTTGTGCAAAGCATTGGCATCAACACCACCACTTAATATTTTACCACTTGCGGGTTGTACTGTGTTGTAAGCACGAGCAAGTCTTGTGATAGAATCTAATAATATAACTACATCATGACCACATTCTACTAATCTTTTTGCTTTTTCTAAAACAATATTAGCAACTTTTACATGTTCATTGGCTTCTTTGTCAAATGTTGAAGCGATCACTTCTCCTTTTACATTACGTTGCATATCAGTAACCTCTTCAGGTCTTTCGTCTATTAGAAGGATCATTTGATATACCTCAGGATGATTGGCTGCAATTGCATTTGCAACATCTTTAAGTAGCATTGTTTTACCAGTCTTTGGTTGTGATACAATCATACCACGTTGTCCTTTACCTATAGGAGCAAAAAGATCCATTATTCTGGTAGAAATAGTACTTTGTCTTTCTGCAAGTTTAAATTTTTCTTGAGGAAATAACGGAGTCAAATGTTCAAAAGAAACTCTATCTCGAACAACTTGAGGGTCAAGACCATTAATTTTATTTACTTTAATAAGAGGAAAATATTTCTCTCCTTCTTTAGGAGGTCTAACCTGTCCTAATACAGTATCTCCAGTTTTTAGTCCAAAAAGACGTATTTGTGATTGAGATACATAAATATCATCGGGAGATGAGAGGTAATTGTAATCGCTTGATCTTAAAAAACCATAACCATCTTGCATGATATCTAAGACACCTTCACTTTCAATTATCGCATCGAATTCGAAATCCGGTTCCTTGTAGCGATTTCTATTGTCTCGATTTCCATTTTCTTTTTTGTTGTTGTTGCGAGACTGCTGTGGTTGTTTGTTTTGTTGAGGTTTGTCATTACCTCTATTTCTGTTGTCCTTTCTGTCATCTCTGTTTTGTTGAGGTTTTTTCTTTTCAGGATTTTCATTGCTCTTTACAGCAGTGTTATCTGAAACAGGTGAGGTTACCTCATTTTTTTGCTCCTGTGAAGTTTTTGTTTCTTTGTTAGCAGGTGCAGGTTTTCCAGTACTTTCAGGTTTGCGAGCCCTTGGCCTTCTTTGCCGAGGGTTTGGTTTTGGTTTGTCAGAATCTGTTTTTTCTGGAGTTTCACCAGAGGTATCCTTTTTTACTGCATCAGGATTAGCTGCTTGATAATCTAATATTTGGTATATTAAATCTAATTTTTTTAATGTACGAAATTTAGGTACATTAAGACTTTTCGCAATCTCTTGCAATTCAGGAAGCTTTTTTGCTTTTAATTCAGAAATCTCTAACATTTAAATGTGTTATATAATTTATGTTTAGATATAAATTTTCTAAAGAAGAATTCTAGGAAAATTTTGTTTTGAAGGTAAATAACCTTAGTTGAGAAGGTTACACGTTTTGCGTTGCAAGTATACAACTTTATTTTAATATTTTACGTATATTTTTAAAAAGAAACTCTTATTTTTGTTTTCCTTTAAGAAAAAAATGTAATGATACAAAGAATTCAAACTATTTACCTTTTACTGGCAGCTATTGTTTCTGGTGTACTCTGGATGTATTTGCCATATGGATTAGGTGAAAATGGTGAAGAGTTATATGTTAAGGAAGATTTTTTTCTTCTTGGAGTATTTATGGGATCATCGATTTTATCTTTGATTTCTATTTTTTTATTTAAAAATAGAAAGCTTCAGTTTGTGCTGGGGCGTATCAATATCTTATTAAACTTTATTTTACTAGGAGTATTTGTTTATTGGTCACTAACATTACCTGGAGGATCTGATCCTATGAAAGGTATTGGGAAATTCATTCCAGTTATTTCTATCGTTTTATTAGTAATGGCCAATAAGGCTATTAAAAAGGATGAAGATCTTGTAAAATCTGTAGATCGATTACGATAAACCTAAAATCTTAGTAGTATTAGTGCGTTAAGACCCGGAGTATGCCAACTCCGGGTTTTATTTTTTTCCTAATTCGATGACTTCCAGATTTTCGATATTACCAGAATCTACGGTAAACCTAAGCATTGTTCTAATTTTATGAAATCCATGTTTTCCTGCTGCTCCAGGGTTCATATGCAGTACTCCATTCTTTTTATCTGGTATTACTTTAAGGATGTGAGAATGTCCACAGATAAAGAGTTGAGGAGGATTGGATTTAATCTCATCTCTAGTGTTTATGTTATATTTGGGCGGATATCCTCCAATGTGTGTTATCCAAACAGAAACCCCTTCACAAACAAATCGTTGATTTAGAGGATGAGTTGTTCTGATTTTATTATTATCGATATTGCCATAAACTGCTCTAAGAGGTTTTAAAGCTTCGATTGTATCAGCTACCTTAAGATCTCCAATATCTCCTGCATGCCATACCTCATCAGCTTCGTTTATATAATGAATAATTCGGTCATCAATATAGCTATGTGTATCACTGAGTAGAAGAATTTTTTTCAAAATAGGATTATAGTTACGATTTATATAAAAAAGGGATATGTTTTAATTTGCAGCAAAAATGTTTTTTCTCATCCATTTTCATCTTTTCTTTAAATTGTATCACTGTTTGCAGTGTAAAAAACACTTCAGTTGATCAAAAAAACATAATTTTCCGCTAGAATCAAAAAAGTTTTAACCGCTTCAAGGTATATTTGTCATTAGTTTTGTGCAAAAATAGAATATTACTTTTGAAATAATGTAATGTATACATTTAGCTTTATGAATTAGTTATTCATTATGCTCCACATAACGTTTAAGAAAATATATAATTGGTAGATGAGATATTTTTTAGAACTTTCTTATAATGGAACTTCATATCATGGATGGCAACGACAACCGAATGCAATTTCGGTACAAGAAGTTTTAGAGAAGGCATTGTCTACATTGTTAAGAATTAAAACTGTTGTTGTAGGTGCAGGGAGAACAGATACAGGTGTTCATGCGAAGCAAATTATGGCACATTTTGATTGTGAGAACAGATTAGAATTAGATGAATTAAAATATAAACTTAATTCTATTTTACCAGCACAAATTGCCATTTGTAAAATAAGTAAGGTTAGAGATGATGCGCATGCTCGTTTTGATGCTGTGAGTAGATCATATGAATATTATATTACTTTGACTAAGGATCCTTTTAAAATTAATACTTCATATTATATAAAGAAACAACTGGATGTGGTTGCAATGAATGAGGCTGCTAAATTACTGTTAAACTACACTAACTTTAAATGCTTTAGTAAGTCTAAAACGGATGTAAAAACGTATAATTGTACAATAACAGATGCCTCTTGGGAGGTTGAGGATAATCAAATGATATTTAAGATTTCTGCAAATCGGTTTTTAAGAAACATGGTAAGAGCAATTGTAGGAACTCTTATCGAGATTGGAGAACATAAATTGAAGAGAGAAGATTTAATAGATATTATAAAGAGTGAAGATCGTAGTCAGGCAGGATATTCTGTACCAGCACACGGTCTATATTTAGTAGCAGTAGAATATCCCCAAATAATATATAGTATATAGATGGCAGAAAAGAGAGGTAATGCTTTTGATTTTAAATTATTCAGGCGATTAATTACATATACTAATCCATATCGACTGACTTTTTATTTTGTAGCCCTTACGGCTATATTGTTATCGGTATTTGCTGTTTTAAGACCATATCTATTACAGCAAGTAATTGACAAAACCATTATTCCAAAGGATAACGAGCTTTTGGTATTTTTTATCAGTTCGATGGTTGGAGTTCTTTTGTTAGAAGTTATTTCTCAATTCTTGTTTATATATTTTGCCAATTGGTTAGGTCAAGAAGTAATTCGTGATATCAGGGTGAAGTTGTTTGAGCATATGCTCGGTTTTAAAAAACAATATTATGACCAATCAGCTGTAGGTAGATTGGTAACTAGAGCGGTTAGTGATATCGAAACAATTGCTAGTATTTTTAGTCAGGGATTATTTATGATTATTAGTGATCTTTTAAAAATGTTGGTGATTCTCGGTTATATGCTGTATCAAAGTTGGCAACTTACTGTATTAGTGTTAGCAGTTTTGCCTCTAATAGTATATGCTACGAGAGTTTTTCAGAAAAAAATGAAGGCAGCTTTTGAAGAAGTTAGAACTCAAGTGTCTAATTTGAATTCTTTTGTACAAGAACGAATTACTGGGATGAAGATTGTTCAGTTGTTTACCAGAGAAGAAACTGAATATGCTACTTTTAAAGAGATCAATGAGAAACATAAAAAAGGGTGGATAAAAACGGTTTGGTATAATTCTATATTTTTTCCTATTGCAGAAATGTCCAGTTCTGTTGCTATAGGATTGATTGTTTGGTTTGGAGGGTTGAAAGCAGCTCAGGGCGATGTGATTACATTAGGAGTAGTCATTGCTTTTATAGAATTGTCACAAATGCTTTTTAGACCTTTACGACAGATCGCAGATAAATTTAATACGCTGCAAATGGGAATGGTTGCAGCTAATCGTGTATTTGCTATTCTAGATACAGAATCCAAAATTGAAAATAAAGGAGAAATTAGACTAGATAACGTAAAAGGGAAAATCAATTTTGAGAATGTTAGATTCAGTTATATTAAAGATGAAGAAGTTTTAAAAGGAATCTCATTTGATGTTGAAGCAGGAGAAACTGTGGCTATTGTAGGAGCAACAGGTGCAGGAAAATCGACTATCGTTAATCTGTTAAGTAGATTCTATGAAATAGATACAGGGGTTATCTCTATTGATAATACAGATATAAAAGATGTAGAATTAAATTCTTTAAGAAGTCATATTGCTGTAGTGTTACAAGATGTATTTTTATTTGCCGATACTATCTTAAATAATATTACTCTTAATAATCCTCATATTCTCGAAGAAAATGTGCATAAAGCAGCAAAAGAAATTGGAATTCATGATTTTATAATGAGTCTTCCAGAAGGGTATGGGTATAATGTAAAAGAAAGAGGAGCAATGCTCTCGTCTGGACAACGACAATTATTATCTTTTTTGCGAGCTTATGTAGCTAATCCAAGTATTTTGGTGTTAGATGAAGCTACGTCTTCTATAGATTCTCATAGTGAGCAACTCATTCAGGATGCTACAAATAAGATCACAAGAGGTAGAACTTCTATAGTTATTGCGCATCGACTAGCTACTATTAGAAATGCGGATAAAATTATCGTAATGGATCAAGGTGAAATTGTAGAACAAGGTAATCACAATGAATTGCTTGAGATTAATGATGGATATTATAGAAGCTTGTACGAAGTGCAATTTGCTACCGTGGCAGAGTAGCTTTCTTAGATTTATTTAGCAGGGATTTCAAGAACTCCAGTATAAGCCATGATTATGCCTGTAATTATTCCTATAATCAAGTAGAATATTACTCCAAAGATGAAAAATAGCAAGGTTTTAATAAGTGTTCTCTTTAAATTAATTTGATAAAGTCGTTTTAAAACAAATGCAATGTAAATGATATATATAGAAAATTGAATTATCATTATATTGAGGATGTTATCAAACAAGAAAGTAATAGGGAGTAATATAATTGACATAAAAGCTACTATGTGCGAATATGCATATAGATAAATAACAAAGTGTTCTGTCAGGTTGTATTTTTTATAATTCCAGAAAACTAATCTTGATAATAATGCAAGTACTGGTATTAGAAGTAGATTTAATAGTGATTGATATTTAAATGTGAAGTCTAGAGCAATTTCTTGAGATGCTATTTGTTCTTCTGGAAGAGAACTAAATATTTTGTTCATAAGTTCAGCTAATCTGTTTTTTGTCAAAAAAGAATAGATTCCGGTAATGGATAAAGAAATAGCAAAATAGCTAAATGCATTTATGTATCGTTTTCTGAGCCCATGAATGAAGCCATCGATTACTTTATCGGGTTTTGTGAATAAATGTAAAAAAGTTCTGAAAAATGAATTGTCAAGATTAAGAAAACGATCAGCAAATTCATAAATCAAGTTTTTAAACGTAATTCGTTTGCTGATTTTTTTAGCTCCGCAATTGGGACAAAAATTATAAGCTTCTATCTGTTGATTACAATTCTTACAATTTGTGATAGGTATTAATTCATTCATTAATCTAAATCCCTTTTTATTTTTTCTATTAACTCTTCTTCTGTTTTATATATGACAAACTCTCCATTTTTAATATAAGAAAGTTTACCAGTTTCTTCACTTACTACCAAAACCAAAGCATCTGTTTTTTCGGTTATTCCGACTGCGGCGCGATGTCTGAGTCCAAAACGTAAAGGGATATTGTTGTCATTAGTAACTGGTAAAATCGCTCTGGTAGCAACTATTTGATTGTCTTCTATAATCATTGCACCATCGTGTAGCGGACTGTTTTTATAAAAAATACTTTCTATAATAGGAGTATTTACTTTTACATCCATAGAATCACCAGAAGTTTTGACAAAATCTAAAGAGGTGGTTCTTTTTATAACAATTAGGGCGCCAGTATGAGTTTTACCCATTTCTAAACACGCAGTCACAATAGCAGCAATATTGGTAATACTGTCTTCTGGAGTATCTCTAATAAATTTTAGTTGTTTTAGGAATTTACGTCTTCTTCCAAAATTAGTTGAACCGATCATTAAAAGAAATTTTCGTATTTCTTGTTGAAAAACTACAATTAAAGCAAACATTCCTACTCCAATGAATTCTCCTAAGACACTACTTAGCATCTCCATTGCTAAGAATTGAGTGAGTTTCCAGACTAGATAGATTATAACAATTCCGATAAAAATGTTAATCGCAGCTGTACCTTTAACTAACTTATAGATATAGTACAATAAGAAAGCAACGAGTACAATATCTAGTATGTCTAGTATTCTGAGGTTAATTAAATCCAAATGTCAGGTGTTTTTGTAAAAATAGAAAAATTAGTTCAACTTAGATTTGAAAAGCTTAAAAAGCGTATTTAAATCTAAGTTGAACTAATCTCATTAGAATATCTATTAGTCAATGTCATGCGTTTTATTAGAAATAGAGATAAATCAATCTTTTAAGAATAGATTTTGGTTTTGTGAGATACTTTTTGATTCAAAAAAGAGTAAAAAACGATCTTTTAAGATTGATTTTGGTTTTGTGAGATGCTTTTTGATTCAAAAAAGAGTAAAAAACGATCTTTTAAGATTGATTTTGGTTTTGTGAGATGCTTTTTGATTCAAAAAAGAGTAAAAAATGATCTTTTAGGAATAGATTTTGGTTTTGTGAGATACTTTTTGATTCAAAAAAGAGTAAAAAACGATCTTTTAAGATTGATTTTGGTTTTGTGAGATACTTTTTCATTCAAAAAAGAGCAAAAAATGATCTTTTAAAATTGATTTTGGTTTTGGGAGATGCTTTTTTGGATATTTTGATTCTAAAATTAGAAGTTATTAGTGGCTCCTACTAAGTTTACACATTCTATAGCCTCTTTAACATCATGAACTCTTAGTATAGAAGCGCCATTAAGTATTGCAATTGTATTGAGAACTGTCGTCCCGTTTAAAGCTTCTGAAGAGGTGATTTGTAATGTTTTAGATATCATCGATTTTCTAGATACTCCAGCCAGAATTGGCAGGTTATGAAATTGTAACAACTTTAGATTCTTTAAAAGCTCAAAATTTTGAGAAGTATTTTTTGCAAAACCAAAACCAGGATCTATAATGATGTCATTCACTCCGAGTTTTTTTGCTTCGGCAACTTTTTCTGAAAAATAAGTGTTTGTTTCAAGAATAAGATTGTCGTATTGATCTAATGTTTTCATGGTTTGCGGAGTTCCTTTCATATGCATCATGATGTAAGGAACTTTTAACTTTCCAACAGTAGTAATCATATTTTGATCCATATTTCCGGCAGAAATGTCGTTGATAACTGCCGCGCCAGCTTTTATACATAGTGTTGCGATTTCACTTCTAAAGGTATCTATCGATAATAAGATTTCAGGAAATTTATCCAGTAACAATGATACTATAGGTAACATTCTTTTTTTTTCTTGTTCTATAGAAATGTGATCTGCTCCTGGTCTGGATGAATAAGCGCCTAAATCAATAAAGGTAGCTCCATTGGTAAGCATTTGCTCTACTTTTTTTAAGATCGCTGTTTCGTCTTTATATTTTCCACCATCATAAAAAGAATCTGGAGTTAAGTTAAGAATACCCATCACTTTTGGAGTAGATAAATCGATTAGGTGGCCTTTGCAATTGATCGTCATTTTTGAATTTTGATTGGTTTATCGATAATGATTTTAATGCTCAAATAAAATTGATTAATAGTCATTTTGATTAGGATTGATAGTATTATTATGACTCATTTCACATTTTTTATTTCTAAACTTGAAGTATGATTTTTTTAATTCCCATATTAAAGCGAAATTTACGCAAAATTCAACAGTTTTATGCAAGATACGTCTACACAATATGACGCAGTGATTACAGTATGTCGTGATCTATTTGTCAAAAAAATGAAAGATTATGGCAGTGCATGGAGGATACTACGTCTCCCTTCTTTAACAGATCAAATTTTTATTAAAGCTCAACGTATACGGAGTTTACAAGAAAATGAAGTGCGTAAGGTAGATGAAGGAGAGGTTTCAGAATTTATAGGGATCATTAATTATAGTATCATGGCATTGATTCAACTCGAAAAAGGAGTTGCCGAACAACCAGATTTATCTTCAGAAGAGGTTTCAGTATTGTACGATAAACATATTGATATTACCAAAACATTAATGATGAATAAAAATCATGATTATGGTGAGGCTTGGCGTGATATGAGAGTAAGTTCTCTTACCGATTTAATTATTCAGAAGTTATTGCGGGTGAAACAGATTGAAGATAATAAAGGAAAGACTTTGGTTAGTGAGGGGATTGATGCAAATTATCAAGATATGATTAATTATGCTGTTTTTGCAATGATTCATCTAGGTGAAGCAAAATAACGATTTGTATAAAATACTGTTAAACTAAAAATGTCATAGTCTATTCATAACTATATTGTGAAATTATATTAAAACATTAGGGCTTTAAAATGAAAATACTCGTTAATTTTTCCAGAATATTTGTAGCTGCACTTTTTTTATTTTCAGGATTCATTAAACTCAATGACCCTTTGGGGTTTTCATATAAACTTCAAGAGTATTTTGGAGAAGGTGTACTTAACTTAGAATTTTTGATTCCTTTTGCGCTTTTGATAGCGGTTTTTTTGGTGATTTTTGAAGTTATATTAGGAATAACTCTGTTATTGGGGTACTTGCCTAAGTTTACGGTATGGTCATTATTGTTGATGATCGTCTTTTTTACATTTCTTACATTTTATTCAGCATATTTTAATAAGGTTACAGATTGTGGATGTTTTGGTGATGCCCTGCCATTAACTCCTTGGGAATCTTTTACAAAAGATATAATTCTTTTAGTGCTGATATTAGTTTTATTCTTTGGTGAAAAATACATAACACCAATTCATCCCATTGCGCTTCATAAATGGATTGTTTTTGGTTCTTTTACTGCATGTTTGGCTTTTGCGTATTATGTTTTAATGCATATGCCTGCTTTTGATTTTAGAGCCTATAAAGTCGGAGTCAATATACAAGAAGGGATGTCAGTTCCAGATGATGCACCAAAGGCAGAGTTTGCATATCATTGGAAATTTAATGTGAATGGAGAAGAAAAAATTGTAACTACCAGTGGAGATTATCCAAAGGTAGATGGTGAATTTATCGAGGTTGAAACAGAAACTGTAGATGAAGGGTATGAACCTCCTATACATGATTTTGCAATAGAAAAAGATGATGTTGATTATACGGTTGAATTTCTTGAGAAAGAAAATTTAATACTGATTGTAACCTATAACTTGTCTAAAAGTGAAGCTGAAGGTTTTAATGCGGTAAGGGATATTACAAATAAAGCGATATCTCAAGGGTATGAAGTAATTGGTCTTACTGCTTCTACTCCAAAAGATATATCGCAGACAAAGCAACAATATGATCTTAACTTTGATTTTTATACTACCGATGAAACTGCATTGAAAACAATATTGCGTTCTAATCCTGGTATTGTTAAACTTAAAAAAGGAACTATAGTAGAAAAACTACACTGGAATGATGCAGAAAAGCTTTCATTAGAAAAAGTTGTACCTCCCAAACCTAAAATTAATAAAGTATTAAAAACACAGTTAGACAGTATTAATAATTTAGGTCCAAAATCAGAGGATGGAAGTTTACAACATGATATTTCATGGGAACAAAGAAAAGAAATTGATAGTACGCAATTGGTTTTTGTAGAACAGGTATTTAAAAAATATGGATATCCTGGTAAAACTTTAGTTGGTGATTCTCCGACGAATGTAATTGCGTTGCATGTGATTATGAATTCTAATAAATTTGAAGAATATTATTCTTTAATTAAAGCTGCTGGAGAAAAAGGAGAATTTGGTTCTGATTACGCTGCTATGGTAGAAGATCTTCATAATGTAAAGCAAGGTACAGCGCAGACGTATGGAACATATATTGAAACTATAGATCAAAAAGAAGGAAAATCGATTAGTTTGATTTGGCCAATTAAAGATCCAGAGTCTGTTAATCAAAGAAGAAAAGAAGTAGGTTTAAATGAGACTATAGAGGAGTATTGTCAGCGTATTTTAGGAGTTTCATACAAATTATATACCTTGCAAGAGGTTGAAGAGCTTAAAGAAAATACGAAGTAATAATGATTAGTTATCTCATCAGTAAAATAGGATATGCTTTACTTACTTTATTGGGTGTGGTAACAGTGATTTTTTTGCTTTTTACTTTGTTACCAGGTGACCCAGCACAAATGATGCTTGGACAGAATGAAAGCGAAGAACAATTAAATAATGTAAGAAAAAAATATGGTTTTGATCAACCTATTTCTAAACAATATCTATACTACTTAAATGATCTTTCACCTATTTCTTACCATAGTTTAAATCCAGAGGTTTTTTCACATTTCGATAGTAAAAAGTATGACGCAATTCAATTATTTAAAATAGGAAAAAGTGTTGTAGTACTTAAACTTCCTTATTTGAGAGAATCTTTTCAAAAGAATGGCAAATATGTGAGTGAAGTAATAAGTGAAACATTACCAAATACAGCGGTTCTTGCAATCTCTGCAATTTGTATTGCAATACTTATGGGAATTTTATTGGGTATAATAAGTGCTTTGACCAAAGATCGATGGCCAGATAAGCTAATTCAGTTAATAAGTACCTTGGGTATGAGCGTGCCTTCTTTTTTTAGTGCAATCATTTTTGCATGGTTATTCGGATATGTATTGCAAGAATTTACCAATCTAAATATGACAGGAAGTTTGTATGAGGTAGATGATTTTGGGGAAGGAAGTTATATTCAATGGAAAAATTTGATCCTACCATCAATAGTACTAGGTATAAGGCCACTAGCGGTGGTTACTCAATTAATGCGTAATTCATTACTAGAAATCATGAGCCAGGATTATATACGAACGGCAAAAGCAAAAGGATTATCAATGTTTCAAGTGATTAGAAAACATGCATTAAAAAATGCTCTTAATCCCGTAGTAACAGCTATTTCTGGATGGTTCGCTTCGATGCTAGCAGGAGCAGTATTTGTAGAATATATTTTTGGATGGAACGGGTTAGGTAAAGAAATCGTAGATGCACTTAATACCTTAGATCTTCCAGTAATTATGGGTGCAGTATTGATTATAGCAACTATGTTTATTCTAATCAATATATTTGTCGATATTATATATGGCTGGTTAGATCCAAGGATAAGAACATAGTCATCACTTTTTTATAATAATATAACCACACATTTAACCAAAAAACATAAAATTTAAATTAATGAGAAAAAAAATTGTAGCCGGAAACTGGAAAATGAATAAAAATCTGGCAGGAACCAAGGCATTACTTTCAGAATTGAAAACAGAACTTGGACAATCATCTAATACAGAAATAATTGTAGCACCTACTTTTACCAATCTATACGGTGCTGTAGAAACTTTAACATCATCTGGTATTACAGTTGCAGCACAAAATATGCATCAAGCAACAAATGGTGCGTATACAGGAGAGATTTCTGCAGATATGCTTAAGGATATTGGTGTAGAAACAGTGATTTTGGGACATAGCGAACGAAGAGCATATTTTGGAGAAACAGATGCTTTACTTGCAGATAAAGTAAATACGGCGCTAGAAAATAGTATGAATATTATCTTTTGTTTTGGAGAAGAATTAGAAGATCGTAAAAGTAATGATCATTTTTCTGTAGTTGAAAATCAATTAAAGAAAGGTCTTTTTCATATAAAAGAAGCTAACTGGAAAAATGTAGTTCTTGCATACGAACCAGTTTGGGCTATTGGTACAGGCGAAACAGCATCTCCAGAACAAGCCCAGGAAATGCACGCTTTTATTCGTGCCACAATTGCAAAAGCATTTAATCAAGATATTGCTGATGCAGTTTCTATCCTTTATGGAGGAAGTGTTAAGCCAGCCAATGCTGAGGAAATATTTGCAAAACCAGATGTAGATGGTGGATTGATTGGTGGAGCATCATTAGATGCAAAGAGTTTTGCAGCAATTGCAAATGCAATCTAGGAGTACCATAAATAAATATATATATATAGAAGCATCCTCCTGATACGAGGATGCTTTTTTAATAAGGTAAAAGAGTACCTTTGCCAAAGCATAAAAAATTAACATGTCAAACACAAAATATATAGGGTGCTATTTTAAAGTTTCACCACAGATGCCTGCCACCGAGATCTTAATTGCAGAATTAGGATATGTAGGATTTGAAAGCTTTGTAGAAACAGAAGAAGGAGTCAATGCATTTATTCAAAGTGGTGAATGGAATAAAGAAATACTAGAAGAGATTTATGTATTAAATTCGGGAGAATTTGAGATACAATATACCATTGAAGAAATAGAGCAAATCAATTGGAATAAAGAATGGGAAAAGAATTTTAACCCTATTATTGTTGATGATATTTGCAGTGTAAGAGCTCCATTTCATGAAAAACCAAATGCTACATACGATATTGTTATAGAACCCAAAATGTCTTTTGGTACTGGCCATCATGAAACTACCCATATGATGATTCAGCATATTTTGAAAAATGAGATGAGCAACAAAAAGGTATTAGATATGGGATGTGGTACAGGAGTTTTGGCAATTTTGTCAGAAATGAGAGGAGCTGGACCAATAGATGCAATAGATATAGATAATTGGTGTTATATAAATACGGTTGAAAATATAGAGCGTAATAATTGTACAACTATAACGGCTCATGAAGGAGATGTTTCATTGTTGTCAGAAAAAAAATACGATATTATTATAGCTAATATTAACCGAAATATACTGTTGCAGGATATTAAGTATTATGCGGCATCTTTAAACCCTAATGGGAAATTGTTTTTAAGTGGATTTTATAAAGAAGATTTAGAAATGATTACAGAAGAGTGTATGAATAATAATTTAATTTATAATAACAATATTGACAGAAATAATTGGATAGCAGCATCTTATGATTTAAAATAACATGATGATTGATTATAATATGTGATAAGTTATTATATTTGTATAAAATAATTAACCCCTATGAGTACTCAAGAAAAGGTTTTAGAAGAGGTTCTCGAGAAAACCGTTGATCAAAGTAATAATGAGATAGTATTGTATAATGATGATGTAAATACATTTGATCATGTAATAGAAACATTAATATATACTTGCGAGCATACTCCTGTACAAGCAGAACAATGTGCTTTATTGGTGCATTATAAAGGAAAATGCACAGTAAAAACAGGAGTGTATGAAGAATTGGTACCTCGTTGTTCTAAACTTCTGGACGCAGGTTTAAGTGCTGAGATTGTTTAGAAGGATCATTTACGACCATTTTTAAACTCATGATTGAGTTTTTCTTTTCATAAAATACTGATGTATTTTTATTTTGTTATTTAAGGGCACAGCGTTCCTCATTCTGTTAAATATATAACATTATAGTTTTTTTAACGTTCTGTAAATAAATTTTATAAATTGTAAGAAAAAACTTTCTAACCTAATCTTTTTGGAGCTAGTTTAGGTTTTATTTAACATCAGTGTTTTTCTTTTGCTTTAACAGTTTTTTTACATATTTACACAAGGTATGCAATGTGCATTTGATCGATTTTTGCATTAATCATATTTTAAGATTTCCTCGTTTATTTTTAAAAAAAATTTGTGATTTTGCTGTATTTTTAAAGGATTCTTTAAAATGTTAACCGATATTTTAAAAAAAATATCATATCTTCAACTTGCAAAAAGTTAAAAAAGTCAAAGCTTTTTACATAAAATTGCATTTATGATAGGATATAAAAATTCTATTTTTAGTTTAATAACTACACAAACTCAACTTATTAAAATGAAAAAAATCAAAGTATTAGCGCTTTGCGCTATCGTTGCTGGTTTTTCAACATCTTGTGAAAAAAATGATGTTACCAGCGAATCTCAACCAGAGGCAGTTACAGAATCAATATCCAAGGAGCACAAAGAGGCTCTGTTAAAAACTGGGGTGAGTGATTTTGGAGCAGAATACATCACCGTACAACACCCAGGAGAGGAACCTTTTGATGCTATTCTTGCTGATGGAGATATTATTTTTGCATTGGATAAACTTGCTGAGCAAGCATTAGAACAAGGTAAAAATAATGCTAAGCAATATAGAACAAGAAATCTTGTAAGTCAAGGTAGAACTATTCGTGTGACGGGTTGGACAGGAAGTGGTAATGCACTAACCAGTAAAATGCGTACTGGTTTACAATGGGCGGTAAATAATTATAACGCTATAAATATTAGCCTTAATTTTGTGCTTACTTTTGGTACAGATCAAGGAAGTAATGTAGATATGGTTGTATATAACAATAACCGTTCTGGTGGAGGTGGTTCTGCTGGATTTCCAAGTGGTGGTAGGCCTAACAAATATATCCAGATTAATGCTGGTACAAATAGTTTTAGTACTAATGTTAATGAGCATGTAATTGGTCATGAAATAGGTCACTCTGTTGGTCTAAGACATACTAACTATGCCAGAAGAAATTGCCCTGATGGTTCTAATGAAGGTGATGGAGGTGTAGGAGCAATCCACATTCCAGGAACACCAACTGCAAACCAAACTGGTCAGGCTGGATTAGATACCGATTCTTTTATGATCGCTTGTTTTAGCAGTAATGAAGACGGAGAATTCAGTAATTTTGACCGTATCGCTTTAGAAGCATTATATTAAGAATTAAAATTTAATACAAAAAGCTTTGAACTTTTGCATTAAACCATCTCGAGATAATTACTTGAGATGGTTTTTTTTTATTTTTGGATTACTTATTTTTCATCCTAAAATGTCCACTTTTTTTTCAATTATATATATGTATACAACGTTTGTTTTTTTTAACATAGGTGTTGTAAATTTTATGATTTGTAAGAAAAAACTGGTGCGCTATTTTTTTTAAATATTTGTTTAAGATTTTTAACATACTTTCTTTCTTTTGATTAGTAGTTTTTTACATATTTCTGCTCCATATATATTGTGTATTTAATCGATTTTTTTTAAATTATTTATATTCATTAAAAATGAGTTTTCTTTGCGAAAAAAATACGGTTTTTCCATATTGAGTAAGAATGCTTCAAACAATTGATTTATTTTCAAGAATATATATCATATCTTCGATACGCAAAAAAGTTCAAAGCTTTTAAATAATTGCATGTAATGTAGAATGTAAAATTCTATTTTAGTTAAATGATTATATAAACTCAACTTATTAAAAATGGAAAAAATCAAATTTTTAGCGTTTTGTGCTATCGTTGTTGGTCTTGCTACATCTTGTCAAAAAGACGATGTTGCCAACGAAGTACAAGAAGAAGCAATTACAGAAACAGTATCAAAAGAACATTTAGAAGGATTAGCTAAAGCAGGTGTGAATCCTACAGGGGCTTCTTATGTGACTATTGCACATCTAGGAGAGGCTCCAGTAGATTATGTGAAATCTGGCGATATTCTTGTTGCTCTCAATAAAATGGCAGAACAAGCATTAACAACTGATGCAGAAAACAATGCTAAGCAATATGTAACTAGAAACCTTGTAAATGCAAATACAATAGTACGTGTAACAGGCTGGACAGGTGGTCGTAATGCATTAAGCTCTAGAATGCGTACTGGTTTAGAACGTGCTATAAAGAATTATAATGATCTTGATCTTAGGCTTAAGTTTGAACTTACATTTGGTACAGATCAAAGTAGTAGAGTAGATATGGTTGTCTACAATGCAGGAGGATCTAGTCAAGGAGGGCAAGCAGAATTCCCTAGTGGTGGTCGTTCAGGTAAATATATTCAAATTTTTGGAGGTATGGCCTCTGCAAATAATGATGTAAATGAGCACGTTATAGGACACGAAATGGGACATGCATTGGGTTTTAGACATACTGATTATGCCCGAAGAAGATGTGATGGTTCTAATGAAGGGCAAGGAGGTATTGGAGCTTTATTTGTACCTGGAACACCATCAGCTAACCAATGGGGGCAAATAGGTCTTGATACAAATTCAATAATGATTTCATGCTTTGATGGTAGTGAAGATGGAGAGTTTAGTAGATTCGACATTGTTGCCTTCAGATATATCTATTAAAAATTATATTTAATACCAAAAGCTTTGAACTTTTATGAAAAACCATCCCAATAATCGGGATGGTTTTTTTATATCCTACGTACTTTCTTTTTAAATCTAAGTTCTAAGCTAGGGTTTAAAAAGTAATAAATCATTATGAATAGCATTTTGTGTTTCTTCTCCCAAAGATAAAAGGAGTTTATGGGTTTGATAATTTATGAGATATCAAAACATTGTTTGCTAGTAAATAAAATCTCCTGTGCTATAGGATTTTTTATTTTTGGTGTATTAGATAGAATTGGTTAAATAAAAGTTAATCTATTAGTAATTGATAGTATTACTTTTAATTTTGCAATCGATGTTTTTAAAATTATCAGGATAAGCAGATGAAATATTTACTTCAGGATTTAAAAGTTAGGATTAATGAGAAGATTTATATCAAAGATCCAGAGTCTTCTACATTAGGGAAAAGAATTATAGAACATAGTATTCTTATGATTCAGGAAGTCGGTTTTGAAAGTTTTACATTTAAGAAACTAGGGGAGAAGATTGGATCCAATGAGAGTTCTATTTATCGATATTTTGAAAATAAACACAAGTTACTTTTGTATTTAACTTCTTGGTATTGGGGATGGCTAGAGTATCAATTGGTTTTTTCTACGAATAGTATTGCTAATCCAAAACAAAAATTAAAAAAAGCTATAGAGATTATCACTAGAACAGTAAAAGAAGATTCTTCTTTTACTCATATCAATGAGGTGCTTTTAAATAAAATTGTGATTAACGAATATTCTAAATCATATTTAACCAAAGAAGTAGATGAAGAGAATAAAGAGGGTTATTTTTCTATTTATAAACGTTTGGTAATGCGGCTTAGTGATATGCTTAAAGAGGTTGATAATCAATATCAATATTGTTCCAGTTTGTCAAGTACTGTCATTGAAGGAGCGCTACATCAACATTTCCTAAAAGAACATTTTCCTTCATTAACTGATTGTAATAAAAATGTAACACCCACAACCTATTTTATGAATCTTGTTTTTAGTTCTTTAAAGAAGTAATTCTATGGCAAAAAACGTTTTGACGGCTTGGCAAAGGCTTATAGGGCTTTTGAAGCTTGACAAAAAAGATATTTTACAGACGTTTTATTATGCAATATTTGCAGGATTAGTTAACCTTTCACTTCCTTTAGGAATTCAGGCTATTATCAACTTGGTACAAGGTGCACAAATTAGCACCTCATGGATTATCTTGGTGATTCTGGTAACTACTGGTGTCCTGTTTGTAGGGTTATTACAACTAATGCAGATTCGAATTATAGAAAACGTTCAACAAAAAATCTTTACAAGAGCATCTTTCGAATTTGCATATCGTTTTCCAAAAATTAAAATGAGCGAACTACGCAATTACTATCCGCCAGAGTTAGCTAATCGTTTTTTTGATACGTTAACAACTCAGAAAGGGTTAGCAAAAATATTAGTGGATTTTCCTGCAGCACTTTTACAGATACTTTTTGGTTTAACATTGCTTTCGTTTTATCATCCATTTTTTATCATTTATGGGCTGTTACTGTTGCTTTTGGTATATGTTGTTTTTAAATATACTGCTAAGCGTGGTTTAGAAACGAGTTTAAGGGAGTCTAAAAGCAAATACAAAGTTGCACATTGGATACAAGAAATAGCGAGGTCGATTGTAAGTTTTAAGCTTTCTGGAAAAACAAATCTTGCATTACAAAAAAACGATACATTGGTGTCAGAATATCTTTCAGAAAGAGAAAGTCATTTTAAAGTCCTAGTGATTCAATTTATTCAAATGATTGGTTTTAAAGTTTTGGTAACAGCAGGACTTCTTCTTATAGGAGGTATTCTGGTTCTCAACCAAGAAATGAATATAGGACAATTTGTCGCTGCAGAAATTATTATTGTATTGGTTATTGCTTCTGTAGAAAAATTAATTACTGGACTCGAATCCTTCTATGATGTATTAACCTCGTTAGAGAAATTAGGACAAGTAGTAGATAAAGACTTAGAGCCACAAGAAGGTGAAAAACCTTTTAGAACAGATGAAGGATTCACGGTAGAATTGGATCATGTTTCTTATGCTACTCCAGAAGGGAAAAGAAAAATATTGGATGATATTTCACTTAAAATAGGTGAAAATTGTACTATTTTGGTACAAGGGTCCAACGGATCTGGAAAATCAACCTTATTACGATTGATAGCTGGACTTATTGAACCAAATGTAGGAAGTATTTATGTAAATGATGTCGAGCTTAGTGGAATCAACCTTAATTACTATAGAGCACATTTGGGACAGTCTCTGACTGAAGAATCCCCCTTTGAAGGAACTATTCTAGAAAACATCACTTTTGGAGATGCTGATATCCCTTTTGAAGATGTCTATTGGGCACTTGAAAAAGTAGGACTTACTCAATTTGTAAAAGAACAACCCAAAGGTCTAAAAACCATATTGTATCCAGAAGGAAAACAGATGTCTTATACGATATCCAAAAAAATAGTTTTGGCTAGAAGTATTGTTGGAAAGCCTAAACTTTTAATTTTAAAAGATCCATTAGATCAGTTTGATGATCAGGAAGTAAATAGGATTATGGATTTTCTTACAGACTCTTCAAATCCTTGGGCTTTGGTCGTAGTCAGTCAAAATGATAAATGGATGCAAAGATGTGGTAGAGTGATCAATATCGAGAATGGTAAAATTATAAGTGATAAATAAAATAACTATGCTGAATATATCACATAATACATTAAATAAGAAAGTTGATCTTTCTGATTATAGTGCAATTCAGAAAGTTTTTCACAAAAGACACTATAAATATTTTAATCGCTTTCTAAAAATATTTGCGTTATCTGCATTTGTTGTACTCTTTCTTCCATGGACTCAGAATATTTCTGGGGATGGCTATTTAACCACATTAAAACCCGACCAACGTCCTCAAACTATACAATCACCAATACCCGGAAAGATAGAAAAATGGTATGTGCAAGAAGGAGATTTTGTGCAGAAAGGTGATACTATTTTATTTATTTCTGAAGTAAAAAATGAATATTTTGATCCTAATCTAGTAGCACGTACTGGCCAACAAATTAAGTCAAAATCAATGGCAGTGTCTTCTTATCAGAAAAAGGTTGAGGCACTCAAGAGTCAAGCAATGGCTTTAATTAACGAAAGAAGCCTAAAATTACAACAGGCTAGGAATAAACTATTACAATCAAAACTAAAAGTACAAAGTGACAGTATCGATTTAGAGGCTGAAAAAACCAATATAACCATCGCAGAACGTCAATACAATCGTACTATGCAATTACAAGAAGAAGGGTTAAAAGCTTTGACCGATGTAGAGGAAAAAAAATTGAAATTACAGAAAACACAAGCAAAACTGATTTCGACAAAGAATAAATTGTTGGCTAGTAAAAATGAAGTAATTAATGCACAAGTAGAGATTAATCGGGTTCAAGCAGAGTACACTGATAAAATCTCAAAATCACAAAGTGATAGGTTTACTGCACAATCAAGTCAGTTTGATGCAGAAGCTCAAGTGACCAAACTAGAAAATCAGTACACCAATTATGAAATGCGTAACGAAATGCATTATATCAAAGCACCTCAAAGTGGTTTTATTAATAAAACATTGCGATCAGGAGTAGGAGAAACGTTTAAAGAAGGGGATCAGTTGGTGAATATAATGCCTTCTCAATATGATTTGGCAGTAGAAACATATGTAAAACCTATAGACCTTCCTTTAATTCATTTGGGGGAAAAGATACGTATACGATTTGATGGTTGGCCTGCAATTATTTTTAGTGGATGGCCTAATGTTTCTTACGGTACTTATGGAGGAAAGATTGTTGCTATCGAAACTTTTATTAGCAAAAACGGAAAATATAGAATTCTAATTGCTCCTGATCAAGATGATCATGAGTGGCCAAAAATACAGGTTGGTTCTGGTGCTAAAACACTTGCATTACTTGAAGATGTGCCTATTTGGTTTGAATTATGGCGTAAACTAAATGGTTTTCCGCCAAATTATTATCAACCTGATGGAGAAAAAGTAATCTCTGAAAAAAAATAAAATGAGGAACTATTTATTATATTCTCTACTTTTTTTGGTTTCATCACTCTTTTCTCAAGAAATAAAAACCGATACTATTATTCTTAATTTTAAAGAATATCTGGGATATGTGAAAAAATATCACCCAATAACCAAACAAGCAGAGTTAAATATAGATATCGGACAAGCTAATCTTATGAAGGCTCGCGGAGGGTTTGATCCTAAAATGGAAGTAGATTATGATAGAAAAAAATTTAAAGGAACAGAGTATTATGACCTATTAAATGCCACTTTTAAGATTCCAACTTGGTATGGAATAGAGTTCAAAGGAGGTTTTGAACAAAATGATGGAGACTTTTTGAATCCTCAAAATTCTGTTCCTAATGATGGACTTTTTAGTGCAGGTGTTTCCATTCCTATTGCACGAGGTTTATTGATTAATGATAGAATGGCAACTTTACATAAGGCCAAATTTTTTAGAGAACAAACAAAGGCAAACAAAGACTTATTGGTAAATCAAGTTTTGTATGATGCTTCTTTAGCTTATTTTGATTGGTTAAGAGCATATAAGGAAAAAGAGATTTACAATGATTTTGTACAGAATGCTAAACTTCGCTTTGATGGTGTGAAAAAAAGTGCTTTGGCAGGCGATAAAGCAGCTATTGATACTACAGAAGCTAAGATTGCTTTTCAAAATAGAAGATTGAGTCTTGAACAAGCCAAAGTGAAATTCATAAAATCATCTTTAGCACTATCCAATTTTTTATGGTTAGAAGATAATGTACCAATAGAATTGCAATCTAATGTGATACCAGATCAAAAAGTGGAAGAAGTTATTGATAGTACATTAGAAATAGCAGGAACTCCATTGAGCAGTTTTACTCTGGAGAATCATCCTAAACTTAAATCTTTAGCATATAAAATTGAAGGGTTAGAAGTAGATAGAAAGTTGAAAGCAAATAAGTTGTTGCCAAAAATTGATCTCGAATATAATTTTTTAACAGAAACACCAGAAACAGCACGATCTTTTAATACTGCAGAATATAAAGGAAGTGTTAGTTTTAGTTTTCCTCTTTTTTTAAGAAAAGAACGAGGAGATTTAAAATTAGCAAAATATAAAGTACAAGATGCTAGATTCGAATTAGAAACAACACAATTACAGATTAAGAACAAGGTAATGGCAATATTCGCAGAGTTAGAATCCTTTATTAGTCAAAATGAGCTTATAGAAAATATAGTTAGAGACTATAATACTTTACTTGCTGCAGAAGAGCGTAAATTTAGTTTTGGAGAAAGCTCACTGTTTCTGATTAATTCTAGAGAAAAAAGCCTTATCGAAGCAAAACTTAAGGAAATAGAAGTACAGAATAAGTTTTTTACCACAAAAGCCAAGCTGTTTAATAGCCTGGCTGTAAATCCAGAAAACTTATAATTTAATTCATTTTATATAGAAATAGTTTTAAAAGTATTTTGAAATAGAAATTCTAAAAAAACTATCTTCTCTAAAATTGGATAAAATAAATTCGTTTTGATCAATTTGATTAAATACTCTGGCTTCTATCTCGGCAGTCCAACTGCTCCCAAAACGTCGAGAAGCTTCTAGACTGAATATGGTACTATCAGACTCTAGATCTGTAATACCTCCAATTAAGATTGAAGTATCTTGAGTGTCATTAAAAGCTATTCGACTTCCCAAAAATAAATCATTTTGCAATGCATTTAAAGCAAGTTCATCGCGTTCATCATACAAATACTCTCCTAATAATCCTATATCCAGGCCATTTCCATCAATATTAGAAAACGTATATTCCAGACCAGCAACCAAGGCAAAGAAATCCTGAGCATCTGCATTACGATAAATAGATTCTAGTTTCCAGAGAAAAGCATCATGAGTAATCTGTAACTCTAAACCAGTTTGGTTAATGACAGGATAAAAGGCATTAATATTTCCTGTAGCATCAAAATCAAAAAGAGGTTCTCGACCTGTACCGTAAAAGTGTGATACTCCAATATCTACAATATCAAAATAATGCTTCCATCTAAATGCAATATCCTGACGCCATTCTTCTGCACTACTTTCATATTGCAAATCCTCTTTGTCAATAACTACAGGAAAACGTAATCTTCCTTTTTCACCGGCAAAAGTACGTTTACGGTGATAGGGGAGATAAAAGAAATCAAAAGTTCCTAATTGTTGAGTAATCCAGGTAAATTGTGCCATAGGCTGTCCGAGTTTTTCTTCACCATCAAAAGTTTCGACTGCATCAGTTTGGTTAATGATATCTACAAGATGGTTGCTTTCGGTTACACCCCAATACACCTTTTTGAGTCCAAGACTGAATTCCCAATTGTTTTTGGCTTTTTGATAATATAATTCTCGTATATCCCAATGGGTACGCTCATCATCAACATCGAGTCTGAAAAAACCTTTAAAATTGATACTTTCATAACCTTTGTTCCAATAAATAGCGTATTCTGGACGTATCGCAAAAGAAGGGAAATGATCTTTCTGATTTTCAAAAAGAGCATCATCATAAAAATATCGGTATTCACTTTCTAATTCTAACTCAAAATCGTGATTTACTTTTTTTATCTCTTTGTTTTGAGCGTATGTAGTAAATACTCCTGGTAACAGGAGTAGGTAATAAATATATTTAATTTTCATATACTATTTTTATATTTTCTGGTCTTTGACAAGACCAAATACTGTAATCAATACTCCGATAAGAATGATAAAAAGTAGAGTAACGAAGAAAGAATTTTGATATACAAAGTATAATCCTAATGAACATAAACTAAAAAAGATACGAATCAAGATCGTCCATTTGTAAATCTTTTCTACTTTATACTTAAAAATTAGAGTTGTAAAGGATCCTATTACTATGAATAGTATTCCCAATACGTTAGTCAATTCTAGCGGATATGTTATACTACTATTTAAAAAGGAGAACACAAGGCTTGGTTTTATTAACAATAACAATCCACTAATCCAAAGAACTGCTATAGAGTATAATAAACTTAACCTTGTGTATTCCATGATGATATATATTTACTGTCCAGCACGCTGAAGCGCTACCTGAGTGAAATCCTCTTCGGCAAGTTTTGCTTCAAAATTATATTCGCCAAATTTTAAAACAGTTTCTTTCTTACTTTGATGATTCACCATATGCAATGTTAGTGCTCTCCAAAATTTTCCTTTATACAGTTTATAATCACTGTATGTGAGCGTTTTTAATAATGAATTTTTTCGATCGTAGAATTCCACTTTTTCAAAACGATACCCTTTTTCTTTGTTATAAGTTGCCAGACGTCTGGTATAACCAGATTTTGGATCAACGGGATTTTGTTCTACAATCAGAAGATTTCCTTTTTCCTCTAAAAATGTATAGGTGTATTTTTCAACTTCTTGAGAAGAAAGGTCTTCATAAGCAAATTCACTTCCGACAAAAGGGCCTGATTTGTTATTAGAAGAGATTCTTTTTACTCTTTTAATAGATGGGAGAAACAACCATTGATCATCTGATCCAACTTTATGAGTGAAGGTTAGGGTAGAAGTACCTTTAACATCTTTTGGACTATTAAAAACGATTAAAGATTTATCCCCATCTTCTGTTTGTTCTAAAGTTCTTGTTATTAATAACCGTTCACTAGTTTGCCCATTTTTATTTTTAAGGGTCATTTTTAGGTTTACAATTGAGCTATTGAATCCTTGATCGGCTTTATCAGCTGATTTAGCGACTTGTAATCCTCGTTCTGCAGCATTTTGAGCGTTTAAATTGGTTATTACTACTAATGCTATTACTATAAAAATTAGCTTTTTCATTGTTTTTAATTTTTAATATATTATTTATCAAGTTGTATTTGTGGTTCTAGTTCCTGTACAGGAGCTTTGGCTTCATTTTTTTTACTCACAAGAATAAGTAGTGAGGGGAGTAATATAAAATCGATAATCAGTGCAGCAAGAATAATGATAACTGTGATTCGTGCCATATAACTATTTAAAGCAAATGATGAGGTAGATAATACTGCAAACCCAGCCAAAAGAACTATAGTTGTTGTTACCAGTGCCTTACCTACGGTTTCAAAGGCATAAATTACAGCTTGTTTAGAATCATAGCCTAGTTCTCTTCGAGCTCTAAGAAACTTACTCATAAAATGAACTGTATCGTCTACTATAATTCCTAGAGTCATACCAAAAACGATAACCATACCAGTATTAATTTGTGCTTTGTACATAGCCCAAAAACCAAACCCAACCAAGACAGGAGTCACATTCGGGATAATACTTAAAAGCCCCAGCTTAAAGTTTCTTAAAGCAAACATTAATACTAAAGAAATCAGGATTAAAGCAATGATGTTTCCTTTAAACATACTATCGGCTTGGCGAAATCCTAGTTTTGAAAACATAAGTGTTGGGCTTACACCAATAGTGTGCATAGGTTCTGGAGTATTATTTTTCAACCAATTTTCTGCTCGTTTTGAAAACGCAATCATTTCTGAACTTGAAACATTTTTGATGGTTGCTGTTACTCGTGTTTCAGACTTATCTACATTAATTTGATTGTTTAGATCTAATCCAAAAGGCAGAGAAAGCTCATATAGTAATAAATATTGAGCGGCTTCTTCTCTACTATTGGGGATATTATAGTAAGCTTCATTATCGCCGTGCATAGATCTATTTACTCTTCTGGCTACCTCGCTAAAGGCATTAATATGAATAACTTCTGGTTGTTCATATAACCAGTTCTCAAATTCATTTAGTTTTTTGAGATATTTAGGGTTATTAATTCCTCCACTTTCACCGCTTCCCACAGAAAATTCAACATTGTATATTCCAGTCAGGTTTTTACTGATATAATCGGTATCAGTTCTAAACGGTACGGTTTCGTCAAAATAATTGATGAATTCATCATTAAATTGATTCTTTGTAGCCAAAAAGGTGAGCCCGCTGATAATAGCTATTGAAATTAAAGTAAGTTTTCTTGGTTGTTTGACCACAAAAAGACCGAGGTTAGTGTACCATCCTAATTTTTCTGTTTTGGTTGTTTCTTTTTTCTCTTTGACTTTTACAGGTAAAATGGCCATTATTGCTGGTAGTGCAGTAGTAGAGAAAATAAATGCCATTGTCATTCCGAATGCTGTGATATTTCCCAGATCCCAAAATGGAGGTACATCCCCAAAATTCATAGTTAGAAATCCAATAACAGTTGTCAAACTTGTAATAAAAACTGGCATAAAATTAAGACGTATTGATTCAACCAAAGCTTCTTTTTTTGTATACCCGTCTTTACGCATTTTCTGAAGCATAGTAATCAATATATGAATACTATCTGCTACAGCAAGAGTTAATATCATAGTTGGAAATACAGAAGAAGGAGGAGTGAGTTTAATACCCATAATACCTACAAACCCTATGGCGCTCATAATAGAGAATAATACAACAACTAAAGTAGCTAAGGTGCTAAAAAAGTTTCTGGTAAGAATCAATGTAGTAATGATTACAATAATTAGCATAATCATAGTTAACATCATATCTCTCATAGAAGATTCGAAGAAAGCTGTATTAAGAGGTACTAAACCTGAAGAATGTACCTGGAAACTTGGATATTTCTCCTTAAAATTTGAAATAGCACTACGAATGAAAGCCGTTACTTCAGGAATTTCTTTTGCACTATCTTCCCCAGGTAGTCTAACAGTAACATTAATTGCAGTAACACTACCTTTTTCATTTAAAATACGATTTACTAGTAAAGGTTCTTTTAATGCTTTTTCTTTAATACTTTTGATTTCTGTATCTGTTTTAGATGCAGATTCATAAGATAAATCATCTACATAGAGATCATCTCCTTGTGCGCTTGTATGCTGAAAATTAGTTACAGCATCTACTCTGGAAGAGTAAGGAGTATTCCAGGCTTCTGCGGTGAGTTCCTCAATCGCAATAAGGTTTTCTTTGGTAAATATGTCACCATTTGAAGGAGATAAAACAATAACAATATTATCATCTTTGGTGTACTTCTCCTGTAAAGCATCAAAAGCTTCTAATTCAGGATTAGATTCACTAAAAAACACGTGATAATCTCCGTCAAATTCCATATTACCTTGTGAACCTAGTCCTAAAACCAAGATCAATGTTGTAATTAATACAGGCCATTTAAATTTGATAACAAATTCAGCCCATTTTTTTGCAAACGTATTTGTTGCGTTGCTGGCTTTTTTAAGTGCATTCATTTTTTTATGATTAGTTGACCAGTCGACTTGTATCTAAATAAAGAAGACGTGATGCGAGTTTTATATGTAGACGAATAAAAAATTAATAATTGGACACGGTGCGAAAGAAAAATTTAAATACTTGACCGGTCATCTATGGTTCAATTGTTTTTTTGATGTACTAAATTTTGCTTCATATTATAAATTAGGATTGATTAATATTAAATAATTGACCAGTCGTCTATGTTTTGGTCAAAAAAATACGATTATTTTAAAAATATCTTTTTTGTCATTTTTAATAGATTGTTAATTGGTGATGCACTTTGCATTTCTTTCATAGTTGTCATAGCACCTTTACCTGCATCCTCTATAAACTCTACCATACTTACTACATCCATCGAGGCTTCAATCTCTCCCTTTTCTTGAGCTTCGAGAGCCACTTTTGTGATTTCTTCTTTTATAAAATTGTTTTTTAGTAAAACGGCTTCACGAATATTGTCATTATGTTCAGCCATTTCATTACTTAACTTGCATCCCATACAGCCTAGTTTACATTCTAATTCCTTTTTGATTACTTCAACTCTGTACTCATAAAAATTATTTAAACGTTGTTTAGGAGAAACTGATTTATCATGTAAAATGCTTAATATAGGAGTAAATTGTGTCAAAAAATATTTATTCAACGCTTTAACAACAAAATCTTCTTTACTATCAAAATAGAAATAAAAAGAACCCTTGGGTACTTCGGCAGCTTTTACAATATCATTTACACTCGTACCATTGTACCCTTTTGACCAAACAATCTCCATACCTTTCTCAAGAAGGTAATCGGCTTTTGCTTCGTGTTTTAGGGTTTTTGACATTGCCTTTATTTTTCGATACAAAAATATGACCACCCGTCTAGTAAAACAAAATTTTAAATGTTAAATTTTTGTTTACAGAGAGTATGTATGGTTTAAAAATGAAAAGTAAATGTTTCATGGATTTGATTATTTACTTAAACGTTTGAGATAAAAATGAATGTCTGGAGATTTGTTGTTATATGTTTGGTATTTAGTGTATTGTGTTGTTTTTTTAAGAAGTAAGTATTCTGTTTTTATGTTTTTTGAAAGTGATTTTAATGTTTTAAAACACACTTTTTTTGAATGAAATCTTATAAAAATTAATTTAGAACCTTCAAAACTAATATTATGTATTATATAGGATTTGACATAGGAAGCTCTTCAATAAAGGCGGCTTTGGTTGATAGCAAGACTGGTAAATCTATTGCTTCAGTAAATGAACCAGAGGAAGAAATGGATATTATCTCGGTTCATAAAGAATGGGCAGAGCAAAATCCAGAATTCTGGTGGCAAAATGTTTGTAAAGCTTCCAAACGTATTCTTAAAGAGAATATGATCAACCCCAATCAGGTAAAAGGAATTGGAATTTCATATCAAATGCATGGGTTAGTACTGATAGATGAGAATGGAAAACTTATCAGAAATTCTATCATATGGTGTGATAGTCGAGCTGTAGAAATAGGAAACGAAGCATTTCAAGAAATAGGCGAGGAACAATGCATGACAACTTTACTTAATTCTCCTGCTAATTTTACGGCCTCAAAACTAAAATGGGTAAGAGATAATGAACCAGAAAAGTATAAAAAGGTTCATAAGTTCTTATTGCCAGGAGATTATATTGCTTATAGATTTACGGGAATTGCAAATACAACAAAATCAGGTTTGTCAGAAGGTACACTTTGGGATTTTAAACGGGATGAACCCGCCAAATGGTTGTTAGAACATTATGATATAAATCCAGACCTGATACCAGAGGTGGTTTCAACGTTTTCTAATCAGGGAGAACTATCTTCAGAAGGAGCAGAAGACAGCGGTCTTAGTGAGGGGATCCCGATTCTTTACAGAGCAGGGGATCAGCCCAATAATGCCTTGTCACTTAATGTTTTTAATGCAGGAGAAGTTGCTGCTACAGGAGGGACATCGGGTGTTCTTTATGCAGTAACAGATACACTCTATGCAAAAGAAGGAGTTAAATTTAACAATTTTGCACACGTTAATCATTCTGAGACTACAACGAGTATAGGAAAACTGTTGTGTATTAACGGCGCAGGGATTCAGTATAGATGGTTAAAAAATAATTTTAATCTGGAGACAAACTCTTATCAAACTATGAATTCTGATGCTTCAAAAGTGCCTATAGGTTCTGATGATTTGCAATTAATTCCATTTGGTAATGGTGCAGAACGAATGTTTGATAACAAAACCATAGGAACCCATATCTGTAATATTAATTTAAATAAACATACCAGCTCTCATATTTTTAGGGCAGCGTTAGAAGGAATTGCATTCTCATTCGTATATGGAATGGAAATTTTAAAGAAAGATGGAACAGATATTAAAGTCATACGAGCTGGTAATGATAATTTATTTCGTTCAGAGGTGTTTTCAAATACAGTTGCAACCTTAATACATCAAGAAATAGAAATTTATAATACCACAGGTGCTATAGGTGCAGCTCGAGCAGCTGGTTTGAGTGATGGTACTTTCAAAGATTTTGGTACTATGATTACTAAAAATGATCATGTGATGACATATCATCCGCTTCAGAATAAAGAAGATTATTTAGAAGCATATCAGAAATGGAAAAAAGAATTAAAAAAAATTACAAAAGAATAAATAGATGGCTTTAGTAGGAGATAAAGAATATTTTAAAGGGATTGAAGACATAAAATTTGAAGGTGTTACTTCGAATAATCCACTGGCATTTAAGCATTATGATGCCAATAAAGTGGTTGCTGGTAAAACAATGAAAGAGCATTTTAAATTTGCAATTTCCTATTGGCACACCTTCTGTGGTACAGGAGCAGATCCTTTTGGACCAGGAACATTAAATTTTGCGTGGGATTCATCTCAGGATGCTATTATAGCAGCAAAAGAAAAAGCCGATGCAGCTTTTGAGTTTATTACAAAAATGGGATTTGATTATTTCTGTTTTCATGATTATGATTTGATAAGAGAAGCATCCACGTTTTCTGAATCTGAAAAAAGATTATCAACGATTGTGGATTATATAAAAGAAAAACAACAAGCTTCTGGAGTAAAATTATTGTGGGGTACAGCAAATTGTTTTTCAAACCCACGATATATGAATGGAGCAGCTACCAATCCTGATTTTAATGTACTAGCAAGAGCAGGAGGACAGATAAAATTGGCATTAGATGCTACTATTGCATTAAATGGCGAAAATTATGTTTTCTGGGGAGGAAGAGAAGGGTATATGTCACTTCTTAATACCGATATGAAAAGAGAGCTAGATCATATGGGTAAATTCCTTACTGCAGCAAAAGATTATGCAAGAGAACAAGGGTTTACAGGAACATTTTTTATAGAACCTAAGCCAATGGAACCTATGAAACATCAGTATGATTTTGATACTGCGACTTCTATTGCTTTCTTAAAAGAATATGGATTAGATAAAGATTTTAAGATTAATATTGAAGTGAATCATGCTACATTGGCACAACATACATTTCAGCATGAAATACAAGTTGCTGCAGATGCGGGTATGCTGGGAAGTATAGATGCCAATAGAGGAGATTATCAGAATGGTTGGGATACAGACCAGTTTCCAAATAACATTACCGAAGTGACAGAGGCAATGTTGGTTTTTCTTAAATCAGGTGGTTTACAAGGAGGAGGAGTAAATTTTGATGCCAAAATAAGAAGAAACTCTACAGATATGGAAGATGTATTCCTTGCACATATTGGAGGTGCAGATGTATTTGCAAGAGCTTTAACCATAGCCGATAAGATTATTTCATCATCTTCATATGAGAGTTTAAGAGAAAAAAGATATAGCTCTTTTGATTCTGGAAATGGTAAAGCCTTCGAAGAAGGAAAGTTAGATCTTAATAAACTCTATGATATTGCTGTCAAAAATGGAGAATTAGAATTGCAAAGTGGTAAACAAGAGCTTTTTGAAAATATTATAAATCAATATATATAGTTTACTTGATTTGACTCAAAATATCCAAAATGGTCTTAACAATAAGTATTGACTGTCATACTAAACTAAAAGCCAGAAGTTCTAATAACCTTCTCTTTCTTTTGGTTTAGTATGACAGAAAATATTTGCTCAGTAAGAGAGAGCTTTGGTGGTTTGACGTTCTATAAGATTGGTTTTTATCACTTTTGTTGTATAAGATGTTTCTGGGTTTTCATTTTCTAATTTTTCAATGAGCATTTTGGTAGCAGTTTCTCCCAAATAGACACCATGTTGACTTATTGTGGTAATAGTAGGTGTAACATGTCTTGGTAAAATTCCATTAGTAAAACCAATAATAGAAATATCTTCAGGAACTTTATATCCTTTTGAAGAAATAATTTTTAATGAATTTACGGCAGAATCTTCTTCTAAGCATAAAATAGCATCAACTTTTTTAGAGTCCAGTACGGCTTTTAGTAAAGTATTGATATCGTTAAATTCATCCACTTTTAAGATTAGAGACTCATCTACAGGAATGCCTGCTTCCAAAAGTGCTTTTTTATACCCTTCTAGCCTTAATTTTCCTACACTTATATTATGTATGGTAGAAACAATAGCTATGTTTTTACAGCCAGTTTCAATAAAATGATTAGTGGCATTATACGCCCCCTCTTTATCGTTAACAATAACTTTATCACATTCAATTTCATCGGTAACTCTGTCAAACATTACAATAGGAATACCTTGATTTATTGTGTTTTGAAAATGAGTAAAGTTTTGTTTTACCTGCGTTTCTTCTGCTATAGAAAGAATAAAACCATCTAATGCAGAATTTTTAAGAAGTTCTATTGCGCTAACTTCTTTTTCATAAGATTCGTTAGAAATACAAGTGATGAGGTTATACCCTTTTTCTGTGGCTATCTTTTCTATTCCAACAAATACTTTAGTGAAAAAATGATTTAGAATATTAGGAATAATAACCCCAATAGTTTTGGTCTTCTTATTTTGTAAGTTTAACGCAATACTATTGGGTTTGTAATGATGTTCTTTTGCGTATTCCTGAATTTTAGCTTTAGTCTTAGTGCTAATCTCGTAACTATCATTGAGAGCTTTAGAAACTGTAGCAATAGACACATTAAATTCATTTGCTATATCTTTTAAGGTTATTCTTTTCTTTTTCATTGTATGCGATAATAAATGCTCAATTTATAAGAAACATTTGAGATATAACAATAAACATAAAAAGAATGTAAAGGTTTATCAGGATAATTATCAAATCTGTTATCATCCTAAATTTAAATTTACATATACTTAGTATTTTTGAAAACGCTATTTGTTTCTTATAGGCAACATATTCGCTGTGTCCACAGGAAAACTATCGTATTTATTATACAATTTTAAGTATTTTTCAGGATCAATAGGTTGATCACTAAGAGTTTCATTCAACCCTCTAAAAAAACCTTCCCGCTTTTGAGAAGGATTGAACATGAGAGTGATGTTAACCTCTTTATCAGTGTCATTTTGAAATCCATGAGGAGTGAACCTGGGTGCATATATCACTGTACCTGGTCCGGCTTCATAGGCGGTGTTATCTGTTCCTGTAATAATGGTTAGTATGCCTTTGTTTACAATAAAAGTCTCATCCATAAATCTATGATAATGCAATTTTGCACCAATAGCTCGCGGAGCTAAAACAATATCATAAACTCCCAGTTGGTCATTGGATAATTCACTGGTAATTTTAAAGGTAAAAGAAATACCGTTCATCGTAAACGTTTCTCCTTCATTGGGTTGAACAACTATGGCATTGTTTTTTAATACATCATTAAAAAAATCTTCTTTCATGGGTATACTATTTTTAAATGTTTTCTTGAATTTGTTGATGAATTTCATTGAAATTTTTTTGTAATACTTCTGGGTTAGAAGTGCCTTCAATAGAAAATATATTTTTTACATCAATACCGATATGATGTAAAATTGCTTTGAGATAAGGCTCTTGAAAATCATATTTTTCCATTGGAGTTCCTTTATAAGAACCTCCTTTTGCAAGTGCTAGGTATGCTATTTTCTCTTTTAGCATTCCAAAGTAATTTCCTTTTTCGTCCACTCCAAATGTTTTGCCAATCCTGACAACATGATCAAAATAAGCTTTAAGGTTAGAGGGTACATTTAAGTTGTATAATGGGCTGCTGATAAGAATTTCATTTGCATTTTCTAATTCATTAATTAACTCGTTAGAGATCAGTAGTGCTTTTTTAAGTACTTCGTTATGTTTCTGTTCTGGAGTGTAAAAACCAAGTATAGTATCATTTTGTATGTGTGGGATCTGATATGATGCTAAATCACGATATAAGACTTGACCGTCTGGCTGTTTCGATTTCCAGTGGTTTTCAATGAAATCTGCGAGTTTCCTTGAATGTGAACCTTCTGTTCTTGAGCTGGAATCAATCCGTAACAATATTTTCATTTTCTTAAATTTTAGATTTGGTAATAAGACAAACCTGAAACAGAAAACGTGACATCAATTAATTTTTTTAGTAATATTGATTAGCTTTTTTGGATCTATGATAGAACTTATACGATATATTTTTTTGTTCTCATTAATAGATAAAACCAAACAGGACAATAGTTTACCTTTTGTAAAATACAGAATTGCAGGTTGGTGATTAATTTCTGTGAATTTTACTTTTTGTTTTTGTAGAAACTTTTCGAACACTTCAAACATAAGTTGGATACATGCTAGTTTTCCAGAGGTATGATTTCGTAATACTTTAATTTCATTGCCGCCATCGACAACAATTTGTATATCTTCAGCAAAAAGAAATTCTAATTTTTTTACATCTCGATCCTGTATAGCAGTGATATATTTTTTTAAATAGGTATTACTTTCGCTACGTTTTAGTGTGTTATTAGGTGTCTTTGATGTTTTTAGTTTTGATTTTGCGCGACTAAGTAATTTTCTTGAATTTTCCTTAGTCCCAGAGATAACTTCAGCAATTTCCTTATGGGAATAGTTAAAAGCTTCTTTTAGAATAAAAACAGCTCTTTCTTTTACATTGAGTTGCTCCAATAGAATGAGTAAAGAATAGGATATAATATCCTTTAGATGTAATGCTATATCTGACTCTTCTGTAGCGATGGGTTCTGGTAGGAGAATGTTTTCAGAACGGTTCTTTTTCTGTTTATTTTTAATATTTATAGCTTGATTAACAACACTGGTGATAAGATATCCTTTTTCGTTTTTAATAGTAGTATCCATTTTTAAATATCTACTTAATACTTCCTGAACAGCATCTTTTGCATCTTCTACAGATCCTAAAATATTATAGGCATAAGGAAATAAGAGGTTGTGATAGGAATGTATATCTAAAGTGTGATCTTTCATTCTATAAAAGTGTTTAGAAATGATAAACGAAAAGTATACTTCAATTTGTATGATATCTAGACAAACTTTTCGGTTTAATACTATAATAACAATTGAAACATTCAAAATGTGACATTTTATTTTAAATAAACACATATATTTGCAAAAAGTACTAAATGGTAAGTTTTTGAAAAAAGGAGAATACACCAGACATACAATTCTAGAGAAAGCGTTTGAAATATCATATAAAAAAGGATATCAAGCTACTAGTATAGACGATATCATTGCGCTGACATCTGTTTCTAAAGGGGCATTTTTTTATCATTTTAAAAACAAAGATGAGATGGGGTTAGCAATGATTAATGAAATAATGTATCCTGGAATGTACGAAGCATTAGTTATTCCTCTAAATGAAGATAAACCTGCGACTCAAAGTATTTATGATATGATCAAGTCAATTTTGATGGAAACCCCTGCTTTTGATCCACAATATGGGTGTCCTGCTGTCAATATTATTGAGGAGATGGCACCACTCAATGTCTCGTTTAAAAAAGTACTTTCAGGACTTGTAAATGAAACACAAAACACTTTGGAGAAAGTCCTTTTAAAAGGTAAGGAAGAAGGTCGAATTCGTAAGGAATTAAATGTAAAACAATCTTCTATGTTCATTATTACGGGTTATATGGGGATTAGAAACCTTGGTAAGTTGTATGGTGTTGATTGCTATCAGGAATATTTAAAGGAATTGAAAAGATATTTAAGCAGTATAGAATAATTTTTTTTTGCTAAAAAAACATACCGTTTGGTAGGTTTTAAAATAATAAAAATAGCGTATGTATAATACAGTTTTAATCGTGCATTCATTAATAAAATGGTTTGTTTTGTTATCATTGGTTATGGCTTTGTATAGATCTTATAGAGGATATTTTTACAATTTACCATACTATAAAATAGATAATTCAATAAGACATTGGACAGCTACCATTGCTCATATTCAATTAATTTTTGGATTTATTTTATACTCTCAAAGCCCAGTTATCAAATATTTCTGGAAAAACCTTAAAGATTCCTTTTATGAGAAAGATATTGTGTTTTTTGGTTTGATTCATTTTTTATTGATGTTTTTGGCAATTATAGTTTTGACAATAGGTTCTGCTTTGGCTAAGAGGAAATTAAATGAAAAAGATAAGCATAAAACTGTGGTGATTTGGTTCACAATTACATTATTGATCATTCTGATAGCGATTCCATGGCCATTTTCTCCTCTTTCTAACCGCCCTTATATAAGAACTTTTTAAACAGATTACATGAAGAATTATTTAAACTCTAATATTGGAAGATTAAGAGTATTGGGATATCTAGAAGGGTGTTCTCTATTGTTATTGATGTTTGTAGCTGTTCCAGTAAAATATATACTCAAAGAACCTGTCTTAGTAAAATTTATCGGACAGGCACATGGGATATTCTTTATTCTCTTTGTTGTTAATACCTTGAAGGTTGCAGTAGAACAAAAATGGAATTTTAAAACAACAACATGGAAAGTTATTATTGCTTGTTTCTTTCCTTTTGGAACTTTTTATATTGATAAAAAAATACTTAAAGAAATACATCAATCTACATTATGAATAAAATACTTTTTATATTTATAGGCATACTTGTATTATACGGTATATATAAAATATATCAACAAGTAAATATTGTTAAAGACTTAGATCAATTAGTAGCAAAAGGAGCAATTATTATAGATGTCAGAACAGCAAAAGAATTTTCAGAAAATCATATGGACAACGCCATTAATATGTCCCTTGGTACCATAAGAGAAAGGTATATAGAATTAGATACAAGTAAAACCTATATTACCTGCTGTTCTCATGGATTAAGAAGTATCAAAGCGGCAAGTTTATTGAAAGAAAGAGGAATCAAAAGGGTATACAACGGAGGTGTTTGGAGTGATATTGAAGAAATAATAAATAAAAACAAATGATTTTAGTATTCAAAACTACTGTAACTTCTAATGAAAAAGCTAATTCAATCTCATCACTTATAGATAATCTGCCAACAATAATTGGGTGGAATTTTGACCTAGAAGATCGGGATAATATATTAAGGATCGAATGCAATAGAGATATTTCAGAAGAAGTTATTAATCTGCTTAATAAAAATGGAATTGAATGTGCAGATTTAGATTCTGAATTACTTCTTAATAATAACTAAAGTTTGGGAGTAACCCAAGACATAATTTTAAATCGATGAATAAGGTAGTAATATTATAACTAGAAGAAAGCTTCTTTTTGTTGTTCCTCTATAGAATCTTTTATTCATGATCTAAAACAAAATTTGCATACAAATACAGGCTAATAGTAATCTAGGGTGAGTTCTGTATGTTTTATATTTGCATAAGAATGTTGTAACAGTACTGCGCGTTACGGTAATCCGTAAGAAAATGAAGGAAACTTAAAATAAATTTGTTTTAGGTGAAATACATTTAATCAAAAGTTACTTATGGAATATAAAATACTATCCGATCAATCTGAGCATAAATTAGAAGAGAAAGTCAATATTTTTTTAGAAGATGGCTGGAAACCTACGGCAGGTATATTTGTACTGTCCTATGGTGGTCAATTGGGAGTTCGATATTTTCAATCCATTATTAAAGAAGAAATGAATCCTAATTAAGAGGTTTAATAAAAAAACAAATACTCAATTAGGTAATAAAATAGGGGAGAGTAGTATTTCCTCTGTTGTTTTTACGGTTCGTAGTTTCTTAAGAAGAACTCACTTAGTTACATGTCGTTGTTAGTTGAATATTCATAAGCTTACTCCAAATAGGGTGCTTACGGTCTTGTGGAGACAAATAAAACCAAACTAAATGTTTTTCTTTAATCGAACAGTATTCATTTCTAATTCTAGCATTGAGTACAAATGATTTTTTAGCAAAGAATTCATCATAGAGTTCTATTGTACCATTATATGTATTATTATCTACTTGTTGCATAGTAGATGTAGTTTTAGGAATATCTTTAAAGAAACTAAAATTTGTGATTGCCCCCGTATTCATGAGTCCATCAAAGTATGTATTGATAATGTTTTCTAGTGTTGAAGAACTTAGGTTAGGGTCTTCTTTGATTAACCATACAAAAGCATAGGAAAAATAATCTTCGCTATTGGTCTCACCCCAACCAGGTGCAAATCGAATGTGTTCTTCCCCTTCAAAATTTAAATCTCCCGCAAAGAGTAACGGAAACTCTAGAACCTCACTTCGCCAATTACTTTTTGCCTCAAGAATATTCTCAATGTTATTATGTAACCTAAAGTAAAGATATCCTGCTCCAATAGCAATAATAAGGATCAAGACAGCTACTATTTTTAACAGTTTTTTGACCATATGTTTGAGTTGTTTTTTACCCAGCAAAAATCAGATTTATTAAAATCAACTTACCGTTTTTGAATTCAAGTTCAGCTCCACTAGTATTTTCAGATTCAGAATAATAATCACTAGGATACTCAAAAGCATCATCATTTCTCATCAAATCAGAATGTTTCATAGGGTCTGTAATCATTATCGTTATAGAATTACCTTTAATGTATATACCTTTTGAAGAAATAGAAAATCCATTATCGGTCAATATTTCATATTGAGCTTTTCCTTTATGCCAATTTATATCGTTTATATTAATAGAATTAAGAACGTTATGTATTGCGCTTAATAATGTACGTTTTAGAGATTCGTTATTATCATCAATTACTCCGTTGAGAAAAGTTTTAATAAAAAAAGCATCGTTTTTTTCTATTGCGACTTTTAATTCCTCTAATTCGTTAATTAATAATTCTCTATTTTTTTTAATTTTTTCTTCTTTAGTTTTAAAAAGTTGAATATTAAACTCTTCTATTGCATTTAAGACTACTTTTTTTATTGAATTATTATAATCAGGTTTATACCAATCATAATTTAAGAAGTGCTTTTCTAATCTTTGGTTTTTGAAGGAGTAATTGTGTCTTGCAAAAATTTCATTTCTCAATAATTGAAGTTCAAATAATTCATTGTTTCTTATGTCCAATTCAGAGTATTTTACTGAAGAGCATTCTGAACAATTTTCTAATTTTTGAGCATTAGAAATAATAGATGAGAATATTATAAATAGTAGTAATACTTTTTTTGTCATAATCCTCGTAAAGGGAGATGGTTTATACCAAATTAATTTCTAATCTTGTTGATAGTTATTTATTTATTTTTAAGATGCTTTTCATCAAAGAAACCTAAAAATACAATTCTATAAAATACTTTCCAAGTGCCATTACCTAATATCTTCAATAGCGATGTGCTTTCCTCCTAAAGCCGCCGACACATATACCCAATAATAAAACTTGGGAAAGGGCTTTACATAGGACAAATTGATGTTGCCAGTTATTTTTTTGGTCTGATAGTAGGGCTCGAACCTACGTCCATCCGGTCCAAGAGCCGGACGCTCTACCACTGAGCTATATCAGACTTAGATAGGTGCAGGGCTCGAACCTGCGTCCATTCGGATAAAGAGCCGAACGTTCTACCACTGAACTAACCTATCTAATTTCTTTCAGGAAATAATGGTTTCGCATTTTTCCCTGAAAAATATTTATGTTTTTTAAGAACTGTTGCTAAATACGGATTGGAAACCGTTACTCCGTGAACAAGTTCTGGTGTAGGTTTAAATTCTGCTACTCCGTGAACTCTAGGTGCAATCCAACCTGAATTTTCAGGATTTATTCCTGCTTGTTTACAGTATTTTACAACTAATTCTTTATTACAATTTTCTTTTCCTTGAAACACTTCCCATGGTAATGGTATTTTATTCCAAATCTCGGTATTTGGGTCAAGTTTTCCACCTGTAGAATGGTGCCAAGCGACAACATCAGCAGCCATTAATCGAAGAACCTTACCAAAACAAATTTCGTCTAAAATATAATCCATACCAAGAGCATAAACGATATTCATCCAATTATCTCTTGCTTTATTCCAAGCTCCAGCTGTATTGTTCCAGGTTGTAGAGTCGTTACCTCTTTTCACAATCATTGTCTGTCTATTTATGTCGCTTTTTGACCAGATTTCATCTAGTAATTCAGCTATTTCTTGTAAAATTCCTGTCCATTTCCCTAAAAGCTCTCCTTTATGTTTGTCAGAAAGATAACTTAAAACTTCTTGACTAGTATATATATGTGAAATTGCCCACCAATTTGTTTCATTATTTTCTTCTACCTTAGTTTCACTTTTGAAAAAGCCTAGGACTGAACTTGTGGAAATTCCTTTACAACGACTTAATAACATTTGAGAAATTTCATCAAAAGCCCTTTCTTGGCTTGTGTTAGTAAATACACTTCTTAAATTGCATCTAGAATTATAGTAAGCAATGAAACAAGCAGAATTAAGGTCTTTACTAAATTCTGAAAACTCTATTTTATGAGCTAATCCGTGTTTACCAATTTTCTGAAATTCATTTTTTTTAATTTCGCGACTGTATTTAAATAATTTTTTCTCTAACCGTTTTAAAAGTCTCCACTTTTTGTTATAATTTCTTTTACTCAGTTCTAATCCCTTTTCCTTTCGTTGCTCTTTATTTAATCTGTCTGATAGATAATTATTAGAACCAACTTCTTTGAATATTATTGGCGAAACTTCATTAATAAAAGATTCAATTTCACTAACATTATTGTAGTCTATTGAATCTTTTCCATTTAGTTTAAATATTTCTATCGTTTTTTTGATTTGCTTTTCCGCTCCGATTGCAGTCGCAAATTCCTGTATCATTGAAGTGTAACCAAAAAGAGTTTTTTTAAGAGAACCTTTTGCAGCCTTTTCTAAAAGATTCTTTTCTTTTATAGATAGATTCTCTCCAATTAGTTCAAGAACCATTTGGGCAATATCTTCAGGTCTTTTCCTTTCTTTTAAGGTTATATGTAAATTTTTTATTGTATTCATTTTAGACTTTTTAAATCTTTTGCAAGTCTATGATCTTAATACGCATTCTTTTTGCGTAGTTGTTTTTTCTAATAAATGCTAACGATCACGGGTATGAAACGTAGGGTATTTCGGAGATGCGTACTTGTTCACCGAGACTAAGCTTGTTAAGAACCTGAAACTTGCGGAAACCACTGTCCGCTCTATGTTTTATACCCAATGTGGTTGTTGCACAACCTCAATTTCTATAATGTCAAGTATTTTACACGTTGAGTTATTTTTTAAGCAATTGACTTCCAGTGCAATTTTATTTTGAATATATTAAAACTGTCTGAGTTTATCAAAAATAGTAGTTGTGCAACGGTTACCAATGTTGTAGCACGTTGTGTGTCCTGCGTTACTTGGGGATACAAAATATGATTAAGTTCATTGAAAAACAAGTAACATAACTGTAATTGAGATGAAAGGGATCAAATTTCTAACCGCCAATTTTTTAGAAATACAAGATGTGGTCTTTCGATAGGGACTGACTGGCAGACCTATCAAACCGCCTTATGGGGCTTACCTTTCACGGGTTGGTCTTGAGCGATAAGGTCAAAGGCACTACCGCAGTTGTATTGTGAGTAGTATGCTATGGTGGGAGTAGAGAAGCTGAAAGAGACGAGATTGAACCCTTGTAGAAGTGTCGTAAACAACTTTAGTATTGTCAAAATCGAGGGGTTGACGGCTCTGAGAGACAAAGTTTAGTAAACGATAATCAGTATGGTTGGCTATTCGGCAATCGGCATATAGAGGGCAGGAGCTTTACTTACGGCTCAATTACAGAACAGGAGAAACTTCTTTTGTGGTGTTAAGGAAGAACGGCATAATCCCGAAGGGCAAGCCAAAGAGTACCAATACACAAACGGAGTGGCGGACTAACTCGTAGTAGCGATTTGTATCAAGAAATGTCTTTTGAAAATTAGACGTAGCGAAGGGGTTAGCATACGCTTATGTTAGACAATTTTGCCAACTTTCCATAAAGGTTAGGATGAGCTTGTGTACTAACAGACAATGAAAATTGTGCGTATGAAGAGCCGTATGATGGGAGACTATCACGTAAGGTTCTGTGAGAGGTTTAGGGGTGAGATTCCCCTTTACCTACTCGACTTATAGCCCAAATTTATAATATAAACTCAATCTTCTAATTCCTCTAAATGATATCCTTGCTCGGATAGAATACTTATGATTGAATCTGCTATGTCCTTGTAACTTTCTATTCTAAGGATGTTATCACAATCCTCCAGATCAGTATTCCATTTATGGATAGCGTGAATTTTGTCAAAAATAGTAGAAAGAAAGGCTATGTCTCTAGGGCGAATACTAGTTCTAAATACAGATACAATCATACTCTGTTCTCTAAGGGGTTTCTTGAAATGCGGTAACAAAAGCTTAAGGGTTAGTTGAGTATTGTTACTAGCCACAGGAACAAGTGCCTTGCCATATTACCTAACTGAGTTATAAGGTAGAATTTAGGTTAACTACGATTTTACCAATCACAGTTCGTTCTTCAAGGCTATGAATAGCATCTGGCACTTCTTTTAATGAAATGACTTTTTGTATCGCAGGATTTATCTTTTTATCAGCGATCATCCGAAGAACTGTTTTTATGTTAGTTGTAACCTCAACATCTTGACTTAATGCTATAAATTTTTGACTACCTCGGTCGAATCGGCTGAAAAGCTTTAGCGTAAGCATTTTATAGAAGTCTCCTCCTACTAATACATACCTACCATCTTTCTTTAACATTGGCTTGTATCTTCCAGGACATTCGAAAGAAGCGGTATCAAATATAGCATCAAAGTCACTTCCATTTAACCCTTTGATTGAGTCCCTTTTTTTATAGTCAACAATTTCATCTGCTCCCCAACTCTTTACCGCACTTGCCTTTTTGGTTGAGCAGATGGCAGTTACATGGAATCCTTGAGCTTTTGCTATCTGGATACCAAAAGACCCAACTCCACCAGAAGCACCATTGATCAGGACTTTATCTCCGGGCTTAAGCGCACAAAGGGTTAATCCCATCATTGCCGCTTGACCAGAGATCGGTACGGTTGCCGCTTGCTCGAAGGAAATATCGTCTGGTTTCTTTACCAGATCTGCAACATCCACAACAGCGTACTCGGCAAATCCACCACCAAGTGCTTTCCGTCTTTCGGCAACTATGGCATCACCAACTTCAAAGCCTTTAACTCCCTTACCAATAGCTTCAATAGTTCCGGCAATATCCATTCCCAGCACCCTGCGTTTCTTAGCAGGTCTGAACAACCCAAGAAGCAACCTGATAACAAAGTAGTTCGCGCGTACCATATACCTGTCTGCAGCGTTAACGGATGAGCACTCGACTCTTACTAGAACTTTGTTTTTGCTTGGTTTTGGTATTTTCCAATCATTTACAAGCTCCATGACTTCTTTTGGGGCTCCATATTTGCGAAAAACCATAGCCTGCATAAGTTTGTTCGCTGATTTTAATTTTTTCATTTCAGTCAAATTCGAATTATGTAATCAAGAATCAACTTGTTTCTCTTTTGTCAGTTCCGTTCAACTCTTTAGCTAAAGCAACTACTCTCAAAATGCAGGAAACATAGGAACAAACTCCCCTACCATTTGCGTATCTGGCATATAGTAAGGTTAAACCTTGATCTTGTTTATTCAAGTAGCCCAAATTTTGAAATGTAAAATTAGGATGCCTAAATTCCCTTTTCGTTGACTTGGGTTAAGAAATTAACGCCCGCCCAATTCTCAGAGAAAGACTAAAACAAAACGAGAATCTGAGTTATTTAACTAGACGTTTGCGAATTCGACTTAGTGATTCTGGCTTTATACCCAGATAACTGGCTATCAGATATTGTGGAATTCTATTCAGAAGATCAGGAGATTTTTCTTGTAGTTTTTGATACCGTTTTTCAGCAGATAGTATTATGAAATCATCATATTTCATTTGCTGATTAGCTAGTTGGTCTCCAAGAACAATTGTACTTACATCAGAGAGTCGTGGTACTTTGCTCAAAAGTTCTTTGCTTCTCTCAGATGTGCTTATTGCAATAATGCTATCTTCTAAACATTCTAAGTAATACTCGGAGGGCTTTTTTGTGGTATAACTAACATTCGTAACGGGCTGTTTTTCAGTATAAAATTCTGTGACCTTAACTTCTCCTTCCATCACGTAATAGGAGTAAACGCACCCCTTAAGCACAAAGTAGCACTCATTAGCTATTTCTCCTTCAGATAACAAAACCGTTCCCTTTTTAAATGATTTTATTACGTTCTGTTGTGAAATATTCTCCATTTCCTCCTCAGAGATTTTAAGATAGTCAGATAAAAAATCAAATACTATGTTATCCATTTATGCCGATCGGATTTTTTAAATGTTCGTAAAGGGACATGGTTTACACAAGTTAAAGATTAAGGTTTACACCAAATTAATTTCTAATCTTGTTGATTGTTGTTTATTTCTAAGATGCTTTTCATCAAAGAAACCCAAAAATACATTTCTAAAAAAGACTTTCCAAAGGCCATTACCAATATCTTCGATAGCGATGTGCTTTCCTTGTAAAGCTGCCGACAGATATGGCCAATAATAAGACTTGGGAAAGGGCTTTACATAGGATATTGTGTTAGAGATAGTTTTTATCCTCTCTTTTAAGCGAGCTAAATTTTACAAGTTTAATCTTTAAAGCATAAAATAAGCCCTCTTAGAATCGCTTATTTTAAAGCTTATTTTTTGAAATTAAGGGCTTGTGAAACGGTTACCGTTGTTGTAGCCAGTTTTTTTAATTCGCAGAGTTGTTCAGATTCTGATATTTTTTGAAATTCCAATTTTTAGAGAGTTTCTATAGTTTTAATTCTTACACCAATAAAACAATCGTCCACACATTGATTGTTTACATAACCACAAGTGGAAATCATTCCATTATTTTCAGTCTTGAAGTAAGTTGTTGTATTATTTCTCTCAATTAGCCAATCATTTTGCGCTTTAAAGTAAATTTCGTCCAACGTAATTGATTCAGCTCCGTTTTCGTGAGAACCTATTTCAGAACCTGTTTCTGTCCATTGAAGTTCATCTTGCTGAATGTCAGTTGATATACCTTCTGTAAAAGTGTATTCAAAATCTCTTTGAATTATAATTCCATTTTCAACTATTATAGTAGTTTCCCAACCGAATCCTGCCCACGAACCAAATGTTACAGTGTATTTGTATGAGTCATTGGAAGTTTCTTTAAAATCCAACCAAGTTTTTAGACTGGTTTCAAACTTGTCTTGGTATTCCAAATCATCTGAATTACAAGAGTTTAATAAACTCCCGATTAATATTAAAACAATTAAATAGGTTTTGTTTTTCATTTTTTATTTAAAGATGCTTTTTTCTTCAATAGGTTGCGTCTAAATTGGCTACAACGGTTAGTATATGGCAATTAGGGCAGTAGAAAGCGATAACCTTTCAAGTTTGCACTGAGCCGAATTTTTATATTTTCTCTTTTTAAAAGCCAAATTAAAAATTTGGCGGACTTTCTAAATATATACAAACCTTTCGGTTTTGCACTTATTAGCTATGTTTTATACACCGTGTTAGGCACAGTATTCTTTAATTTTTTCACCTATCGAATTTATGATTTCTGAATGCACTGGTCTTACTTTCTCTTTATCCAATGTGCCACCTAAAATTACCATTTCTTTATTTTCAAAACGCTGCCCAAGCCTGTCATCAATCATTACATTTCTCATACTTTCAGCAATTCCAATTTCTTGTAAAAACTTATTTGGATGTCCAGCTGTGCAAATTACCAATCCATATTTTAAGATTTTCATTTTGTTAATTTGATTTGAGTCTTTGTGACCATATGCATATCCAACAGAATAAACTCTATCAAACCAACCTTTCAATTTTGAAGGACAATCACTCCACCAAACAGGATAAAGGAAAATCAAACAATCAGCCTTTTCTATTTTCCTGTGTTCATCTTTGACATCATTTGGAATTGGCAAGTTAGTATTAGCAAGTCCTTCTCTTTTGTATTCTTCTTCGGTCATATCAGTTTTGAAATCCATAGCATATAAATCAGAAATCTCATATTCTAACTTTTCTTTTTTTAGATTCGATTTCAGTTGTTTTAGAATCTCGTATGTATAAGACTCTTTACTTGGATGACAATATATGATTCGAACTTTCATTTTAAATCTCTATTAAAGTTGATTTTCCTTTACTAAAATCTTTACAAGTCCATTCCCAATTTTCGAACATTTGTATTTTTCCAGATTCGCTTAATTCAATTCGAGACTTACATTTACCAGTCATTATTTCCAAAGTTTGATTTAGATGTTGGTATGAAAATTCAAGTGAGTGTTTAACTATTTTTCCAATTAGATTTCCTTTTAGAATATCTCCTCCAGAATATTCTGCCCAAATCATTTTGTTTTTTTGATGGTAATGGAAAATGGTAGAATCTGACACTTCGCCATTGGATGAATTAGATAATGATTTGAATTTTTTGTCATTCAGGTTTATTTCCATTTTTTAGTTCTTATTGTGCCTAACGGACTTGTGTATGGTTAGTTGCGTTGGTTAACACTTAACTTCGCAAGTACACACCAAGCTGAAAATCCTCGTGGATTTTCAGAAGTAGGCGAGAACAAGCAATTGCTTATAGCCATTGTGACTGTTGCACAACCTCAATTTCTATAATATCAAGTATTTTACACGTTGAGTTATTTTTTAAACAATTGAATTTCAGTGCTAATTTTATTTTGAATATATTAAAACTGTCTAAGTTTATCAAAAATAATAGTTGTGCAACGGTTACCATTGTTACAAAACGTTTTTTATTCGGTTGTCAATTAAAATCAAATATCGTTCTTTATTTTTTCCACTTAACACCATTTCCGCCATCTTTATTTTGTCTTGAGTAGCTTTATAATAATTCTCAAAAGATTTAGATTGAATATTCATATTGTAATTAACATAACGTTCTGTAAACTTATAATATTCAAGACTTTTAGAATTCCATTTATGTTTATTGTATTCCTGAAAAATATCTGAATAAAATTTTTCAGATTCAGGGTTTTGAATTGAGCTTTCTACCTCGTTAGGAAAGTTTTTTTCAAACCAGTTTAAATATTTATTCAAATGTCCTAGATAAATTTCAGTGTATAAATAATTGTCAAAACTGTTTTCTGTTGTGATGTTGTTCAAATCAATTGTTCTCAAGTCAAATTCTTTTTCAATAAGCATTTGCTCCCAATTAGTTTTATAATCCAATTTTACGTCATAATCTAATTTACTCCTGTCTATCTTATTCGAGTTTAAATAGAAGTCTCTCAATTGAACTTGTAAAATACCAGTATTGTCAGGACTGCTTATTGAATCTATACTTTTTGATTCTGTCCAATTTATGTTAACTCTCTTCTCATCTGAAATGTAAAAAGTGGGTATTGATGTGAAAAATTTTTCGCAATTTCCAAAATAATATGTTTGAGGTGCAGAACTATATATTTGGTATGTAAACGGTTTAAATTTTTCTGTAGAAATTGAAACCAATTTTGAGTTTAGGTTATGTTCTTTGAATTTGAACTCTCCATTTTTTGAAATAGATGTTGAGTCGATTGTATAATTCTCGCTCAAATTATCAAAATGATTAATTTCATTAAGGTAAACCATTCCGGAATCAGTAGAATTAATCTTTCCAGAAATTACGGTTCCATTTTTTTCGTTTCCTTTATCACAGGATATAATTGTTAAAACTAAAATTGTTATTAAGTATAGGTTTTTCATCAAATGTTTTGCAACACCAATATATAGTTATCATGGTAATTATATATTTATATATGGGGAGCTAATGTAGTAAATCTTTTAAGTTTTTTTATAGCGACATGAGTGTAAATTTTTAGTTGTTTTGCTGGGGTTGTGTTCTATACAACTTGAAGGTATCTTAACTCTATTTCTTCTCCTAATACATGAGTAGCAAAACTATGTCTTAACCTATGTTGATGGATGATCAGATATCATACCACATATAGGATACAGAGTTATAAAGGGCAATATTGTATTTTTATAACCTAAGACTTGGGAAAGGGCTTTACATAGGATCCTTTGTTGTAGTACGTTATTTTGCCAGATAAATTAAACATCCTCCGATTACTGATATTAATATTCCAACTATTTTAGGTTTATTTAGGTTCTCCCCAAGAAGTTTATATCCAAGAAATGCCCCAATAACAATACTTAATTGTCTTAATCCGCCAACATAAGTTGCTTTACTCATAGTAAGTGCCGTAAGTATTAATATGTAGGTGAAACTATTAAAGAACCCAACTTGTATAATTTCAGATTTATTTTTGCTCCACTCATTTTTTATTTCCTTTTTCGAAAACTTTGAGAAAGTGAAAGTATTATAAAAGCAAGCAATTATAAAAGTGTATAAATAGAAGTAAAGGAAGGGTTCCATTTTTGAAATGGATATTTTATCCCATAAAGTATACCCTGCGACTGCTAATGCAGCTAGCAAAGCATAGATGCTACCTTTATTACTTATGTTGGTTGCAATACTCCGTACACCCTTCTTATCAAAGGAATCTAAATGCATAACAAATGTTCCCAAAAGGATAAGTATAATGGCGATTATTCCTATGAAATCTATTGTCTCTCCAATAAAGAAATATGCAAATATTGGAAGGAAAATAATACTTGACCTAGAGACAGGGTAGACTAATGAAAGGTCTCCGTATTTATAGGCACTAGCCAAGAAAAAATAATTTAAGAAAGTTATTATTGAAGCAACTACAACTAGTACCAAAAATGATATCTTAAAATCGGTGTAGGAAAGAAAATAAACTGCAGGTATTGCGAAAATTGTAATTTCTGCTATTTTGCTAAGAGCTGTGAATATGTGTTTGTTCTCTGAGCGTTTTATTAGATAATTCCAGTATGCGTGTGTAAAAACAGACACTAATACCAAGGTGAAAGGTAATCCGTTCATATAGTCTTTGATTCGCTAATCCAATTTTGAAATGAATACTTTTCAGTTTCTAATAGTATGTTTATTTCTTTTTTTATCTCTGCAATGTCTCCTTCATTTATGGGTTCAAAATCATTATAAAATCCTGTTTCACGGAAAGGGAAATTACAGGCTTCTCCGTATTTATGGGTTTTGGCACTTTTTGCTCTTCCATAAAGATGAACGTGAAGAAATGGCCCTTCAGGTTTAAAAACTCCCCAATTTCCATTATCCTGATAGTTAATTCTTCCAATATCAATTCCTCTATTGTTAAGGCCAATTGTCATTGCTTCTCCAATTAGCATAGTTAGATACATTTGCTCAATAGCCAGTTTTGGCGTTAGTAAAGTTCGATTATCCAATCTGTTTTTTGGAGATATTGAAATATGACCACCGTCTAGTCTGGTCACTAATGGAAGTTGCACTGCTTCTACAATAAAATTTGAGGTTTCATGTATTAGATTCATTAATTTTTCTAGTTATTTAGTTTTTTAATGTACTACAACGGTTTTGTGTATGGTTTGTTGTGTGTTTTAAGCACATAATTTGGCAAATACAAAACCAACTAGAAAATCCGCGAGAATTTTCGTAAGTAGCCTAGAACTAGCAATAAATTATAGGATACGGTGTGTGTGCCCAGCATGGGCATCTATTATTTATCGAAGATAAATAATTAATCTAGAGGGTGCAAGTCCCTTATGGGCAGGGGTTACGCCTTGAACCATTAGTAAGTCGCAAGCTGGTTTATCGTGAGGTATACAGTGAAGGAAGCGAGACTACAAAGCTGGGTACTGAGGTACACGAACCGCATATTGAGGCTATTAGATCGGATAAGTAGGCACACCACTGCAAAGTCCAAAATGCTGTTTTTTTTTTTTCAGTAAGTATCGAAATAGTAGATGCGGCAGGGATCGAGTGAAAGAAGATGCCATTACCTGGGGAGGTCTTCAGAGCCACGAGTTGGTTTTATGGAGAAGTCAGCAGAAGTCATAGTACTTATAGGAAACGAGTTGTGTAGTAGTAACACATAGGTCTCACAAATAAGGAAGGACAGAACATTAAATCACGTTTAAATTCGATTAGGAGGCATTGCTAGCCTAATCTTAGGCAGACAGGAGTACAACAAATTATTTAAAGCTATGATTGCATCGATATTAGAAGCTACTAACCTTTATAAAGCAGAAGGTCAAGTCTTGGGTAACAAGGGTGCTAGTGGAGTAGATGGAGTTAGGTATTGGGATCTTCCCGATTTTATACGGAAACACCGAACCAAGCTTCTAACCTCTATTCTGGATAATAGCTATACCCCTGATGGGATTTTAGGAGTC
>CANMLS010000002.1 GCA_947498785.1 uncultured Aquimarina sp. | reverse complement strand
ACACAAGATAATTTAACATACGCTGCTGTTTATCAACACTGCAAACGCAAACACAAATCTAAATTAAAGGTTGCAAGAAAATCACATCATAAAAAAGATGAACAGGCTGTAGAAGCCTTTAAAAAAACTCCCCAACTTACTATCTAATATTAGAATTAATCTTAATAAAGATAAATATGAAGGGATAGAGCTTATGTTTCAAGATGAAACTAGGTATGGACTTATGACTGGTCTAAAAAGAACCATTACAGCTAAAGGAATAAAAGCAAAAGTTCACTATCAGCATAGTTATCAATATGTATGGATTTGGGGAAGCTTTTCTCCTTTGACAGGTGATGCTTTTTATTGGGAGACTCCAATTGTTAACAACAATATATTTGAAGCCTATTTAAAAGCACTAAGCCAAAGAACCCCTAATAAATACATAATATTAGTTATTGATAATGCTGGATTTCATGCCGCAAAAAACATTTCAATACCTACAAATATTAAGCTTTTAAGAATCCCTCCATATGCTCCTGAGTTAAATCCTGCTGAAAAAGTTTGGCAATACATGAAAAGTAAAGTCGCTATGAAGTTCAATGAATCCATAAAACATTTGCAAGACAGATTAACTCAATTAATAAAATCTATGGATAAGGAATTGATTATCTCCATTACAGCATATGACATCTATACAAAACCATTAATTGAGTAAAATAAAATATTAAATAGTATTATTACAAGAATCTCTTATGTAATCAGATTTCAAATTTATATAAAACCTTAGTATTCTTTTTCGTTTGGTACCAGTCGTTGTATACTAACTCATATGAGTCAATCTCAAAAGATCCAAAATCGACATGTCTATATTTTTGTAATACTTTAATGAATTCTTTTGGTTTTGTTATTTCTGATTTAAATCGCACTATGGTAGAATGTGCTGTTTTTATTTTGTATCGGGTGTCTATAGAATGCTCTAAGGTAGTTTTCTTAAAACTAGATCTTAGGTTCATTCGTGCAGTGTCTAAACTCTTACCTTTAGTAAACCCTTTTAACATAATACAAGAACTTGAGGCTGTAATTCCTTTAAATATAATTTTATCTCTCTGAATGGTTTGAAGACTATATGTTATCTGATCTATATATTTTGAAATATCTATAGCGCTGATATCAAACTCTTCATAACAGGAAATTATCGACATCACGGTCACATGTATATCTGTTGGCGGATAATAATATTGATTAGGATCTACATGTTTAAGTTCTCTAATCAATTCTGCAATTGTTTTTTTAACATTATCATTAGGTCTTACCAATAAGGTGATGCCTCTTCTTAAATCAGATGGTGATTCGATTAATGGATCGATCTTAAACTCATTCTGGTTGAATTTTGCTAAAGATTCTGTCCATAGGGTATCATAATGAATATTTAATTCCATTTTTGTTTATTAATACTAAGCGTTATCTAATACATGAAGATTCAAAATTAGATGGTGTGTCATATTTTCTTTTCTATAATATTACAATTTTATACTTCTAATGATTACTTTTTCTAAACTATCGATTGGTTTTATAGTTTTATCTTTTTGGTTGATTCCACTTTTAATTTGAGAATTAACAATAAAATGATAATACCCGTTCCCGATTTCTCCTGTGGTACTTGAATCAAATTCTTCTCCAGAGTCTAGAACTTCTACTTTTGTAATCTCTGAAATGTCTTCATTAAAATAAAACTTAGAAACTTTAGAGCTTTGATGTCCAATAAAATAATTATCATAAATAGCTAAACCGTCAATAACTTTAACATCAATATCTGTAGCTAGCAATGAAATAGTATCGTTCTGTAACTCTATTTTTATAATACCTTCATTTGTTGCTACAAATAAACAATTGAGAGGGTTATAATAAACAATTCCGTTAGGAAAAGTATATTTTTCTAGATTGATATAACTTTCTAGTTCATCTGTATTTTTGTCTATTTTATAAATTTTACCATTCATGGTCTCGGTAGCATATACGTCTCCATTTGTTGCTACGGTGATATCATTAAAAAATGATCTAGCTTCAACTTTATCAATTGCATATGTTTTTTTAATCTTTTGATTCACTATATCAAAGGCCATTATGGCCGTTTCCCAATTCTGCACATTGGATTGATTTACTATTGGTGCAGCAGCCATATTGATCCATAATGTATTATGATTTACATCCATCTCCATACCAATCGGACTCAATCTTCCAAATGATTCTTGACCTATCATATCTCTAACTTCACCTTTTGAAGTAATCCCTATAACCTTCTGTCGATAAATACTGCCTATATAAATCGAATTTGTCTTGGTATTAAAAGCTATACCTTCTGGTATAAGATCTTTTTCTTTTAATATATGATCCTTTTTATTTAAGTTACACCCCAATAAAACACATAGTTTTATTACTATCAAAATCTTTAAGGCCACATTGTAAATTAATTTTCTGGTATTCATATTCTCAATTTTAAACCAAAAATTTGGATTGTATTAATCTATAACTGCTTTCACAATAATATTTGAACCTGAATATGTTATTATCATATATTTTTTGCCCCGTAAAAGTTATCATCTTCTGTCTTGCAGGATAGATATAACAACGGTGTACATAATACATAGATGATAATTATCATTTTCTAAACACAATAAGAGTTTTAGAATATATAAAGCTAACAAAATTTACTTTATCATTAATTTTCTTATCATGTACAATAGTATTTAATGTATTGGTATTGTATTTTATACCCAACTTTAGTTTTGCATCAAAAAAAGTAATAAAACAATATATATTTATTGTCTCACCGAAAACTATGTGCTTAATTAGGTATGTGATAAATCATAAATTTTTATTAGATTTCAGCTCGAGAATAAGAAACTAACCTTCATGAGTAATAATAGACAAACTACCAAATACGCTATTTATACAGTTGCTGTTTTATCAGCTGCTTTAATTAACGGATTCATTTTAAAATATGTAAAAAAACATATAGATCAACAAGGATATCTTCTTGTCCTTATTGATATGCTGGTTATTGTATTAATTTTTGCACCAGCTTTTGCTTTGGTAACAAGCTATACAAAAAAACTATCAAAAGTATATCTAAAGACTTCTAAAAAACTATCGAGTCGAAATAATGGATTACTACTTGGCTTTATTGTAGCGATAATTATCCTGTTTATTCTTTACGCAAACATTAGACATAACATCAATGTTATCAATGATTTAAAAGTATTAATCTCTGTGTAATATATTTTCTAGACATCACAAATCATGATTCCTTCTTGCAAAGCATTTAATTTATCATTATAAGTTGGAATAAATTCTTGAGCAACATACCCTTGAAAACCTGTAGCTAAAATCGTTTTCATAATGGCTGGGTAGTTAAGCTCCTGACTATCATTTATCTCATTACGTCCTGGAACACCGCCTGTATGATAGTGTGCAATATGTTTATGATATTTTCTTATTGTAGCAATAATATCACCTTCCATGATTTGCATGTGATAAATATCGTAGAGTAATTTAAAATTAGGCGAACCTATTTTTTCTACTAAATTAACACCCCATGGAGTCAAATCACATTGATAATCTTTATGGTTTACCTTACTATTTAGCAATTCCATAATCAGAGTAACATTATTTTTTTCAGCATGCTTAACCAAGCTATCTAAACCATTGGCACAATGTTCCCAACCTTCTTCATCAGAAATACCATTTCGATTACCAGAGAAAACAATCACTTGTTTTATCCCTGCATTAGAAGCTTCTGAAATTAAAGTATGATATTTACTTTGTAATGCTTCATGGTTTTTAGGATTATTAAAACCATCTGTTATACTTGCAAAGGTATCAGTCGCCAAAGAACATTCTAACCCTGCTTCTCTTACAATTTTCCATTCATCTGGATGTAACAAATCAATTGCTTTGAGTCCTATTTTTTTACCTTTTTCTGCAAACTCTTGTAATGGAATATCTTGGTAACACCATCTGCAAGCAGCATGATTAATATTTCCTTTAAGGTTTTCCTGAACAGGTTCTTTTTTTTCTTCTTCTTTTTTCTCTTCTACACAACTGGCGATTATAGTTCCACTAACGCCAATAGCTCCAATACTAAGTGAAATATTTTTAACTGCCTCTCTACGATTAATTTTTTCTTTTGCCATGATTTAAAGAATGAAGATATGTTTTTGCTAAAGATAATATTTAATAATGAACTTATTTAGACTTTTTTATGTTGCAGAGCAGAGCTAAAGAAAGAAAGTGCAAACATTATTTTTTAGCCAATTGTAAAAGTCTAAATAAGTTCAATACGTTATTTGATAACAAAGCATACCTCAAAATGAATTTCTAAAAGCATCTAAACAGCCTTGTTTCTATAAAAAGCAAAAATCGGATGATCGTTAATTACTATTCTTTATCTAATATAAACCTATCCAGTTTTTGTTTAGAATTTAGATATCTCAGTTCATTCTTAAATGTATATATATCATCTTTAAAAGGAATATAGTCATACAAATACATAATTATTTCTAGTTTGTTATTATCAAACCTAAATATGGATACAATTTCTTTTAGCTGTTCTACCGATAAACATCTTTTTGCTATATATCTCTTTGCTGCTTTTTTTTGTTGATCCGAAAAATTTTGATCTTGGATTATTGATCGAATTTCTGAAAATTCTTTAGTATTAGTATAACAATCAATATTATTATCAGGCACAGGAATAGGGCTTGTCGATACTAAATGTTTTTTTATAAAAACCTTTAGATCATCCTTATAATAAGTATGATTTATAATTTGCAGGCTTTCTATAAAATTTTCTACATCAAAACATTTATTTATTGCAAATTTTAAAAAAGCCAATCGGTTCTTTTCTAATTGTAATTCTAATCCCAGTTTCATTATTTGAGCTGTCGAAAAACAGTGCTGGGTAAGCTTTTGTTTTACAGATTGTAATTGTAAGTCATCATTTGTATCTAATGATAAACCATTAAAAAAATATTTGAAATCATTTTCTGACATTGGTAGATCACAATGATCCCCTCTAAGACCTGTATAACCATCTACACTAGGAAAATTAATAGAAGAATATTTATCATCAATATAAGAGGAGTAGTCTTCATAATTATTACCATAATCTAAATCCCAATCCATCGCCTGTATATTATGATAAAGTCTGATCGCATATGAAAGTTGAGAAAACACATCATAAATATCAAAGAAATTATTTTTATCAATAATGTGGGGGTAAGCAATCAAACATAATCTATATTTAATTTTATCATTGGGCATATAATAACATGCATCCAACAGTTGATTAGTAGTACATTGTCTTCGCGAAAAATGTTGCATTACTCTGTTATATCGTTCTTCTCTATTGGAACTTCTTTGAACAGAATGAATTACTTTATCAAATGTCTCGTTGGGTTTTACATCCTTACTTTGTGAAAACAGAGGTATTTGTGAAAATATAATAAGCATTAAAGCGAAAAAATTATTGGTAGTTTTGTTCATATTTGTGTAATTATATATTGGTTTAATTAGATATTCTATAGTCTCCTTTATTAAGTAACTTTAAACCCGCATTATGCATTAAAAAATCTATTACATCTTTGAACTACTGCAAATACTTGCGCTTCACTATATTTTTAATTTCACCATAACGGTGTTATGCAGAAATTAAAAAAGCATCAGTATTTATGGTATTTCAAAGCTTCATCACGAAGTTCTAATACATAAAACGGGTTAAACTAATGTCACAAATTCATATGGTCTTTATGACATCTTTAAAATTTAATGACCACGATCTAAAATCGTGCCATTTTTATTTTTTTAGAATACTATATACTTTATTTTTTTGTATCGAAAGATTAAGCTCTGAGGAATTATATTTTGAAGTGGTTTAAACTTTGCTAGTAGCTATAACATCAGTTCTGATTTAAAAAATACTCATATAAAAAACAACCCTCAGTGGTTAACAACTCCTCTGAGGGTCTAGGCCGAAGCGATAAAATTAAACTAACTCAACTTACACTCAATTAAACTTGCTTCAGCTTCTCTTTTATTTTATTAAGACATAGGTTATTAATACTTCCTATGTGACTATGTTTTGTATTCTTTTCTGGTTTATAATCTCCATTTTCGATATCTAAACCTATTTTTACATAAGCATCTCTAAATGACATTCCTTGCATTACCAACTCATTTAATGTGTCCACGCTAAAGAGGTAGTCATATTTATCATCATTAAGAATGTTTTCATTTAGAGTAACACTTTTTAATGCATATATCGCCATTTCTAACGACGCTTTTAAATCCTGAATAGCTGGGACAATACCTTCTTTAAGCAATTGTAAATCTCTATGATACCCGCTAGGCAAATTATTTGTCAATAAAGTCAATTCGTATGGTAATGCTTGAATTTTATTACATTTCCCTCTAATTAATTCAAAAACATCAGGATTCTTTTTATGAGGCATAATACTAGACCCTGTAGTAAATTCTGAAGGTATACTCATAAAGTTAAAATTCTGACTCATATATAAACATACATCCATTGCTAACTTGGATAAAGTTCCTGCAACACTGCTCATTGCAAAGGCAGTTGATTTTTCTGATTTACCTCTACTCATTTGAGCAGCTACTACATTATACTTTAACGTTTCGAACTCTAATTCTTTGGTTGTAAACTCTCTATCTATAGGAAATGAACTACCATATCCCGCGGCACTACCCAGTGGATTTTGATCGACTACTTTTAACGCTGCATTCACAAAATGAAGATCATCTATAAAACTTTCTGCATATGCAGAAAACCACAACCCAAAAGAAGATGGCATGGCTATCTGTAAGTGTGTGTATCCTGGTAAAAGAACATTTTTAAATTTTTCTGCTGTAATTAGCAGGTCTGATGATAATTCTTTGACCTGTGATTTAATTTGTAACAATTCATCTTTTAAATACAAATGCATTGCGACCAAAACCTGATCATTACGTGATCTTGCTGTATGTATTCTTTTGCCTGCATCTCCTATTCTTTTAGTCAATTCAAATTCAATCTTAGAATGAACATCTTCAAACTGATCTTCTATTACAAACACACCTTCTTCTATCTCTTTTGCGAGAGCATTTAACTCTTTTTCTATCACAGTAATATCAGTATCTGATAGCAGATCTATTTGATGTAACATTTTGGCATGTGCCAATGTGGCTCTTACGTCATACTTAGCTATTACCAAATCCAATTGCCTATCATTACCCACGGTAAACATGTCAATTTTCTGATCTGTCGGTAATCCTTTATCCCAAAGCTTCATAATTTTATTATGATTTCTATTTTGTAATGTATTCCTTTACACATTGGAAATACATTTTTAATTATTCTTTTTTATTCAACAAATTAAGTAGATGATCAAAACCTTCTACACAATTCCTTCTAAAATTTTTATATACAACTCTACTCCTTCTTTAATTTCATCCACATAAATGAATTCATTAGCAGAATGTGATCGAGTTGAATCTCCTGGTCCTAGTTTTAATGATGGGCAACTTAATACAGATTGATCTGATAATGTTGGTGATCCATATGTTGTTCTTCCTAGTGCCTTTCCTGATTTTACCACGGGATGATCTACTGGTATCGATGAAGACCCTAGATGTAATGATCTTGGGCGAACCTCAATACGCTCTGGCATAGCCTGTTTTACTAGTTCTAAAATCTCTTCATTTTTATACTTATCATTTACTCTAATATCGACCACCAAATCGCAGCTAGCTGGCACTACATTATGTTGGTTTCCTGCACTTACTTGTGTTACTGTCATCTTTACTTCACCCAAAGTTTCTGAGTTTTTATCAAACCCATAGGTTTCAAACCACTGTATAACCTTTTGAGCATTATAAATAGCATTGTCATCATTTGGATGTGCAGCATGACTTGCTGTTCCTTTTATTGATACATCCAAAACCAATAATCCTTTTTCTGCAACTGCTAATTGCATTAAAGTAGGTTCTCCAACAATTCCAAATTCTACATTTTTTAGGTATTGTAAAACACTTTTTAATCCTAATGCCCCACTATTTTCTTCCTCTGCCGAAGCCACGATTACAAAATTGTATTTTAAATCACTCTTCTTATAAAAATAAGTAAATGTAGCGAGCAATGACACCAAACATCCTCCTGCATCATTACTACCTAATCCGTATAGTTTTCCATCTTCTATAAATGCTTTAAAAGGATCATTAGTATAGTTCCCATTTGGTTTTACCGTATCGTGATGTGAGTTTAATAAAATAGTAGGTTTTGATTCATCAAAATGAGCATTGTATGCCCAGATATTATTATTCTCTCTTTCAAAAGGAATATCGTTTTTGACAAACCAATGTTCTATTAACTTAGCCGTCTTATCCTCTTCTGAAGAAAAAGATGGTGTTTCTATTAAGTTATGCAAAAGCTCTATTGCCTGATTTGTTAGTTGTTCTACCATTATTTATAGACTCAAAGTTGTATGTTTGGTTGTATTATCATTTATAAAATCTGCATTGCCTATATGTACTTTACTTACCTTTTTGTTTAATGCCTCAAAGCAATTTTGAAGTTTAGGTAACATACCATTTGCAATAGCCCCAGCATCTCGCAATTCATTATATTTATCTAAATTTATATGCTCTATTACAGAATCTTTATCGTTTATATTTTCTAGAACTCCCTTTAATTCAAAACAATAAAATAAAGAAACTTCATAATCATCACTCATTGCAGAAGCAATTTCTGATGCTATTGTATCAGCATTTGTGTTAAATAATTGTCCGTTTGAATCGTGCGTAACCGCACAAAAAACTGGAGTTATTTCTTGGTTTAAAAATCCTTTTACAATTTCATTATTTACTTTAATCACATCCCCTACATATCCATAATCTACGAACTGAACTGGTCTCTTCTTTGCCTGAATTACATTAGCGTCTGCTCCTGTTAATCCCATAGCATTACAATTATATTTTTGTAAACCTGAAACAATTTTTTTATTTAATAGTCCTGCATATGTCATCACAACAATGTCTAAGTTTTCTGCCGACGTGATTCTTCGTCCATCAATCATTTCTGTTTTTACTCCAAGTTTGGCAGCAAGTTGTGTAGCAGATTTCCCTCCTCCATGAACTAGAATTTTAGGTCCTACTATCTTGGAAAAATCCTTAAAAAAGGATTGCAAAGCAATATCATTTTCTATTATATTCCCACCAATTTTGGCGACCAGTAACTTCTGTTTTTCCATATCTATCTTTTTGGTTTTTGCAAAAAAAGCAAAGACTTGAAGTTTTTATTTTTTTTCTAAAATCTTCTTTAGCACCAATTGTGCTGCATATGTTCTATTATTTGCTTGTTCAATAACTAAAGAATTCTCACTATCAATAACAGCATCATCAACAACAACATTTCTTCTTACTGGCAAACAGTGCATAAATTTAGCATCATTGGTCAGATTCATCTTCTCTTGAGAAATTCTCCATGAAGGATCATCTGCTAATGCTTTACCATAATCTTCATAAGCACTCCAATTTTTAACATAAACAAAATCAGCATCTTTTAACGCATTGTCCTGGTTGTAATCAATGGGCACCTCTTTGGTAATATGACTGGCTAACTCAAATCCCACAGGGTGGGTAATTACAAAATGTGCATCCATTGTTTGCATCATCTCTACAAAAGAATTTGCAACTGCCTGTGGTAAGGCTTTTGGATGCGGTGCCCATGATAGTACAACCTTTGGCTTATCTGATTTTTTATGTTCTGTTATCGTTATTGCATCTGTTAATGCTTGTAATGGATGCCCTGTAGCACTTTCCATATTAATTACAGGAATGGAAGCGTATTTTATAAAACTTTTAAGCACCTTCTCACTATAGTCTTCTTCTCTATTTTCTAACTTTGCAAAGGCACGTATTGCTAATACATCACAATATTGAGAAACTACCTGTGCTGCTTCTTTAACATGTTCTGAATTGCCTTGATCCATAATAGTACCATCCCCATATTCTAAAGACCACCCTTCACCTGTAAAATTCATAACAATTACATTCATTCCCAGGTTTAAAGCAGCTTTTTGTGTACTTAAACGTGTACGAAGACTAGGGTTAAAAAACAAAAGTCCGATGGTTTTATCTACACCCAAAGTTTTATTGGACATTGGAGTTTTCTTCATTTCTATGGCTTCAGCTACCCAATCAGATAGTGAATCTATATCTTCTATAGAAAAGTAATTATTCATTATATACTGCTTTAACTATTTTGGTAAATAAAGTTTTATTCTCAATTGCATTGATTACAAAATTATCTTTCAATCCATTGATGATCCAGGTTTCTATATCTGCTTTTTGTGCAATCCTTGCCGCTTCTATTTTAGATTTCATACCTCCAGTGCCGTGAGTAGAAACTTCTGCAACAATTTCATTTTCTAATATCTCGATGTCATTCACTTCATCAATAGTCTGATAGGTATTATTTTTTATAGACTCTTTGGTACAAATTCCATTTGTGTTTGTAGCAATAACCAATAAATCTGCCTTGAGTAATGAAGCTGTTAACCCTGCTAGTTTATCATTATCTCCAAATTGAATTTCGTCAGTAGCGACGGTATCATTCTCATTAATGATCGGGATATAATTATTGGCAACTAATACATTGATTGTATTTATAATATTCTTTTTGGATTGATCTCTTTCAAAATCTGAATAGGATAATAAACATTGAGATGTTAGCAATCCAAGGTCCCTAAAACTCTCCTGAAATATTCGCATTAAATGTGGTTGACCTATAGATGCCAGAGCTTGCTTTACATCTATCGCTACTCCATTACTTTCTAGATTCACAAATTGCTTAGCTACCGCAATTGCTCCAGAACTCACAATAACAAATTCATATGCATCCTGAAGTGCTACAATTTGTCTACCAATATCTTCTATCTTTCCTCTAGAAATTTGATTGGTTTCTTTGGTTAAGACATTAGACCCTACCTTGAGTACAATTCTTTTTTTATCTCGTCTGTCCATCTCCATGTATATACCATTTATTGGTTACCAAATGCTGTAATCCTATTGGACCTCTTTGATGTAATTTATCTGTACTTATCGCTAATTCTCCTCCAAGTCCCAACTGAAAACCATCTGTAAATCGTGTTGATGCATTATGATATACAGCTGCGCAATCTACAGAAGACATAAACATTTCTGCTGCAGATTTATCTTTTGTAATTATCGCTGCCGAATGCCCTCCACTATACTTATTAATTCTTGAAATTGCCTCGGGAATGTTTTCTATCTCTCCAATAACGATTTTATAATCTAAAAACTCCTCAAACCAAACCGTATTTTTTTGTATTGGTTTAACCTCTTCATATTGAGATAAGGATTCATCTCCTAAAATTTCTACTTTATATCCCTGAAGCGTTGCTATAAGGTTCTTCACAAAATCTTCTTTATTAGGAAGATTCTTATCTATCAATACTTTATCTACTGCATTACAAGCAGAAATCTTATCTATTTTTCCGTTAATGATATTGTCCAACGCTAATGCTTTATCTGCCTCTTTGTGTACAAACACAAAATTGTTACCTCTTCCACTTACAATGACTGGACAGGAAGCATGAGTTTTTACAAATTCAATTAGTTTTTCTCCTCCTCGAGGAACAATTAAATCTACTTTTTGTGTTGGTTTCTCTAGAAATGCCTGAGTTTTCTGTCTATCATAATTCAAATATTCAACCCATTCTATAGTGATATTATTTTCTAAAAGCGCCTGGTGCCAAAGTTTTACAATAGCCAGATTAGAGTTTAATGACTCTTTTCCTCCTTTGAGTAATATTTTATTACCCGACTTGAAAGCGATTCCAGCTGCCTCAATAGTTACATCAGGTCTGGATTCATAGATAATCAATATTGTTCCAAAGGAAGCTGTCTTATTGAACACCTCCATACCATTATCATGTTGAAACCTAAAACGTTCTACTCCTACAGGGTCTTCCTGACTGGCTAATTGCTGAAGAGATGTGATCATACCTTCAATTTTATATTCATCAACCTTAAGACGATCCCTCATAGCTAGGTCATTTCCAGAATACCCGTCCATATCTTGGATATTAGCTTGAATGATAGCTTCTCTATTTTGATCTACAAGAGTTGCCATTCTTTCTAAAACCAGATTTCTTTGTGCTATGTTTAATGCTATACTCATAATCCAACTTTTTCTTCTGCTAAGACACTTTGCAAAGCTTTAATGAATTGGTCAATTTCTTTTCTACCTATGGTTAATGGGGGAAGTATTCGTAATAGCTTTTTATTCATTGCCCCTCCTGTAAAAATATGTTCATCATAGATCATTTTTTTTCTCAGTTCACCAACTTCAAAATCAAATTCTAATCCTAGCATCAATCCTTTCCCTTTTACTTTTTGTAATCCCGGAATCTGCTGTACTTGTGATAAGAAATATTCTCCAGTTAACTTGGTATTATCTATTAGGTTTTCGGTTTCGATTACTTCGAGAACAGATAATGCAGCAACACAAGCCAAATGATTACCCCCAAACGTAGTCCCTAGCATTCCATAGTTTGGTTCTATGTGTGGTGCGATCATAATTCCTCCAATAGGAAAACCATTACCCATACCTTTTGCTACAGAAATGATATCTGGAGTAATCCCATGATATTGGTGCGCAAAGAATTTTCCACTTCGTCCAAATCCTGATTGAATTTCATCTAAAATCAAAACTGCTCCAAATTCATGGCATAAAGTTTCTAATGCTGTAAAGAATTCTGTTGTTCCTTCGTCTAGTCCTCCTACCCCTTGTATAGGCTCTATAATTACAGCACAAACATCACCTTTTTCTAATTCAGTTTTTACCAACTCAATTTTGTTTAATGGTAAAAAGGTGACATCTTGCTGAGCATTTAAGGGTGAAATAATTTTAGCATTATCTGTTGCAGCAACCGCTGCAGAAGTTCTTCCATGAAAACCGTTATCAAAAGCAATAACTCTTGATTTTTTAGTATGAAAAGAGGCTAATTTTAATGCATTTTCATTTGCTTCTGCTCCTGAATTGCAAAGAAATAGTTGATACTCTTCATATCCTGATAGCTCACCAAGTTTTTTTGCTAATCTCGATTGTAAACTATTTTGAACCGCATTAGAATAAAAACCTATTTTCTGTATTTGTTCCTTCAGTTTTTTTACATAATGAGGATGAGAATGACCAATTGAAATGACTGCATGACCACCATACATATCCAAATATTCTGTTCCATTTTTATCGACCACAATACAGTCATAGGCCTTAACAGGCTCTACATCATAGAGTGGATATACGTCAAATAATTTCATCTTCTTTATTTTATGGTATTAATTTTTTCATAAGAAGCCATCACTCCTTTTATTACAGAAGAACTTAATCCCTGGTGCTCCATTTCATTTAATCCTTCTATTGTACATCCTTGAGGAGTTGTCACTTTATCTATTTCGCGTTCTGGATGTGTACCATTCTCTGCTACTAATGTTGCCGCTCCCATAGCAGTTTGTACTGCTATAATTTGTGCTTCATGAGGGTGAAATCCCATTTGAATTCCTCCTTGGATCATCGCTCTTAGAAATCTTAAGAAGAAAGCAATACCGCTTGCTCCTAAAACTGTAGCTGCCTGCATTAATCGTTCTTCTATAACCAAAGTTTCTCCAATAGTATCAAACACTTTTTTCACTAGCTCTATTTCTTCTTTTACATCATCGTTAGCTGCAATACATGTCATTGAGAGTTTTTTAGCAGCCCCCGTATTTGGCATAACCCTTACTACTTTAGTATTTGGAACAGTCTCATTAATTTCTGCTATTGATGTTCCTGTTACCGTCGAAATCAATATTTGGTCCGTTGTTACTATCGTTTTGATTTCTTCCAGTACAGCATCTAATTGCCTAGGCTGAACACAAAGAATTACCCATTTCACATTTTCTATTGATGCTGCAATATTTTGTGAAGTTGATACTCCTAATTTATCTTCAACTTCTTTTAGGTTATATCTGGATTTATCAACTACTGTAATATTTTTAGCCTCAAATAAATCACTACCAACCAATCCTGATATGATCGATTTACCTAAGTTTCCTCCTCCTATGATTGTTATTTTGTTCATCTTTAAAATGCGCTTGCTTTTAATTCTAATCCTGTTTTTTCTTCTAATCCAAACATTAAATTCATGTTATGAATAGCTTGCCCAGAAGCTCCTTTTATCAAATTATCAATCACCGATGTAATCAATAACATCTCATCTTTTTTACATATATGCAGGATACATTTGTTTGTATTTACCACCTGTTTTAAATGAATCTCTTCATTAGAAATTATTGTAAATTCTGCATCAGAATAAAATGATTTGTACAGTGTTTTAGCATCAGATTCACTACCATCATATTTGGTATATAAAGTGGCATAAATTCCTTTACTGAAATTCCCTCTATTTGGAATAAAAAATAAAGGAAAGTTAAAGTTGGTTTGCAACTGTTTAAGGCTTTGTTCAATCTCATCCAGATGCTGATGGGTAAACACTTTATAACTAGAAAAGTTATTATCTCTCCAACTAAAATGAGTTGTGCCTCCTGGCATTACACCAGCTCCCGTACTTCCTGTCGTTGCATTTATATGCACTGCATCAGTAAGTTTACCTTCAGATACCAGAGGAAGTAACGCTAACTGAATAGCGGTAGCAAAACATCCTGGATTAGCAATATTCTTTGAAGTTTTTATTTTTTCCTTTTGTAGTTCGGGCAGACCGTAAATAAAATCTCTTCCTAAGAATTGCTTATCTTTTGTTAACCTAAAGTCATTCCCTAGATCAATCACTTTTGTGGTTGAAGAAAAAGCATGTTTTTCTAAAAACGATCTAGACCTACCATGACCAAGACACAAAAACAATACATCTATGTCTGGGTTTATCGTATCTGTAAACTCTAGATCTATTTCTCCAATCAAATCAGGATGTTGTTTATAAATTGAAAGACCTGCATTGGTTGTACTATAAACAAAGTCTAATTTCACCTCTGGATGATGCACTAATAATCTTAGTAATTCTCCCGCTGTATATCCTGATCCTCCTATAATTCCTACCTGTATCATAATTCATTTGGATTTACATTATGGTATATTTTGTTGGCATTACCATAAATCTTGATAAAACCTTTTGCATCATCAGACGTCCATGAATTATTCATTTCACCATATTGTCCAAAATCTGATTTCATCATATCATAATCAGATTCTATACCTTCTAGAATAAAATGGTAAGGTTTTAACTTCACCTTCACATCTCCTGTTACTGATTTTTGGGCATCTTCCATAAATACTTCAATATTTCTCATCACAGGATCCAGATAATTCCCCTCGTGTAATAACATTCCGTACCAATTAGCCAACTGCTCTTTCCAATATTGTTGCCATTTGGTTAGTACATGTTTTTCTAATAAGTGATGTGCTTTTATAATAATCATTGGTGCAGCCGCTTCAAATCCAACTCTTCCTTTAATTCCGATAATGGTATCACCAACATGAATATCTCTTCCGATAGCAAATGCACTTGCCAATTCTTCCAGTTTTTGAATATTTTTTACAGGAGTATCTTTTACTCCATCAAGACCAGTAAGTTCTCCTTTTTCAAAGTGAAGTGTAATTGTCTCTTCTTTTTCTTTTTGTAATTGACTTGGATAGGCTGTATCTGGTAAAGCACTATGAGATGTCAATGTTTCTTTTCCACCTACACTAGTTCCCCATATTCCTTTATTAATAGAGTATTGAGCTTTTTCCCAGCTATAATGCACTCCATGTTTTTCTAGATATGTTACTTCTTCTTGTCTGGATAGCTTTAAATCTCTTATCGGAGTAATAATTTCAATCTCTGGAGCAAGTGTCTGAAAAATCACATCAAACCTGATCTGATCATTCCCTGCTCCTGTACTCCCATGAGCAATATATTTTGCTCCAATTTTCTTTGCATAATTAATTACCTCTATCGCCTGAAAAATTCGTTCGGCACTTACTGATAAAGGGTAAGTGTTATTTTTTAATACATTACCAAAAATCAAATACTTAATTGCTTTGTTGTAAAAATCATCTAATATTGTTTTATTAACATGATCTTTACTACCGAGTTCATATGCTCTTTTCTCGGTTTCTTCTAATTCTTTTTCTGAAAACCCTCCTGTATTTACCAAAATGGTATGCACTTCAAGATTTTGCTCATGAATAAGGTATTTTACGCAATACGAAGTATCTAAACCTCCACTATATGCTAATACTACTTTTTCCATACTAATAATTGTTTATTATTTTCAAGCATCGACTGCTTTATTTTTTTTAATCTTTTTAATACTTTTTTATCGAACCATTTTTCTTTTTTCTTAACTTTCTGTGCAGGATCATACAACATCCCTGTACATAAGCACATTTTATGATCTTTTGATGTTAAGATTTCAAAATTGGTACATGTTTTACATCCTGCCCAAAACTTGGGATCATCAGTAAGCTCAGAAAATGTAACAGGCTTATACCCTAAATCTGAATTTATTTTCATCACTGCCAGTCCCGTGGTGATTCCAAATATTTTTGCTACAGGATATTTTTTTAGGGAGTGATTAAATGTGAATTCTTTAATTTTTTTTGCCAAACCTTGATTTCTAAAATCAGGGTGAACTATTAATCCAGAATGCGCAACATATTTTTCATGCCCCCAGACCTCTATGTAGCAAAATCCTGCAAATTGATCTCCAGATAATGCTATGATCGCATTACCATTTTGCATTTTAGCTTGCACATATTCTGGTGTTCGTTTTGCAATACCAGTCCCTCTGACTTTTGCAGATTCTGATATTACTTCACATATTTCATATGCGTACTGAAGATGGCTTTCGCCTGCAATTATGATGTCTACTTTTTTCATAAACGAATTACGCTTACCTTAAAGAAGTTTTAAAATTAAATACTATTTGATTGTATTGAATCCAGATAAAATTGAGAAATGCTAAAAACAAACTTAAAGTTATATCTACTAAAAATAAATATACTTATCCAAGCTCTTTAAAGTTTCATTAAATGGATTAGATGTTTATAGGGGAAGCAGGACGCACCTACTTCAAAAGAAAATTAGACCCCCAAGGGGCGACGAAAACAACGTACAGGAATAATTGTATTACCTAATATGTTCAAAGATTGAACTCTAACTTTTGTAAAAATGTAATTTGCCGTTTTCATAATAGTAACTCTAAATCGTCGGCCGTAGCCCCTTTCGTTAACTAGATAGTGCAATATTACATAAAAACTCTATACTAATCACAAAACAATTCATAAAATTGAAAAAAAATATCATTTTGATAAAATTACATCTCTTGATTTAGAGATGTCATAAATATTTTTCTATTTATGCTAAAAATTTAAGCATTGGATTATTATCAAATTACATGATTATAACCTTATTTATACCATATTATAGATTAGTAAAATAATAAAATGAAAAAAGACTATTAACCAAACTATTACAGAAGAAATCATAAACAAGCATTCTTTTAAAAATCGAGATTATAAATTCGTCATCTGATCTACATCCAATTGTGAATTGAAAATCAAATGGAAGCAATAGATCGATCTATCGAACAATTACGCACTTGTAGTCGTTATTCAAATAAGCAAAGATACTCTATAACTATACTTAACGACTATAGCAATAGTTTGAATAGAAAAGAATTTAAACCACTTTTTACAGTAAAACAGTCTTTTTTCTATTCTTGAAGTTTAATAAAATCTACCGATAGTCCCCCAATACTAATATTAAATATGTTATTACTTGAGTTGGTTTGCGGATTAAATTCATAATAACCGTTGAGACCTAAATCTGAATTTATAACTTGAAAATATAGCTTATCATCATATTTATATGATAAAGGAAAAGCAAAACCTGCTGTTAAAGGAATATCTGCTATAACTTCTACCGTTTGAGCGTTTAAATCCAATTTTGCCCATCTTGAACTTGGTGTATTAAGCACAAGGTTGACTAATTCATCAAATTCGTTATCTGTTATTATTCCACCTGCTAACTTAACAAGTAGTTCATTAACTCTAGGCAAATCTTCTTTTGCAGAAATTGCGGCATATGCAATACCATTACTTTCATAAATAGCTCCAGTAACAAATTGTGAAACTATTGTGCTAAATCCTAAAACGTTAACAGGGTTAAATGAATAATCTGCATCAAATTCTGTACTACCTGCCGGAATTTTAAGTATTTGTGGTCTTGATCTAGGAGCTGCAAACGCACCAATTTGTCCGTCAAGTGTATATTGTCCTTGACAAGTAATATAAACATTTCCGTTCTCATCCACTATATAATTTTCTGCTCCTCTTGTAATAGGTTGTGTCGCCTGTTCAAATCTTGTGTTAGATTCCCAAGACATGGTATTTAAATTAACCACTTCTACAACCACATCTTCTGCATCATAAAATTGTGGAGTGTTGCTAATATTGGTGTTTAGAGGAAGAAATATTCTATCATCCTGAATTCTATGAATAATATGAAAATAATTATTTTCCTGTGCTGTTGGGTCTCCTTCAACTTCATATGTTATGGCTCCTGTTAGTGGTATTTCTTGGATAAGCTCCATAGTCATAGGGTTGAACACAAAAAGTGATTGTGTATCAAAGATGGTAAAAACCCCTCTTTGATCATCTAAAATTTTAATTACTGATACATTCGCATTTACCTGAAGAGAACCAGTTTCTGTGATTCGTTTAGTTTCAGGATCTACGGCATATCGTGTCATAATAGTAGCGTCTTCCCTGTTACGACCATAAATAAAATTCTTATAAATGGCTTCTGGAATAAAACGAGGAAGCGATTCTCCTTCATCTATTAAATTTAAATCACCAGTAGGTTTAGTCTCAAAGTAATCAACAAAAATAGTATTCCCTGCAGAAGAATTTGATTGAGAAGCAACAAGATATCCTTCATTAACATAGTCAAATTCTTCTTCTTCTCCGGTTTGAGTTGTTACAACCACATCAGTAACCACAGCTTCAGGTTCACATGAAAAAAACACAATTCCGAACATAATCCCGATAATTGTTAATGTTGATTTTTGATTTTTCATTATTTTAAAAATTTGATAATTCGTATATTAATTTAAAATTGTAGTTAATACCTGGACGAGGAATGCTAAAATTGTCGAATAAATCCTCGTCTGTAATATTAATAGCATTAAATGCAATTGTTGTGTTTTTGTATTCTAATGAGATTCCCCAATCTATTCTGTTTTGCTCAAGCACGAATAAATCTGGTCTACTCTCTTCGGTATCATTCTTACCAACTGGAACTCTATTAAAGGCATCAACATGGTTGAATAAACCATATAGGCGTATATCTATGTCGGTTTTGAAAATGTTATCTTTTTTCCATGATAACTGGGTATTATAGAAGAAATTGGGCGTATTAGGAAATGGTGTTCCTAATAAAAATTCATTTTCATTTCCCAAATTTTGAAATCCTTCAAAAGTTTTATCTATATAACTAATGTTGGTGTTTAATGTGAATTCTTTCAAAAATTTAAAGGTAATATCACCTTCAAGACCTTTAGAATTGGCATCTGAATCGTTTTCAAAACGTCCTGTAGCAGCCGTTGGTGCTCTAAATATAATACCTCTTTGTTGTCTTAAAAAAGCATTCGCAGTAACAGTTAATGCATAGGAGTCATTAAAACTTCTGTTATACCTTATTCCTATATTATAATTATCACTTTCTTCAGCGGTTATTTCTGTATTAGGAAGGGTTAATAAATTGTCTCCAGCAAATTGATTGATTTGTGGTATTAAAAAACCTCTCTCATAAGATCCTCTAATTATTAAATCTGGAGTTAATTTATAACGAAAACTTGCGTTCTGTCCAATAAAATTATCTTTTTGTTCTGCTGGTATTGTCTCACCTGTTCTTGTTAGTCTAGTCCCTGATAATTTATAATTATAATTTTTTAAAGCAATTGTAAGTTGTAATTTTCGATCCAGAAAGTTACCTTCATATTGCAATCCTGCTATATCTTTAAACACTTTTTGTGGAGAAAACACTGTAAACTGCGTAGGATCTAAAAAATTAAAAAGTGTAGTTATCCTCTCATTACGAGCTAATAAATTACTTAAAAGTAATTTATGGTTATCATTAAATTTAAAATTTAGAGTAGTTCGATTAGCAAAGCCTTCTGTATCGTTTTGAGCATTGTTTGGACTAGTATTACTCTCTCCTGGCGATAATTGACTTTGAGGAATTCCCTCAAGTATTTGCCCTAACCAATTATAAGTGTTACTTGTTGTGTCAATAATTCTTCGACGTTCATCATTGTAATTTGAAATAGATTTTAGTTTTAACTTATCCTTAATTATCGTCTTGTCGTATCGCAAGGTTACAGACACGTTTTCCCTTTCTTGAAAAGCTTCTCCTATAGCAGTATTTGTGATTATTAATCCATTTTGAAGTTCTTTGAAACTATTTAAATAATTTGTACCAATTTCAAACCTATCCGTCCATTTTTTATCACTCGTTCCTATAACAAATCCTGTAAATTGTAAACGATAAGCATCATGAAAACGTCTTATGTTTTGATTTTCAATGGTTTCCGTACCGTTACCTGATGGGTGATCAACACGAATATCTGCATTAAAAGTATAATCATTGTCAGAATAGTTAATACCACCATTCACTTTTAAATAATTATTGTTTTTATCTACTAAAGTCACATCTAAATCTACTAGATGCGTATTAAAAGAACCAATACTATAAGATGTGCGAATATTATTTTCTGTTTTATTTGCAGTAACAATATTTATACCTCCCCCAAGGGCATCTGCAGAAATATCAACTGGCAAAACTCCTTTATACACATCGACGCGTTTTATTCCAGAAAGAGGAAGGTTAACTAAATCTAGACCAGGATATAAAAATTCGAGTGGAACACCATCGATAAACGTTCTTACAGAATTGCCACTAAGACCATTAATTGATATATCAGAATCATCTCCTAAAGAACCTGAACGCCTAACTCTAACACCCGAAATTTGGTCTATAGCATCTGTTATTACAGTAGTTTGAGTTGCTATATCAGCTAATTCAAAACTCCCTATAGCAATCGCTTTCTCCTTTTGTTTTGTTGATACTTTTTTACTTTTAACAGTAATACTATCCAAGTTCTCCAATGATTCTTCTAATATAAAATCTAACTTGAGATTTTTATTTACAATTATTGATTTTTCAATTGTCTTGTAACCAATAGAACTTATTCTAATTGTATAGGAACCTTTTTGTATATTATCAATTACATAGTTTCCTTCTTCATTAGTAACAGCATATTTTTCTTTAATACTAAAAATAACATTTACATAGGCTACAGGATCACCAAATTGATTTGTGATCTCTCCTCTTACAGTATACTCTTGCTGCGCATATGTAAACATGGGTATAATCCATAGTAATAGTATGTATTTCATTCTTTTTTTCATATAGACATACTTGAATTTAATTGTCTTTTCCAGATTTGGTGGCAAATTTATATAATTATTTTTATTTAGACTTGGTAAAAATTATAAAGAATGAATGATTAGAATCTAAATATTCAAGGAGTAGTGTTAAAATACACCCAACTAAAGCTTGTTCTTTTATGCTAAAAACATTTATAAAAGTTGTATAATTTAAAAAAACTCTAATTCTCTTCAACGATATTATCCTCTTTTACTATGTATGTATGACTAGTTTTTGAGTTTTGCTCATTTTTATCGTTTTGTTTTAAATAATATTTACAAATAAATAATCCAGACACACCTATTACTATCCAAGTAACATCAACACTAAATACAAAATACTGTCTACTCATTATAGTTTTCCATACCCAATCACCTGTCGTTATTCCATTAATTATAGGAATAAGAAGTCCAAAAAGACTCCCCAGAAAAATATAGTTTCTATTTAACTTACGGTAATTGTTCCAAAATAATCCTGTAATAGTTAAAATCAACCATCCTAAAAAGAAAATAGAATTTACGTAGAATACGCGATCCTCTATAGACAAGGGAACTATCTTATTGGCTATAAAAATTAGTGCTAGAGCTGGAAACATGGATAAGGTAATGGCCAAATAAAACTTAGTCACTCTATGGTGAAATCTTCGTTGTTTGTTTGTATATGTTGGCTTATCCCTAGCAGTTCTCCATATCATTACTCCGCTTATGATTACATAACAAGTAATCATGGACAAAATGAAGTAAATAATCTTAAGAAATATTCCTCCATAAGTGGCATAATGTAGCTTAATTAATACTCCATATGTTCCTTTGGCATATGATGTAGTCTCTGGTTCAATCGCCTCTTTTAATTTGCCATCCCCATAACCATAGACAAATATTCCACTACCTCCAATACTCTTATAGTCATTAACTCTTGCACTTATTGTTCCGTCTTCCTTACCAAAATTAGTGGCATATAAATAAGTGATATTGTTTTCTGGATAGGCAGAATTTACTTTTTTATAAATACTATTAAAGCTTGTTCCATAATCTGCTAATGGTGCATTTATATCGTATTTAATTCCTGCGTCTGGACGTACAGCTTTAACAACTTCTGTAGTATCTCCATCAAACATTAGAAAAGCACTTGGTGCCAATAGGAGTATTGACAATCCAAGCAAGGCTCCAGTCACGGCATAGATCAATTGAAATGGTAGAGCAATAAATCCTAATGAAACATGACCATTAGTCCAAATTTGTTTCCATTTACCTTCTGAGGTAAAAGCATAAAATTTATTGATAATATTTTTCCAATGTGTCAAAAGACCTGTGAAAATAGCAAACAAAAAGAAAAAGGCAACAAACCCAGATAAATAAACACCTATGACAGGTATTTGATAAAAATAATGAAGTTCGTAAATAGTACTTGCCATATGTGTATTTGCTTCACTTCCATTAGACAATATTTCATATGTACTTGGATGGAGTACCGTAGTAAATCTCTCAATCACACCTTTTTTATTTTCACCCCTTCCGTACAAAGTTATCAATGGATTTGTTTTGCTAGGCGGAGTAATTCCAAAAGTCATACTCTTATCAAAAACTTCAGTATTCTCTTCAACAATATTTATTACTTTGTCATAATCAATATTAGCAGGATTGACCATTTCAATTCTGGCTTCTGGATTTTCCCATTGATACAATTCATCCATAAAAAGTGCAACAGCTCCAGCGTAAAAACATACAAACAGTGCAAAGCTTATTACAATCCCAGAAACAGTATGTGTATGAAACATCACATTGTACAATCTAGTTTTAAGTGCTTTAAGTTTCATAGATGATTCTCTTATTTGTTTAAAAAAATTATTACACCAAACAATAAAATCAAGAGAAAATATATCCCCCATACCTTCCATCCATTTTTTACTAAAAAAGCAATTATTAACAAAATTGCCCATAAAATAAAAGAGGTATATGCTGTTGTTATAATTAAAGCATCTTTTTGTTTCATAAGACTTCCAAGCGCATTATAAAACAAAACTGTAACGAAGAATCCACCTAAAATACCTGCTGTAATTTTTAAGATTCGTTGACCTGGTCTCGATAAGTGTTTTTTATTGGCTGGCATCTATATAATAATATCTTCAAGTATAATAACAACTAAACTTAGCCCTGCAAGGAAATACGCGTATTTATGGTTTAAAGGCACTAGTATTATAGTAAGACAAAATCCTAAAGAGAGAGTGATAAAAAAAACGACCAAGCCCGAAGCTAACCCAAACTGAAAGGATAAAAGAAGAATCGATATCAGAAACATTGTATATGCAACTAGTCTTATCAAAAATGGTTTTCTCTTATTTTTTTCTCTTATTTTTTCAAATCGTTTCGGACAATGTTTTGACTTAGTATAAAGAAGAAAACAAGCCATAAAGATTAATACTATTCCCATATCATCAAATTAAAACCTATATCCAGGTATAAGGGGAGCAAATATATATATTATTTTAAATTATTCTAAATAAAAATAATTGCATTTGATGATAAAATTGTTAATCCACAGAATACAATGATATTAGCACAAAAAATTATTAGTATCTGTACCCAAAAATACTTCCTAGTTGGTTTTTTGTAGTTTAACAGTTCTCAGCACCAGAGGCACAAAATCAAAGGTTTATGACAAAGAAACCTATCAAATCTAAATTTATAAGCGATTTAAATCTAATCAAAAGATGCTCAAAACCTTATTCTGAATGTTGCAATTAATTAACTTGAGTCGATAAAAAAAGTCTTCAAATTGAGTAGTTTTTCTTCTGTTACCTTGGGTCATTCGAATTGACATTATTTTTCTTGCATCGAACTCACATTGGGTTAATGTGTTTTTACAGAAAATTGGTAATAAAAAAAGACTGCCTTTTCAGACAGCCTCTTGTAATGATAATTTATCTGGATAAATTAGTTTCCTCCAAACGTAAATAATAGCCCTAGATTTATTGCAAAATCATTAACCGAAATATCTCCCGCTTTACCAGCACTCAAGTATGAAGCATTCATGTTTAGTACACCATACTTAAACCCTAAAGCTGGGCGAAATGCAAAATTAGATGTACTACCAGCTACTTCAGCAGAAACATCATCGACTTCAACAGCTCCAATTGTAGCAAAACCAAGACCTAGACTACCATAAGGTCTAAATCCTTCCTTTGTAAAATAATATCGACCATTTAACATAAAAGTACCTATAGCAACATTTCCAACAGAACCACTTATTTGTCCAACGCCAGTATCTACATTAAGATCCGATCCAACTAAGAAATCTCCTGTATAAAGGAAAGATACATCGATATCTTCAGTAACACCGTATCCCAGTTCTAGATGTGCAGAAACACCACCATCTGTAAAATCTGCTATATCTCCAGTAGGAAGAGCATAACCAAGACCGAAACCGAATTTAACTTGTGCATTTGTTGCAGTCATTCCTAATAATGTAACTGCAGCTAATAATAAAAATTTTCTCATAATTGAAATATTAATTAATTTATGTTGAATTTCTTACTAACCAATTATCAGACCAAAATTGCATCAACATAACATAACTTACACACAAGAAAATCTAAACCACTAAAAAACAAAATTTTAAAAAATATTTTTAACATAAAACTATTTTAGGATACTACTGGAAAAACAAAATAAGAACTTGTAAAAAGAAAAAATCTCAGCAAACAATTGTTTGCTGAGATTTCTATATTTAGTAAATCTAATTCTTTGACAACCTATAATGGCTATATATTTGATTGAATTAGTTTCCTCCAAACGTAAATAAAAGGCCAAGATTTATTGTAATATCGCTAACAGAAGTATCTCCTGCTTTACCAGCACTTAAATACGCAGCATTCATATTAAGAACACCATACTTAAATCCTAAAGCTGGACGAAATGCAAAATTAGATGTACTAGCAGCTAATTCAGCTGAAGTTTCATCTACTTCAATAGCTCCAATTGTTGCAAGGCCTAAACCAAGACTACCGTATGGTTTAAATTTAGATTCTGTAAAATAATAGCGTCCATTAAGCATATATGCTCCTACAGCAACATTTCCAATAGAACCACTCACTTGTCCAAGGCCCGTATCTACATTAAGATCAGATCCAACCAAGAAATCTCCTGTATAAAGGAAAGAAACATCAATATTTTCTGTTACACCATATCCTAATTCTAAATGTGCAGAAACACCACCATCTGTAAAATCTGCTATATCTCCAGAAGGAAGTGCATAACCAAGACCAAAACCAAATTTAACTTGTGCATTTGTAGCAGTCATTCCTAACAATGCAACTGCAGTTAATAATAAAAATTTTCTCATAATTGATTAAGTATTATCGTTTAAGTGAGCGAATATACCGATAAAAAACTCGATTTAACAAATAATTTTGTAAAAAAATTAACAGAAAAATAGCTAACTTACTAAAAATCAAATATTTGAATAAATACAATACGGGAAGATATTTTTTGTGTAATGAAATGAGGTTATTAAACCAAAAACTGAAACAAATCTGGCTTATCATTTAGATAATCTCCAAAAAAATTAAGCTTTTTCATTCTAGAGATCAATGGTTTTAAATCTTTTCTTTCTTTTAATTCTATACCCACAACAGCAGGACCATTTTCTCTACTTGACTTTTTTGAATACTCAAAATGTGTGATATCATCATTTGGCCCTAATACTTGGCCAACAAATTGTTTTAAAGCTCCTGCTCTTTGTGGAAAGCGAACAATAAAATAATGTTTTAAATCTGCATATAGCAAAGCTCTTTCTTTTATTTCGGCAGTACGTGTAATATCATTATTACTTCCACTTACAATACATACGACATTTTTTCCCTTAATTTTATCCTTATAAAATTCTAACGCAGCAAGAGTTAAAGCTCCCGCAGGTTCGACAACAATTGCGTCTCTATTATATAAGTCTAAAATGGTCTGACATACCAATCCCTCTGGCACTGTATACATATCGGATAAGTATTCTTTACAAATTTCAAAATTGAGATCTCCTACCTTTTGAACGGCGGCTCCATCAATAAATTTATCAATATCAAAAATCTCTGTATTCTTGTTATTTCGTATAGAAGATAACATCGATGGTGCTCCTTTGGGTTCAACTCCTATGATTTTTGTATTTGGTGATATAGCCTTCATAGCTCCGCATAATCCCGATGCCAAACCACCTCCACCAATAGCAACAAAAATATAATCTATGGGTACATTTGCTTGTTTAAAAATCTCGAGACCTATAGTACCTTGTCCTTCTATAGTTTTAGGATCTTCAAAAGGGTGAACAAAAGTTTTTTTTTGAGATTCACAAGCCTCTATGGCAGCCTTAAATGAATCATCAAAAGTATCTCCTTCGAGAACAATTTTTACATAATCACCTCCAAACATTTCTGTTTGCGCAATTTTCTGTTTTGGCGTTACAGAAGGCATATATATAGTTCCTTCAATCCCCAAATGATTGCATGCAAATGCGACTCCTTGAGCATGATTTCCAGCACTTGCACATACGACTCCTTTTTTTAATTCTTCTTTGGTAAGTGAACTAATCTTATTAAAGGCTCCTCTAATTTTATAGGAGCGAACTCTTTGAAGATCTTCTCGTTTTAATAAAACATTAGCTTCGTATCTACGGGAATAGCGAATACTATTCATCAAAGGTGTAACCATAGCTACTTCTTCTATTACAGAAGCTGCTTTCTGGATATCCTCTACTTTAGGAAAATATGCAGTACTCACAGAGCTCATGACTATAATCTCTATTTTTTATAAAATTTTGCTAGCCTAGATCTATCAAAGGTTACACAATACACATCTTAAAACTTTAACAGACCCGGCCAAACAAAAATTTAATGACTTATACTATTGGTTTCATTGCTGTCATAGACGCTCTAAGTCTTGCTCCGACAACTTCGATTGGATGATTACGCAATGCAGCATTCACATCTATGATTTTAGCATTATCTACACCATTATTTTTACCTTCATCATATTTTTTTCCTATTACATCCGTATCAATTTTTTTCATAAAATCTCCCAATAATGGTTTGCATGCATGATCAAATAGGTAACATCCATACTCTGCGGTATCAGAAATAACACGGTTCATCTCAAATAACTTTTTACGCGCAATCGTATTGGCAATAAGCGGAGTCTCATGTAAAGATTCATAGTATGCTGATTCTGCAATGATTCCAGAATCTGTCATAGCTTCAAAAGCCAACTCAACACCTGCTCTTACAAAAGCAACCATTAAAACACCATTGTCATAGAATTCTTGTTCAGAAATCTCTACGTTTCCAGCAGGAGTTTTTTCGAATGCTGTTTCTCCTGTAGCAGCTCTCCATGATAATAAGTTTTGATCATCATTTGCCCAGTCTTCCATCATGGTTTTAGAAAAATGTCCAGAAATAACATCATCCATATGCTTTTGAAATAATGGACGCATAATTTCTTTTAACTCTTCAGACAATTCAAAAGCTTTAATTTTTGAAGGGTTGGATAATCTATCCATCATATTAGTAATTCCACCATATTTTAATCCTTCAGTAATGGTTTCCCATCCATATTGAATCAATTTAGAAGCATATCCTGCATCGATTCCTTTTTCTATCATTTTATCAAAACATAAAATTGATCCCGTCTGTAACAATCCACAAAGAATTGTTTGCTCACCCATTAGATCAGATTTTACTTCGGCAACAAATGAAGACTCTAATACTCCTGCTCTATCACCTCCTGTTCCTACAGCATATGCTTTGGCTTGTTCTAAACCATGTCCATGAGGATCATTCTCTGGATGCACGGCAATTAACGTTGGCACTCCAAACCCTCTTTTATATTCTTCTCTTACTTCTGATCCAGGACATTTAGGTGCAACCATAATTACTGTAAGATCTTCTCTGATCTGAGTACCTTCTTCTACAATATTAAATCCATGAGAATATGATAAAGTAGCTCCTTTTTTCATTAAAGGCATTACTGCATTAACTACTGAAGTATGTTGCTTATCTGGAGTAAGATTAATAACTACATCTGCATTTGGTATTAATTCTTCATAAGTTCCTACATTAAATTCATTATCAGATGCATTTACAAAGGATTGTCTTTTCTCCTTTATAGCGCCTTCACGAAGTGCATATGAGATATCCAAACCAGAATCCCTCATATTTAATCCTTGATTAAGACCTTGGGCACCGCATCCAACGATAACTATCTTTTTTTCTTTTAATGCATCGATTCCATCTGAAAATTCTTCAGAATTCATGAATCTACATTTTCCTAATTGTGTTAATTGATCTCTTAATGATAGCGTATTAAAATAGTTTGCCATTTCCTTCCTAATTTGTCATTTCCGTTCGGAAATTTGATTTAATTTTGATTTATAGTTGTTTGTCTTTTATAGTGTCCCCTATCGGGACGGGCTATCCACTGTATCCCTGAAAACAAGTTCAGGGGATGTCGTTACTATCCCTTACACAGCTTCTGACCCAAAGTTTTCTAATATTTTAGAGATATGCATTTTATCTTTGGTAACAGCAATTCTACCAGAACGCACAAATTGCATCAATCCAAAAGGTTCTAACTTACGATACAAAGCCTCTACTTCTCTTCGTCTTCCAGTTTTCTCTAATACAAAAAATTCTGGAGTTACGGTTACAATATTAGCGTTGCTGTTTTTAATTACATTTTGAATTTGTCGATCTTCAAACAATAATTTTGAAGCTACCTTAAACAATGCTGTTTCTTGATAAATTGTTTCTTCATCTTTATGATAAAACGCTTTTATAACTTCAATTTGTTTTTCGATCTGACCAATTATCTTTTTTACTTGTTCCTCTGTCACTTTTACTACTATTGTAAATCGAAAAACATCCTTGATCTCTGATGCAGAAGCTGTCATACTATCCAAATTGATATGACGCTTCAAGAATATTGCTGATATTCTGTTCAGTAATCCTATATTATTTTCGGTATATACCGAAATTGTAAAATTTTCTTTCTCCATAATTACTCTAATCTTATATCAGAAACTGATGCTCCTGTTGGAATCATCGGAAATACATTATTTTCTTTTTCGACACATACTTCTAGGAAATAAGGCCCTTCGCATGCAATCATTTCTGCAATTGCATCCTGTAAATTTTCTCTTTCAGTTACTCTTTTTGATTTTATATGATATCCTTCTGCTATTTTTATAAAATCTGGATTTACCAATTCTGTCGAAGCGTATCTTTTATCAAAAAATAGTTGCTGCCATTGTCTTACCATCCCAAGAAAATCATTATTTAAAACAACAATTTTTACAGGTACTTTGGTTTGAAAAATTGTACCTAGTTCCTGAATAGTCATTTGATATCCTCCATCACCTATGATAGCAATAACCTCTCTATCTGGAGCTCCCATTTTTGCTCCAATTGCCGCTGGTAATGCAAATCCCATTGTACCTAATCCTCCAGAAGTAACATTACTTTTGGTTTTGGTAAACTCTGCATATCGACAAGCAATCATCTGATGTTGTCCTACATCAGATACAATAACTGCATCTCCTTTGGTTTCTAGATTGATTCCTCTAAGCACTTCTCCCATAGACAGCTTTTCTTTACTAGGAAACAATTCTTTTTTGATTACTTTATCATATTCTATGGCATCATAATCTTTAAATTCTTGTAACCAAGAGTCATATGTGCCCGATTTTACTAAAGGAAGTATTTTGGCAAGTGTGTTTTTGACATCTCCCATTACTGCAACTTCTACCTTCACATTCTTATCAACCTCTGCTGGATCGATTTCAAAATGAACAACTTTAGCCTGTTTTGCATATGTCTCTAATTTTCCGGTTACCCTATCATCAAAACGCATTCCGATGGCCAATAATACATCACATTCATTAGTTAATTTATTCGGTCCATAATTACCGTGCATACCAACCATCCCTACATTTAATGGATGTGATGTTGGCAACGCAGAGAGACCTAGTATCGTCCATGTAGCCGGTATTCCTGTTTTTTCTATGAAGTTTTTTAATTCTTCTTCTGCTTCTCCCAGAATCACTCCTTGACCAAAAATAATCATTGGCTTTTTTGCTCCATTTATAAGTTTTGCTGCATCCTCTAGGCTTTTGGGATCTGTATCTGGTATTGCCTGATAACTTCGTACTCCTTTACATTTTTCATAAACAAAATCTAATTCGTCAAACTGAGCATCTTTGGTAATATCAATTAAAACAGGTCCTGGTCTACCAGAACGAGCAATATAAAAAGCTTTTGCAAGTACCGTTGGGATATCTTCTGCTTTTGTTACTTGATGATTCCATTTTGTAATTGGGGTAGAGATTCCAATAATATCTGTTTCTTGAAATGCATCAGATCCCAATAGATGAGATCCGACCTGACCTGTGATACAAACCATAGGAGTAGAATCAATCTGTGCATCTGCTATTCCCGTTACAAAATTAGTGGCTCCCGGTCCAGAAGTTGCAATTGCAACTCCTACTCGACCACTTGTTCTGGCGTACCCTTGGGCAGCATGTGTAGCACCTTGTTCATGTCTGGTTAATACATGGTGTAACTGGTCTTGATATTTATAGAGTTCATCATATACTGGCATAATTGCCCCTCCAGGATACCCATAAATCAAATCTACACCTTCTGCCAAAAGACATCTAATAACCGCTTCGGCTCCAGTCATTTTTTCTGTTGGTACTTTAGTTTCTTTTTTCACTGTTTGCGTTTGTGTTTCCATACGCGTTTTTTTATTTAGAGTCTAGATCAAAATAATCCAGACTTAGAATTCTTACACATTCAGGTTTTATGTTCACCAGAATGACTATTTCATAGAAACCAATGCTTGCGTTTACATTGGAATACTTTTTTAAAATTCATCAGTTACACATCCTTGTGATGCTGATGAAACTGTATTTGCATATTTATACAATACACCTTTGCTAAATTTCAATTCTGGTTGTACCCAAGAAGCTCTTCTTTTCTCTATTTCTTTCTCATCAATATCTACAGTTATTGCATTTGTTTCTGCATCAATTGTAATAATATCTCCATCTTTTACTAATGCTATCAAACCACCTTTTTGAGCTTCAGGAGTAATATGTCCGACAACAAATCCGTGGGTTCCTCCTGAGAATCTTCCATCTGTAATCAAAGCTACATCTTTACCCAAACCTACTCCCATAATTGCAGCAGTTGGTTTAAGCATTTCTGGCATTCCTGGCCCTCCTTTTGGTCCTTCATACCTAATGACGACGACATCTCCTTTTTCTACTTTTCCATCTCTAATTCCGTCATTAGCATCATATTCCCCATCAAACACTTTAGCTTTTCCTTGAAAACGTAATCCTTCTTTTCCTGTTATCTTTGCAACACATCCGTCTTCGGCAAGATTACCAAACATAATTCTTAAGTGTCCTGTTTGCTTGATAGGGTTTTCTAAAGGCTTTATTACATCCTGACCTTCTGTAAGATCTGGTACATCTAATAAGTTTTCTGCCAATGTTTTTCCAGTTACAGTCAAGCATTCTCCATTTAATATTCCTTTCTTTAGTAAATATTTCAACACTGCAGGAATACCTCCAACTTTATGCAAATCTTCCATAAGATATTTACCACTTGGTTTTAGGTCTGCCAGAAATGGAGTTTCATCACTAATTCTTTGGAAATCTGCTAATGTAAAATCTACATCTGCTGCTCTTGCAATTGCCAAAAAGTGTAATACTGCATTAGTAGATCCTCCAAGGATCGTAACCAATCGTATTGCATTCTCCAAGGATTTTTTGGTGACTATATCCTTTGGTTTTATATCTTTTTCTAAGAGCAATCGCATGGCACGACCTGCAGCGATACTTTCTTCTTTTTTATCGTCGCTAATCGCTGGGTTTGATGAATTATAGGGTAATGACATTCCTAGAACTTCTATTGCCGAAGCCATAGTATTAGCTGTATACATTCCTCCACAGGCACCAGCTCCTGGAATTGCTTTTTTGATTACGCATTTATACTCCTCTTGCTGCATCGTTCCTGCAACTTTTTCTCCCCAAGCTTCAAAAGCAGAAACAATATCTAACTTCTTTCCTTCATGACATCCAGATGCAATTGTACCACCATATACCAAGATTGAAGGTCTATTTAACCTTAACATTGCCATTAAAGCACCAGGCATATTCTTATCACATCCTACAACGGTAACCATTCCATCATAAGACATTGCCTGAACCACGGTTTCCATAGAATCTGCAATAACATCTCTTGAAGGCAATGAAAAACGCATTCCTGGAGTTCCCATAGAAATTCCATCACTTACTCCAATAGTATTAAAAATAAGTCCTACAACATCTTCTTCTGCTGTTCCTTGTTTTACTAATTTAGCAAGATCATTAAGATGCATATTACAAGGATTTCCTTCATATCCTGTACTTGCAATTCCGACCAAAGGTTTATTAAAATCTTCATCAGTTAAACCAATAGCATGAAGCATTGCTTGTGCTGCTGGTTGTGTATCGTCTTGAGTGACTTGTTTACTATATTTATTGATGCTCATTCCTTTTGAATGTGAGTTTTTTGTTAATTATTCAATATTTTAACTGTTATTTTGCGGTATTCGTATCGCATTAAATAAACTATAATGTAAAATTATTTCCTTATACCTAAACTGATAGAGATTATTCAATATCCTTACAATATCCAATACACCCCGTTCTATTATTAATAACTGATTATCAGTGATTTATATCTATTTTTTTTACAATCACTATTTGTTAATTTTTAATTAATTCTACATTTTGGTCTAAAAAAAACCCTCCAAGTCTGAAGGGATTTTTTTTGTATATTTTAATACATCAACACCCCTTATCATGGTGAGCTAATCACTATACTAATCATGACGCTGACATTGTTGTTATTAAACATTCTTAATTATTTTAAAATTGGTTCAAAAAAAATCCCTTTACTGAAGTAAAGGGATTATTTATATTTTTTAATATCAACATGCCCCCTTATCAAGATAAAACAATTACCTCAATGCTAATGACCGTGTTGATATTTATATTTTTTGTATTCATTTATTGTGATCAAATATAATAAAATATTTAATCGATACACATGTTTATAACTAAACTTTGAAAAAAATGGTATTTATACTTTAGTAAAATCTACTGAAACATCCCATTATCACCACATTCTCTTGAGCTCTCTACACTTTTCAACAATTTCAAAACCACAAAATATTACTTTCGAATTTATGATCAGAAACAAGCTAGAACATCAATTAGTAGTTAAGAATAGATTTCAACCTATATACACTTCAAACAGGCCCCACTCTTCTATGGGATTTAGTCCAACTACACCTTAAATAATTTATTTTTTATACAATAGATCACTAATCCTACTCTTGTTTTTACTTCAAGCTTTCTAAAAACAGTTTCTCTATAATTTTCTATTGTTTTGGGGCTTAGATTCATTTCTCCTGCAATATCTCTATAGGTAAGCTCTGAACACGCAAATTTTAAAAAGACCCTTTCTTTGTCTGTTAATTTATCCTGTAGGTTTTTACTGCTATCCATACCTTCAGAATTTCTTAATGCGCTTTCTATCTTACCTGAATAATAAAACCCTTGTTCTATCACCATTTTCATAGCGAACTCAAAATTCTCTGGATGAATATCCTTTAGCAAATAGCCTTTTGCTCCCGATCTGAGCATTTTGATAATAGTTTCCTCATCATCTTCCATCGTCAATGCCAACACTTTTTGATCTGGTTTGTTTTCTTTAAGCCATTGCATCGTTTGTACACCATCCATAACTGGCATTTTTACATCCAAAAGAATAAGATCTGGGGTTTTTCTTTTATGAAGATAATATTGTGTAAGTTCTTTTCCGTTCTTTAGAATTGCTAAAACCTCATATGCTTCAAGCTTTGAGATCAAACTTTCTAGAGACTGTGCAAATAAAAGATGGTCATCAACAATTACTATAGTTTTTTTATCCATTTGTGCTTTTTATTATGTATACCATTAAGTCAGTTAATCACTCTCATTATATTCAACTCTTACATTATCAGACTAAGCTTATTGAAGGCCAATAATGCTTTCGCTTTTATTTGCACTTCAACTGACTCATTGCGACATGGGAATAATATCCTTTCTTAACTTAATGACATTGATAAACTGGGTTTAAATTATAAAATCATCTGTATGGAGAAAATAATTCTCAACACTACAAATGTATTAAATCAATTTCTATCTAACATAGGATATGACAAGGTAAGTAAGACTCCTTTTCCAGGAGAAGATGTATACTCCAGATTTGCTTTAACCAATGAAGCCCGACTTTTCATATTTAACAATCCAGAGTTTACCTGTACTGATTTCATATCAAAACCTATCCCATCATCTTGTATTTTTATATAAAGCGCTTCTGGTGTATACTGCAGTTCTACATCGAGGTTCGAAGCTTCTGCATGCTTAATAGTATTAGAGAAAAATTCTTGAATAATGCGATATAGGATAATTTCATCTTTGGGGTCAATATACCCCTCTTCACCCTTTATCGTTAGTGTAGGAGTTAAAAAATTAAGTTTTTCAAAACGCTTTAGCTCCACCCGAATGGATTTTTCTAATCCCACATTCTCAATCACTTCATGATTTAAGGTTTTGGATAAATTGCGTATTTCCTGAAGACTATCCCCTACCAGTTTACGCACATCTTGTAGTGAATCTGATGATTGATTATCTATGGTAGTGCTCATAATATTGATTTGCATTACTGCAGTAGATAGTAACTGACCAATATTATCGTGTAGTTCCCAACTTACATTTTTAAGAGCTTGTTCTTGTATTTCTATACGAGATTTAAAAATCTCATCCTCAAAACGTTGTTCTGCCCTTAATTTTTCCAGTAATAATTTGTTTTTTCGTCGTTGAAAAGCCACAAAAAAGACAATACCAAATACTACAAAAAAAAGAATAATTGCAGTAAAATAAACAATTAATAAGATTTGTTCTTTCGGAAGCATACGATAAAACCAATAGTATAACAAGTATACATAAAAATTATTGCGCTATATAAAATAATACGTCTAATCTGAACAAAATCTTTCATATTGTTTAAATTATAGTAACCACTATAAATAAACAAAGGTGGCGCGCATAAATGAAAAACTAATGCTCCTATAGCCACATAAAAAACTAAGTCTTTATTAAAATCCAGAATTTTATCACTTCTAAGTATTTCATAAAAATAAAAGAAAACTGCTATTAAAAGACTGAAAGTTCCTATAATCATAGGAAAAAAAGAATGTCTTTTAAAAAAAACATCTGTTAAAGAAAAATGAACTACAGAAGAAATAAAAAATACAACAAGTAATAGGTTTAAAATTTTTTTAAATGATTTTAGATGCAAATTATACTTAAAATAAATTATATAAAAAACATATCCAAAAATTGTGTATATATTATACATCCACATGTTATGTTCTAAAAATGTACCTTTAAGAAATGATAAACTATTGATTGTTTTTATTAAACCAGGTAATTTCCCAAAGATCTCTATAAAAAAATTCAACCATAAAAAATAAACAAAATACCGTGTTAACTTATTAGCACGGTATTTTGAAATAAAAATCGTCCCTACAATTGCAGAAATTAATTCAGCCAAACGAAAAAACAACTCTAATATAAACATTAATATATACTTGGAGGGTCTTCACTACTTCCCCAGTTATAAGCCTCAATGTTATAATTATTTGGTGCTCCTTGTACTCCTTTACCCATTTCACCAGCTGGAGCCCCTGTTGGCGCCAAAAAAACGGTAGAGTACCCTCTATCCATTTTACATTTGTTCTTAGGATAGGCCCCAAAATATATTCTGATTCCAGGATTACAGATTCCTTGTTTTTTAGATTGTTTTTTTACATATTTAAGATATTCTTGTAATTCTTCTACGCTCCACCAAAACTCTCTGGTATCTTCAAATCCAAGACACTTATCGATTTCTGGTGTTCTGGTATCACACCATGTTTTTTGAAGCTCTTTTGCTTCTTCTATACTAATACATTTTTTGGGTCTTTTTTTTCCCATAATTTTTGCTGTTTTAGATTAACTGATGCTAATATATCCAAAAAACTTAGTGCAAAGCAAATACAACCTACCATCAACAACAAAACAAAAAGAAGATTGCATATGATTACAAACTGACTACAAGTATGTTAACACGATAAACAAAATATCACAAAAAGAACAAGGGGGGATTTTTCCCCTGTAAGAAAAAAGGGTTTTTCCCCCTGCCATACCCTCCTGTTATTTAATTCACATGTAAGTTCTGTATTTTAAGATGAGTAGGTATAAGGAACCCATGTCAATTCAAGTATTTTGACTTTTAGGAGACGTGTATCGAGAATAGTGATTTTCTGATCAAATGTTTAATATTTATAGTAGTAATTTGATTGTTCTCTATATGATTTATTTGCTAATATATTCCATATAAATCATCAGAAACAACAGCATACTGTTAAGACATATTAGTATTGATTCTCTTATCACTTCGAGTACGTTTTGTAATGATAACGAAAAAGTGCCTATCAAAAAGTTATTAAACTTAAACAAATGAAAAATAATTTCGTAATTTAAAACGACACTTGTCTTTCATTCTTTTTTGTGCAATTTGATTGATTGACATCTCACTTAATTGTAAAATTCTTGGATATCCACCAGTGGTTTGACAATCTCTCATCAAAACAATCAATGTACCCGATGGAGTCAATTGAACTGTCCCTGGCAAAACTGGAGAAGTTAACATCGATAATAAATCATTATATAGTTTTCCCTCTAGCTGAATTGCCATTCTATTTATAGTATTCGAAATGACAAATGAAGTATTAAGCAAAAAAGATTGTTGTTCTTTGGATAACAAATCAAATTCTGGACCTTTATATACTTCTAACTCTTTAGTATTATCGAACAAAACTGGAACAGAAACATTAGACAATGGACTATCTTGAGTATCGCTTTTTTGGTATGGCAAAATAGTTTTATTTTCCAATCGAAAACACGAGGTAATTGATTTATAAAAAGATCTACTTTTTAAAACCAAAGGCGTAGTAAATCCATTTTTAATTCCTACATATCCATACACTCCTTTCCTACAAAAACTAAATTTTAAAATATCGTTTTTAGTAATTGTAATTTTTTTATACATATCGATTTTTACATCGTTTAAAAAGGCATCCACTTCGGCTCCTGTTAACACAATTTCTGTATGTTCTAAAAATTGTAAAACCGGTGGCTGAAAAGTCCATTCTATACATGCAGCATTTTTATCATTACCCAACAATGAGTTTGCGAATTCAAATGACAATTTATCCATAGCCCCACTTCTAGGAACCCCATATTTTGAAAACCCAAAACGCCCTTCATCTTGAATAGTGGTAAAAAAACCAGCCTTAAGAATTTTAACTTTTCCAATCATATTATAATCGGTTTAAGTTTAAAATCAGCTTTTTTACTCTTAGATCTTATATCGTTATATATAAATTCTTCTATCGCTATAAATTGAACAATGTCTCCTGGCTCAAAAACAATAAATTCTTTAGCATTTGGATTAAAAAAATCAAGGGGACACATTCCAATTATATGCCAACCTCCAGGGCTCGTTACTGGATAAATTCCAGTCTGATTTCCACCTATAGCTACCGATCCTTTTTTCACTTCTAAAGACGGGGTGTTTTTTCGAGGTAAATGAAGCCTAGAATCAAGGCCACCTAAATACAAAAAACCAGGTAAAAACCCCATAAAGAAAATGGTGTATCGAGGAGCTGTATGCAACTCAATTACCTTATCTATAGACAACGATTTAGTTTTTGAAAACATTTTTAAATCCGATGCTAGAATAGGGGAATAACACACTGGTATTTCCCATAGTCGATTTTTTCGTTCTTCAGGCAACACATTAGAAGAATATAAGGTTTTTAGCTCTAAAACAGTATCATAGAATTTCTCTATAGTAAACACATAATTAATTAATAACGAGTTATATCCAGAAATTACCTCAATGATTAGTTTATTATAAAAAGATTCGATAGATTTTTTATAAAAAAGAAGGTCATGAAGCACATTTTCATCAATTACAGGGGGCCATTCTATCAAAATAGCTCTTTCAGAATACTGCCTATATTTTAATTCGTAGCTCATGAATTTATGTTATCTTTAAATTTAACTTTAAAAATTCATGATGCAGGTATTCCAAAATTTCAACGGATTTTGGGTTATCTCCGTGCACACAAATTGTATCAAAAAAAATTGACAACTCCTCTCCTTTTTTCGTTCTCACTTTGTTTTCAAAAACCATTCTTTTTACATGCTCAAAAACTTGTCTTAAATCTGTAAGAACAGCTTCGTTTTCTAAACGAGAAACCAAAGTCAAATCATTATTATAATTTCGATCTGCAAAAATTTCAAATTTCAACCTAATTTTATCCTTCACAAGATATGATAATTTAGAATTTTTTGACGTTATTATGAATAAACTTTTATCGATATTATTTATTGCTTCAAGTACCGCTGAAGCTATCTCTTCATTTTTGACCACTTCATTGTAAAGTGCTCCATGAGGTTTTACATGATGTAACTTCTCTCCTTTTTTGTCTACATAAAATTTAACTTCTTCAATTTGCGTAATAATTGTTTTTACTAAATCATCATATGCCAAGGTCATCTTAACTCTTCCAAAATTTTCTCGATCGGGATATGATGGATGTGCTCCAATCTTTACTTTATGCGCACTTGCTAACCAGACAGTTTTTTTGATCTCTTCTTTATCACCTGCATGACTCCCACATGCAATATTACACCAAGATATAAATGGCATTATTTGAGCATCAAAACCAGCCCCTTCTCCAACATCAGCATTAAAAATTATTTCTTTCATTTTCCTACAAAAAGTAAAATTAAATCCTACAAATTAATTATCACCTTCCAAATACTTCTACATCCTAAAAAGACAGCAATCAATACAATCAAAAAACCAATGGCATTTTGCATCTTTGAATTAGTGTATTTTCCTAAAACATTTTTCTTGTTCATAACCCATAAAAGGAAACCTGCAATTACTGGTAAAAGAAGTCCGTTTGCCACTTGGGCAAATTGTATAATCTTAATTGGTTTTATATCGAGAGATGAAAATACTACCCCTAGAAAAAGGATAAACATCCAGACGGCTCTAAATTGTTTGCTCTTTAATCCTCCTTTCCATCCTAAACATCCTTTTACAACATATGCGGCTGCCAAAGGAGCAGTTATAGCCGAGGTAATTCCTGCTGCAAAAAGCCCTAAAGAAAGCACATACTTTGCAGCAGATCCAAAAACAGGTTCTAAACTTTTTGCTAGATCAGCTGCATTATTTACTTCGTTACTAAGTATTGCAGCACCCGAAATAATGATAGCCATAGACACCAATCCTCCTGCCGAAATAGCAATAACGGTATCTTTTTTTGCTAATGGTAGTTCTTGAGGTGTATTCCACTTTTCCTTTACTACTGAAGCATGAAGAAACAAGTTATAGGGTACCACTGTTGTTCCAACTAAACCAATAACCGTAAATAGCTTTTCTGAGGAAAAATCAGGCACAAATCCCTGTAAAACCATAGAAATATCTGGTTTGGTCACCATAGCGGTAATAATAAAAGCCAAACTCATAAAAAGCACTAATACTATCAAACTTCTTTCTAGTATTTTATAATTACCTATGTACAAAATAACAAATGCCAATGCTCCGATTATCCAACTCAAATAATTAAAAGTAACCCCTGCAAAACCTATATTTGGTGAGTCTACAATTGTTGACAACCCCAAGACACCACCACTTATGTTACCTGCTTCATAAGCAGCATTACCAATAAAAATTGCGGAAATAATAATACCCAGAAGTATGGATTTTACAATTTTATTGTCAAACTGAGATTTAAGCACCTCGCTAAGTCCATTTTGAGTTACCACACCTAGTCTTGCTGCCATTTCTTGCAATACCATACAAGCAATAATGGAAAGTCCCAAAGCCCATAATAATGTATACCCAAACTTCACTCCTGCTATTGTACATACCGTGACTGTACCTGGACCAATAAATGCTGCTGTGACCAAAGTCCCTGGACCAATATTAGAAAACCACTTTTTCATATGCTTATCTCTTTTAATCTTTTATTTTGTGTTTATATCCAGAGTATATATAGCAAATGACCCTAACCAATGTCCTCCTTCATAGCTATCTCCAACAAGATTGGGTAATGAATAGTTGATATGCGTATTTGCCACCGAAAAAAGATGTGTATAGTCCTCATATTGTTTTGCTAATCCATATAAAACCCATGCTCTACTAAAGTTAAGCCCGTCAAGATGTACCAACTTTCCATCTGTACGGTCAGAAACTTTACCTACTTCTATTGCAAAATTTTTATTTTTTAGTTGAGGCATAAAAACAGAAATCCAATGATCAAATTCTTCTTTGCTCAGTATCCTTCTCATCAGGTCTATTTCTTCAAAACAAGGAGACAAAAAATCATAACCACTTGGCTCCCATCCAATAGGGCAGTTCTGATCATTCTGATAGAACTCCTTTGCCTTATCTTCAATACTTTTCTTTAATTTTTGATTATTAACCGTATTCGCATAGTCCCATGCAAATGATAATCCGAATGCTGTATTGGTATGTTCTCCCACTCTTATAGGATAATTAAGTTTTGGCAAGAAATCAATATATTTTTGAACAATTATAGTTGTTAAAGGCTCTAAATTTTGCTCCAGCTCCCTTGCTATTGGATCATCCCAAGCATGCAACTCTTCTGCTAGTTTAAGCAACCAAGCCCAACCATAAGTCCTCTCATAAGATCTATTATACTTTTCTTCGAAATATTTAACTTCTATTGCTATATTTTCTTTTGAAATATTTTGAAGTAATTTGTCTATAGCTTCTTCTCTTTTTTCCAAATCGGGAAAGGTTTTTAAAAGCTTCACTAATGACCAATGACCATGAACAGAAGAGTGCCAGTCAAAGCAACCATAAAATGCAGGATGCAATTCTTTAGGCTCTCCAATATTTTCCTTTCCTCCGAGTGTTTGATTTAGCTTATTGGGATATTCTATTTGCAAACACGCTAATGGTAACTCGGCTAATGAATTAGCATCTTCTAACGTAAGTTGCAAAGGTTTTTGAATTGGATGCTCTTGTTGTTTTTTAGTCGCTTTATCTTCTGATAATTTCTTCTGATTTTCGAGATCTTTATTACAACTTATAAAAGCTAGTATGGAAATCAAAAAAAGTATTCGATTCATAATCAATATTTAAAAATTTAAGAATGTCTGTTTTCCTAAAAATATTGATTTCAGAAGGGATAGTAAATGGATTGTTGATAAGAACCACAAATAGTTTATAAGTTATCGAACACCTCAATGTTGGACATCTATAAACTAGCCCAACCAACCATCTCGATCCAAGCTTCGATATTGTATGGCTTCAGAAATATGGTTTCCTCTTATATCCTGAGAACCTTCAAGGTCTGCTATAGTCCTAGACACCTTTAAAATACGATCATAAGCCCTTGCTGATAGATTTAATCGTTCCATGGCTGTTTTTAGTAATTCTTTTGAGCTCTTATCAAGTGCACAAAATTCTCGTAATTGTTTTACCCCCATTTGGGCGTTATAATGAATATTTTTTAGGCTTTGGTAACGTTTTGTCTGTATATCTCGAGCTTTAATCACGCGTTTTCTAATATCTACACTAGGTTCTCCTCTCCTTTCTTCACTAAGTTTATCAAACGGTACTGGGGTAACCTCAATATGGATATCAATTCTATCTAATAAAGGTCCAGAAATCTTACTTAAATAACGTTGCATCTCTGCTGGAGAGGAAACCACGGGTGCATCAGGGTCATTAAAATAGCCTCCTGGACTTGGATTCATACTTGCCACTAACATAAAACTGGATGGATAGGTAACTGTAAATTTTGCTCTCGAAATTGTTACTTCTCTATCTTCTAAAGGTTGACGCATTACTTCTAACACTTCTCTTTTAAACTCTGGTAATTCGTCTAAAAACAAAACTCCGTTATGTGATAGTGATATTTCTCCGGGTTGCGGGTAGCTTCCTCCTCCAACCAAAGCCACATTTGAGATGGTATGATGCGGACTCCTAAATGGTCGTTGTGCCATTAATCCTACGTTATCTTTAACACGCCCAACGACACTATGAATTTTGGTCGTTTCTAAAGCTTCTTGCAAAGACATAGGGGGAAGAATACTTGGCAACCTCTTGCTCAACATCGTCTTACCGCTACCTGGCGGACCCACTAATATAATATTATGACCTCCTGCTGCTGCAATTTCCATACATCGTTTTATACTCTCCTGCCCTTTTACATCTGCAAAATCAAACTCTGGATTATCAAGTGCCATATAAAATTCTTCTCTAGTGTCAACAATGGTTTGTTCTAATTGTCCTTTATTATCAAAATAATCAATTACTTCTTTAATGTTATCAACACCATAAACCTCCAGATGATCTACAATTGCAGCCTCTTTGGCATTCTGTTTTGGGAGTATAAATCCTTTAAACCCTTCTTCTCTAGCCTTAATTGCTATCGGGAGAGCCCCTTTTATTGGCTGTAAACCTCCATCAAGAGAAAGTTCTCCCATGATTAGATAATCTGAAATAGTATCACCTTTGATTTGTGAACTTGCCGCGAGGATTCCTAATGCCAAGGTAAGATCATATGCAGATCCTTCTTTTCTCAAATCTGCAGGAGCCATATTGATGGTAATTTTTTTTCCTGGTAATTTATAACCGTTATTTTGTAACGCAGCTGCAATACGGTAACTACTTTCTTTTATTGCATTATCTGGTAATCCTACTAAATGATACCCAATACCTTTATCAACATTTACTTCTACCGTAATTGATGTTGCTTCAACACCAAAAACTGCACTACCAAAAACCTTTGTCAGCATATATTTCTTTTTATACATGCAAACATAATGAGAATATGTTTCAAAAAATGAAACTAGATTTTTGTATTGCAGACCTATACATATATTCTAAAACTAAAAAAACTACAATCTTTATCAAAAAAAGGATAAAGATTGTAGTTTGACTTATGAAAGCTTAAATTTTATCATCATACATAACATATATTGTGACTAAGCTTTGCTTATTAATATAACAGATTAACTAAAGAATTACACAACTACTTCCTCCTGAACCTGAAACAGTTTTTCATTTAAAAACCTTAATGTCGGAATTTTATCTTTTGTATCTACCAAAATAGATATATTATTATTACTCCCTCCATAAGAAACCATACGAACTGGGATAAAATTTAATATTTCAAATAGTTTATATGAACTCTTATCATTAATGACCGATTCTCCTACAATACATATAATACTATGATCCTGTTCTATTGTAACTTCTGCATAATTTTCTATTTCTTTTACAATTCTATCTAAATTGGTAGTATTATCAATGGTTAACGATATTGCTATTTCTGAAGTTGTAATCATGTCTATGGATGTCTGATAATTATCAAATACTTCAAAAATCCTTCTAAGATACCCATGTGCCATTAGCATTCGATTGGATTTTATTTTAATAGCAGTAATCCCATCTTTTGCTGAAATTGCTTTCAATCCTTTTTTATATGTTTTATTAGAGATTACTGTTCCTTGTGCCTCTGGGTCAAAAGTATTTTTTAATAATACAGGAATATCTTTACCTACAACAGGAGAAACCGTTTGTGGGTGAAGAATTTTTGCTCCAAAATAAGCTAATTCTGCAGCTTCGTTATATGTAAGATGTGATATTGGATGTGTTTTATCAACATACCTTGGATCATTATTATGCAGACCATCTATATCTGTCCAGATTTGTATTTCAGAAGCATTTATAGCTCCTCCAATAATTGTAGCCGTATAATCACTACCTCCTCTTTTTAACTGGCTAATTTCTTCTTTACTATCTCTACAGACAAATCCCTGAGTAATGTATATTGAAGATTGAATATTATTTTCTAATACTTCATTAAGTTTTTTTGAAACCTTCTCAAGATTAGGATTGTCTACAGAATCAACATACATGAATTCTTTGGCATCTAATAATACATTAGAAACATCGACCGTATTTAAAAATCTAGAAAAGATATGTGTCAACAATGTTTCTCCATATGTAATAATTCTGGAATTAATAACCTCAGAATAGTCTTGACTAGCAATCTCAAACATTTCTGTTATCATAGATGACAAATCACCTTTAAGCGTATTTCTAACTTCTTGGTCATCAATCAACTCATCGATAACATTACTATGTTTACTTTCTAGTTGATGTAAATTTCTTGTTATGGCATCTGCATCTTTAAACTTTATATTTTCTACCAATCTAACCAATTGATCTGTAACTCCAGACATTGCAGAACAAACCACAATCTTATCTTCTTGATCAGAAATCAGAATTTCTTTAACTCTATTTAGATTTTCAACAGATCCTACAGAAGTTCCTCCAAACTTTAAAATTTTCATCAATCTTTTTTTTACTGTTTTTAACACTGCATAATTAATTAATAACAAACAGATAATAAATATTTTAAAAGAAAAAACATAAATTTGTACAGAATGTTAAATATATAACAATGAAGACAATTACTGATTGTGTACATAATATACTTAGACACCAACCTTTCCTTGAAGATGCTCTATCCAGAGATATTATAAACTTTAGCTCTTTGGCTATTGATTTATTGCCAAAAGTAGAAAAAGTTATGAAAAAACCTGTCAAACCAGGATCTATTGTAATGGCACTAAGGCGTTATCACCCAAGACGTATTAAACATATTGACAATTTGAGGAATCTTGGAGACATTGTAGTAAGGTCTGGAATAACAGAATATACTTTTTTAAACTCTAATACTATATTATCCAGTCAGAGTAATCTATTAGAAAGTGTTAAAAATGAAGCCAAAGCATATTTTACCTATTCCAGTAATTTTCAAGAAAGTAATATATTAGTCACATCTTCTCTTAAAACTATTGTCGAAAAGCATTTTAAAGCTGAAACCTGTATCTCTGTAGCTGATAATTTATCATCAATTTCTATTGCATTACCTGAAGATAATTCCAAATCCATTGGACTATACTTTTACATTTTTAAACTTTTAGCATATGAAGGTATTCCTGTTTTTGAAGTTATTTCTACTTCAAACTACTTTACTTTATTTCTAGAAAAGGAGTATGTAAATAAAGCTTTTCTTTTAATGAATGAAATTAAGGAAGACTAAATAATTATCCTCAAATAACACAAGGCAATAAAAAACCCTGCCAAATAGCAGGGTCTTGTTATGTAACTATTATAAATAAATGTATTACCAGATATGAACTCTATTCTCTGGAGCCAAATACATTTTATCACCTTCTTTTATCTCAAAAGCATCATAGAAAGCCTGAACATTTAACAAAGGCTGGATTGCTCTTGTAAAACCAGGAGAATGCGGATCAGTTTTAATTCTTGTTCTTAATGCATCTTCACGCATTTTTGTTCTCCACACAGTAGCCCAGGACATAAAGAAACGTTGCTCTGCTGTAAACCCATCAATATCTTCTGGCCTTCCGTTTTCGGCAAGGTGCATCTGTAATCCATCATAAGCACCTAATACTCCTCCTAAATCACCTATATTTTCACCTAGAGTAAACTTACCATTGATAAACACACTGTCGAGCACTTCAATAGCACTATATTGCTCTGCCAATGCATCTCCTCTTTCTGTAAATGCTTTAAGATCATTTTCTGTCCACCAGTTTTTAAGATTTCCATCGGCATCAAAACGAGCTCCAGAATCATCAAAAGCATGTGAAATCTCATGACCAATTACTGCACCAATACCTCCATAATTTACTGCTTCATCAGCTGTATAGTTATAAAAAGGTGGCTGTAAAATTGCTGCAGGAAATACAATCTCATTATTAAGGGGATTAAAATATGCGTTCACTGTTTGTGGTGACATTCCCCATTTTGTCCTATCCACAGGCTCTCCTATATCTTCAAAACTCTTTTCTCGAGCCCACTTATCAACAGCTGCCATATTTTCAAAATAAGTTTTATCTGAAGACACTTCCATTTTAGAATAATCTTCCCATTTATCAGGATATCCGATTTTAACGGTAAACTTATTCAGTTTTTCAATTCCTTTTGCTTTAGTTTCGTCACTCATCCAATCCAATTTCTGAATACGTACTTTATATGCTTCAATTACATTAGCGATCATTTTTTCTGCCTTAGCTTTAGCTTCTGGTGGAAATTTCTCATCTACATATAGTTGTCCCAAAGCTTCTCCAACTGTTCCATTTACAGTGGCAAGTGCGCGCTCATCTGCTGGACGTTGTTCTTTTTGACCTCTTAAATATTTGCTGTAAAACTCCCAATTTGCAGTTTCGACATCAGTCGTCAAACGACCAGCTGCATTATTAAATGTATCCCATCTAATCAAAGTTTTTAAATCTTCGATGGGCGTATCCTTTAAAAAACTATCTAAAGCTTTGGTATATCTTAATTGGGTAACTATGATAGTATCAAATTTCTTAGTTACACCAAGATCACTAAGCATTTTATTAACATCTATTGAAGTTAACATTTTATCAGCTTCTGCTAGTGTTCTTGGATTATTGTAATTACGAGCATCTCTACTTTCAACTTTGTTTAATCTAGGTTCAGCAAGTTTAGTTTCTAAATCTAGTATTTTATCTGCCGCTGCAGTAGCGTCAGACTCAGAATCTCCCAACATTTGCAGCATTCTAACAATATGTTTTTTATACTCTACACGAATTTCTTTTGATTTACCGTCTTGATCCAAGTAATAATCTCGATCTGGTAATCCCAATCCATTAGCTCCTAAGTAAACCGCATTCATTGCGCTATTATTTAAATCTGCTTGTACACCTATTCCTATTAATGGTGATGACACTGATGGGTTTTTAGCTAATACAGTTTGTAAATCATTAAGATTCTTTATTGATGTAATATCATCAAGCGCTGATTGTAATGGTGCTAAACCTCCTTTATTTCTTACCACAGTATCTAATTTGGTGTCAAAAATAGCCAATGCTTTTGCTTGATCGGTATCTCCTCCATATTTTCCACTTTTCTTTGCTTTATCCAAAATTTCTAGCACATCTTTGTCTGTTGACTTTCGAAGTACCCCAAATCCTCCCCAAGTTGTCCTATCTGCTGGAATTTCGGTAGTTTTCATCCAATTACCGTTTACATAATTGTAAAAATCATCTTTAGGATTTACATTTTTATCCATGTTTTCCAGGACTATTCCTGGGATTTTTTCAACTTCAGCGACTACTTTAGTTTCACTTTCATCTTTTTTTGTTTCGTTTTTACAACTCACAAAAGCGAAAATAAATATCGCCAAAAAATAAAGACTTTTCATTTTTATATTCATTCTGTTAGTAAATTAAGATTAGTTATCTACAATATGACGTATAAATTGAGAATTCATTACGGATATTGAGTCTGTAATTTATATAAAATGATAGATGTTAATACCTTTTATGTAGAGTTTTAACGAAAAAATAAGATTTAAAAAGAATAATAAACTAAAAATAAAACAGTTAGCTCCTAAAAACACCTAATCTTTATTTTAATAACCTTGTATCAAAAGAGAATGGTTCCATATTTATAAGTTTTATTTTATCAAATTCAGGATGCAAAGGATTGATGAGAAGGTTTTCTTCTTTTGGTATTATTATACTAGGTACCTTAAGTCCTAAATATTTTTCTTCTGTTATCCACGGAACAGCAAAATTTTGAATTTCAATAGGTACTGGAATTTTATTCCAACTATCTGGTAATGTTTCTATATGCATAGTCGTTACCAGTTTATCTGGAATAGCAATGGTAGCAATTGCCATATCATCTGGAAAATAAGCTGCTGGCAAATGTGCCAATACTTCTAATGCCGAAAGTGCAGCAGAAGTACTTGTATACAGAACTGCGATACCTTTAGGATTCCACCTTCCTCCTACAGTCTTTGCTCCAACTCCAGAAAGGTCTTTGATATATTTTTGTTTTGCTATTCTATATACTTGCATTATGCAAAGATTCCATGCTCAATTCTAACTAATTCTTCATTAAGTAGCTGAAAACCAAAAGTTGTATCTAGAAGTTCTTTTGGTTTTTTCATAGCTAATGCAACACTCGGATGGTGCATCCAATTCTTAAAACGAATAAGATCTCCAAAAATATTTTCTCCTTTTGCATAAAGTTTGGCTAATTGTAAGGCTTTTGCACTTGCCTCTGTACTTAACTTTTTATTTAAATCATAGCGTTGGATAGTACGTTCTGACATGTGTAATACATGTGCTAATTCTTTAAGATCAAAATCAATAGTTTTTGCCAAATGTAACAATGCTTTTTTATCTATTCCATTTCTTGATAACTCAATAAAATCATACATATTTCGTAATGGAATGTCTATATTTAGATATCTTAATAAACCTTTATTCTCAAAACTGTCAAAATCTAATGGAGATACTGCACTCATGGTTGCTTATTTTGCGACAAAAATACAAAAAAAAATGACACCTGTCAAATATTACTGATAAAATTTAATCAAATTACGGTTTTACCATATTTCATATCTATCATTAGATCACATCCTTGGTATAATCAACCAGTTAAACTTCACTTTTATTCTCTATTATATCAAAAATGAAAAAACTCACGCTAAATTTATTAAAAAAAAACAAAAGAAATATTTCTTAAACTTCCTGTAATCACAGGGATATTCTTGATTTATGCAATTAAAGCAAAAATAAATTTCAATATTCAACATAAAAAAATTACGTTTTTAGCACAATTTATTGTATATTGTCGTTGATTTTATGTTTTACGACGATAAAAAATCAAATTGAGAAAGTATTTTCTTACATTTTAAAAATTAAGATTCAACCCAAAACCCCAAATTATATGAAAACATTTCTACCCATATTAGTCTTGTTCATAACCAGCATTACATTGGCAAATACCAAAATCGATATTTCATATAAGTTAATGTCGGTAACAGAAAACACTATAGTAAATGGTTTAGATGAAAATACAGAAGAAGGTGTTATTTTCATTACTGAAAGTCTACATCTAGAAGACGGAGTTCGCATTAAAGTTAGAAATGCATGCCTCATTATCCTCGGTGATTTAACTGGTAATGGTATAATCGACATTGATGAAACCGCAACTGTTACACTTGAAGGGCAAGAAGAAGGAAGGATTACTTTTATTGACAGGTTTTTGGCAGATGATACTTGTCAACAAAATACAGATTTAAAAACTTTTAAAGATATTAAAGAAGTTCCTCTAGGTCTTAGCTATAGTCTTTATAATATGGCTGGAAGGTTATTAGACAAAGGAGAGGTTGATGACTATCTTCACAATTATTTTGATCCAAAAACATATCTAATTAAGATAGAAGGATATAAATTAAGAGAAATAGTTTTCAAAATATAATTTTAACACTAAAGTAAGGTTTAAAATCCACGGTAGATTTCCTGCTGTGGATTTTTTTGATTAGTTAATGTTTTTAGTACTATTATTCCAAAACTTGAATAGTTATTAATAATAAGTTCTCTGTAAAACTTCACCCCTAGATAACTATGTTCCAAAATTTTATACAACATAAATTTTAAATCCATTGATTTTTCACCTCTGGTTTTAACGTATTTACAATTAATTAAGTCAACAAAAATTGCTATATTGTATTTAGTATCAAATTCAATATAAAAGAATTTACAATCAAAAAAAAATAGCTATGAAAAATATTTTATTTCACAAAAAACACCAGACTTTCATACTGTTTGCTTTATTGATTATTGGATATTCAACACATATGCATGCATTTACATATTATCAAGACATCAATTCTCAAAATTCAGTAAACTATGACGAGTATAAAGGGATAGCATTAGACAAAGAAAACAACACCCCTCTTATATCTGCATCTATCTCTGTAAATGAAACTAACATTTCTACTGTTACCAATGATGAAGGGGAGTTCTTATTGAAAGTGCCAAAGAATTTGGTAAATGGTAAAATTACTATTTCACACCTTGGCTATCTCGATAAAACAGTTTCATTGTCCGAATTTAACGGTCAAGAATTAAAAATAAAACTCAGCCTATCGATAACTGAGTTATCAGAAGTTACTATTGACCCAAAAGACCCTAAGGCCCTTATACGTGAAGTTATGAAACGAAAAGGAGTCAATTACATTAATGATAATACAATAATGACTGCTTTTTATCGAGAAACAATTAAAAAAAGAAGAACGTATGTTTCTCTTTCTGAAGCCGTGGTTGATATTTACAAAAACCCATACCAATCAAAAAAAACAGACATCATTAAGCTGTTTAGGGCAAGAAAAAGTGCCGACTATAAAAAACTCGATACATTAACATTAAAACTGCAAGGAGGGCCTACAAGTACATTGTATATAGATGTAATGAAAAATCCTGAAAGCGTATTTACTCAAGAAATGTTGAATTTCTATGAATTTAGTTTTGATAAATCAACAAAAATTAATGATCGATATATTTATGTACTAAAATTCAAACAACTTCCTACAATCGAAGAGCCTCTATACTATGGAAAATTATATATTGATTCTGAAACTTTAGCTATGACGAAGGCTATTTTTAGTCTAAACACAGAAGATAAAGAAGAGGTCAGCAAAATGTTTGTGAGAAAAAAGCCTAATAGAGCCAAAGTATATTTTACAGAAGCTTCATATAATATTGATTATCGCCAAAAGAATGGCAAGTGGTATTATGGATATGGTAGAATTGATCTAGCAGTGAAAATAAATTGGAAAAAGAGGTTATTTAATTCAAATTATAGATTAAATGTAGAAATGGCCATTACAGATTGGAAAAAAAATATTGACAATGAAACACTTAAATCAAAAGATAGGTTAAAAGAATCTGTTGTTATTAGTGACGAAGCTTCTGGCTTTTCTGATCCACAATTCTGGGGCGAATATAACGTTATAGAACCAGAGAAATCTATAGAATCAGCTATTAAAAAGATAAAAAAACAATTACGGAAATTGAATTAATAAAATAAAACCAAATAGATAATTTAAAAAGAACATGCCTTGGTGTGTTCTTTTTTTTAATATATCTATCACATTATTCAAGATACAATTTTATTATTTTTACACCTGGGAAAATAAAAAGGTTGTAATAATTAATAATTATCAATCTAAAGAAGTTAAACATAGGAATCATTTTTCAAAATTATCAAATGAAAAAAACACAGTTTTTTGTGCTTTTTTGCATAGTATCTTGTGTAGTCTCTGCACAAAGACATATAGACTCTTTAGGAATAAAAGAAGATTTTAAGATTTTTGAAAATATCCTAAAAAAAGGACACCCCTCACTGTATGAATTTATTAATGAGGATTCTCTAAATTATATTTTTGAAAATACAAAAGAATCACTCGGTTCTGAAAATTCTGACATTGATCTGTATAAAAAAATGCTAAACATTACAGATAAAATCAAAGATGGACATCTTGTATTATATGCACCAAATACGATAAAAACAGATCAATATTATTTCCCTTTAATTTTAAAAATAATAAACACAGAATTTTATACCGATACAGATGATTTTAACATCCCTATTGGTTCAAAAATTCATGAGATTAATGGTAGAGGAATTTCTGTAATTTTTGAAAACATGAAGAAATATGCTGCCAGTGATGGATACAATTTAACCAAAAAATATAGAGACATTGAATTAAAATTTGGTTTGTATTTTGCCTACGAATTTGGTATTCAAAAACAATTTGATATTAACTATACAGAACCAAATGGAACAAAAAAGAATATATCTATCCCAGCAGAATCTTTTGCCAAAGTTAGATTAAGAAATACCAAGCGTAATTCATACTTTGCAAAGTATCATAATAAAGAAAACGATTTTAATTTTTTTAACACATATATTAGTAATAAAGATCCATTTGTATATTTTAAAGAGGATTTAAATGCAGCAGTATTGGTCGTTAACACTTTTGAAAGCGATACAAGGATATTTAAGTCAAAATTGACAAAGATTTTTAAAGAAATTAATAAGAAAAAAACTCGTCACCTTATTATCGATGTCCGTCAAAATAATGGAGGTTTTAGATCCAATGCAGTTCATTTATATTCATTTATATCAAAAGGCACCTTTAAACAGATTACCAGTGAATATATTGCTTCTCTTTCTGTACCTGAACGAAAATACACAACGAGAACATTCCTTAACGAAAAAGAGTTTTTAAAAGATAAATTTAACAATCACCCCATATATGATGGTTGGCAAATTTCCTTTGATGACATGGAAGCGATTATGGTTCCTGATAAAGATCGTTTTAAAGGTAAAGTCTATGTCTTATCAGGGGGAACAACTTTTGCAGCAGGTTCAACTTTTACTCTAAATGTAAAAAACGATCCAGACATATTATTAATAGGAGAAGAAAATGGTGGTGGATATTATTTCTTTAATGGAGAGTTTCCCGTGTATTATGAACTACCAAACTCTAAAATTCTTATGTCTATGTCTATGGAAAAAGTTAATCACTACGTTAAAGATAAAACTATTCCTAAAGGATCTGGCATACCGCCAGATAAACATATAATTCTAACCTTAGAAGATTTAATATCTGGAAGAGATCCAGAACTTGATTACATCATAAGATTAATTGGGGGTTAAATGTAAAATTCTAAGATCTATTATCCTATATAAGTATTTACACTAGTTGTTAGCTTACATGAGTTATGAAGCATTTTTTTAAACTTTAACGCAATATGTTCATCATCAAATTTCATCGCTTCACTGATACTATTAGACAAAACAAGCTCCCCTATAAGATATTCTACAAAATAGCTTTGTTTATCTGTTAAAAGCACATATTCAGTCATATGATATATCTCAAATCTTAATTTTATAAACCTAATCCTAACAACTGATAGAATTTATAGGTAAAAGTAAGTTTAAAACATATGTAAAAAGGAGGAACAATCGAATACTTTTTCACAGAAGTATTAACAATTTATATTTTGACATACTGTGGGGTATGATTTTTGATATTATAGAAATCAAAACATGTACTATGCGAGTATATTCATCATTTCCAGTCATCCTTATCGCTGTACTCAGTTTTATATCCTGTACAAAATCTTCAAAAAAACCATATACCCTTCCAGACAATCCAATAGCCTTATTAGCCGGTAAAACAGGGAAAACATGGAAATTAGCCTGGAGATATAATAACGGTACTCGTATGAATATGAGAGGTTGTTTTCTTTCTTATAGAGCTACTTACTCTCCAAACATGATGTTCAAGGATAATAATGGTGATCATGAAAATTGTGGTTCAACTCTATTAGGAAATTGGGAAATCATTAAAGGCAAAAAAGGGAATTCCTATATAAAATTAACTAGCGACCTCCTTCCAGATATCATGAACATCGATAAAAAATATAAGTTTTTCAAAATTTTAAAACTCCATCGAGATACACTTAGAATTCAATTCAGACACAAGCAATTTTCTTCCACAAGTACTTTTGTTGACACTTTTGTTTCTGAACATATAGGGATCAAAGACAGAGATTTTCATTGGTAGTATCTTTTTTATTTTGACAGAATCAAATAAAAACCGATCATAATATTGTTAGATATTATAATCGGTAAATTTAAAAACATATGACTGATTTTACTCAGACATAAAACTCGAGTAAATTTGGGGCAAAAAAACTATTCTTCAAATTAGCTTAACCGATATAACTAATGTTTGTTAGCTATAACTAATTTCAATTTTACGTAAAAGACCAATTTCTATAAATTCTAATATTTTATCTGCTTTACCTATTCTTTCTGTCTCTATGGGTATCCATCCATCAATTTTGATCATATCATTAGGATTACTACTAAAAAACATCTCGTACTCATACTCTTTTGAGTTACTTTTATTCAAAAAAGGATATGGACTATTTTTTGTTTTATCTGCTATTCTTTTTTGAACGATTTCTATTTTTGAAGCTAAATCTAAGGTTTCTGTATCCTTATGCACTTCTACATCTAAAAACTCAGCAATTGATGCCATAATTACTTCTTCTAAATTCATAAGCATAAATTTTAGTGATTAATAATATCTAACAATACATGTTAAATATTTTTTTATTTTTTATTAAAAACAACTTACCTTGTTATAACAAGGGTATAAAATTAAAAAAAACTTGTTTTTAAAGTCTCCACCCCCCTTAAAAACATACCAAATCTATATATAAATAATCAAAAATTAAAAACATACCCCTAATAATACTGGGTATACCCCTAAAATTTATGTTTTGGTAAAATTTTTATTATTGAAATTGATTATTTAATAATTGAGCAATAAAAAAATTCCTTTTTTTCCAATACACAAATAGAAATAAAACACCATAATGACTATCTACCGGACCTAAATCCGAATTATTGAGTGGAATTTTCGTCATAAAAATTGAAAACCTAAAAATGTGGTAGAAAAAATTGATTTTAACTTGATTTCAAACTGTAATAAATTCTATACTGAATTAATTGTAGGTTAAAAAAGTCTTATACCATATATTATCATTTCTGACTTAAATTTGCCCTTTTTCTGCCTACGCTTTAAAACAACACTAAACCTTAACTAGAGTTATGCCTGATTTTTTTCAACTAATCAAAAAATGACTTTTATTTATTGGATTATTTTTAAAGTAGAGCAGGTGTTACTATATCAAACAAACTATACAATTATTAGTGTAATTAGATAATTTATTTGGTATTAAAAATGTAGTTTTTCTGAATTTAGAAAGTTAAGAAGGTAAAGGATTTATAAGTCAGACAAGTTATTTATAATAGATTATTAAACAACTTCTAAAACTATTTTTTCAAAATTATCTTTAGAAGCTTCACATAAAGAACAACAATACGTTTGGGGTAAATCCACAAAATCGACACCAGCAGGAATCTCTAGGGTAATATCCCCTACTGAAGGATCATAAACCGTCTTACAATCTTTACATTGATACACTTCTATTTCAATAACCTCTCTTTTTGTAGCAAAGTTTTGAGTTTGTTCATCTTCCTCTGTTCCAAGGTTCTGAAAATAGGTTTTGGTTAGCTCTATCAACAACCTGGGTAAATCCATCTGATCTATATCCTGTGCATACACTTTGTAAAATCGAGAATTAGGATTAAAGTTTCTAGCATACAAAACATTATAGGTAGGACGTACTACAAAATCCTCAATAGGTTGGGATATTTTATTTTCTTCGATCATTATAGAAGTAAAATATCTATTTCTATTTTTACTCGCAGTAACACCAAATGTCAATCCATAAGTACTTATATCATTCTGATCAAAATTCATTACCAATGACTTTTTCAGATCTAGTGCTTTTTTATTATCAACTGGTAAATACCAGTTCAGTTCTAGAGAAGAATGCCGAACATTAATTCCTGACTGTCCTAATAATTTTTCTAACGCTAATTTACTTTCCTTTGGGATCGCTTTGATGATGAATGATTTCCATGGAGTTAAACAGATTTTTCCTATTCTGTGTTCTACACAAAAATCGCATAACGTTTTCAGGAATTCTAAATCATATTGATTATTTCTCCAATATAACCCCAGCCAATATTGACTAATTCCCATTTTATTCATCCCTTCATAATAAGGAAAAGGATTAAAAGCAACTCTAAGTGGCTTTTCTATAATTCTATTATTAGTATCTAAATTTTCATTTAAAAACAAAAAAAGCTCATTAACGTCACCTACTTTTTTATAAGCATTCTCGATTCCTTCTGCTACTTTGGCAATATCCCATGTATAAATTAATGCAGGATAATATTCTTCCTGCCAACCTGGTAATTTTAGAAACAAATACCAATAATCTTCGTGTGAAGAAGCAATAAAATTAAGCTCTCCAGAAAACAATGGTACAATTTGCTGTTTGGGGTCTGTAATATTTATTTTTAATTCTGGTTTATACCTAAAGTTTTCTAAAATATACAAATAAGTTGTACCTCTTAACCATACTGTAGCATTAAAAATATCTATTGAAACGTAAGAACAGCTTATATTTTGTTGTATTTCAGAAGTAAAAAAAGAAGAATCAAATAATTTGTTTTCTGTAATCAAATTTCCCTTTTTATCCTTCAATGGAAAAATGATATCTTGCCTAGATCCAAAATGAAAAGTTTCCAATCCAAGATTCTGTGCATAGTTTATAATTCGTTGCAATTCTACAGGAGATAAAACACCTCCTTTTATATCAACTCTTTGCAAAGATTGTTCTTTATTCATTTTAATCATTTTTAATCTCAAAAAAAAACTTTTACTCTAGGCTAATTGTAAAACAGAATTCAACACTTCTTTAACTTCTGGTTTACAACTACCACATCCCAAACCAGCTCCTGTTTTAGTGCATAATTCTGAAAAATCTTCACACCCAGATCTAATTGCTTCTTCTAGGTTACCTTCTCCTACTTGACTGCAGGAACAGATAAGTTTACCAATAACTGGTTCATTAGATTGAGAAGATCTTAATAATTCTTCTCGTTTCTCTGATAATTCAATTCTCCCTTCAATGAGATTCTTAAAATCCGCAAACTCACTCTTATCTCCCATTAAGATCGCTCCAACTAGTCGATCATCTTTTACAATACATTTTTTATAAAAACGTTTTCGAACATCCATCAAAATAACTTCCTCAAAAGAGGAATCATTTTTTGGTATATCAACACTACCAATACTACATAAGTCCAGATCTTCAAATTTGAGAATATTCATAAATACAGAACCTCTATAGATCGCACTGAAATCTCCCAATAAATATTTTGCTACAATATCTGCCTGTTGTTCTGCTGCGGCTGTAATACCGTACAAATTGCCTTCAAATTCTGCTATTTCACCAACAGCAAATATATTGGGATCACTAGATTGTAAATACTGATTTACAAGAATCCCTCGACGACAATCTACATTTGTTTTCTTGACCAAGTCAATATTTGGAATTGTACCAATCGAATATACCACTGCATTACAGTCAAATGATTTTCCTGATTTTAAATTTACCAAAAGATCACCTCCTTCTTGATTAAACACGGTATCCACTTCATTATCAAAATGAATCTGAATCCCTTTTTCAAGAACATCCTCTGCTAATAAACGGCTCGCTACAATATCTAATTGACGTTCCATTAATCGGTTTCCTCTTTGTACAATGGTTATTTTTACCTGTTTTTTGCGCAGGGCGGCAGCAAGTTCCAATCCTAATAACCCTCCTCCAATTATCGCTACATGTTGTTCGTTTTCTGGTAATCCAGTTTTATTAAGATACGTTTTAAGCTTATCTGCATCACCTCTGTCTCTCATTGTAAATCTACCTGGTAAATGAACTGGAACTTCTTTTGGCACAAATGCACGACTACCAGTTGCCATCAAAATAACATCATAATCATGCTTATCTCCATTACTATCAACAATAAACTTATCCTCTCTATTAATTTCTGCAACGGGGTTACTAGTATACAAGTTCACATTGAGAGACTCCATACTTCCTTCTCTCATTTTCTGCAATTGCTCCCATTTTAATTCTTCGCTTACATATTCTGGAAGCAACACTCGATTATAGAACGGGTAGGGTTCTTTAGAAAAGACCACAATTTCATCTTCGGTATTATATTCGCGATATGTCTGTATAAAACGATACGCAGCCGTACCAGCTCCAACAATACATATTTTCTGTTTTGATTTCACAAACTTAGAAACCTGAACTGCAGAATATTTAAAATCTGGTTCTTTAGAAATTGGATCTACAATATCGGTAGTAAGGTTATTAGCTCTACCATAATCATTCCCCATCTCCTTTCCCCAATGCATTGGAATAAAGACCACTCCTTTTCCTATGGTATCAGACACTTTTACCTTTACTTGCACCTTTCCTCTTCTACTTTCTACTACAGCAATATCACCATCCTTTAATTTTCTTAAAAATGCATCTACTTGATTGATCTCCAAATATGGATCGGGGATATGTGTTATCAACTTATTTACCTTACCTGTTTTTGTACGGGTATGCCATTGATCTCGTACTCTACCTGTTGTAAGGATTAAAGGATGTTTTTCTGTAAGTAGTTCTGATGTAGGCTTATTAAATCTTGGTACAATAAACTTAGCATTTCCTGTATCTGTATAAAATTTCTTATCCTTAAATAATCTAGGTGTTCCCGAATGGTTATATTCTGGTACAGGCCACTGAAAACTTCCTTCCATCTTAAGGCGACTATAAGAAAGACCAGATACATCAATAGAAGTTCCTTTTGTCAACATACAATGCTCCTTATACACTTCTTCTGCGGTCGTATAATCAAATCCTTTATACCCCATTCTTTGCGCAAACTTCCATAAGATTTCGACATCTGGCAATGCTTTTCCAGGAGGGTCTATCACTTTATTCAAATATGTAATACGACGTTCACTATTTGTCATTGTACCTTCTTTCTCTGCCCATCCAGCTGCTGGAAGTACCAAATCTGCATACTCTACAGTTTCAGCACGATGTGATATATCCTGAACCACTACAAATTTTGCATTTTGTAGTGCTTTTTCTACTTTATTTGAATTAGGTAAACTCACCAATGGATTTGTACATATTATCCATATCGCTTTTAGTTTTCCACTTTCTAAGGCATCAAACATTTCTGTAGCAGTATATCCAGGTTTTGGAGATATCTCTTTTCCTCCCCAAAAATTAGCTACTTCCCTTCTATGTTCATCATTACCTAAATCTCTATGAGCTGCTAAAAGATTTGCCATACCTCCAACCTCTCTTCCTCCCATTGCATTAGGTTGCCCAGTTAGTGAAAATGGTCCCGATCCAGGTTTTCCAACATGACCTGTTAGCAAAGATAAATTTAATAATGCATTATTTTTATTCACTCCAATGGAGCTTTGATTGAGTCCCATCGCCCAAAGTGTAATAAACCCTTTGGCATCAGCAATATATGAGGCTGCTTTTTTTATGTCTGCAACAGATACTCCACAAGCCTTTGCCGAATCATTAAGAGAAACTGATTCTAAAGCTTTTTTAAGTTTTTCAAAATCATCTGTATGATTTGCTATAAAATGCTTATCTATTTTCTTTCTATCAATTAACCGCTTAGCAATTGCATTATACAACATCACATCTGTCCCTGGAAAAATTTGCAAATGTAGATCTGCAATATCACAAGATGGAGTTTTTCGAGGGTCGACTACGATAATTTTGGTATTAGGATTTCTTTCTTTATGCGCTTCGATCCTTCTAAATAATATAGGATGACACCAAGCTGGATTTGCTCCAGCAATCATAAAGCAATCTGCCAATTCTATATCTTCATAAGAGATGGGAACACTATCTTCTCCTAGCGCCTGCTTATATCCTACTACCGCAGAACTCATACACAATCTAGAGTTTGTATCTATATTATTTGTTCCTATAAAACCTTTTGTCAGCTTATTAACCAGATAATACTCCTCTGTAAGACATTGTCCTGACACATAAAAGCCAACACTATTTGGCCCATACTTTTTAATAATTGTATCAAATACTGAAGCTGCTCTATCTAGAGCCTGATCCCAAGACACCTTTTGGCGCTCATGTCCTTTGCTCCATCTCATTTCGGGATACAAGATTCGATCACTTTTATCCTGAACAACATGATGCAAGTTCATTCCTTTTGAACATAGCATTCCTCGATTTACAGGGTGATCTGGATCTCCTTCTACCGTGATTGCCCCCTTAGGATCTTTTTTAGCAATAATTCCACAGCCCACACCACAATATGAACAAGTTGTTTTATATGATTTGAATACGGACATAAAGAGTTTTATCTAATTTTACTAAACAACAAAATTACGTATAATTACGTAAAAAAGGTTATAAATGACGACGAAATAGATAAAAGACAAATTAATTGCGAAATTGACAAAAGAAGTGCAATAAAAAGAAAAATCAAAAATAAAAAGGTAGGTTAATTCAAAAATGTTAAATACACAACAACTATCTAAACAATAGGGAAACACCATATTATATGACTACTCAGAAAACTGTTTTTTTTTAGTTGTTGTATATTTTATCAAAAACATATTTTCAACTAAATGATCCTAAGGATAGTATAAAACTTTAAAAAACTTGATTTTTATGATTATCAAAAATTAAGATTCTTGAATTTAAATTTTATTCATGTTTTTGTTAAAAAATCATGAATATTAACAAAAAACGAACATGTAGAAGATCGAAACTCATCAAAAATCAACTTTTGTTAAATATTCCATATTTGTTATTTATGATTAGTTCAGATATATTTGACAAAATTAAGTATTAATACTTAAGTATTTTATATTAAAATTATAAATGATCTAATCATGGAAAAAAGAACAATTGAATTGGTACAATCCTCCTTTAAAAAAATTACCCCAATAGCAGAGACCGCAGCGAAAATATTTTATGATAAACTTTTTGAATTGGATCCTAAATTAAAAAAGTTGTTCCCAACCGCAAACCCCGAAGCTATGAAAGGACAAGGCAATAAACTGATGACTATGCTCACTTCGGCTGTTTCAGGTTTAACTAATCTAGATAAACTAACCCCAATTTTAGAAAACTTAGGAAAAACACATATAGGGTATAATGTAGAAGCCTCTCACTATGATACCGTGGGCACAGCATTACTAGAAACATTATCCATAGGACTTGGAGAGGATTTTACTCCAGAAGTAAAAGAAGCTTGGACCGATACTTATACTGTAATGGCTTCAGTAATGAAAACAGCTGCATATGGAGAAGTAGTTTAATGCAACTCTTTTTTAACTACAGAATAATATAAACACTCATCTAAAAAAAAATGTATGAATCGTTACGGTATTAAAAACTTGGTTTTCCTTTTGGCAATAAATAGCATTATGTTTCTTCAATCATGCGGTGGTGTTCCAGAAGAAAAATCTTCAACTACTCAATCCAATAAAGTGTTTGCTGTTTCAGAAATTTTGACCCTAATAGCAGAAGAAAATGATATTACTAGAACATTATACACCAAAGGAATTGTTGGAGCAGGTAAAAAACAGGGGTTAAAATTTGATGAAGATTGGCAAGATGATGAAGTAGAAGCTGGTCCTCTTCCCGCTTTATTTTTAAGAGGAATATCATCCGACATAAGAAAAAGTATAGTTCCCTTGGGTCTTTATCTAGGATCAGATTTTCCTATTAATGCATCAAATAAGTTCACAGGAAAACAAGCTGAACTCTTTGAAAAAATAAAAACTAACAAAGAGCCTCAACACTTTTTTGAGGAAGATCAAAAACTATATACATCTATGTTTGCAGATTTAGCAGTTGCTGCTCCTTGTGTAAATTGTCATAATGAACATAAAAACACAACAAAGACTGATTGGAAACTCGGAGATGTAATGGGTGCAACCACTTGGCAATATCCTTCGGATTCACTGTCATACAAGGAAGCAATTGATGTTATTAAAGCATATCGAAACGGAACAAAAGCAATATACACAGCATATCTTGATAAAATAGCAACTTTTAAAATAGATAGTACAAAACCATCTATAGGAAATAAGTGGCCTTCTAAAGGATTTTATATCCCAACTGCTGATGTATTCATTGATAGTGTTAGAAAATTAACTTCATATAAAAGTTTTGAAAAATTATTAGCAGACTCTAAGAGAAGAAAGAACAATTATCTAGTCTCTAATTAACGAATTAAATAAAAGTGAAAAAAACAGGGGGCTTTCTACTTATTGGCAGTATACTATTCATAGCATATATACTGCAATACATTCTTAATATTAGATGGAATATTTTATATGACTTACAGCTTACTGAAAATTATAAGCGATGGTCTGGAGTATTTGTTAGCGCATTCATACTGTTCCAATGGATACTTACTTTTACAAGAATATCAAAAAAACTAAGAAAGTATGCGATGCAATTCACATACATTCATAAGTGGATCGGTATCTTATCTCCTATTTTTTTCTATCTCCATGCTATGGAATTTGGATACGGTTATTTGGCTCTTTTATCCTACATATTTTTCATTAATATGATACTAGGAACTATTAATTTAGATATTATTAAGAGTACAAAAAACTGGGTATTTCAATCTTGGATGATAACACATGTAGCACTTTCGTTCTTCATTACTTTTTTAGTCCTTTTTCATATAGGTGTAGTCTTTTATTATAAATAAAAAATTAAATCACATGTTATTAACTGTTAAAGATATAATACCAGAAACAAAAGATGCCGTCAGCGTAATATTTAAAAACAACCTTTTTTTTAATAAAATAAAATACAAGGCTGGTCAATTTCTTACTGTAAAAATCCCTATTAAAAACAAAATTGAAAAAAGAGCTTACTCATTTAGCAGCAGCCCTGTAACAGATAATTTTTTAAAAATTACTGTCAAAAAAGTTGAAAAAGGTTTGGTCTCTAATTATATCGTTGATACACTAGAACCTGGGCAAAAAATAGAAGTAGAAAAACCCGCTGGTAGTTTTTATGTAGTACCAAACAAAAATACTCAATTCAACTACATATTATTTGCTGCGGGTAGTGGAATAACACCCATCTTTTCTATTATTAAAACAGTGTTAGAAAAAGAACCTTTATCCAAAATAATCCTAATTTACTCCAATAGAAATGAGGAATCTACCATTTTCAAAAAAGCAATTGAAAACTTAGAAAAAGAATACCCAAATTCTTTTGCTGTAGAACATATTCTGGAAAAAAAGAATTCAGATAAGCCTAATTATCATCAAGACTTATTAAACATAGAGCTTGTGGATGATATTTTAAAAAAATATCATACAACCTACAAAGATGGTAAATATATGATGTGCGGACCTCATGGGTTTATGGATAAAGCTAAAGAAATTCTTTTAGAAAGGGGAATTACGAGAGACAAAATCAAACTAGAAGCTTTCAGTACTACTCTCATTACATCAAGTGATGCAAAAAAACTAGAAAGTTCTGTAACGATATATCATGATAATAACAAACATACACTTGATATCAAAGGAGACAAAACAATATTGCAGGCTGCAATGTCCAACAATATTATGCTACCTTATTCATGTAGATCAGGGATGTGTAGTAGTTGCAAAGCAAAATGTATATCCGGTTCAGTAAAAATGATAGATGGTCATTTCCTTTCAGAAGAAGAAGTAGAAGAAGGACATATACTTACTTGTATAAGTTTTCCTAGATCTAATAATGTAAGCATAAGTTTTATTAACGATTAGACAAGCACATGCTTAACAGAAACCCGTTACGAAAAAGACAATACATAGGTACATTAATTGGAATTATTGTCACAATTGTTACATATATTATTCTCCCGTTAAAGCAGACAGAAGATTTTCTAAGCTTAGGTCCCCTTAATACTGGTCATGAAGGTTTATCCTGCAATGCTTGCCATACTGATGCCAAAGGGAGTTTGATTCAACAACTACAATCCAATATGGCCTACACTTTTGGTGCCAGAAAAACTAAAGTTGATTTTGGAACACAAAATGTTGATAATAAAAAATGTATAGCATGCCATGATCGTCCAAATGACAGGCATCCAACACATCGATTTCTAGAACCCAAATTCAAAGACGCCATTGCCAATATTGACGCCACACAATGCGAAACTTGCCATAGAGAGCATAATGACACAAGAGTTGTTCTTGCCGAGGCTAACTTTTGTGTCAATTGCCATTACGATTTAGAAGTCAAAAATGATCCTATAAATGTTCCTCACAGCACTCTTATCTCTAATAAACAATGGAATACCTGTTTGCAATGTCATGATTTTCATGGTAATCACCTATACAAAGTAGCAGAAAAAATAGAAGATACTATACCGCTACAGGAAATACAAAATTATCTGAGAGGAGGAAAAGATCCTTTTTCTTCGAAAAAAAAACATTTACCTCTTAGTGAAGATGAATGGTTAAAAATGAAAGCCAAGCATACCAATTCAAAATAAAAGCACTTTATTATGAACTACAAAAAAGTCATTTTCTTTTATCTCTTTTTAATTATATCAATCCTAAACTCTTGTAAAGACAAAGTTTCTTGTCAGATTCCAAAAGAAGTTACTTATACAAATCAAATCAAAACTATTATAGAAACAGATTGCTTTTTATGTCATGCCCCAGATGTATATAAAACAAAAGCTTCCAGAAACAAAATATTTGACTATGAAAGCCTAAAAAAATCCGGAAAGTCTGGAGTTCTTGTTGGGTCTATTACTCATGCCGCAGGTTATATCGCCATGCCTTATAAAAAAGGGGTCAAAATAGATAGCTGTAATATTGAACTTATCAAGAAATGGGTACAAACAGGAATGCAGAATTAACTATTAATTACGAATTAATTGAAATACATATTAAACACCCTTTTTTCTAGTCGATTTAGTGGGTTATTACTACTCTTATTCGCTATATCAATGGCTGTAGCTACTTTTCTAGAAAATGATTATAACACAGAAACTGCAAAAGCTTTGGTGTATAATGCAAAATGGTTCGAAATATTATTACTTCTATTGATAATCAATTTTATAGGTAATATTATAAAATATAATCTTTTTAGTGCACAAAAAGCTCCAATACTGCTATTTCACCTTGCTTTTATCATCGTCATCTTAGGGGCTGGAATTACTCGTTATAGAGGTTATGAGGCATTAATTACTATCAAAGAAGGAGAATCTAATGATAGAATGATCTCTATTGATAATTACCTTCAGGTAATTGCCGGAAATGGTACTATAAACAAAAATCATATCAGTAAACCAATACTGATGAGCGAATTAGGATTTAACAATATAACAGAAAGCATTGATTTTGAAGAAAAAAAAATCGAACTCAGATTAAAAAAATACATTCCTAGAGCCAAATACAAACTAAAAGACACAATCTCTGGGTATACCTATTTACATATTGTAATTGCCGAAAACGAAAATAGAAAAGATTTTTATATCCAGGAGGGGACTCGCGAAACTATTTATGGAATATCTATTGCCTTTAATACACAAAACAAACTCAAAACTGATATTCTCATTACTAAAAAAAATGAAATTTGGCATGCCTCTTTTCCAGAGGTTACTGATTATTTTTCCATGTTAGTTAATAAAGCTGGTTCTTATCAAAAAAACCAACTTACTCCTATTCAATTCAAAGCACTCAGCCAGATAAACAACACTCCTATTGTATTTAATGAAATAGTCGAAAACAAAGTTCGAACCATTGTTTCTGAAGAAAAAAACTCAGAAATAAAGAATCCTGAGGCGGCTATCATTATTTCTGCAACATCTGGAGCCGATCATAAAGAAATTACATTATTTGGTGGCCCTGGTTATATGAATCCTTTTGATACTTTTTTCATTAACGGTATTCATCTAAAGTTAAGATATGGTGCCAAACCAATTAAACTTCCTTTTTCTATTTTTCTAAAAGATTTTAAGCTAGAACGCTATCCAGGATCAAATAGTCCATCAGCATTTTACAGCAATATAGAAATTCAAGAAAAAAACAAGTTGTTAGATTATACAATATTTATGAATAACGTTTTGAATCATAAAGGTTATAGGTTTTTTCAATCTGCTTATTTACCCGACGAAAGTGGTACAATCCTTTCTGTAAATCGTGATTATTGGGGAACATTAATTACCTATATCGGATATAGTTTATTAGCTCTCGGTATGTTGCTAAGTCTATTCTGGAAAAATTCTCATTTCGGATTAACACTAAAACTACTACGTTGAAAAAAAACATTATTTATAGTATCATCGGTTTAATTTTAGTGACATTAAACACTGTACAAGGGCAACAATTGCATAGGTTAAAACCATATGAGCTTGTTAATAGACAATATATTGATATCCATCATTCTGAAAAATTTGCAGCAATCCAAGTTCAGGATTTTCAAGGTCGAATCAAACCTATCAGCACATTAGCCCTTGAATTAATAAGAAAAATACATGGGAAAAATAGTTTTAGCTATCTTGATAAAGAAAATCGAAAAAGACAATTAACAGCTGTACAAGTGTTCATCGGAATGCAATATAAACCAGATTCCTGGCAGTTATTAGATTTTATTAAAATTGAAAAAAAAGCAATCCCAGATTTAAAAGATTTAATAAAAATCAATCCATCTGGATATGCTAGTGCTTCACAGTTTTTTGATTTTAAAGGAACATATAAATTGAAATCATTAGTTTCTTCTGCCTATGCTAAATCTCCAGGAAAAAGAACAATTTTTGACAAGGATATCATAAAAATAGATGAACGACTAAATATAGTTTGGAGCATTTTTAATGGTCAATTCTTAAAAATTTTTCCAAAAATAGATGATCTGGACTTAACCTGGTATTCCCCTATAGTTTCTGAAATTGAATTCAACCAAGACGACAAACATTTTATCAGTAAAATAATCCCTACTTACTTTTCTTACCTTGATTTAGGAATTGAAAAAAGAAATTGGCAAAAAGCAAATGAAGTCATCAAACTAATAAAAAGTTTCCAGCAAAAAAATGGAAAAGCTATTTTACTATCCGACAAAAAAGTAAATATAGAAATTTGGTTCAACAAAAATCATATCTTTTTATGGTGTCTTATAGGATACACTTGCTTTGGTGGTATACTGATGTTATTAAGTTTTATAAGAATATTAAAAAAGCATAAAGCAACAATCCAAAAAATTATTAATGTAATCATCTTTTTATTAGTAGGTGTATTCATCTTACAAGGGGTTGGAATTGGATTAAGATGGTATATATCAGGTCACGCTCCGTGGAGTAATGGATATGAGGCTAGTATTTTTATTGCATGGATAGGAATGTTAGCAGGTTTTGTTTTTTCAAAAAACAACTCATTTACTCCAGCAGCAGCAGCAATATTAGCCATATGCTTACTTGGAATAGCACACGGTAGCCTAATGAGCCCTGAAATCACAAACTTGGTTCCTGTTCTAAAATCTTATTGGCTTTTAATTCACGTAGCGGTAATAACAGCCAGTTATGGATTTCTAGCATTAGGATCGTTACTTTCATTAATTACCTTGCTTATAATGTGTATTCCCAAGTTAATAAATAAACAAGAAACAGAAAATACAATTCAAGAATTAACCAATACCAATCAACTTACCAGTACAATTGGTTTATACTTACTTACAATCGGAACTTTCTTAGGAGGAATCTGGGCCAACGAGTCTTGGGGAAGATATTGGGGCTGGGATCCTAAAGAAACCTGGGCTTTAATAAGCATAATCATATATTCGTTTGTACTACACATCAGAATTATTATCCCTAAAAATTATATATATATATACAATGTTTGTTGTCTACTAGCATTAAGTAGTCTTATTATGACCTTTTTTGGAGTAAATTATTATCTATCAGGATTACATTCTTATGCAAAAGGTGACCCCTTCCCTATCCCCAAATGGATTTATATTATAATTCCAATTATCCTGATGGTTATTATTATCCCATTACTTAAAAAATCAGTAATTAAGAAAGATATTCTTGTGAACTATGAATAAAAAAATTAACTGCAACCTTAAGGTCTTTTTTGGCAATAATTCCACAGCCTAATATGAACACGTTATTTTCATATGATTTCGATGCCATAAGAAGCGTTTTTCAGAAGATTAAATGCTAAAACAATATCATGAATTAAAACTTAAACATTACAATTGAAATCTGGATTACTTATGAAAAACAGAAGAAATTCAAAAAAAGTAACCAAAAAATCAATTCAAACTAATCACAGCTTTAATTCTTCTCAAAACATCAATAAAACAATAGAAATTTATTCCTTCAAATATAAAAATCAACTCATGTTTGCTCATTCTTAAGTATCATTAAAGCTTTCTCTATGCAAAAAACAGTAGATAATCTCTTAAAATGGTTTTTTACGTAGTGATACTTAAAACTGAGGGCAAATAAAAACAAACAAATTCTTAATACTAAATATTCCGCAATCAAACTTGAGCTATATCAAATAAAAAAAAACCGGTCACAAACACAATGTGACCGGCAACACAAAAAACACTTAAAGTCACTTATTCTTTAAGGTTTTAACTTTAATATTTTAATTATATGCAGGAATATTTTCCATTTCCTTTTCGACAGCTTTCTCATCCTCTGTTGAGAATTTAATTGCAAGCGTCATAACAGCCGTAAAGACTACAAAAATTCCTATGATAAAATACCCACTAGAAACCGCTTCTGATGATGCCAAAGCTTGAGCAGCATTCACAGCCTCTGCTCCAAGGTTTTTATTTTCGGCTATTGCAACCTTTTCTGCAAAAGCAGATTTTGACTTTAACACTAATGCTGCAATAAAAGCTCCTACATTTCCACCTGCACCAACAATTCCAGAAATGGAGCCCATAGCTTTTTTATTAATAAAAGGAACAACTGAAAAGGTAGCTCCTTCTGCCATTTGAACTGATAAACTAAAACCAACCAGAAAGATAATTCCAAAGGTTAATCCTGTCATACCTGAAAACAATGATAGCATAAGTCCTTCGACCGCCAAAATAACCGCCAAAAACAAGACTCTTCCTCTCAACCCTTTTAACTTACCAAACTTATCTCCAAAGTAACCACCTAAAGTTCTGGCAAAAATATTCATGAGTGCAAATGACATAACAAGATTACCTGCAGTCACTCTTTCTAATTGAAATGTATTTTGAAGATAATCATCCATAGTACCATATACTGTTAGTTCCATACCAAAACAAGCTGCATATACTACAAAAAGTAACCAAACTCGATAATCTTTTATCGCTTCTAAAAAACTGACCTCATCCTTTTTGGCTTGAGGCATTTGACCTTTTTCTTTTAATTCTTTATAATTACCATTAGGTGTATCTCTTGTGAAGAAAAAGTATACAATTCCCATTAAAAAACAAACTACACCGGCAACGATCATACTATATCTCCATGCATCTGTTTCTGCAATTCCAAAACTTACTACAGCAGCAGCAATTAAAGGCATACCAAGTCGGTTAGCCCCTCCTCCTAAATTACCCCATCCTGCCGATGTGGCATTAGCCGTACCTACAATATTAGGTGCAAACATAATAGAGGTATGAAATTGTGTAATTACAAATGAAGCTCCAATAAAACCAATAAATAATCTACAAACAATAAACTGCATAGGTGTTTGCACAAAACCAAGCAAAATAACCGGAATAGCTCCTAATGTCAAAAGCCATGTATAACAAATTCTAGGACCATATTTGTCACACAACTTACCAATCAATAATCTTGCAAATACGGTTCCAGAGACAGCTACAATGATAGAATTCCATTTTTGATCAGGAGTTAATCCTAAATCTCTAACTACATCAGGCATAAATGGAACAATACCAAACCATGCAAAAAAACATAGAAAAAATGCAATCGAAGTGATCCAAAATGTTCGGATCGGTAGACTTTTAAAATTTAACAGCTGTAATGTGGTAGATTTACCCTTGATATTCATAATTACTTAGTTTTGATTCTTGACTTTTTAGCATGCAAGAGTGTTAAATGAACAATTTTAAACCAAAATTAAGTATAAATACTTAAAATAAAACTTAAGAAAGCTGATAATTACGTAATATTACCTATTATTACGATATTCATAAGTACTAGTGATACAATTTAAAAGAAACAAAATAATAAGGTTTGTATATTTTAAATATCGTAATTACTCATTTTCTACAAATTCCGAACCCACACTAATGCTCTAAAAAATTAATAAGATGTTCTCTATACTTGTAGTAATCAGGATGATCCAATACATTTTTTCTTAGTCGAGGTCTTTCAAAATCTATTTCCAGAATATCACCCACTTTTGCTCTTGGACCACTAGTCATCATAATCACTCTATCAGCCAAAAATATAGATTCATCCACATCATGGGTGATCATAATAGCCGTAATCTTTTCTTGGTTCCAAACTTCGATCAATACATCTTGCAATTCTCCCCTTGTTAAAGAATCCAACATCCCAAAGGGCTCATCCAATAATAACACCTTTGGCTTTATAGCAAATGCTCTAGCAATACCTACACGTTGTTGCATACCCTGAGAGAGTTCTTTTGCTTTTTTATGCATTGCATCTTCAAGTCCAACTTTGGCCAAGTAATACTTTACAATATCATCTCTATCTCTTTTTGTTCCATGCGAAAAAACCTGTTTTACACCAAGCATTACATTCTCATAAGCAGTCATCCAAGGCAAAAGACTTGGAGATTGAAAAATTACTCCTCTATCTGGACCTGGCCCTTTTATAGTTTGATTATTTACAATAATTGTACCTCTAGAAATAGGATTAAGTCCAGCAATCATAGTCAATAATGTAGATTTACCACATCCTGAATGACCTATTATAGAAACGAATTCCTCATGTTTAATTTTCAAATCCAAATCATCTAGTACAACATAGTCTCCATTAGGAGTGGGATAGATTTTTGTAAGCTGAGAAATATCCATCATATATTTATCCTCAAACAACCCATTATCAGTTCTTCTCATTACAGGTTTTTCCAGTATTTCTTTCATATAAGTTGTTTTTAATTAAAATTTAATCTTCTGAAAGGTATTGGTTTGATTATAGGCTTGATAGCAGGCAATACATAATTATTTCCTTTTTTAGAATTACGTTGCTCTCCTATTTGTATCAAATACTCCATGATACTATTGCGTAATTTTTTATACTCCTCATTATGGTTTAAAGCTGTTTTATCCCTTGGTCGTTCTAAATTAATCTTGTATTCTGGACCTAAAGTAGCTTTGGGTCCTGGTTTAAGAGGTATAATTCGATCAGCCATCAAAATCCCCTCATCTACATCATTCGTAATTAACAAAGCTGTTTTTTTATCTTTATTCCAGATTTTTAGGATTTCCTGCTGGAGATTCCCTCTTGTAAGAGCATCTAACGCACTAAGTGGTTCATCCATAAGGATTACATCTGGACTCATCGATAATGCTCTGGTTACTGAAACTCTTTGCCGCATTCCTCCCGATAATTCTTTTGGTAATTTATGAATTGCAGGAGATAGATTCACCATTTCCACATACTCTTCAACACGTTTAGTTCTATCTTTTCTCGACATTTTCCTAAACGCTTCTTTTACAGCCATGCCAACATTATTTTTAACATTAAGCCAAGGCAATAATGAATAATTTTGAAAAATCACTCCGCGTTCATGGCTAGGTCCTGTAACCGGTTCTCCTTTAAATAGTACTTCACCTTCATCTGGCATGATTAATCCAGAAATAATGTTAATCAAAGTTGTTTTTCCACTTCCTGTAAACCCAACGATTGCTACAAACTCTCCTTCTTCGATTTCAAGATTGATATTAGACAATACCAATGTCTTGTTTTTTCCTGTACCAAAAGATTTTGATACATTTCTTAATTCTATATATGCCATAAATTTTTATTATTAAGCAGTTTCTTCTGTAAATGTTACGAATTTTTGTACCGTAAGCATAATTCTATCTAACAGGAACCCTATGATACCTATTACAAACATCGCTACTATGATTTTAGAATTCGAATCATTTGCTCCATTCTGAAATTCTTCCCAAACAAATGATCCTAGCCCTGGGCTTTGTGCCAATAATTCTATAGCAATTAATACCATCCAAGCTACAGATAATGTAATTCGTAATCCAGTAAAAATTAATGGAAAAGAAGATGGTAAAATGATTTTAAATACTTTTTGACCAACACTAAGTTGAAGAACCTTAGCAACATTAATATAGTCTTTATCTACAGATGAAACCCCCATACTAGTATTTACCAATGTCGCCCACATAGAACAGAGCCCTACACTAATAAATGAAATAATAAAAGAACTGTCTGTATCTGAGTTTTTTGTTAACGTCTTTACAATCATGAATACCAAAAGCAACCACACCACAGGAGAAACTGGTTTAAAAATCTGTATTAACCAATTAACCGAAGACCTTAATGTTTCGCTTAACCCTAACATGATTCCAATAGGGACTGCTATAAAAAAAGCTAATAAAAATCCAGCAAAAACGGTTTTTAAACTTGTATAAATCTGATCTACAAATGATGGTCTACCTGTATATTTAATAGCATCAAGACCTTGTGCTTCTCTTTTTTCATTTGTAGCCGCAACCTTATCAGCAAAAGCAGATTTCTTTTCTGCAATAATCCTATGATCTGCTAATAATGATTTATAGGCAGTCCATACCTGAGTTGGGGATGGTAATGTATTAGGTTGACAACTAACATCACCTGATTCGATACATATTCTCATCTCATTAGCCGCAGCTTCTCCTCTATCTACCAATGCTTTTTCTATACGTGCATCTCTTTCAATATTATACAAATACGTTGCACCAGAATGCCACACAATCAAAAACAATCCTACCGATAAGATTGGTAAAAACACCTTCTTGAATAATATGACCAAATTTTTCTGTACTTCTTCACCTGTCGCCAATCTAATTGCGGGTTCAAAAAAACCTAATCCCACAAAATTTAGGACATGGATTGATCTATCTTTCATCTGTTGTTGTTTTTTTTTATGTTTTTAAATTTTCTAACAATCAATCATTAAGTTTTCACGTAATGCTTAATGATTGATTCCTCTATTTAATATTTTTAATGACGGATTGTTATTCAACACTCGAAACACCTTCTTCACTCTCTTTATTCCCTATATTAAAACTATTTATGTACCCTATAGGATCTTTTGCATCAAACTTTTTACCATCAATAAAATCCGTTGTTGCTGGTTTATACCCATCTGTTTTTGGTAATTCTGACGCTTCTAAGTACCCCTCTGACACTAGTAAATTAGCAGCTTTTTCCCATATATCAGGCCTGTAAATATCTTTGATTGTTTTCTCATACCATTCTACTGGTTTACTTTCTGGGATTTGCCCCCATCTTCTCATCTGAGTTAAGAACCAAATTCCATCAGAATAGAAAGGATAGGTAGCATCGTATCTATAGAATACATTAAAATCGGGCATCTCTCTTTTATCACCTTTTTCAAATTCAAAAGTACCAGTCATTGAGTTTGCTAATACCACCTCATCAGCACCTACATATCCAGGCATAGATAAAATCTTAACAGCTTCTTTACGATTACCAGGAGCATCCAACCATTTTCCTGCTCTAATTAATGCTTTTGTAACCGCTACCGCAGTATTCGGGTATTTCTCAATAAATTTCTTAGTCATCACAAATACTTTTTCTGGATTGTTTTTCCAGATATCATAATTTGTTGTTACAGGCACACCAATCCCTTTAAAAACTGCTTGTTGATTCCATGGTTCACCTACGCAATATCCATAAATTGTTCCCGCTTCAAGTGTAGCTGGCATTTGTGGTGGTGGAGTCACGGACAACAACACTTCTGCATCAATTTGTCCTTGTATATTTTCTTTAGAATACATTCCTGGGTTAATTCCAGCTGCAGCTAACCAATATCTAATTTCATAATTATGTGTAGATACAGGAAATACCATCCCCATCTTGAAAGCTTTTCCTTCATCCTTATAAGAATCAATTACAGGCTTAAGAGCGGTTGCAGATATTGGATGAATCGGTTTACCATCTTCTCCTACAGGAACATTAGGCTTCATTTTTGACCAAACATCATTAGAAACAGTAATACCGTTACCATTTAAATCCATAGAAAACGGAGTTACCAACTCAGCTTGCCTTCCAAATCCTGCACCAGCTGCAATCGGTTGTCCTGCTAACATATGAGAACCATCTAGTTGGCCATCGATCACACGATCTAATACATTTTTCCAGTTAGATTGTGCTTCAATAGAAACAAACAAACCTTCATCTTCAAAAAAACCTTTTTCTTTTGCAATAGCAAGAGGTGCCATATCAGTCAATTTTATAAAACCAAAGGTCAATTGAGGCTTTTCTATGAGCAATTTTGATGTTTCTTCTTCAGAAGAAACACTTGACGCTATTTCCTTTTTCTTTTCTCCTCCACAAGACATTAATGCCATAGTGGTAATAATCATTATAATTTTAAAATGCATTCTTTTCATAATTCTGTGTTTTGAGAATTTTATTAAACAGGCTGTTCAAAACTAAGTATTATTACTTAATTTTAATTGATTTTAGTGATAAAAAATACGTATTTGACTCATTATTATCTATTATAAAATATTCGGTGTCGTAAATTGAATACTTCATAATTTGAGTTAAAAAAAATTACAAATCAATCAACAGTCATAACCAACCAATAATATAACACACAGTAAAACAAATCTTTATACAATTTATAATGATTTTAAGTCAAATACTAGTTAAACAAAAGTCAATCTATTATGTACTATAAGTTTTTACAAATAATAAAAAAAGCAATTGTTTGACAGGAATTAAAAAATAAGTATATTTACTTAAAAAAAATTAAAACCTAAATCATTTTATATGACATTAAAATATCTACTCAAAAAACAAAAAACCCCATTTACTCTTATTTTTATTACATTATTAGTCATTACTAGCTCCTTCTCCCAATCCCAAGATTATGGTGCAATTAGTTATAACAAGGCTATAAACATATCAGGTAAACAACGAATGTTATCCCAAAAAATGTCCAAAGCTTTTTTACTAATCTCCAAAGGAGTTGATAATGAGGAAATTAAAAAAGAACTTAATTCGAGTAAGTTTATTTTTGAAAAACAATTAGATATCTTAAGTAAAAATGCGCCTAACTCGGCCATTAAACTCTCAATAAAAGAGGTGAAAAAAATATGGTTGAAATTTAAAGAAGTTATAAGTTCCCCGCCTAATTATATAAACTCAGAAGAGGTTATGAAACTAAACACAAAATTATTAAGTAAGTGTCATGAATTAGTTTTAGGTATAGAGACAAGTTCTAAATATAATAATCAATTTTTTAAAAATAAAAATCAAGATCTTGCTAATACAATTAATGTATCTGGTAAACAACGAATGTTATCACAAAGGCTTTGTTTATACTATACAGCTTCTTTGATGTTTCCTGATCAAAAAAATGAATACGAAAGTGTAATGAATAAAATTTTCGATGAGTTTGATTCAGTTATTGGGGATTTATTAATCAATAGCTATAATACAACCGAAATCGAAGAAGAACTTGGAAATATAATGGGAACATGGGAAAAATTTCAAACTAACAAAAGAGGTTTTCTTAATGGAACATTTTCACTTGAAGATGTTTTTAACACCACTAATACCTTAACCAAAAGTTTTAATAAAATAACAGGGGTTTATGAAATAATATCCAAAAGCCTATAAAGTTTTACTTTCAAAAAGCTAGGGAATCATTCCGTATTCTCTAGCTTTATTATTAAGCTCTAGCACATTTTTAACTCCCATCTTTTTCATAAGATTAAAGCGATGAACCTCTGTTGTTCTTTTACTTATATTAAGTTCTAAAGCAATGTCCTTATTTGTCATTCCAGAAACAGCAAGACGAAGTATCTGCCTCTCTCTTTTAGTCAAATCAAATAGGTCTTTGGGAGGTTTATTTACAACATCAATATTAGGCTTCAATGTTGTTTCTAAATGATCATCCTCACGCAATCTCTTCACCAGAACAGATGACACATCCCCGCTAAAATATTTATCTCCTTTACTAACGACAGAAATGGCTTTTAAGAACTCCTCTTTACCAGCATCCTTAAGTAAATATCCTTCTGCTCCTCCATTAATAGACTGCAGTATATATTCATCAGAATCATGCATTGACAACATAATTGTTCTTACCGAACTATCTAGTTTTGTAATATTTTGAACGACTTCTATCCCCGACATTTGAGGCATTCTTATATCGCAGATAACAATGTCAGGACTTAAAGATTGAACTAGTTCAATAGCTTCTGGGCCATTCGACGCTTCTCCCACTACACTGTATTGCTCTTCATCTTCTAGGATAGCACGAATGCCATCTCTTACCATAAAATGATCATCCACCAATACTATTTTTATCATAATCCCATATTATTTTTTTAAATGTAGAACCAAATACAACTTCTTCTACATCCAAATATATGAATATTTCAAAAACACTTAAGCAATTTTATAAATTTGAAAAATAAAACTACGTATTTTTACATATAAAACCAAACAAAATTAAGTACTAATACTTAATTTTGTTTCAAATAAATGACATTATCATTAATGACTACATAGGAATACAAATGATATTAGTCATGATTTACATTTAAATCTGAGGTTACTTTTATCAATATATAAATTAACCTCATAAGATTCTATTTTATAAACTAATCAAAAATTATTGAGATGAGAAACAAGTTATTTATAACAACATTACTGTTTGTAGCATTTGCTTTTAGAGGAAAAAGTCAAGAATTAAGTATTGATGCAGATATCAGACCTCGATTAGAATATTTAAATGGTTTTGGAAACCTATTGCCCGATGGAGTTGATGCCGGATTATTTATCCAACAACGTTCTCGTTTAAAATTTGGATACACAACTGACAAATTCTCTACCTACTTAAGTGTTCAGGATGTTAGCGTTTGGGGGGATACTCCACAAATTGCAGCGGCAGATAACAACAATAGTTTTTCTCTTGCTCAAGCATGGATAGATTTTAAATTTGGAAGCGGTTGGTCAACCAAGCTGGGAAGACAAGCATTATCTTATGATGATCAGCGAATTTTTGGAGGTTTAGACTGGGCGATGCAAGGACGTTTTCATGATGCAGCTTTACTTAAATACGCAAAAGAAGATTTCAAATTAGATATTGGAATTGCCTTTAACCAAAATGGTGTTAGCAGCCAAACTACATTATTTAACCCAAACAACGGAGGCAATGCCAGAGCTGTTTTTGATTACAAAGGAATGGTGTATGCATGGTTACATAAAGATTGGGGGAAATTCTCAGGAAGTGTACTTATAGCAAATAATTCCTATCAAAATCTTGGTGATGATGGTCAAACACCCGTAGATGGAAATGTAAATAGACAAACTTTTGGTACACACCTAGTAGCTAAACCTATAAAAGGGCTTTCTATAGCCGCAAACTTATATGGACAGACAGGAGAATTCACAGAAGATGTAGATTTATCAGCATATAATGCTATGTTAGAAATCACATACAAACCAGGAAAAACACTTTTCGGTCTTGGGTTTGAGACATTGAGTGGTGATGAAAATGGAGGAGCAGATGGAGAGATCGAATCTTTCTTCCCCATTTTTGGTACCAATCATAAGTTTAATGGGTATATGGATTATTTTTACGTAGGAAACCATGCTAATAATATTGGATTAAATGACATTTATGCAAAAACAGTGATCAAAACTGGAGAAAAATCTAGTTTATTACTTAAAGCACATTATTTTTCTGGAGCAGAAAGCTTAGGTGGAGATGTAGATGATTATCTAGGAACTGAAATAGATATCGTATTCTCACAAAAGCTATTAGCTTTTGCTACTCTTAAAATAGGATACTCTCATATGTTTGCCTCTGATTCTATGGAAATCTTAAAAGGAGTACCAGAACCTGCGGATAATCAATTTTGGGGATGGGCAATGCTAGTCGTAAAACCTAATTTCTTAAAATGGAGCCCAAAACCAGGTATTCCTTTAGAATAAACAAAACAGTTCATAATAAATGAAATTCAAATATATTATATTATCCAACACTATTAAATATATAAATGATCGTATAAAATTACCCCTTTAAATCTCATGTTCTGTTACAAAATTGATTGATAGCTATAACTATCAATCAATTTCCTTCCTTACCTGAAATCAAAATAGCTCAATTTCGTATTTCAGTAATTTTAAATGAGAGAATTGGTATAATACAGAAAAGCTTGTAAAATTAATTCTGCAAGCTTTTCTGTATATTTTTTAGATATTCACAATTCACCACACCTATAATTACATAATTCATACCACATTAATAAGTAGTAATACTTAATTTTGAACCATAAATACGTAATTTATGAAAAATGTAGTAGTGATCGGTAATGGGATGGTAGGTTATAAGTTTTGTGAAAAATTTGTAGCCTCAGAAAAATTTAGTGAATATAAGCTTACTGTTTTTGGAGAAGAACCTAGAAGAGCATATGACAGAGTCCATTTAAGTGAATATTACTCAGGAAAAACAGCAGAAGATTTAAGTATGTCTTCAGCTAGCTGGTACGAAGAAAACAATATAGATCTTCATGTCTCTGAAATGATTACAGAAATTGATCGAGAAGAAAAAACAGTTGCAAATCATAGAGGAATCAAATATTCATATGACTATTTAATCTTAGCCACTGGATCATCTGCATTTGTACCACCTATTCCAGGTGTAGAAAAAGAAGGGGTTTTTGTATATCGTACCATCGAAGATCTTGAAGCTACCGAAGCTTTTGCAAAAAAATTAAAAGCCGCTGGTAAAACAGAAGCTGCCGTACTTGGTGGAGGACTTTTAGGCCTTGAAGCTGCAAATGCGGTTAAAAATTTAGGACTAAACGCTCATATTGTAGAATTTGCTCCGCGCCTAATGCCTAGACAATTAGACAAAGGAGCTAGCGATATGCTCCAATCAAAAATTGAAAGCTTAGGTTTAAAAGTACATTTATCAAAACAAACTCAATTTATACAAGGAGATAAAACTATTGAAGGATTACAATATGTAGATGACACCGAGTTAAAAGTAGATATGCTTGTCGTTTCTGCTGGTATTCGTCCTCGTGATGAAGTTGCTCGTGAGTGTGGCTTAGAAGTCGGTACTCGTGGTGGTATTTTGGTAAACAATCAAATGCAAACTACGGATCCAAACATCTATGCTATCGGAGAATGTGCCTTGCTTAACAATATGATTTATGGCCTAGTAGCCCCTGGCTATGATATGGCAGAAATTGTCGTTGATCAAATTCTAGGTGGAGAAAAAGAGATGCCGTCATACATCGATATGTCTACACAATTAAAACTAATTGGGACAGAAGTAGCGAGCTTTGGAGACGCGCTAAATGATGCCAAAGAAGAAATTGATGAAATCACATATGTGAATAAACGTAACGGAGTTTACAAAAAAATAAATGTCACTAAAGATGGAAAAAAACTATTAGGAGGTATTCTTGTAGGTGATTCTTCAGATTACAACGCTTTATTCCAGATTTATAACACTGCAATGAAGCTACCCGAAGAACCAGAAGATCTAATATTAGGAAATCGTGGTGGTGATGGTGGCTCTTTATTAGGGGATGTCATGGACTTACCCGATGATGCACAAATTTGTTCTTGTGAAAGTGTAACTAAAGGTCAAATATGTGGTGTTATTCAGAATGGAGAAGCTAAAGATTTAGCAGATGTCGTTAGTTGTACAAAAGCTGGAACAGGTTGTGGTGGCTGTAAACCTATGGTCAAAGATCTAACAGATGCAACATTAAAATCTTTAGGAATTGAAGTAAAAGATAACATTTGTGAACATTTTGATTACAACAGACAAGAATTATATCATATTATCCAAGTAAAAGGATATACTACATTTGATGAGATTTTAGATAAGAACGGAAACGGAGGTCACGGTTGTGAATTATGTAAACCTCTTATCGCTTCCTTGATGGCTACCATCCATGCCGATACTGCCAATAAAGAATATACTATTCAAGATTCTAATGATCGGTTTTTAGCTAATATTCAACGTAACGGGACCTACTCTGTAGTACCTCGTATTGCAGGAGGGGAATTAACTGCTCAGCAATTAATTGATTTAGGCGAAATAGGAAAACGTTATGACTTATACACCAAAATCACAGGAGGGCAACGTATTGATTTCTTTGGCGCTACACTAAATCAATTACCAAAAATCTGGAAAGATTTAATTGATAAAGGTTTTGAAAGTGGTCATGCATATGGAAAATCTTTACGAACAGTAAAAAGTTGTGTAGGTTCTACATGGTGTCGTTATGGAATGGACGAAAGTGTTAGTTTTGCAATCGAATTAGAAAACCGCTATAGAGGAATGCGTTCACCTCACAAAATTAAAGGTGGTGTTTCGGGTTGTATTAGAGAATGTGCAGAGGCTCGTGGAAAAGATTTTGGAGTGATAGCTGTAGAAGGAGGCTGGAATCTATATGTAGGTGGAAATGGTGGAGCAACTCCTCGTCATGCAGAATTACTTGCCGAACAAATTGATAATGAAACCGTAATTAAATATATAGATCGTTTTTTAATGTTTTATATGAGAACAGCTAAACCTTTACAACGAACAGCGGCTTGGTTAGACAGATTAGAAGGTGGTATTGAACACCTCAAAGAAGTAGTAATTAATGATAAACTGGGTATTGCCAAAGATTTAGATCAAGAAATGAAAACTCTTGTTAATAAATTCGAATGCGAATGGAAACAAGCTATTGAAGATCCAGAAATGATGAAACGTTTTAGTCACTTTGTGAATAGTGATGATGATGATGATAACTTGGTATTTGTTCCATTACGTGAACAAAAAATGCCACAACATTGGAAATAAAGAAGATAGAATGAGATTTATGTTTTACGGAAATAACTTGAAAACAACAAAGCAATCATGGAAGAAATTTTAGAAATATACAAATCAACTGCTCTAGAAAATGTAACCACCTGGTTTGAAGCAGCCAAAGTAAGTGATTTTCCAAAAAATGGAGGAGCCTGTATCAAATACAAAGAAAAACAAATCGCTGTTTTTAACTTTGAAAGAAAAAATACCTGGTACGCCTGTCAAAATGTATGTCCCCATAAAATGGAAATGGTCATAAGCAGAGGTATGATTGGAGATCAAAACGGAATACCAAAAGTTGCCTGTCCAATGCACAAAAAAACGTTCTCTCTAGAAAATGGAGAAAACTTAAATGGTGATCTTGCTCCTATTGCAACTTACCCTGTAAAAATAAAAAATGATATAGTTTATATTGGTTTTTCTGATTAATTGGATAAGGTCAATCAAAAAACCTAACTTTGTAAGTAAGTAATACCAATACAACATTTTTATGTCCAGTAACTTATTAGTTGAAGCTTACACTTTATTTGATCAGGCAAATGCAAAAGATCCGAATCACCATAATATAAATGGAAAAATTGTTCCTAAAGAGTTAATTTATGGACAAAGAATGTCCCAAACTATTGAAGAATTCGAGCCCAATGCCTCTGAAGCACTCAAATTAGCTGCAAGATCTCAACACATATGTAGGTGGGAAATCCCTCGTAAAGACTACCCTATGGATCGCATTGGATACTTGAAATGGAGAGAAGAATTAAAAAAATTTCATGCTACAAAAGCTTCGGAGATATTAGAAAAAATCGGATATGATTCTGAAACTATTGATAGAGTGTCCTTTTTACTTCAAAAAAAGAAATTGAAAAAAGATGAGGATACACAAACATTAGAAGATGTAATTTGTCTTGTTTTTCTAAATTTCTATTACGAAGACTTCTTAGACAAACATACTCCAGAGAAAGTAATTGATATTTTACAAAAAACATGGCGTAAAATGTCTGAAAAAGGTCATAAAGCAGCATTACAACTCTCATATTCAGAAAAAGCATTAGATTTGATTAAAAAGGCATTAGCATAATTATAATTGAACAAACAAGAATCACTAGATCATCAAACTTTTGGGCGCCTAAGCAAAATATATAGTATCGCATTAGGTGCTATTGCATTATTTTCTATTGGAAGTCAATTTTTTATACAGAAATACTTAAATTCTCAGATTGATGATTCACGAATCATTAATATATCAGGTAGACAAAGAATGCTAAGTCAAAAAATATCCAAAGATATTCTTGTACTATGCCATCTAGAGGATGAACAATCAAAAATACAATACACTAGTGATTTAAAATCCACGCTTGATCTCTGGAAGGAATCTCATGAAGTACTTCTTCAATATAACGAATCTTTACAGAAAAAAAATCATGATAGTAGTGAAATAAGAAAAATGTTTTCTGTTCTAGAACCTTATTTTCAAAATATTCTACATAGCAGTACCAAAGTCCTTAATCTTGTAAAAAGCGATTCTATTGACCCTATAGCCTTAAATGCAAATCTTAACATTGTACTTCTTAACGAACCTTTGTTTTTAGAACAAATGAATACAGTCGTTTTTCAATATGATAAAGATGCAAAGCAAAAAGTATCGAGTCTAAAAAAAATTGAATATGTGCTCTTTTGTATTATAATAATAATTCTGATTATTGAATTCTTTTTACTATTTAAACCAGTAGCAGTACGCATTAAAAAAACAATATCAAACCTATTGCTTTCTCAGAAAAAAGCCGAAAACATGGCTTCGAGAACAGAAGAATTAAGAAAAATACAAGAAGAAAATGTACAAGAATTACTTGCACTTACCAAAGCCATTAACCAGACTCTTTTATATGCCAGGGTAGACAAAACAGGAACAGTTATAGATTTAGGTGAGCGCTTTGGCAAACTACTAAAAATTGAATATGATAATGAGCAAAAAAACCTTGCCGATCTAATGAAACTTAATGAAGTTCAAAAAAGTCGATTGCTAGAACTTATTTCTCAAAACAAAGGTGGTGTTTTTAATAAAGAATTTGAATTACAAATTATCGACAATCAAAAAATCTGGTTGGATATATCTATATACACCGTATTTAAAGAATCCGGAAAATCTGAACGCCTTGTACTTTGCTCTGATATCTCTAAACGAAAAGAAGCTCAGAATGAAGTTGAGCGTCTAAATGAAGCACAATACAAAGAAAAAGAAGAATTACAAAAATCAAACGCTAGCCAGATTGTCGAAGCTCAGGAGGAAGAACGAAAACGTATAGCAAAAGAGATTCATGATAGTATAGGTCAGATGTTAACCGCGCTCAAATTTAACATTGAGTCGATAAATCTAAATAATGTTGAAAAAGCAGAGCAAAAAATTGAAGGGTTAAAAAAAGTTTCTAAGGATCTAATTCAAGGAATCAGAATGGCCACTTTTAATCTTACTCCACCAGAGTTAAAAGATTATGGAATATCTATTGCTCTTCAGAAAATGGTCAGAGAACTTTCTAAATTAACTGGGAAGAATATTATTTTTGAAAACAAATCAAGTTTTGATCAAAGGTTTGACACTTTGGTTGAAACTAATCTTTATCGAGTTACACAGGAAGCAGTAAACAATGCTATCAAATATGCTAATTCTGATTATATTATGATTTCAGTAACTCATTCTAACTCGATATTCAGTATCATTATTGACGATAATGGTGATGGGTTTGATATCGCCAGCATATCTTCCAGACCTAAAAACAATGCTGAAGGTGGTATGGGGCTATTCTTTATGAAAGAACGAATGAGCTATATCAATGGCAGAATATTTATTAACTCTATTCCTGGCCAAGGAAGCCGGATTACCTTAAATTATTCTATTTAATACTAATCAGTATTAGACTTTATCTTTCTTATTTTTTATAATTTCATTACGGTAATAATCAATGATACCGTCAATTGGTCTTCTCACTATATTTCCAACAGTAAGATTATACGGCCACACTGCTGCCCTTATAATATCCTCACTAAAATGAGCTATTGAACCAATAAAATGGATAGGTACATTTTGAGCTTCAGAAAAACACAGCACTCTATTCTCTACAAACTCCTGAATACCTTCAGTTACTATTTTATAAAAGTATCCATTACGTTCACTGGTAAAGATAAATTCGGCAAAAGAAGCCAAATAAGTATTAGGGTTATCTTTTTTATACAAGTTTTCTTTGATAGCATCTGATGAAAGATCAAAACGTTTCTCAAATTCTGCAGCGACTTCTGGTGGCATTCTTTTATAATAATAATCTCGTATTAAACGTTTTCCAAAATAATTACCACTCGCTTCATCCATAAGAATATATCCTAAAGAGTCTACTGTCATATGAATATCATCTCCATCATAATAGCAACTATTAGATCCAGTACCTAAAATACAAACAATACCAGGTTCTGTTGTTGCAGCATATACTGCAGCTACCATATCCTCTTGTACATCAATTTCTGCATTTTCGAAATAATCTTCAAAAATTTTCTTTAGCATTGCAGCTGGTTTTGATGTGCCACAACCCGCTCCATAAAATTTGATGATATCTATTTTTTCTCGATAAGAAGAAAGTTCTTCATTGGCTCTTATTCTTTCTTCTAGCAAAGATTTTTCAAATACAGCAGGATTTAACCCTTCTGTTCGAGTTTTAAAAACGATTTCTCCAGAATTATCCAGAAGAATCCAATCGCATTTAGTAGAACCACCGTCAGCTAATAAAATCATTTGAAAATTTATTTGTTGTTTACAAAAGGAAAAAAAGCCCCGAAAAAGCCTCGGGGCCAAAAATTATAATTTTCTTATAGGTTACCCACGTGAGTTGATAAATCAACCAACTTAGTAGAATATCCATATTCATTATCATACCACGAAATCAGCTTAAAGAAATTTTCATTAAGAGCAATCCCCGCGTTAGCATCAAATACTGATGTTTGTGATTCTCCTACAAAATCCTGAGATACTACATCTTCTTCAGTATATCCTAAAATCCCTTTTAATTCATTTTCTGAAGCTTTTTTCACTACAGCTTTAAGCTCCTCATAAGACACTGATTTTTTAGTTTTTACAGTAAGATCTACTACAGAAACATCTACAGTGGGAACTCTAAATGCCATACCTGTTAATTTTCCTTTTAGTGCAGGAATTACTTTAGTTACTGCTACAGCTGCTCCTGTTGTGGAAGGAATAATATTATTTAGTGCACTACGCCCTAATCTATAATTTTTTCTTGATGGTGTATCTACCACTGCTTGCGTTGCAGTTCCAGCATGTACTGTAGTCATTAAACCTTCTTCGATTCCAAAATTATCATCTATAACTTTAGCTAAAGGAGCTAAACAATTTGTAGTACAAGACGCATTAGAAACAATAGTATCAGACGCTGTTACATCATTATGATTTACTCCCATAACAAACATTGGTGCATCTTTTGAAGGCGCAGAAATCACGACTTTCTTAGCTCCAGCTTTAAGGTGTGCGTCTGCTGTATCAAGTGTTGTAAAAATCCCTGTACAATCCATTACTACATCTACACCAACAGCATCCCATTTTAACTCTTCTGGGTTTCGTTCTGCAGTTACGCGGATTTCTTTTCCATTTACTACAAGGTTTCCATTTGCAACTTCTATTGTACCGTCAAATCTTCCATGCACGGAATCATATTCTAATAAATAAGCTAAATGTTCTACATTTAATAGATCATTAATTGCCACAATCTCTACATTGTCACGTTTAGAAGCTATTCTAAATGCAATTCTTCCAATTCTTCCGAAACCGTTAATTCCAATTTTTAACGTACTCATATCTAAAATTTTAGTTGTTTTTGATTTAAATAAAATATGGTAATAATATAAATTTAAACAGAAGTGATATCTGCTACTTTTATTAATCCGTCATGCTTATGCAATCTTTTATCCAATGCAGTTTTAAGTGGCACAATAGTAACCACCTTATGAACAATACCTATCATGACTTCGCTCTTCCCTTCTAAAAGAGCTTCTACGGCACCTACTCCTAATTTACTTGCCAGCACTCTATCGTAACAGCTTGGTGCACCTCCTCTTTGGATATGTCCTAATACCGACACTCTCACTTCATAATCATCAAGGTTTTCTTCTACATATTCACCAAGTTCAAAAATATTTTTTCCGGATTTATCTCCTTCAGCAACAACTATGATACTCGACGTTTTACCTGTTTTTTTACTTTTTCTAAGAGAGTCCAAAAGACGTTCTACACCCATATCCTCTTCTGGGATTAATATCTCCTCTGCTCCAGCTCCAATTCCTGCATTAAGTGCAATATCTCCTGCATCACGTCCCATTACTTCAATAAGAAATAATCGGTTATGAGAACTTGCAGTATCTCTAATCTTATCAATTGCTTCAACTACAGTATTTAATGCTGTATCATAACCAATTGTATAGTCTGTACCATTAATATCATTATCAATAGTACCAGGAATACCTACAACAGGAAAATTGAATTCTTCTGATAATTTTAACGCTCCAGTAAAACTTCCATCTCCACCGATTACAACTAAAGCATCAATATTATTCTTTATTAAATTTTCATAGGCTTTCTTTCTCCCTTCTACAGTTCTAAAACCTTTAGAGCGTGCAGATTTAAGAAAGGTTCCTCCTTTATTTATGATATTACGTACCGAACGCGCATTTAATTCTTCAATCTCATTATGTATAAGACCTTCATATCCTTTATAAACGCCAAAACATTTTACTTTATAATAACTACATGCTCTAACCACTGCACGAATGGCAGCATTCATTCCAGGAGCATCTCCTCCTGAAGTTAGCACAGCTATATTTTCAACTTTTTTTGTCATCGATTCAAATCTATCGTTATTGGAAGTAATAACCTAATTTGCCAAAAAACTAAAACGTTTTCGGTTGATAAATTCAGTAATTACTGACAAAAAAAATAGTATTTTGAAACTTTTTCAACAAATACGTTAAGGAATAAATAATACATTAAAATAAATATGATTAGATTTTTATAATCATAAAACTGTATAGAAAATAAAAAGGATATGCCCGGATAACGATGTTCTTCAAAAACAATAATTTTCTGTAAAAATGAAATTAGTGTTTTTCTTAAGTCAAACAGGAATCTACTTACTGTAAATTAAATAGTTATACCTCATAATCTTTGATCATAAATTCGCTTTAACTTTTTTTAACTCTATTGAGTTGTTTTAAATATTTTAATGGGTTTTATCTTTAAAAAAACAAATTTCAAATATCTAAATAATAACCAATGATTTTAAAAAATTAAATGTTCAACACAAAATCAAAATCCCAAAATGAAAATTAAAAAAAAATCAATGAGATTATTATCAATCATTCTAATGATTGGATTATCTCCCATGTTAGCCAAAGATTATTATGTCTCACCAAATGGATCAGACAATAATTCAGGAACAGAAAGCCAACCATTCAAAACAATTCAGAAAGCTGCAAACATTGTTAACCCAGGGGACATCGTTTATATTAAAAAGGGAATATATCCCGATAAAATAGAAATTAAAAGAAGCGGAACCAGCAGAAACAACATTGTATTTAAAGCATTTCCTGGAGATGAACTAGAAGCAATTATAGAAGGTAGACCCATATTAATCATGAAAAGCAGTTATATAGAAATTTCTGGTTTAAGAGTTCAAAATGTTATGCCTATGAATGGTCATGCAGAAGGAATTTATGTAGAAGGTCCTGCTTCGAATATCACAATCAAAAATAATCATACGTATAATACCCTTGGATCAGGCATTTCTGCCTGGGGAGTTGCCTGGAGGTCTGATCCTGGAGATTTTAATAATATAACTGACTTAAAAATACTAAATAATAAGGTTGAAAAAGCCTGTAATGGTGGGTATAATGAATGTATCACATTATCAAATGGTGTCAATGGATTCGAAATTTCTGGTAATGAAATTTTTAATGGTGGAGATCCTGTAAATGGAGGAGAAGGAATTGATGTAAAATTAGGAGTGCAAAATGGTATCATATCAAATAATTATCTACATGATTTAACTAGAAGAGGGATATACATTGATGCCGCAGGTATTTTAAATTTTGCAAAACCATTTGCCAAAAAAATTGAAGTTTTTAATAATACTGTTAAAAATTGCATAGGACAAGGAATGGCAGTAATGACTGAAGGTAAGGGTGATATTTTTGATATCGATATTTACAATAATGTTTTTTATGAAAATACCGAAGATGGTTTAATGTTTTATGATCACCCTGGTGGTAATGGTGTAATTTATGACATAAGAGTCTATAACAACACTTGTTATAACAATCAGCGCTTTGGTATATTACTAAATTTCCCTAGAGCTAACAATATGAGTTTTACAAATAATTTACTTTATAAAAACAATAATGCTGATTTAAGACTTCAAAATGGAAATAGCACTTCTTCAAATAATCTTGTAGAAATTGACCCTTTATTTGTAAATGCTGATCAAGGTAATTTTAGGCTAAAATCAGATTCACCAGCAATAGATGCAGGCACATCAATAAATGCACCTAGTGTAGATTTTGACGGAAACTTAAGAAATGGAGCTATTGACATAGGAGCATTTGAGTTTACGGACGGTACCATTCCTCAACCTCAAATTATTGCCAATGGTGTGTATAATATTATCTCTAATAAAACAAATCAAAATCTAATTGCACCAATCTGGAATGATCATAAGGTTAGAATGTATGATGCAGGAAATTTTAAGGATCAACAATGGGAATTCGAACACAAACAAGACAATTTGTATACAATTAAAAATAGGAAGACACAACGATATTTAGGAGTTGTTAATAATTCATGCGATAATGGTTCTAAAACTCATACAACAATAGACATATTGCAGTGGAAGGTAGAACAAAATGGTAACGGGATTTATGCGATCAAACCAGATTATTGTTTGGGTAAAGCCCTAGATATACCAGATGGAAATACCGATGTTGATGTGCATTTATGGTCTTTTAACACTAATAATGAAAATCAAAAATGGAAAATAAAACTTATTCAGGACTCAATAGTTAGTAAAACAAATCTGGACTTAAGATTATACCCCAATCCTGTACAAAGTAATTTACACATAAATGGTGTTTTAGAGGGCGATATTATATCCATCTATAATATTACTGGCAAAAAAGTAATAGAAAAGAAAGTAAAAAGTAATGAACTACAAACTATTGATATTAGTAAAATTAATTCAGGTATTTATATCTTATCCGTTTCAGGAAAATATAACTATCAATTAATAAAACAATAATTATATCTGTTGGGCATTTAAATATTTTTTTAATCAAAATTCGTCAATTCAAGTGCTTCAATCTCTATAATCATTGGGAGAGAAGTATATCGAGAATGGGATTTTAGCTAGAAATCCTATTCTCGATACATTTTGTCTTCGTTTCGTTACAACAAAACACTTGAATTGACACTTTTTTCATATTAATTTTCATAAATAAAAAAAACAGTTACAACTATATTCAATACTACCTATTTTATCCAATAAATGTATCAATCCTGAATCAAAATTTGATATCTCCAAGGATCTAAGTAATATTTCCGTCCTCTTTTTCTCTCATATTTTTCTCTAGAAAGATATTCTGTAAATTTCCCTTCGTATTCTGCTGTAAACTTTATAGGTTCTTTAGTCATATTAGCCACAAAAACTACTTTATGATTATCTTTCTCCCTTGCAAATGCTAATATTTTTTTATCATCTGAGGTTTTAATACGAATATAAGAAGCTGCATTTTTACCTCCGTGCAATGCAGGGTTAATATTTTTAAGATTCCCTAATTTTTTATATAAAGCAAAGAACTTATCTTTCTTTTTAATAATGGTATCTTTTTCAAAGAACAATAAGCGCTTATCCATATCATATTCTTGTCCAGAATAGATTAGTGGCATTCCTGGAGCAACATATGACAACGCTGCAAACACTTCTGCTGCATCTCCCATCCTTTCTTTTACTGTTCCGTTCCAGGAGTTTTCATCATGGTTCGAAGTAAAGTTCATAAGAATATCATCTTTTGCATACATTGTATCTATCTGCATCATTCTTTTATCCCATTCTGTTACATCACTTTTACCTTGGGCGATATCATTCATCTTATGATGTGTATCCCATCCATACCCCATATCGAAAGCATTTTCTAGCAATTCTGGCTCCCATCCTTCGGCTAACATAAATACCGGTTTAATTTTCTTAAGTTCAGTAACCGCTGTATTCCAAAAATCTACAGGAACCATTCCTGCAACATCACAACGAAAACCATCTACTCCTTCTTCTTTTAACCAATATATCATATCGTTTTTCATTTGCTCTCGCATTTCTTGATTATTATAATTAAGATCTGCTACATCTGTCCAGTCTGTATCTACAGTATGAGTAATATTACCAGTCGCATCTTTGGTATAATATTCTGGGTGTTCTTTTAACCAAATATGATCCCACCCCGTATGATTTGCTACCCAGTCCAGAATTACATAAATATCGTTATCATGAGCAGTTTTTACCAGTGTTCTAAAATCCTCGATAGTTCCAAATTCAGGGTTTACTTTTGTATAATCTGATATTGCATAATAACTCCCTAAAGAACCTTTACTTTTGGTTGTCGAAATTGGATAGATAGGCATTAACCATAATACTTTCACTCCAAGTTCTTTAAGAACAGGAATATCTTTTGTAAACGCATTAAAAGTACCTTCCTCAGAATATTGGCGGATATTTGCTTCATAAATAACAGCATTTTCTATGATAGTATCACTAATGGGTTGAAATTCTTCTTTTACCTCTTCCTTAATTTGAGTCTCTCCTTCTGCTACAGCATTTTCTTCTTTTGTTTTTCCGCAAGAAAATAGAATTCCCATTGCTATAAAACTTAGCATTATTTTCTTTTTTTCTAAAAAGTTGACATACATAAGCATTTGTTTATTTTAATTCGATTATCATTGAAGTTTTAGCCATCACTTCAAAATTCTCTGTTACGTTTATATTAGAATCTGTAATAATATCTGTTCCAATCTTAAAGCTTTTTAACCCTTCTTTAAACCTATTGATATCTAATTCTTGATTTTTTAAACTATTATTAATAATTACCATAACACTTTTCTCCGCATTATGCCTGAAGTATGCGTATACATTATCAAAAGGAATAAACTGCAATAGCTTTCCTGTATGAATCACCTTGGTCTTTTTTCTCCATTGTAATACTTTCTTTGTGAAATCATGAAAAGCTTCCTGATCCTGTGTTCTTCCGTTTTTTTGATTTGAAGATAAAAATGCATTTTGTGTATCTTCTGACCATCCTCCTGGAAAATCTTTACGAATATCTCCATCACCTTTTTTATCTTTATTTCCCAACCTACCTATTTCATCCCCATAATATAGCTGAGGAATGCCGCGAGTAGTGAGTATTAATGTCATTACCATTTTATATGTATTGATATCTCCATGATAAATTTCATTAATACGGTTGGTATCATGGTTTCCAGCAAATAGAAGAATATTATTAATATCAGGGTATAAAAAGTCATTGGTAAAATTATCGTATGCTCTTATCATTCCTTTATCCCAAGTATTTTCATCCTCATTAAACATCACGGTTATTGCGTCATGAAGTGTAAAATCCATAACAGATGGTAAATGAGAGTTATAATTATCAATAGCTCCTATTTTACTGTCTTTTTGCCAATATGCTATTTGAGCCTGGTCATGCATCCAAACTTCTCCAACGATATTAAAATTAGGATACTCATGCATAATCGCTTTAGTCCATTTTGCAATCCCTATCTTATCATTATAAGAATAGGTATCCACTCTCAATCCGTCTAAATCAGCATATTCGATCCACCAAATTGCATTTTGGGTGATATACTGAAGTAGTAATGGGTTACTTTGATTCATATCGGGCATGGTAGTATCAAACCATCCATCCATACAACCTTTACTATCAACTTGTGAAGCATTCGTATCAAACTGTGTCGTCATACGATAATTACTTCGTTTAAACCCTTCTGGCCACTGGTGTATCCAATCTTTGGTTGGCAAATCTGTAATCATCCAATGCTTGGATCCCCAATGATTAGTAACATAATCCATAATCAGTTTCATACCTTTCTTATGCATCTCTGATGCTAATCTTTTATAATCTTCATTTGTTCCATATCTAGGATCAATCTTATAAAAATCACTTTGTGCATAAGTATGATATGAATATGTTGGTTCATCATCTTCTAATAATGGTGTACTCCATAATGCGGTAGCTCCAAGGTCTTTTAAGTAATCTAGATGATCAATTACTCCTTGGATATCACCTCCATGACGTCCATCTGGATTAGAACGATCGGCTTTTTCGGCCGTATCTTTATGTGAATCATTTATAGGATCACCATTTGCAAAACGATCTGGCATAATAAGATACATCACATCGCTACTATCAAATCCTTTTCTTTTAGCAGAATTTTCTTTTCTGGACTTAAATTCGTAGAGTTGTGAAAACACCACTTTATCATTTTTTTTAAAGTCAATAGAAATTGTTCCAGGCTTCACTCCTTTAGTATCTATGGTAACAAACAAATAATTAGGATTTTCGGTTTTAGCTATATCGCTAACAACAATATCTTTTATATGAAGATCATATTCAGCAATATCTTTTCCATAGCAAAGTATTTGTAACTCTCCCATATGCATATCACTCCACCAAAATGGAGGTTCAATTCTTTCTATTTGTGCATGAGTCAAAGAAAAAACAAAGCAAAAAAATAGGGTTATTAATGTACTCTTCATTTTTATATGTTTTTATTTGAATAAACTTATTGTGTAAAATCAATACTTTAAAAGTATTTCGGCACAGAAATAAATACCCCAAAAACAGTGTCTTTGGGGTATTTTATCCTTAATCAACACTAAATTTATATTGTAATTAGGCTATTAGGAGAAATTCTGAACTCCTTACCATCAACATAAATTAATAATTCCTGGTCACCTTCAAGGTTAAATGATGTTCCTTCTTGAGAAACATTAACTTTTAAGATTTGATTCCTGAAATTAACATTAAAAGTATACCCCTTCCATTCTTTAGGGATTTTAGGTGCAAAAGACAACTTGTCGTTTTTAATTCTAAGTCCTCCAAAACCTTCTACAATACTCATCCAGGTACCTGCCATACTAGTGATATGCAATCCTTCTTCTACTTCTTTATTATAATCATCAAGGTCTAATCTAGAAGTTCTCAAGTAAAGTGTATATGCTTGATTCATTCTATCTAACGCCGCAGCCTGAATACTATGAACGCATGGAGACAATGAAGATTCATGAACTGTAAATGGTTCATAAAAATCAAAGTGACGAGCTAACTCTTCTTTGGTAAAGTGATCTTCAAACATATAAAATCCCTGAAGCACATCAGCTTGCTTAATATAAGGAGAACGCAATATTCGATCCCAACTCCACTTTTGGTTAATTGGTCGTTGTGATGAATCTAAATTAGAAACACTTATTAATTCTTTATCCAGAAATCCATCCTGTTGTAAATACACATTATGCTTTTCTGAAAATGGGAAATACATTTTTTCTGCGACTTCAGACATTGCATCAATCTCTACTTGTTTTAGGTTAGTTTTTTCTATAATTCTAGTATAATCATTTTTGTATTGTGCTTTTACTTTATTTATGTTTTCAATACAATATTCTATACTCCATTTTGCTAAATAATTTGTATACCAATTGTTATTGACATTGTTTTCATATTCATTAGGGCCAGTAACTCCAAGAATCACATACTTATTTTTATCTGTTGATAATGTGGATCTCTGATGCCAAAAACGAGCAATCCCTATCATTACCTCGAGACCTTTTTCTGGTATATAACTATAATCTCCGGTATAGCGATGATAATTATAGATGGCGAATGTCATAGCTCCGTTACGATGTATTTCTTCAAAAGTAATCTCCCATTCATTATGACATTCTTCTCCATTCATAGTTACCATAGGATATAATGCTGCTCCATTGGTAAAACCCAGTTTTTTTGCATTTTCTATGGCTCTTTCTAAATGGTTATAACGATAGGTTAACAAGTTACGAGCTACAACCTGATTTTTGGTTACCATATAAAAAGGAATACAATATGCTTCTGTATCCCAATAGGTACTACCACCATATTTTTCACCTGTAAATCCTTTTGGTCCTATATTGAATCTGGCATCTTTACCAAGATAAGTCTGATTTAACTGAAAGATGTTAAAACGTATTCCTTGTTGTGCTTTTACATCACCTTCAATTACAATATCCGCCATTTCCCAAATTCTTGACCAAGCTTTCTTTTGTAAATCTAATAATGCGTCGAATCCTGATTCTAAGGCCCGTTTAAGTACCGCAGTACTTGCTGAAGCTAATTTTTTTTCTTTGTGATTAAATGATACCGTATATCCACCAAATTTTACTAAGCTTGCCGTTTTTCCTTTAGGTAGTACTATCGTATAATTTAATTTGATACATGTAGTATTCGTTTCTACTTTGGGATAGATATTTTTTTGTTCTCCTTCAAGAAAAATTTGATTTAACATTCCTGTACACACATGAAATTCAGTTTTCATTGTTTTTGACAAAATGTATGCTGTATCCCCTTGTTGGGATAAATCATAAGTATCCCAGAATTTATCATCCCAATTTGTATCTTCATTTGTAATTCCTGAATCAAGATAAGGTGTAAACACTACGGTAGCATCCTGATTTATAGGAGTCACTTCGTATTTAATGGCACCAACCTCATCCAAATCAAGACTTAGGAAACGTATAGATTTAACAGATACTTCGATACCATTTAATAAAGTAATATCAAAAGAACGCTGATACCAACCTTCTTTCATATTTAATTCTCTTCTGAAATTAGTGATCGATCTACATCTATATAAATCAAGTTTTTCTCCATTTATTTCTACATTGATACCGATCCAATTTGGTGCATTAAGAACTTTGGCGAAATACTCTGGATATCCATTTTTCCACCAACCTACTCGGGTTTTATCAGGATAATAGACTCCTGCAACATAACTTCCCTGAAAAGTAGGACCTGAATATTCCTCTTCAAAATTGGCTCGTTGCCCCATTGCTCCGTTGGCTATACTAAAAAGGCTTTCTGAGGATTTAACTCGTTCTACATCAAACCCTTCTTCAATTATTGACCATTTATTTGGTTTTATATAATCCTGATTCATCTTCTCTTAATATTTTTTTAGATGTCAGATGGAATTTGCCAATACATCAATTCAATAAGTATTTATTTAATTGACATGGCTCATTTCATACTATAAATTGTTATTTTTTTTGAGTTGTAACTAACGTATCTATAAACTCTTCTTTTATTTCTGTAAAATCGTTAAAAATGTAATCCGCTTTGTGCAATACAGCAGGGTTACCAATCCCAATACTGATCATATTAGCGCTATTAGCAGCTTGAATACCTGCTAAAGAATCTTCAAATACCGCACAATGCTCTGGAGATACACCTAGTGCTTTTGCACCGATCAGAAATACTTCTGGATCAGGTTTTGTTTTTAAAACATTAGTACCATCTACTATGCTATGAAATTTATCATACAACTCTACTTTTTCTAAAATAATTCTGGCATTCTTGCTAGCAGAACCTAAGGCCACGCCTTGTTCTTTTGAAATTAAATAGTCCAAAATTCTTGGTACATCCGGAAGGATTTCACTTGTATTCATTCTGGATATATAGTTTAGATATTCTTCATTCTTTTCAAACATTAGTTTGGTAAACTTTTCTTCTGATATCGTTTTATCTCCCCATTCTAATATCTTTTCTAAAGACCGAACTCTGCTAACTCCCTTAAGTTGCTCGTTTTGTTCTTCTGAAAATGAAATTTCTAAACTATTGGCAAGGTTTTGCCATGCTAAAAAGTGATACTTAGCGGTGTCTACTATAACACCGTCTAAATCAAATATAAATCCCTTCTTCATTATTCTTCTACTTCTTTTGGATTATAAGTTATAGCATCTTTATTAGTGATTAGCAAATTGCAAAAAGCTGCTATTGTTAAACTTATTCCTGCTATTACCATAGCATAAATTGTTTCATCTCCAATAAGTTTATAAGCAAAATTAACTCCTCCTATGGCGGCTACAATCTGAGGTATTACAATAAACATGTTAAAGATGCCCATTATAACACCCATTTTCTTTGGGTTGACAGAACTTGATAACATCGCATATGGCATAGATAAAATACTCCCCCAGGCAAATCCTATTAATATAAAAGAAAGAGACAACCACTCAGGAGAAGGAATAAAGTACATAGATATGAATCCTATTCCTCCTAACAATAATGATCCCATATGAACTAACTTTCTATTAATTCTTTTTCTAGATGTATAGAAAGTCAGTATAAGAGCAAAAGCCATCGATGACAGTCCATAAATCCCCATATACCTTCCAACTTCATTAGATGATTTTTGAAATGCTGTATTTGCTAATTTAAATGCCTCTTTGGATTCAGGAATACTCATGTTGAATGTAGCTTCGACAGGAACTGGTGTTTTAAAAACATGTTCTGTTAGTGCGGGATTGGCAAGGCTCCACATCGTAAAAAAAGCAAACCAACTAAAAAACTGAATCAATCCCAGTTTTTTCATAGTTACCGGCATACTTCCTATATTGTTTAATATATCTGGAATGAATTGGTTTTTTTTTCTTTTCTCTTTTTCGAATTCTTCTATATCTTCTGGTGGATATTCAGAAGTCGTAAATATGGTATATAGAATACTGATAAGAAATACAAAAGCTCCAATAGCAAAAGCTATTTTTACAGACATCGGAATAACACCTGTTGGAGCAGAATCACTTACACCCATTTGAGAAATCACCCAAGGTAAATTACTCGCTACCCATGTACCTATACCAATAATAAGTGTTTGTGTAACAAAACCATATGACCGTTGTGATTCAGGTAATTTATCGGCTACCAGAGCCCTAAATGGCTCCATAGAAATATTAATGGAAGCATCTAAAATCCATAAAAAACCAGCGGCAATCCATAATGTAGGAGAATGAGGGACTAAAAACAAAGCTATAGAGCTTAGTATAGCACCTATGAGAAAATAAGGCCTTCTTCTGCCCCATCTCGAACTCCAAGTACGATCACTTAAATATCCTATTATAGGTTGAACTAACAAACCTGTTAAAGGAGCAGCAATCCATAGTAATGGTATTGCATCTTTTTCTGCACCTAAGGTTTGGAAAATTCTAGACATAAATCCGCCTTGCAAAGCAAAACCGAATTGAATTCCCAGAAAACCGAAACTCATGTTCCATATTTCCCAGAAACTTAATTTGCGCTTGTTCATCAAGTAAAAGTTTAATTATTACTATGATAAGCGAAACTACTTATCAAAACTTATTTTAGTAGAAAGCGAAAATATAAGTTTTGAATAGAGTTCAAAGATATTATAATTTTTCAATTATTAGGATTACTCCCCATTTTTTTTGTCGATTTTCTTTGGATTAAGCTAGTATCAATAATTACCGTTCTATACTCTTCTATTGCCACATCATCTCCTTCTAATTTATCTATGAGAAGCTTTGCAGCTCTTATCCCCATATCTTCTCCATGTTGACTGACAGTTGTTAAACTAGGAATAAAATGTTTTGACAAGATCCCATCAGTAAAGCCTATAACAGAAACATCATGAGGCACTCTCTTACCTTGTATATCCAGAACTTTGACTGCTGTAACAGCAAATAATTCATTGACTGCAAAAATAGCATCAATATCTTTATCTCTTAAAAAATCAGAGATTTCTGACTCACAATTATCTACATCTTCAATCTTAAGTATAAACTCTTCTTTTTCAAAAATATCGTATGCCCTTAATGCTCTTAAATATCCATTTGTCCTTAATTTTCCAACACTTATATAATCTACCGTAGTGAGTATAGCTATTTTTTTACAACCTATAGAGAGTAAATGATTTGTAGCTGTTTGGGCTCCTTTAGCATCATCAATAATCACTTTATCACAAACTATCTCATCTATAATTCTATCAAAAAGAACTACAGGCATTCCCTGACTCATGGTTTCTTCTATATGATGATAATCTTTTTTAAGTTGAGTCTCTTTAGCTACAGATAGGATAAATCCATCTGCACTTCCGCTCGCCAGCATCTCCAGATTGATCACTTCTTTATCAAATGAATTATTCGATGAGCATATGATCACATTATATCCTTTTTCATTTGCTACCTTCTCTACTCCACCAATAACTGTAGTAAAAAAGTGGTGTACAATCTCTGGGATAATGACGCCTATTGTCTTTGTTTTACGATTTTTAAGACTTAAAGCTATATTATTAGGTTTATAATTATAGAGCCTTGCAAATGCTTTTACCTTTTGTCTGGTATCCAAGCTTATTTCTTTACTATCCTTCAACGCTTTTGATACCGTAGAAATAGAAACATCTAATTCTTTTGCAATCTGTTTTAACGTAACTTTTTGTTTCATTACCCTATGATTTTGATTAAAAGCCAAATACGAAAGCGAAAATATGTCATATTAACAGAATTAAACTTAAAATTTTAACGCAATTTCAAAAGTTTTCCACACGCAAACGTTTGCGTAAGGATGTAGTTAAACTCCACTTAAAAATTAACACAAAATTTACATACTTTGGATGTAGAAAGCGAAAATATAAGATTTAAAAACATTTAAAACTAATTCAATTTTATGAAAACATTTACTAAAAGCACATTGTTTTTATTATGGTTAATACCAATGAGCTTTTTTGCGCAGTCGACTGTTAATGGAACAGTTACTGATGCAGGAAATGGTCAACCCATTCCTGGTGTAAATATCATTCTTAAGGGGTCTACAAACGGAGCAACTTCTGATTTTGACGGAAATTATTCTTTAAGTAATGTTAACAATGGGGACATAATTGTATTTTCCTATGTTGGATTCATACCCCAGGAAATGGCATACAGTGGTCAGACTAATATAGACATTGTATTGGAAGAGGATGCTGCTGAACTCGAACAAGTAGTTGTCATTGGTTATGGTACTACTAGGAAAAAGGATTTAACTGGATCTGTTGCATTGATAACCTCAGAAGATTTTAATACGGGTAACAACATTACAGCAGAAACTCTATTTAACGGTCGAGTAGCAGGTGTTAACATTAATACCAATGGTGGTCCTGCTGGGAATTCTGAAATTAGAATTCGAGGAGGAGCCTCCTTAAACGCTTCTAATAACCCACTAATTGTTGTGGATGGCTTGCCCCTAAATGATCCTGGAGACACTGACAACGGCGCTAGGTCTATTCTTTCTGCAATCAATCCTAATGATATTGAATCATTTTCCATTTTAAAGGATGCTTCGGCAGCAGCAATCTATGGTAATCGTGGGGCAAACGGGGTTATTATTATAACAACCAAAAAAGGTAAAAAGAATTTACAGATTAGCTTTAATTCAAAAACTGGTATAAATTCTGTGAACAATGTTGTAGATGTCTTCTCCCCTAGTCAATATAGAGCATTTATAGCAGAAAATTTTCCAGATCGAGTTAGTGATTTGGGCTCAGCAAATACCGACTGGCAAGATGAGATTTATAGAAATGCTTTCACCTCAGACCATAATTTATCCCTCAGTGGTTCTATATTACAGGTAATACCTACTAGACTAACCTTAGGGAGATCTGATCAGGAAGGTCTTAGAAAAACTTCAAAATTTGAAAGAACAACGACATCTCTTTCTTTAAACCCCATACTTTTTAATAATCATTTAAAGATAGATATTAATGCAAATCTCAATTTTGAGAAAAATAGATTTGCTCCTGGTGTAGAGGGATCCGCTATCACATTTGATCCTACTCAACCAGTTCTTGATCCAAGTTCACAATATGGGGGTTTCTTTGAATATCTGGACCCAAGCACAGGTTTTGCAAGAGCAAATGTGCAAAAAAATCCAGTCGCTAAATTACTACAAACTAGAGACATAGCCAACGTAAGAAGATATTATGGTAATGCAAAATTTGATTATCAATTACACTTTTTTCCAGATCTAAGAGCAGTGGTAAATTTTGGAACAGATATTAGTGAGACTAATAGATTCGAGGAACGTTCTACCGAAAGTGCTAATACTTTTAACGCTTCTCAAGGAGAATTCAACGGTTATAAATCTGATACAGAATTTATTGCAGAAAACAGATTATTAGATACATATTTGGTATACAATAAAAAAATTGGCGGTTTAGATATTGAAGCAACTGGTGGGTATTCTTATCAAAAATTTGAGGTAGAAGAATTAAAAACAGGAGATCAACGTGATCCAAATATAATCCCTGAAGAAACCATCAATGCCGATGTAATATTATTAGCGTATTTCTTAAGAACAAATTTAAAATTTAATGATAAGTATTTTTTAACTGGATCAATACGTCGAGATGGAACTTCTAGGTTTAGTGAGGATAATAGGTTTGGTTATTTCCCTTCTGCATCTTTTGGATGGCAGATTAATGAAGAAAATTTTCTTAGAAACTCTTCATTGGTTAGTAATCTAAGATTAAGATTAGGTTATGGTATTACTGGACAACAAGATATTCCTTCTGCAAATGATTACTTAGAACGTTACAGAGGTAGCGGACCAAACACTCAATATATTCTTAACGGAGAAGTCATAAACATAGTTCAAGCTCAATTTAGAAATGAGGAAATCGAATGGGAAAAGATAACTGAATATAATGTTGGTTTAGATTATGGTTTCTGGAATGATCGAATCAGTGGTGCAGTAGATATGTTCAGAAAAGAATCTGATGATTTACTTTCTCAAGCTCCTGTACCAGATGGAGCAAACTTCTCTAATCAAGGATTTCAAAACATTGGTAAGTTTGTTACAAAAGGATTAGAATTTTCTATCAGTGCTGATATTATTAGAACAAATGATTTAAACTGGAATGTTAGCTATAATGCAACTTATATCAGTAGAGAAATTGAAGAATTAGCATTTGGACAAGACATATTAACTACTGGTATTAGTGGCGGAACAGGTAATACTATTCAGATTCAAAGACAGGGAGAAGATCCTTTCTCCTTTTTTACGTTTGCACAAATTTATGACTCCAATGGTAGACCAATAGAAGGAGCTTATGCAGATTTAAATAGGGATGGTATCATAAACAACAATGATCGATATGTATCTGGTAATGCAACTGCAGACATCATAATGGGGCTTCAATCAAGTTTCAATTACAAGGATTTTGACTTCAGCTTTAACATGAGAGCCAGTATCGGAAACGAAATCTACAACAATATAGCTTCATCAAACGCACAATTGGGAAATATATTTAGAAATGTATTTAATAATACTCCAGTAAGTGTACTAGACACTAATTTCCAAAACACTTCTGATGTAATCTTATCAGATTACTATGTAGAAGATGCATCATTTGTAAGAATGGATAATATTACAGTAGGATATACAATGCGAGACCTAATGAAAGGGGTATCAAGCTTACGTATATGGGCTGGGGTACAGAATGCATTCGTTATTACAGATTATTCTGGATTAGATCCTGAAATCCAAAATAACGGTGTGGATAACACAATCTTTCCAAGAGGCCGCACTTTGTTATTAGGAATAAACTATAAATACTAAAAAATTAGGAAATGAAACTATATAAGATTTTTTTATACGCATTTCTTTTCATCGGTATATTTGCTTCTTGCGAAGATGACTTAAATATCGAGTTAGAAGATGATGATGATTTACTTGCAGAGGACGTATTTAGTAGTCCTGATGCTTATGACCGAGCAATAGCAGGGGTTTATGCAAACTTTTCTGTGGTAGGTTTGGATGCTCCTGGAACATCAAACATTGCAGGAATAGATGCAGGAACCGGACAATATATAAGAGGTTTATTTAGCTTACAGAACTTGACTACAGATGAAATGATTTTTACATTTGAAAACGATCCTGGTATTCGCGAAATACAAAGAAATTCTTGGGATGCTAATAATGTAGTAGTTCTTGGTTTCTTTGCAAGAGCTACTTTTCAAATTTCTTTAGCCAATGAGTTTTTACGTCAAACTACCGATGGCAAATTAGATGGTCGAGGTGTTTCAGGAGAATTAAGAAATGAAGTTACAACGTATAGAGCAGAGGCTCGTGTACTTCGTGCGTTAGCAAATTATCATCTATTAGATCTTTTTAGAAGAGCTCCTTTTGCAACAGAAAATGATGCTGTTGGATTTACTAGAGTACCAGAAATTGCAGGTCAGAAGTTATTTGATTATATAGAAGCTGAATTGCTTGCTGCTAATAATGATTTGTTAGATGTAGCTCCGGGTAATGCTTCACTTTATGGACGTGCAAATAAAGGAGTAGCAAAAATGATCCTTGCTAAACTTTATCTAAATGCTGGTGTATATCTAGGAGAAGAAAATCAACGTTTTGCAGATTGTCTGAGTACTTGTCAGGAAATTATTAATAGTGGATATTCTTTAACCCCTAACTATCTATACAATTTTAATGCTGATAATGATTCTAATGGTGCACAAAACGAAGTCATTTTTCCTATTATATCAGATGGAGCTACGGTAAGAAATTTTGGTGGTGCTGGAATTTTAATTCAAGGACAACAAAACGCTAGAGCAGGTTTTCAACCAACTCCTGAGTCTTTGGGTGTTGGAGGTTTTGGTAACCTATATAGAACAAGAAAAGAATTTGCAGAGTTATTTGTGAATGACCCTCTCTTTGCTAATGATGATAGAAACACCGTAGTCTCTAAGGATATAGAATTGGATGATGAAGGAAATATTATTACCGAAGAAGATCGTCCTATAGAAATTGCCGATATCAGCGATACATCTGGTGGATACCTTATTTCAAAATTTTCTAACATCACTTCTGGTGGACAACCAGGTAAGGATGCCACTTTTGTAGATACCGATTTCCCTCTTTATAGACTTGCAGATGTATATCTAATGTATGCAGAAGCTCATCTCAAAGGTGGAGGTGGTGACCCTAATATAGCACTTGGATATATAAATGCTTTAAGAGAAAGAGCATTTGGTGATAACACTGGCAATATTGAGATAAGTGATCTTACTTTAGATTTTATTATAGATGAACGAGCAAGAGAATTATACTGGGAAGGTCATAGAAGACAGGACTTAATACGATTTGAAAGATATACAGGAGGAGCCTACAATTGGTCATACAAAGGAGGACCCCAAAATGGATCTTCGATTTCTAATAATTTTAAACTATTCCCTGTTCCTGCTTCTAGTAGATCTGCTAATCCAAATCTGGGTCAGAACACAGGATTCTAAAAAACAATACAACAAATTTAATTTATACAGTTATGAAAAAAATATCAATACTACTGTTTGCATTTGTAGTAATACTATGTTTTAATGCATGTGTTGAAGATGATGAGCCTACATTTGTAATCCAAGAAGAGCAGTCAGAAGGACCACTAATTGTCACTGCAAATTCACCTGTTACTCTTAACAAAGATATTGAAAACGATCAGGCATTTACTTTTGTTTGGGAAGATGCTGGTTATAACATTAGTACTCCGATTACATATACAATTGAAGCTGCCCGTGCTGGTACCGATTTTGAAACTCTAGAAACAATCGCTTCTACTGTTGATCGTTTTTATAGCTGGACAGTAAAAGAATTAAACAATGTAGCAATACTAGTAGGTTTAATACCTGATGAAGAAGCTTCAATAGAATTGCGCGTTGTTTCTTCTCTTGGGACAAATGGAGGCAGTGCTATAAAATCTAATACGATTTCTGTTACAGTTACTCCTTACTCAACAATACTTCCTGTAAAAAATTTATTTTTAGTTGGTAATACTGTTGACACTAACAAAAGTGGTGGTGCGGATAATGATGATTGGGAAAATGGTACTAACCCTAGTTCTATAAACACATACATATTTAGAGATGCAGATGATCCTAATGTTTTCCACTTTAGAGGTTATTTCGAAGTTGATCCAGGAGAAAATGAATTTAAATTATTAGAAACCCAAGGGTCATGGCAACCACAATGGGGATTAGATGGTGGTGGATTTACCAGTAGCGATATTCTTGGAGGTGATCCTGGTGCATTTACAGTTCCGGCATCTGGGTATTATGATTTGACAGTCAATATTGATGATTTAACCTATTCTTTTACTCCTTTCACTATTACTACAGAACCTACATATACTACTATTGGTATTATTGGTGCTTCGAGAACTGGTGATGATAGCGGATGGAATGCTCCCGACACGGATATGACTCAATCTCCTTTTAACCCACATATTTGGTATTTAGAAGGGCAAACTTTATTTGACGGACCTTTAAAATTTAGACACAGTGATGACTGGCTAGGAAACTGGGGAGGTACGACAGCACTTACTGGAGTTGGAATTACAGATGGTGATCCACCAGCAATACCTGTAACTGCAGGTACATATGATATCTGGTTTAATGACCTTGATGGCCGTTATTTATTAGTTCCTGTAGAATAAGTGGTGTAACAAACTTAAAAAGCTGAAATGAAAAAAATAGCAAATATATCAACCAAAACCATCCTCCTCTTAGGAGGGTTGGTTCTTGGATTGACAGGATGTTCTGAAGACGATGATTCTGCAAATAATAGTGAGACTATTATTACTAGTCAATCACTAAAAATGGACCTTACACAATTCGAAAAAGAAGATGCGGGTGTATTTATGCAAGCTTTCTATTGGGATGTTGAACCTATCGGAGATTGGTATAATGTGGTAGGCGAAAAAGTTGAGGATTGGGCCGATTCTGGTATAAATAGAATCTGGCTACCTTCTCCAAGTAAAGGTGCTTCAGGATCACTTTCTATGGGGTACGACCCAATGGACTATTTTGATGTAGGTGAATTTAGTCAACGTGGTGAAGATAATGTTGAAACTCGTTTCGGATCACGACAAGAATTAGAAGATTTGATCCAAAAATCTCATGCAAATGATATTGAAGTTATCGCAGACGTTGTTATGGGGCATAATTCTGGTGGTGGGTTGCAATATAATCCATTTAGAGATGCGGAGGTATTTAGCTTATTTAATGAAGAAAATGGTAATGCTTCTGGTAAATTCAATAGAAATTTTGAACATTTTCATCCTAATGCAATTGTTGATTCTGATGAAGAAGCACTTTTTTTTGCCGAAACAGATCTTAGCCACGCAGTACCTTATGTACAAGAATGGTTATGGGGCAGGGATGATTCTGTAGGAGAGTTTTACAAATCTTTAGGATTTGATGGATGGCGTTTTGATTATGTAAAAAGTTTTGCTCCAAAATGGGTAAAAGCATGGAATGATAAAATTGGAGGGTTTTCTGTTGGAGAAAATTTTGATGGAAACCAACAAATATTAAAAGATTGGGTAGATGCATCTGGATCACCTGCTTTTGATTTTGCATGTTTCTATAGATTAGACGAGACACTAGATAGAACACAGGATCTTACACCGCTGGGAGAAGCTGATAATATGTTAAGAAAACTGGATCCAAATATGGCGGTTACATTTGTCGCTAATCATGATACCGAAAAAGATGAGAACCCTGATAATAGAATTAGTTATGGTAATAAATTATTAGCATATTCTTACATTCTTACACATGATGGTTATCCTACAATATTCTACCTTGACTATGAATCTTTTAAAGGACAGTTAAAAACGTTAATACGGATTTATAATACTTTGGCTGTTGGTGATGTCGAGATAATTGAAGCTAGTAAAGATGAGTATATAATGAAAAGAAGTGGTAATGGTGATAATCCAGGCCTAATTCTTTACATGAATATTAGTAAACAGACAAAACAACATGTTGTAAAAACCAATTGGGCGGGTAAAACTCTAGTAGACTACACCAATAACTCTAGAGCAACACCTACCACAGATGCAGAAGGTAACGCTACTATTCAAGCTCCTCCAGGGAGCTATTCTATCTGGTCTTTAACTAAAGAATAATATAAAACATATAATTAATTTTATAGTGTTAGCTAATAACAATGGGAGGTTACCTTTTCAGGCAGTCTCTCATTGTTATTTTACTTAAATCAACCAAATAATGTGTCTATTATATAATTTGATAATTTTAGGAGTATAATTTCGGTAGTATAATCAAAAAGAATTACTTTTCTTTGTAAGAGATCTTATTACACAAAGTCAACTTAATAATAACACTTAATGCCAAAATTTCCCTTCTATAAACAAGCTGAATCTAAAGATTGCGGACCTACTTGTATCAAAATTATCGCTAAGCACTATGGAAGAGTTCTTAATACTCAAAAATTAAGAACATTGAGCGAAACAACTAGAGAAGGAAGTTCTCTTTTAGGGCTAAGTGATGCTGTAGAAGAAATTGGATTTAGATCTCTTGGAGTAAAACTTTCATTAAAAAAATTAGACGAAGTACCACTGCCTTGCATTGTTCATTGGAATAAAGTTCATTATGTAGTCGTATATAAAATCAAAACTACTCGTAGAGGCCAAATGACAATATACGTTTCTGACCCGGCACATGGTTTGATAACGTATACAAAAGAAGAGTTTATAAAAGCATGGATAGGTAATAATGCAGACGAGAACACAGAAGAAGGTGTAGCATTATTGGTAGAACCAACACCCAAATTTTATAATGATAACTTGGATGAAGAAGATCAGAAATTTGGTTTTAAATTTATCTCTAAATATATATTCAAATATAAAGCCTTCCTTTTTCAATTAGCCTTAGGGCTCGGTGCCGGAAGTTTGCTACAACTTATCACTCCCTTTTTAACACAAAGTATTGTTGATGTAGGTATAAAAAATCAAGACCTTAATTTTGTTTACCTTGTTCTCATTGCAATGCTTTCTCTTTTTATAGGTAGAACTTTAATTGATGTTCTAAGAAGTTGGATTTTACTTCACCTAAGTACTAGAATAAATATTTCACTGATATCTGATTTCTTTATTAAACTTATGAATTTGCCTATCTCCTATTTTGATGTAAAAATGACAGGAGATCTCTTGCAGAGGATAAACGATCATAAGCGAATAGAACAAATATTAACCATGTCATCGCTCAATGTATTGTTTTCGATGGTAAATCTTATTGTGTTTAGCATCGTTTTGATTTATTATAGCATTCCGATTTTTGGTATTTTTGCTATTGGTAGTACTTTTTATTTTGCATGGATACTCGTGTTCTTTAAGAAACGTAAAAAACTTGATTATAAGCGATTTTCTCAAATAAGTGAAGAACAAAGTAAAGTGATAGAATTGGTTAACGGTATGCAGGAGATAAAACTTCATAATGCCGAAAAAAGAAAACGTTGGAATTGGGAATTCGTACAAGCCAAATTATTTAGAATATCAATAGAAAATCTGGCATTAGAACAATACCAAAGTGTAGGATCTTCTTTTATAAATGAATTAAAAAATATTCTAATTACTGTTTTCTCTGCTAAATTGGTTATTGACGGAGATATCACATTAGGTATGATGCTAGCAATAACGGCTATTGTAGGACAATTAAATGCTCCCATTTCTCAGTTGATTAATTTCCTAAGAGAGCTACAGGATGCACAAATCTCATTAGAGCGCTTGGGAGAAATACATAATAAAGAAGATGAAGAACAAGCGGGAGATGAAAAAATAAAAGAAATTGCAGAAAATTCTGGATTTGAAATCAAAAATCTATTTTTTAGATATGTAGGATCAGATAAACCTGTATTAGAAAACCTCAACCTTTCTATTCCTGCTAATAAAATTACCGCTGTTGTAGGAGTTAGCGGAAGTGGAAAAACCACCTTAATGAAACTCTTATTAAAATTTTATGAACCTGGTGAAGGCCAAATTTTTATCGGTTCCCATGATTTAAAAAATGTATCCCAAAAATCATGGAGAGATCAATTTGGCGTGGTAATGCAAGAAGGATATATTTTTAATGATACCATTGCAAATAATATTGCTGTAGGAGAGGATTATGTGGACAAGAAAAAATTAGCACATGCTGTGGATGTAGCAAATATCAAAGATTTTATCGAAACTCTTCCTCTTTCTTATAATACTAAAATAGGAATGGAAGGTGTAGGATTAAGTACTGGTCAAAAACAGCGTCTTTTTATTGCTCGCTCGGTATATAAAAACCCAAAATATTTGTTCTTTGATGAAGCCACTTCTGCTCTCGATGCTAATAATGAAAAAGTAATTATGGAAAAACTAGATACCTTTTTCAAAGATAAAACCGTTATGGTAATAGCCCACCGATTAAGTACAGTTAAAAATGCACACCAGATTGTCGTCCTGGACAAAGGTGAAATTGTAGAAGTAGGAAATCATGAAACTTTAATCGAAAAGAAGGGTAATTACTATAATTTAGTAAAAAATCAACTCGAATTAGGAAAGTAATACATGAATTAAGAATTATTAATTAGAAATTTATTGATTCGTAACTAGATATTATGCCAGACACATTAGACGACATACAATTACGTAGTGAAGAAGTACAAGAAATCTTAACCAGAGTACCTCATTGGATGATCAGGTGGGGTAATCTTTTAATTTTAGCTTTAGTACTTATGCTTTTATTTCTTTCGTGGCTGGTCAAATATCCTGATGTAATACCTGCAGAAGCTATCATAACTACTAGAATACCACCGCAAAAGGAATATGCCAAAGTAAGCGGAAAGATTGAATCAATTCTAGTTGAAGACAATCAGATTGTTCCTAAGGATACTCCTCTTTCAATATTAGAAAGTAGTGCAAATTATAAAGATGTATTCTTGCTTAAATCCATTATAGATACTGTTAAAATAAATAATAAATCGTTTAGTTTCCCTATAGAAAACCTACCTGTTTTGTTTCTGGGGGATATCGAAACTAGTTTTGCATTATTTGAAAACAGCTATTCTGAGTATATTTTAAACAAAGAGCTTCAACCTTTTTCTAATGAAGCCATAGCAAATCAAGTATCTCTTTCTGAACTTTACAGGAGATTAGAAAGCCTTAAGGCACAAAAAAGACTAGGTAAAACCGAACTTGAGTTTAAAAGAAAAGAACTTCAACGTCAAAAGAATTTATTCGAAAAAGGAGTTATATCAGCTCAGGAATATGAAGGCAAAGAATTAGATTATCTTCAAGCCAAACGTACTTATGAAAATAATGACGTTCAGATATCTCAGATTAACGAAAGTATCAGTAATGCTAATAAAACTTCTAAGGGTACAGAAATTAACAAAAGAAAAGAAGAAATTAATCTATTTAAAAAAGTATTACAATCCTTCGGTCAATTAAAAAAGAGTATTAAAGATTGGGAACTAAAATATGTCCTTAAATCAGATTTAGAAGGACGTGTATCTTTCTTAAACTTTTGGGTAGAAAATCAGACTGTATCAGCAGGAGATCTTGTCTTTATTATTATTCCATCAGAGGATTCTTCATATTTGGCAAAAATCAAAGCACCTTCTCAAAACTCGGGAAAAATAAAAATTGGACAAATTGCTAACATTAGATTAGAAAATTTTCCAGATGATGAATTTGGAACTCTAAAAGGTAAAGTAAAACATATATCTCTACTTCCTGATAAAGACGGTTTATACTTAATTGATGTCGCTCTGCCAGATAAACTTATTACCACTTATAATAAAGAAATTCCTTTTAAACAAGAGATGAGAGGTGTAGTAGAAATTATAACTGAAGACCTACGTCTTATAGAACGTTTCTTTTATCAGTTTAGAAACCTTATGGATAAGTAATGCTTATTGATTTACAAAATAAGCAATTATCTTTAGTAGTGTCCTCTATTGTTTTAATTTTTAATATTTAAGTAAAGTTGTTCAGAGAATTTATCAAATAACTCTGTTGTTTCTGGATGGTTAAATGGAAAATATTGAGTATAAATACTTGCAGCAATTCCCGATTCTATATCGATAAAGAAATATGTATTATAAGCACCACCCCATAATAGAGTTCCGGCCTTGCGTCCATATGAAGTAGTTTCCATATCAATCAAACCAGCTAATCCCCACTTGGATGATTTCTTTATTAACACTCGGCTATTACTAGTAAGGGAATAGAAAATCAGAAATTTTCGATTTAGCACTTAGACAAAGCATTTTGTTTGCTTTTATTTTTTCTTATTCAAAAGTCAAATCAAAATGATTTGACGAACATTATAAAAATACAGAAAACTTTGAATCAAACACTAAAACTCGTCTTAATTATAGAGCCTTTGTTTGCAACTGATTTTGTTCAGGAATTATGTATTTTTTCAATTGCTGGTAATACAATATTATCCCAACCTTTTGCAATGTGTCCAATTCTTTCCATATCATCATTGAAATTTTCAATCGAAGTAGTCAATTGAGTTTTTCCATCAATTTCTTTCAAATCATATGTTATGTGTAAATAATTTTCGGGAACATCATCAATTCCAAAATTAGGGTCAATCGAAGTATATTTCAAATGTTTATTCTTCATTAAGGCTAAAATAGTTCCTTTTTCTCCAGTTTCATATCCATTAAAATTCCCTTTCCATTTAATATCACCACCTACTTTCCAATCAGAATGGGCTTCACAATTGAACATAAATAGTTTCGTCTTATTCGGATTAGTCAGAGTGTCCCAAACTATATTTGGTTTAGCGTTTAGAATATTTTGTCTTTTTATAATTTTCTCCATTTCAGTATTTTAAAAGTCTGTTTTTTACTTGTTGCTAACGGTCTTGTGTCTATTAAACAAGGGATTTCAACTCTAGTCTCATATAGAACCGCAGATGATAGTTTTCTATATAGACTATCAACCTCTTATTCTTATTTTACAAAATTAGGATTTTTTAGAACCGCTTATTTGAAATTTTATTTTAAAAAATTAGGGACTTATACAACAGTTACCAGTGTTGGCAACAGTATGTTATATGTTTGGAATAATATGTTTTTTAATCAATTCAATTCTGTCCTTTGCTCTCGGCATAAACTGTGATGTAATAGAAATTATAGTGTTCTTAAGACGGTCAACATAAATTATATTCCCACCGTCCCCAATAGCTGAAAAACAATTATTATCCTGATTATCAATTATCCACCATAAATAACCATATGCTAAATCATTTAATTGACTATGCTTTTTAGTACTTTCTTTAATCCATTCGGATGATATTATTTGACTATTATTCCATTTTCCATTATTCAAATATAGCTGACCTATTTTAGCCATATCCCTGGTTGTTAAAGTTAAACCCCAACCCGCTGTATTTATACCTTTAGGGTCAATTACCCAACCATTAACATATTTGTCTTTAAGAAATGAGAAATATTCTTCTTTGTTATGTATTCGTAAATTATCAGGTGTTTTAATGCCTAAAGGGGAAAATAAGTTTTCTGATGCAAAATCATGTATAGATTTTCCTATAGCACTTATAAGAATGCCTGATAAGACTTGTAAACCAATTGTTGTGTATTTAAAATCTTCTTTTAAAGTTTTTCCACCCAATAAATCTAGCACCGATTTAGTCCAGTCTTCACTTGAATAGACTTTAGTATAGGGTTCAGATTTAAACTTGAAAGGAGCTGTCATAGTTAACAAATGTCTTATTGTTACTTTCTGAATTGTTTTTTCTCTTTTTTTAAGTACATACTTAGGAAAAAAATCTAATATGTTTTGTTCTGTGTTTTTTATAAAACCTTTGTCAATTGCTATTCCAATTAGAATGGATAATATACTTTTCGTTACAGAAGCAATATGAATAGTGTCGTTTTTTTTATAATCATTGAAGTAATTTTCAAAGACTATATCATTATTCTTTATAACTATAATTCCAGCAATGTTTGTATAATCCTCTTGAATTACATTTTCTAATTCTAATGTTTTTTTATCATTCATACCTACTTGTCTTTCACAAAATTACATTAGTCAAAGGTATTTTCTTTACTATTGAATAAACAATTTTAAATTACTATTGATTTACAATTATATACAAGTAGTTAAATTGTATTGAAAATTTTACATCTATTTATTTCTATGTAGTTTCTCTATTGAAGAGAATAAAAAGAAGTGATTAATCAATCCTATTTTTTAGGTTTTCCAGATATTGATGCCAACAGTCTCCTGCTTGTGGAATCATCCTCAGAATTATTCAGCCGAAATCGAGCTATTTGATTTACATTTTTATTTTAATATACCACAAAACCACAATAAATATAGTTACATTATTGGCTAGTCGTTATTAACTTCTACATGCTCCACATTCATGATTTTCATTCAAGTATGTAATTGTTTCCTTACAGATTTGTTCTAAGATTGATATATCAATGTCAACAAGTTTTTTAACATATATACAAACTTTCCCCATTTTAAATTTGCCAAACTTTTTCAATAACTCATCACTCTTGTCTGTTTTAGAATATATGTAGAATGAAAACTGCGTTTTTCTTGGGGAGAATCCAAGCATAGGTGCATCCCCCTCATGACCACTCGCATATTTATAGTGATAACTGCCAAAACCAATAATAGTCGCCCCCCACATCTTTGGTTCAAAACCAGACCATTTATTCATTAGTTTTATGAGTTCAAGACTATCCGATTTCTTTTGCTCGTTTTCAACATAAGAATTGATAAAATCAAATACATCGATTTCAGTAACAGTTGTTTTATTCTTTGCCATTCGATTATTGTGTTTATTAATTATATATCAGTTTTACGAATGTTAATTACAACGGTCTCACATAAATGGCGTTGTGATCAAAAGCTCGCAATGAACATTTTATGTATTGTTAAATTCAGTTTTTATTTTTTTCTTCTATTAGTTCTTTCGCTGCTTTTATTGCTTCCGGAACGAGTTTATCGTTCTTTGCAATCATTTCTAATTCACCGATTTGCTTATTCGAAAATTTTCTTTTGAATCCATTCATCTTCGAACGTTTAGCAGATATTATTTCTTATCCTGTAATTTCTGGATTTAGCAAATTTTTCAGAAATTTCGACAATTCTTTTTTATTCGTCAAATAATGAATTATTCCAATTCCAAAAAGTATAAATTCAAATTCGATTTCAATTGCATTAATTTCAAAAAATACATAGTATGTGATTGGGAAAAAATCAACAAGATTTATTATTCCAATTAGGATTGTTCCCATTGTTATTACTATACCCAATTCGTAATTGAAACACATTATTCCTGTTGAAATAATTAAGAGTACAATTGCTATAATTACTTTTATTTCACCTAATAATCCATCTATTCCACAATATCCAATTCCCACCCATAAAATTATTATCGAAATCCAATTTACAATTTTAACTCGATTTCTTTTATCTCCATTTTCAAATCCGTCGTCGAGTATTTCGTTGTTCATTTTTCTTTTTAATTGAATATAACATTTAATATATATACACAGGGCAAAATGTTACCTTGTTTTTTGGTTTTTCTAAGCATTGGTTACTGTTTTTGACATTTTGCAAACATTTCACCTTCATAAACATGTAAAGATTGTCAGTTCTATATTTTTACAGACCAACCAGAATACAGAATTCCCGTTGTGAATATTCCCAAACAATCTTACTCTTCATCCTAATAAATTTTAAAAGAGTAATTCTTTTGTCAGAACAGACTCCAGAAAATATCATATTTTCAATCTAGGATTTAAGTTGTGTAACAGCTACCGTTATTATGTCCTTTTTCTATTCAATTAGTTCAAAATCTCTTTTTTCTAATTCTACTCCATTTATTATAATAGATACTTGATGTTTTCCTGTGTGAAATTTACGAGTTGTAATTACTTTAAACGATTGCTTTTTATTGATTTTGGTAGTTGAATTTTTTGGATAATCCTTCTCACTTATTTTAAATACTTTTTTCGATAGAGAACCATTTTTTGATAATACAAACCGTATTCAAGTCTAATTTTTAAAGGAGTATTTTCTGTATTTATTAAATTAAAAGAAAATACCAAATCATCTTTAATCTTTACTATTGGTGTAATAATTTTAAAATCGACTATTTTAATTTTGTCAATTTCTCCAAACCCGAATAATTTCATAATCTCTAAATTTCCTTTTTTTACAAGACCACGACGAGCGTGTTTCACTATCCAATAAGTTTTGATGTGATAAGGTAATTGTAAGCCACTTCTAAATTTTTAAATGTCTTGTCAGCTCCTGACTTGTTGAGTTTAATCAATAAATCCTCGGACTTCTGGATGCCGAAACATTTAAGTGAGGCACCTTTAGCTGACTTTATGCCACTCCAGGTGTCCTCAAAGACTAAATATTCATCCTTTCTGAATCCCATCAATTCGCTACACTTTATATAAGGCTCGGAATCTGGCTTGCTCTTTTCAACATCATCCCTTGTAATAGTATATTGAAAATATTCAAAAATACCTGCTTTTTTCAAGATTGGCTCCATCTCCGACCTTGGGCTTCCCGTGACTATAGCCATTGGTACGTTAAATCTCTTTATAATCTCTACAATTTCTAATGCAAAGGGCATAAAGGGTATGTCAAAATTCGATCCCATCAATATTGTTTGTGATTCCTTTTCATCTACGAGCTCTTGCGTAGATTTTTCCAAACCGTATCTCTCCATTAAGAGACTTGCATTTTGAGGTGTTGGAATTCCAGCAAAGTTATTCAGATAGTCCTCTTCTGTTATGTTAACATCATACTTTTTTAGCACGTTGTTCCAACTAATGAAGTGTAACGATTCAGAATCGACTAGTGTTCCATCAAAATCAAATAATATTGCTTTGATCATTCTTTTTAGAGCTTTTTATTTCTTTTCCAGTAATTTACATATGAGGATTATGGCTGCAAAAACAAAGGTTATAAGATTGCCTAAAATTATGGGCAGTTGCCCACTTCGTATACCATACATAAACCATAGCATAACACCAGAAACGAACATGATATAAGTAGGTAATGAAAGACTCTTAGTGTCTCTTGTTCGAATGACCTTTATAGCTTGTGGCAAAAAGCTTAATGTCGTTAGTAATGCAGCTATATTTCCTATAAAAAGGTTTAAATCCATTTGAAGTATAAATTAATTGCTAATATCTTTTAAAATTAAGATTGGAGATATATCTAATTTTTCTAAAAATTATCTTAGATTGTCATATAAATAATAATTTGAGACAAATTAAAGATGAAGAAGCCAAAGCTACAAACTCTACCGTTGCAAATAGATTCGGTACTCCATCTAACACATAATTATGAAAAGGAAGTGATTTATGATGATTATTGGCATTTTCATTCAGAGTTTGAGATTGCCTATATTCCAAGAGGAAAAGGAAGGAGATTTATTGGTAACAAAATAAGTCATTATGAAGATGGCGACCTAGTGTTGTTAGGACCTAAGATTCCGCATAATACTTTTTATTACGCCTACGAATCTTTGGATTATGAGGAATTTGTAATTCAATTTGAACTAGAGCATATATCACAAATATGTAATTGTTTTCCAGAATTTCATAAGATTAACAAACTTTTAAAAAATTCGACAAAAGGTCTTTTTTTCTCTGGAGTCGAGAAGCATAAGTTAGGGAAACAGATACAAAGAATCTTTAAAATGGAACCATATGACAGATTAATAAACTTTTTTAATTTGCTAAACAATATGTACGACACTCAACTGTCAAGCAGTTTGGAAGCGGTCTCTTATCTAAAAACTTCTAAAACCGATTCTAAAAGGCTTAGACAAGTTTATTCTTTGATCAATAACAATTACAAAGAACCCGTAAATACTAATGAAGTAGCTACGGAATTAGGATTGACGGAATCGTCTTTCTGTAGGTTTTTTAAAAAAAACACAGGAAAAACTTTTAAGCAGGCACTTATTGAAGTTAGAGTGAATGAAGCGTGTTCTCTGTTGGCAAATACCAATATGCAAATAGGTCATATTGGTCTTGAAACAGGGTTTTCAAATGTACCATTGTTCAATAAAATGTTCAAAAAGCTTATGGGAGAAAATCCTTCTAATTATAGAGAAAGATTTAAGAAATAGAAGTATTTATCAATAAAATAAACATTTTCCACCACCACTCTAACCAACACTAACTTTAACCAATTAAAAGAAATAGTTACCCAATTTATTATGATAAGTATAAGATGAGGGTTAGCGTTGTTGATTAAATCGTTCTATCCATAATCAGATATGGTCATATAAAATGTAACTGTTGTACAAGTATTTCATAAAAATACAATTATTTAACCCATTGTGTATCTATATTATATTGATTATTAGGTTATTAATATTTATATTGAAGTAGTTATAATATATCATTTTAGAAAACTAGGGTTTAGACTCAAGATTTTTAACAGATCTTACCTTTTTTAAGGACTTGTACACAACGATTACTATTAGTTTATTTTAAATTGGTTAAAAATATCTTCTTTTCCGTCTATTATATTTTAGTTAGGTTATATGAATCATATTTTTATTTAGTTTGTATAGTGGGCAATCATTTTATTTATTTTCCCTTTCTCGTTAAAAAACATTACTTCAATTGCTTTTTTGTTCATAACAGATTCATAGTAAAGAGCTATTGAGTTTACACTTTCTGTTATATCAATTAATTTAAATTTTAAGTCCCGAATTTTAATTAGAGCTTTTTTCCAATAATCAGCCACAACCTCTTTTCCTTTTAGGGTTCCATTATCAATATCTCCAGCTAATTTTATCATTGGAGTAGTTATTTCTATATCTTCGGAATAATGGTTCAATATTTCTTCTAAATTATGTGAATTCCAAGATTGAATCCATTCTTGGGCAAACTTTTCAACATTCATTTTTTCACTTTTTGTTCTAACCTTGAATATAAAGAAACGTATAGCCTGTGATAAGCTATACGTTTAGGATTGTTACTAAGCCAAATATAAATATTTTGCTTTTATCATTATTCATTTTTAAAGCTAAATCAAAAAGATTTGACCGACTTTATAAAATACAATAAACTTTGGATTATACACCAAAACTTGTATTAATTATAGCCAATACTACTCAACATTTTCTATATTCTTCATCATGATTTTTGCCATTGTCTAAGTTTTTTTTGAGCTGAAATCTCAACATATTTATAGGTCAAATATGACGAGCCGATTATTAATGTCAACAGTATAGATAACCAAAGAATTTTGTCTGATAAACTAGGTATAACATCATGATTTCTAGGTATAAAGTATAAATCTAACCACATTAACCAAAGGTATATCCAAAATAGATGGATTAAATATATTGAGTAAGAAATATTACCAAGAAAAAGTAACGGTCTCGAATTCAGTAATTTATACGGCAGCCCTTTGTTGAACGAAGCACAAAGAATAAAAGCTCCAAAAAACGGTATTACTACTACGTCGTATATGTTAAAATGCATAACAGATAAAGAGCATAAAAGCATTATGTAGAATACCCAATCTTTGCTCCATATTGTTTTTTTATTAACTAGAATTAAGTATGCTTGATACACACCAATACCAATTGTAAAACCAAAAACACAACGAAGTGTACCTAGTCCATAAAATTCGTCAAGCTTAAATTTTGGATTTTGACTTGCAATAAAAACGAATCCTAATAAGGCGAGTATTGTGGAAATGATACTGATTTGTTTTTTACCCTTGTTTAATAACGGAATGAGTCCAATTGCAAAAATGTATGTCCACCATTCTGCTGCAATGGACCAAGATCCAACGTTCCAAACAGGACGGTTAATAATTCCGCTAGTTTGTAAAAAAAATAAATGAATAAAAAAGTCAGGTAAGGTTCTACTCCATTTCCATTTCTCAGTTGCATACTCAGGAAACAACCAAAATAACACAATCGTTTGCAATGCAAAAAGTAGCATTATAAAAACATGCAAAGGGTAAAGTCTCGTGAATCTTGCCCATAAATATTTTCTTACAACCGTTCTAGTTCGATTTTTTAATTTCTTACCGTACACATGACAAATGACAAACCCGCTTAGTATAAAAAAAAAGTCTACCGATAAATATCCATTTGTAATAATAGATGAATATTTTGTATTAATCAATCGAGGAAACCCACGTAACATTAACCAAATATCATAATGAAATAGCACAACTAATAAAGCAGCCACCCCTCTTAATGGAGTAAGAGAAGAAATATAATTAACGGATTTAAGCTTCATAGTTTAGCATTATTTTGAATTAGAATATTTTTTAACTGTTGTTTAAGAGCGATTCGACCAATAACTTAAATCTAGCCTCTAAAAATCGCATATTTGAAGAACTGTAAAGAGAGATATTAAGAATTAATTCTAGCAAGAAGCCTTTTCTCAGAAATTAATTTTAAACGTTGGGGTTTACTCTATTTTATTTACTTTTTTTGTCATTTCTATGTACAATTTTATATGTCATAAATTACTTGAATGAAAATGACAAAAAAGTTGAACAAGTTCAACTGGAAAGAATATTTTTCGTTTTTTTATTGACTTCAATTTATTTTATCAATTCTCTAAGTTGTTGTTTTTAGATGTTCCAACTTTCAATTTCGAAGTTCCGATAGTTATTTTGTATGCAATACTATTTTATTTTCAAAATGGCTAAAAGTTTGCATAATTGCACTTGTACAACGATTACTATTGTTGTAGACAGTGTATTCTATTTTTATTATTCCTTTTTAGAATAGGCTTTTGATTTTCTTGCTATTAAAACTCTATCATACAAATCTGTACAATATAATTTTCCATGACGAGAGGATAATTGAATTGTAATCATTTCTTTTTGTTCAAAACTTCACTCCAGTAAAGACTTAATGTAGCCTGTAATGAACCTGTAACTGGCTCTTCAAAAATTGTTACTTGAGGAATAAAAACCTTGATACAAAATCTGAATTATCTCTTTTAGCAGTAATAGCTACTCCACCAGGGTCAATATTTTCTTTGTCAAATATGTTTTGCTATTTTCTGTATTCAGAATATTATCAACACTTCCTCTTATAAGTTTAACTTGTTTGTTTTCTCGTTTTAAGAATACAGCCAAAGCTTTATCAATAGCTACAGAATCAATTATTTGTATTTCAGTGTTTTTTCATTTTACTCTATTTGTAGTTAACGGTCTTGTGCATGAAACTTAACAAGTAAATAGACATGAGCTTTTCGGATTATACGCGAGCTGAATTTTTAAATTTTCTTTTTATCTCTATTTTACTAAAAGCCAAACTTATTTGCTCCAATTACCCTATTGTTTTTTTGGATATGCTGTTGGCAATAGTCATTTCCGCAATCCTGTCTCGAACCACTTGCTAATTTCGGTGCTACATTTATTTGATAGCAATTCCAGAAAATCATCAGTTGTTATAATTTTTGATTGATGAGTTTCTTTCAATAAATCTAACATTTGTTTTTGTCCAATCTTATTTTCGAGCAAGAAAAGCAAATAAGCACTTTTGTAAGTTATTACTGTATTTCTGTCTTGATTGAAGAACTCTATTTTCCAGATAGCTGGCTTGTTTTTAATTCTTTTTTCTATTGCTGTTATTTTTTTGAGATATTCATTTTTGCCATAATCATTTCGATAAAGTAACAGTGAGCTATATTCAGCAAACCCTTCGTTGAGCCAATCTTCCCAACTACCTACATCCGCTTTGTTCCACCATAAATGACCTATTTCATGTGCTAATATTTTTTCATTTACTCTGGTATAACTTTTATCAATGCTTGAAGATATAAATTGTGGCCTTGCATAATTTATTGTTCGGTTAAATGAATTTATTGCAATGGATAAATTATCTGCATTTGTTAGGCCAAACATAGTTGTATAATCTGTAAAAAATTTTGCAGATTTCTTTTTTACTTTCTCTATAATACTATCATTAACACCATAATGAAATAAGTTTATCTTTCCATTTTCGACGGGCGTTTTTAAAATTTTATTTGAAATTATAAATGGTATATCATAGGTTGTATAAACACTTTTTAATATGCTATTGTCAGAAACATTTGTACCTACCAAAGTGTCATCTGTAAATACTGAAATCTCGTAATCAAATAATCCGTAATTAATATTTAATGGAAACCAAGAAGTATAAATATTTAATTCTATCCAATCGGGATTAAATTTAAAATTTGGGTTTTTTATGGCTTTCAGATTATTTGAGTAAGAGATGGCAATCGTATTCTCTGAAATAAAGTTGGTTGGTATTAAAATAGCATTGTCTTCGCCCAATAGCTTCTCTTCTTTCAATTGGTAATCAATATTTTCATCTTTTGACTTAATTGAAGCTATAACAGCACTTTCGTGAAGAAAAAGTTTAATTGTATCATTTGGCTTTAAGTCGCTAAAATTGATTTGAAAGTCTGCTTTGTAGGTGTTTTTAATGTTGTTAAAATCAACGTTAGCAATATATTTATCTATTTGCTGACCAAAGATATTTTGGCTTAAAATTGATATTAAAAATGTGAAAAATACTACTCTCATTGTTTTTTCTGTTTGTAAAGCTTCATGCATATGTTGTAGCAAAGCAAATTGTTATCTAACTAGCAACATTATCTGCGCATCGATGACAAACTTTTATTTTTTTGCAAGCACTGCGTCTTACCAAAAAAATACAATAACCATTCAATTCATCACTTAGCCACTATGATCACATGTGGTTGGCTAATCCTTTTTATTCAGTTTTTAATATTTTTTCCATTTTATAATCCTCAACAGAATATCCATTAGGCAAAGAGTTTACAACCGATTCTATTATTTTAAATCCCTTTTTAAGATAAATATCAATAGTATTTTGGTTTTGTTGGTTAACAATTAACTCAATTTTTTCAATTCCGTTATTCGCTGCAAACTCGTTAACATATTCCAACGCTGCTTTTCCGATTTTCAGTCCTCGAAACGATTCCAGAATATAAAGCTTACTTAAAATCAGTTTTTTATTCAGTTTTTGAACTCCTAAATAACCAACATTTTTGGTATTATAGTTTAATAGGAAATAACTAAAATTTTCATTTTTAATTTGGTCTTCAATTACATTTTCCGATTGAAATTCTGTTAAAAAACAATCGGTATGTTCAGCTGTAATTATTGGATCATAAACTTGGTGTAAAATTTCATTCGCCAATTTTTCTATGACTTTAAATTCTGTTCTTTTATCAGCTCTTTTAATCTCAATCATCTTTTTTTTAAAATGTTTGCCAACAGATTTGTGTATGAACCGTAGCACAGACACTAAATATTCGAATCAACACAATGCCTAATTTTTATATTTTGTTTTTAATTTTTGTGTTCTAAAAAGCCAAATTAAGAAATTTGGCTGTTTTGACAAATAAACAATAATCTTTCAGTTTAGCACTGATTAACTATGTTTTTTTAACACAGTTTTGTAACCAGTTTATTTCATTTTTGATGTAAATATATTTCTAATTGTATCTAATTTTTTTTTGTATTTCAAATCTGTTCTTGATGCAAAATATAAGGTATTTTCCGTTTTTACTTTTCCTTTCCAAACCAAATTTATTTCGTTTCTTAAAATTTGTTCTTTACATAAAAAATCTGGAACTAGTGCCAATCCGTTTTCATTCTTTAAACATCTGATAATGGAAGTAATATTTGGTAAAATGTAGTTTGGCTTAAAAGCAGGTTTCTTATTAAAATTCTCAAACCAAAAACGTCTAAAATGTTCCATTTCGTTTGATGAACTATACCAAACATTTTGAAGTAGTTCGTCTTCTAAATTATTCAAATGGTTTGATTTAATATGTTCTTGTATTTTAATTGTATCCGTTTTATTTCCTGCAACTAAAATGATTCTTTCTTTTGAAAACGGAACATATTCAACTAATGATTTTTTCTCATCCTGTTTCTTAGGTGTTATAACTAAATCTAAAATGCCATTGTTTAGGTCTTTTATTAAATCTGTATGTGTTCCAAATCTAGCAATTAAGTCAAAATCTAATTTTGGAATTTCGGGTTCAATAATGAGCTGAAACATTTCAGAGCACATACCAATATTTAATGATGGATTTTTTTCTTGAGTTGTTTTTTTAAAATGCTGTTCAGCTATTTCAAGTTTTTTTAAAGATTCAATAATATATTCATATAAAAACTTCCCATCTTCTGTTGGAATCATTTTTCTCGAAGTTCGTTCAAATAGTTTTTTGCCAACATAAGATTCTAATGCATTTAAGTGTACACTAACTCCTGGTTGAGAAGCATATAAAGCAATAGAAGCTTTAGTTAAAGTTCCATTTTCATATATTTCTTTAAATGTTCTATACCATTCTAAATTAACCATGTCTATTAATATATTTATACAAATATATAATTTGTATTATTTTTATAATGATAACTATTGCTTTAATTTTGCCCCAAATAAAATAATAGACCAATGAAAAATATATTTATAATTAATGGAAGTCATTCATTTGCACATTCTGGTGGAAGATTTAATGAAACTCTTTTCAATAATACTATTTCATATTTTGATACACTTGACGGATTTGAAGTCAAATGTATTCAAGTAGGTGGAAATTATAACGTAAAGGAAGAAGTTGAAAAATTTAAATGGGCAGATATAGTGATTTATCATACTCCAATTTGGTGGTTTCAAATTCCTTTTGGGTTTAAAAAATATATAGACGAAGTTTTTACGGAAGGACATCAAAACGGAATTTATAAAAATGATGGAAGAAGTAGAATGAACCCAAACATCAACTATGGAACTGGTGGTTTAATGCACGGAAAAAAATATATACTCACTACAAGTTGGAATGCACCTAAAACTGCATTTACTTTAGAAAATGAATTTTTCAATCAAAAAAGTGTGGATGAAGGTGTAATGTTTGGGTTTCACAGAATGAATGCTTTTACAGGAATGGAATTGTTAGCCACACATCATTTTCACGATATGGAAAAAAATGCAGATGTTCCTTTAGAATTGAATGATTACAATGCTTTTTTAAATGATTTAATGATTAATTTGTAGAATTGTTTGGTTTTGTTTCAAAAATGGCGGACAATGTTATAAGCATATGTTGTAGCAGAGCAAAATGTTACCTAGCCTTCGACTTTTTTTGCACTGATTTTATAACTTTCCATCATAAAATCTTTACGCCATAGCAAGGCATATAAAAACTTTTGGGTAATCTCATAACTGCTATGATCATATAGCAACAATATAAAAGCATTACTCTAAGTTATCTAATAAAGAATTCAAAAGTAATTTATTATGAAAACAAAGGATACTACTGACTCAAAGTTATTTATTGGTATTGACGTATACAAGCGAAGTTAGAAAATTCATACGGCTACGGATCTCTTTGATGGTTCTATCTTGACTGTTTCTCCAAAACCTTTTGTCTTGCAGAAATATATTGATAAACATTTTAAGGGCTATCACATTTCATACTAAGTTGCTTTGTTTGCCAATCAAAATCATAGCAATGCTGGTGGATGATCAGATATCATACCCCATATAGGATGGAGAGTTATAATGGGCTATTGTTGTTTGTAGTTTATTCTTTTTCTAATTCATATTTATAAAACCCAATATTATTTTTATCAGCAGAAATAATTAATTGGTTATCATTAATTAAATAATCATATTCTCCGTTCAGAATAAGATTCCAATCAAAGTGCGCTAACCAAATATTAGTATCCGAAAAAGTAATTTTAGAATCTTTTATTTCATAAGTCCCGTTTCCTCCTGCTGGAAAAAAATCATTATTGTTTCCATTTCCACTACTATGATAAGTATTAAGTTCTGAAAAATTTACTGTAACAGGATTGGAATGAGTTGTTCCATTAGAATATTCTACTGTAAAAAACCCAGAATAATTTCCATTAAAGTTTTGGGTCACATTATCGTCGTCATTACAAGAATTTATTCCGATTAAAATGAAGATTCCAATTAATATTTTTTTAGTCATATCTTCTGTTTTATTATAGATCAATAAACTCAGATTTGGTTGCGTCAAATTACGCACAACATTAATATATAGTTACCATATATTTCTATGTGAGGAACTATTTTAAGTTTTTTTATAGCGACGTGAGTATAAGTTTTCGGTTGGTTTGCTGGGATTGTATCCTAACAAAACTTGAGTGTATCGTAAATCTATTTCTTCTGATAAATGAGTAGCAAAACTATGTCTTAATATATGCTAGTGGATGATCTTGTATCATACCACATATAGGATGCAGAGTTATAATGGACTAGTGTTGAAATATTGTATTTTTATAACCTAAGACTTGGGAAAGGGCTTTACATAGGATATTGTGTTGTGATGCGTTTTTTCTCAATTTATTCACTTTCCATTTCATCAGGATTCTCAGGCATTGGAGGTGGAGGTGGAATTTTAAGTCTTTTGTGAAGCCATATTTTCAAATCAGTTCGATCCGTCACTTTTTCATAAGCATTGATCAGTCGATTCAAAGTGTTGATTAATTTTTTTGTTCCATCCTTATCGTATGATATGTAAATTAATAACTTTTCAGGATTTTCACATAAACTAGGGTCTTTTCCATTGTTTTCAAGATCTCTTTTAAGAACTGAGGGCAAACTATCTAAAGTAAAATATCTTTCATAAGATTTCTTAATGGTATCGTTATGAATTTCAATAACATTTTTTTGCTTAATCAATAGGCAACCTAACTCTTCCCAGCAGGGATTTCGGAAATAAATTCGTTTGGTTTTATTCTTATTCTTTAAGGTGATTTTTGGTAAACTATCATTACATACGATATCTTCAGCGCGATATATTAATTCGTCATAATCCTTGAATTGATCAAGGATCAATTCGATACTAATACTATCATTTTCTTTGGCTAAAAGTCCAAAATCTTTTTTGATTATTTGAGCAGTCGGTTTGCTCGAGTTTTGACATCCCCCAATTGTCATAATAATTAAAGTTAAAAAAGATATTTTAAAGTAATTTTTCATTTTCTAATGCATCACAACGTTTAGCTATGCGTAGTGCGGGAGCAGAAAATCACAGGTTTTCGAGCAAGCACTTAGTCAAAGTTTATGTTTTGTTTTTATCTTTTCTAAAATACTAAATTTAAATCTTTGGCGATGAACCAAATAGACAATAACTTTTCGAATTGACCTAAACTCCGCGCATTATCGCATAGGTGTTGTGGCTGTTGCACAACCTCTATTTCTATAATATCAAGTATTTTACAGGTTGAGTTATTTTTTAAACAATTGACTTTCAGTGTTAATTTTATTTTGAATATATTAAAACAGTCTGAGTTTATCAAAAATAGTAGTTGTGCAGTGGTTACTACTGTTACCTGACAGTTTTTCTTTTTAATAATGTATTCTTTTTTGAGGAAAATGACCTATTATTCATAATATTCAAATTCTTGAATATAATCTCTATAGAATTTCCCGTTTCTAAATGTCTTTTTTAATGTCCAATTACCATAATGGTCATATGTATATTGATATTCATACACGTCTTTATTATTATTACTATCATCATATTCAATATACTTTACTATTTGCGAATTGTAATTATAGTATGAAACTCTAGTGTGTTTTGTTACAACATCTGTATAGTGAGTATAGTATATTGCCTTACGATAATTTTTTCCGTAAGTATAATCTTCAATTAGTAATTCTTGTTCTCTATTTTGATAATACATTGTTCTAAATAATTTTTTACTAACTAATTTGTTATTTATATAGTTCTTAACAACGCGTTCATTATAGTTTCCGCCACCACCAGAAAAAGAAAAGTTCGGTAATTGGCTTTCTGCACAATCAAAAAATTCCTCTTTAACTAAATTGTTATTTTTGTCATATACTTTTATTCTTGATGTATATATTTTCCCTTCTTTTTTGTCTTCTTTAAAATATTCAACAAACTTTTCAATAGTATATTCAGAAGTCTCTTCAAATGTTCTTTTAGAAGTTATTCTTTTAGTTTCATCAGGGTTTATTTTGTGTACTGACATTAAAATCGTATCATTTTTGTATTTATATATATAATACCTATCTAGTTCTCCATTATAATTGTAGCGTTTAGAATCAAGTGGTTTATTTTTACTATTATACTTGTTAACCCATTTGAAATTTGATTTATCTTTAAAATAGTCGTAGTCTGCAGAGGTTATATTTCCTTTTTTATCAAATGTCCTAATTGTTTTTAAATAAGGTGTTCCATCTTTTTTTACTTGGTACTCTTCAATTTCATTACCATTATCATCAAATTTATAACTATAAGAATCATAACTTCCGTTATTTTGAATTAACTGACCTTTTTCATTATAAATTTTATGAGTAGATATTTCCCATATTTTATCTCTGCTGTTATAGTAATAATCTTTAGTTATTTCACCATTTTCGTTAAATTCTCGCCAATCTGCATTTTGCATACCTCCGTTGTAAAAGGTATGATTTTTATATGATTTAACTTTTCCATAGATACCATAACCATAGCCTTTGATGTCGTAATCCCTACTAGTAAAGCCTTCAAAAACATAACCATTACCAAATTCACTTTCAACTCTAATCCAATTTCCTTTTATTTTTATTTTGTTTTCAGTTAGACTAAATTCATCAGCAATATTTGATTCTTCTACTTTAAACTTGTAGTCGTAAGGTAGTTTACCAACTCGTTCAGTTTTGGTAGATGGTCCTTGACGAATTATTAATCCATTAATGGCTTTTACGGTGTATATACGTTGAGAGAAAGATAAATTACAAAATAAAGTTGCAATAATGGATATTAATAATGTTTTTCGATCCATAATATTTAAATTGAATAAGCTAATTTTTGATCTACAAGTATCGTAATTATTATATATATCTTATTTGTTAATTTATAAAAGATAATTTCCGTTTTATAAAAAAATATTCTTTGATATCTCATCAAATTATTTTTTACAATAGAAAATAAGTTATTCTGAATAATTGCAGGTAACGGTTTATGTATGGTTTCGTTGCTGGAATGACTAAGTTAGTAAAAAGTAGGGAACGTTTGGTCAGTGCGAAAGATTTTCCGGAGGAAAATCAACAGCAATGAACTATACATTTTGTTGTAGAGCGTTTTTTATTTTTCTAATTACAAAATGATATAACATTACAAGTAGAATAAATATCAAAATTTTCGAAATCCACCCCAGAAATATCCAATAAGGAGTCAATGTGAAATTATACCCCATTGTCCAATTACTTGGTAAATAATCTTTATGTAATGATGTTACGATAATTACAAATCGTTCATAAGTAATAGTGAAAAATAAACTGATTATAATTCTAAAAATTAAAAACCTTCTTATTATTTTAATCCGATAAAGTTGGGTAAGTAGAAACCAAAATATTGATTGAGTCCAAATTCCGTAAGAATATTTTCCAGTCAGATATTCATAATATCCATTTTTTTCAATTTCGTTTTCTAATCCATAATAGTAAACAAAAGTTTCGATTACCCATAAGCATAACCAAATAACACCTCCATAAACTACTGTTTGTACAGCACTTTCATCAAATTCCGTTATGAAGGTCTCGTTTTTTAAAAGCAAACGAAGTGAAAAGTAGATTATTGAGTAAAATCCGAATCCGACAAAAATATCGATTCGAAAGAAATCTGTCAGAAAAAGAAGTGTTTCACTCAATTTTTGTTTTTTTGGAAATTACTGTCAACGGACTTGTGTATGAAACGTAGCGTGCAAAAAGACACTAACTTTTCGGGCTAACACAGAGCCGAATTTTTACATTTTGTTTTTAACTTATCAATCTTAAAAACCAAATTTAAAAATTTGGCGGACTTTATAAATATAACAAACCTTTCGGTTTAGCACTTATTAGTAAAGGAAGTTGTAAAAATAATTAGAAACTCAAAATTACATCTTGATGCAATTACAACAGGGCAGCCATTAACTCCATCTATATAATAATCCAATTACCCCAGACTAGCGTATCTACACTATTATTCTAGTCATTACAGAAAGAAAACGGGAGTAGTTTATCTACTGCTAGTTGAGTTGAGTTTGTGTAGTAAGCCCCCTTACTTTTTGACTGCTCTCGTTCCTTTCTTAATTTTTTAAACCATTATAATGTCACAAATAGATAATCATACCGATATACCACAAGAAGTATTGCACGGGCTGCTTAAAGTGCTAAACATTGATCTTGGTGATTTTGTATAAGTTATCTAATGACTGTCCTAAAGCTATTATGATCTATGCTTATATATACCAATTGCACCATGCCAGTTTGAAACCTTGCGTATAAAAATTACGATAGGTTCTCATGCTACTAATTTCAATTTAAAAATACCAAGAGATGAGTAAAAAACAACAAATAGCTATAGACAAGAAAATCGATATAATGGTTGCAATAGATACACCCTTAGAAGTTTCAAAAAAAATGATGGATGATATCTATAGAAAATTGTGTGACAAAGAAGGGGTAAAAATTGTCGCTAATGAATTAAAACCAAAAAACAGCCTATGGGAGCATTTGACCCGAATTAAAAAACTGCTCTCCAAAAGAATAGAATATAATCCCTCTCAAGCCCAAGTCTACAAACCTACTTATGCTTATTTAAAAGAAAGAAAAAACCAACTACGGTAAAACCACAAACTTTACCGAAACTTTATTTTAATAGGAATATTTTACGTTTATTTGGCGTCCCAAAACCTATTTTACAAGAGATCTAATCTAAAAATAAAGACAAAAGCTCTTTGTAACATTCTGTTTTTAAGAGTAATGAATGTAAAAAAATAGATCAAGAATAATGATAGTAGCCAAGTTAAAAGTTTTTGGGCAAGAATTCGAAGTGGTTAATGCAGGGGTGATGTATCACCGTATGGTTAATCCTAAAACAGGACGAGCAGGAGCAGAACCTCTGGGTGGGTTAATACATCTCGATATATACTCTAGTTATGATGATAGTTTATTATTGCGATGGATCACCCATGCTGAAGAGGGAGAATTATGCAAACTTAACGAAGGAGAACTTTCTTATCATGAGGGGGCGCTGGATAATCCTGCAATATTTGAGTATAAGTTTAATGATGCTGCACTGGTAGAGTACAAAGAAGTATTTAACAGTCAGGGCGAACAGCCCATGACCATCTCTTTGGTGATTTCTCCTGCTATACAAAAGTATAAATGGCAAACACTTATTAAACACTGGCAAGAAAGTTGGGTACCCCCAAGCGAACAGCAACCTTATCAATCGGCAGAGAATGAAGAGGAAACAAGAGACGATTTTAAATTTATCGCTACATTAAGACGTAAAGAAAATTACAAAGGCGAGTTTGGGTTTGATTGGATGCGAGGTAACTACAAAGATATTTGTGAAAATTATGAGGAACTGAAAAAAGAGTATGAACAAATAACAATACATAATAAAGAATATTTTGTTCCTTGGTTATCTATTGTTCCCCGATCAGGAAAATGTATCTCTAAAATTACATATCGACCCCATAGAGGGCAAAGAGCGTAATGATGATATTATCAAATTACCCTCAAAAAATGGTATACGTTTTGAACCCAATGAGCTAAAAACAAAAGATGCAGGTAAACAGGATATAAAAGTGTTTTGTGATCAGCCATTAAGCAGTGATACCAAGATTGAGTTATTGGATAAAGACGATCAGATTGTAGGGAAGATTAATGTTGCTAGGAATGATAAAGATTTTATACTTCCTATTCAATTTGTAAAAGTTATGGGGGATGAACCAGATAACAGATATAACCAACAAACATTTGGCGAACTAAACGAAGCTAAATTTAATAGCATAAAAAAAGATTTAGCTGAAAAATATTTCAATCAATCACTAATAAAATTAGATGTGCAACCTGTTAAAGAAATGATTGTAAATACAGAGCGTTTGATTGATAAGAAATTATTGATTCCTAAGTATAGAGCTGATGGGTCAACGGGTATACCAAATTATAAAAAAGGATTTGATGACGAATTACATAAAATTTATACCAGTAAATGGGGTGATTTTAAAGGGATAATTGTTTTTCTTTCAGCAATGCAACAACCGGGTACAGAGTTGGGGCATGCTAAAATTTTTCCAAGAAAGAGTAATTATAATATCATAGTACCCGATTCTGTAACAAATGTATTAACTATTACCCACGAAATAGCTCACTCATTAGGTTTGTTTCATCCATCTACACCTATAGAAATAAATGGCAAATATATTATAAGTAAGAACAGATGGATTAGTCAAATTAATGATTATTTAAAGCAAAATGAAAAAACCCCCAATAATGCTAAATTAAAAGGAAAAGAGGTTAGTTTTGGTGATTATAAGAAAGAGCTTTTAAAGGAAAAAGAAGAGAAGATAAACGAAATCAATGAAATTTCTGAACATAAGCCTAAATATATTTTCAATTTGGCAACTACAGAAAATATTATGGACTATAATGGTTATAAAATAGGGGAAACTGTAATTAATAATCCAAAAGGTAACGGTATTACCTTTTGGCAATGGCAAACAAAAATTATGTTAGAAGAATTAAAGCTATATCATGGCAAATAAAATAACAATCTTTATTCTATTTTCCCTTTTTTCCCTTTTTTCTAAGGCACAGGGTGATTCTAATTTTGGCTATCAGAAGATTTCTAATGAAGAATACAATCGAATAGTTAAAGAAGGCAAGGAGTATACATTAGAAGGAAAATATTATATAAAACATAAACCAAAAAATAGATTATTAGGAATAAGCAAAATCGAATATAAGAAAGGAAAAAAAAATGGTGAATGGTTATTTTTTTTCTCTTATGTAGGTGACAATATTATTCTCTCTAATGTTGTAAATTATAAGGAAGGTCGTAAGCAGGGCTATTTTTTTGAAACTGATGGACATACTTTCTCCACAGAAGGATATTATAAGAATAACAAGAAAGACGGGCTTTGGAAAATATCTAAAGATGGTTTTTTAGAGGAAATAAACTATCGAAGAGGTCTGAAGTCTGGTATTTACTATTCATATGACATGGAAAACTTTGCAACAAGAGGTCAATATAAGAAAGGTACAAAAGACGGAGTTTGGATTATTGAAGATAAAAAAAATGAAGGTTTCATAACAAAAGAAACATATAAAAAAGGTGTCCTAATATCAACAAAAACAGAGTATCCCACTATTGAAGAATAAAAATCTACCATGGTAAACAATAAATTTCACATGATTTTAAAAAGAGGTGTTACACAACACCTCTTTTAGCTTCCTAACTTGTTTTAAATCTCTGGTAACATAGAAACTGCATTTTCATCTTCTAACAGCCCCATTGATTTAATTTAAGATAACGAAGAAATGTTTTTATACACCGTGTTGTAGCCAGTTCTTATTCAATTTCTATGTATTCCGATTTCCCTCCAGATAAATCCCCATTCAGCCAATTCCATTCAAATTCCAATTTTAGTTTCCCATTTTCAGTTTCTGAAATCAGACCTTTTGATTCTCCTGCTTTTAATTCACCCTCAGTTGTTAGGCATTGATACAATAGTTCAATTTTCGAATCTTGGGTTTGTTTGCCAATAATCATCCCTTCCAAGATTGAGCCTCCTTTATATTTTCCTGTAATTGTATTTCCACTTTGAGAATAATGAAAAATCGTCTCATCTGATGACAATCCACTTTTATTCTCGGTAGTCACAAATTTTTTATTGTCTAAATTCAATTTTCATTCGTTTTTAATTGGCTACAACACCAATATATAGTTACCATGGTAACTATATATTTATATATGAGGAACTAATTTAGTAAATCTTTTAAGTTTTTAAACTTTATTATAGTAACATAAGTATAACTTTGATTTATGTATTTTAGTTTTTTTGGTGAGATCAATCATTCTTAGGATATCTTCTTTAGCCAATATACTTGGTAGTTTCTACTCTTTTCTAGATTGCTCAATGCTATAAAATCGATTTGGCATTTTACACCAGACTAACTTTCCCGACGACTATAGCAAACCTAACCAATATTCTTGACAACAAAGCTAACACTCTTGATGACAGAGCTGGGTATCTTGACAACAGAGCTAACACTCTTGACGGTAGAGCTGGGTGTCTTGACAACAGAGCTAACACTCTTGACGGCAGAGCTTGGTGTCTTGACAATAGAGCTAACACTCTTGACAGTAGAGCTGGGTGTCTTGACAACAGAGCTAACACTCTTGACGGTAGAGCTGGGTGTCTTGACAACAGAGCTAACACTCTTGACGGTAGAGCTGGGTGTCTTGACAACAAAGCTAACACTCTTGACGGTAGAGCTGGGTGTCTTGACAACAGAGCTAATACTCTTGACAGCAGAGCTGGGTGTCTTGACAACAGAGCTAACACTCTTGACGGCAGAGCTGGGTGTCTTGACAACAGAGCTAACACTCTTGACAGCAGAGCTAATGCTCTTGACAAGATGTTTGAAATTTTTACTTAAGAAACATTTACATATATAATACCAATTTAAACGTATAATAATCTTAAAAGTAAAAATCTCACAAGATGGTTAATCTTATGAGATCTTATACTTTTTTCTGGTATTTTTTTTTAAGAACCTACTTCTTCTTTTGGAGTTTCTTTGGTTTCTTTACTTACAATCCATTGTTCTACCAATTCTTCTAATATCGTAAGTGGCACGGGGCCATTAGTTAATACTACATCATGAAACTCTCGTATATCAAATTTATCCTCAAGTTTTTTCTTTGCATTCTCACGTAGTTCAAGGATTTTATTCATTCCTATTTTGTAAGCTGTTGCCTGACTTGGCATCACGATATGCCTTTCTACCATTTTTATAGCATCGCTCTCTGCATTTGGAGTATTATCTGTATAGTACTTAATCCCTTGCTCCCTACTCCACTTTTTACTATGAATTCCTGTATCTACTACTAATCTGCATGCTCTCCAAAGTTCCATTGCTAGTCTACCAAAATCTGAGTAAGGATCGCTATACATTCCAATTTCTTTGGGCAATAACTCATTATACAAGCCCCAACCTTCTACATAAGCAGTATATCCGCCAAATTTTCTAAAATTGGGTATACCTTGTAGTTCCTGAGCTATAGAAATTTGCATATGATGGCCAGGAATACCTTCATGATACGCCAAAGCTTCCATTTGATATTTTGGCATCGCTGTCATATCATATAGATTCGCATAGTATGTTCCTGATCTTGATCCATCAGGAGTACCTCTTTGATAAAAGGCTTTTCCTGCACTTTTTTCTCTAAAAGATTCGACTGCTTTTACCGTAATATCTGCTTTGGGTTTGGTAATAAAAAGTTTGTCCATTCTTGATTTCATTGTATCTATTAACTCAACAGCTTTTTTAAGATAAGCCTCTTTTCCAGCATCGTCGTTTGTAAAATAGAATTTTGAATCTTCTTTCATATAGGTAAAGAAATCCTTTAAAGTCCCTTCATACTTAACTTGTTTCATAATATCACGCATTTCATTATGAATACGTTCTACTTCTTTTAAACCAAGTTCATGAATCTGCTCTGCAGTCATGTTAGTTGTTGTAGTTCGTTGTAAAGCATTATTATAAAATGCATCTCCTTTTGGAAACTTCCATACTCCATCATCTGTTGTTGCTCTTTTTTGTTGATCACTTAGTAATGCAATCAGGTTATCAAAAGCTGGTTTTACACCTTCTAACAATGCTTTTTTTGCATTGGCTATTAATTCTTGGCGCTCTTCGGTAGTGATTTCAATTTTTTGGAGTTTGCCCTTAAAATCAGAAAACAATGTACTTTCTTTATTAGATTTATCAAATGGTTGTCCTGCTATTATATTACGACTATCATCCAGAACTTTGGCAAATACAAATTTTGGAGGAAGGATTCCATTTTTTTCTCTGATCTTCATATTTTCTATGGCCTGCGCAAACATCTCATCCATACCATTTAATCTAGAGATGTAAGCTTCTGCATCATTTTTATTTTCTATCTGGTGCATGTTAATCATAAAAGCAGGTATCTCTGCCTGCATCCCATGCATTTGATTTACTGGATAATCATAAAAACGGTATTTAAAATCATCTATCTCATTCTCTAGATTCTGTTTCATCAACTTATAACTAAGCGTAGTTGCAGCATTGAGTTTAGAGACATCAATAGAATCCTTCAAAAATGCAAGTCTCTTTTTTGCTCGTTCCAAATCTTCTACATCCTTCTTGGATGAGATATCATCCCATTTTCCATAATCTGTTTTTATTCCTAAATACGTTTGCCTCATAGGAGAATTATCTATCTCTTCCTTGAATTGCGCTTGGAACCAATCATTTAGACGTTTAGAATGTTCTTGAATCATTTTTTCTGAAGAAGCCACATCTATTTCTGATTCTTTTGTTTCTTGTTTACAACCAATTACTATAAAAAGCGAAGAAAACAGTAACACACTGAATTTCAATTTATTCATATTGTCGTTATTTAAGATTAATTAGTTATTTTAAAATTGAGATTTCTATTGAAGAATCATAAAATACTTTATGAGTTTGCTTAGTAAAGTCTGAAGCTTTTGCCTTAAAGATATTAGGAACGTATGTCTGCGGGTTTAGATCTATCAAAGGAAACCATGTACTCTGAACCTGAACCTGAATTTTATGTCCTTTTTTGAATGTATGATGTATATCTTGTAATTTGATATTGACATTAGTTTTTTGATTTGGTACAAATGGTTCTGGTTTGCTAAAATCATTTCTAAAGCGTCCTCTCATTACTTCACTACGGACCATCATATGGTAGTTTGCCATTTTAAGATATTTCTGGGTTTCTTCTGTATCTTCAATATCATTAGGATAAACATCTACCAGTTTTACCACCCAATCGGCATCTGTACCTGTAGTAGCTACTTTTAACTTTGCCAAAACTTCTCCAGATAATGTCATATCTTCTGTAAGAACAGGGGTTTCAAAAACTAATACATCGGGACGTCTAGCTGCAAAGCGTTGATCATCTGCCATATATTTTCTTGGTGTGAATACCATTTTAATATCCTCTGAATACGGAACCGGCTTTTGGGGATCACTAATAAATTCTGTATCACCTTCTGTTGATGTATTTGATAACTTACCTTTCCCAGAAAGATATAAAGTCTTTTTTTCTGTATTTGAAGGTGGCCATTTTTCAAAAGAATTCCACTCTTTTTTTCCTGTATCAAAAATTTGAATTTCTGGCAAATCTGTTTTTCCGTCTGCAGCACCTTTAAGAAAATGGTTAAAAAACTTAGTTTCTACATTTTTTTGATAATCAAGAGAAAGATCATCTCCAAAATATACATTACTTACTGCCTGACGTTTTTTGGTTCTTGCCCAATCCCCATGACTCCAAGGGCCAAAAACCATAATATTATAATTATCGCTTCGCTTTTCTATATTTTCATAAGTTTCAAAAGGTCCGTATAAATCCTCTGCATCAAATAATCCTCCAACAACCATTACAGCGGGTTTTATCTTTTCTAAATGTTGAATAATCCCTCTTTTTTTCCAAAATTCATCATAATTGGGATGTTCTTTCAACTGAGTCCAAAATACGTTATCTTCCTTATAATAAGTATCCAAATTACTTAAAGGACCAGCATCTAAGAAAAACTGATATTGATCTTTGCTTGGCAATTCTGCAAACTTATACCAAGCTTCTGATGTTGGTTTTGTTTTTTCATGACCAAATAAGGAGGTAACTCTCCAATAGCTTAACAAATAAGCTCCATTATGGTGAAAGTCATCAAAAAAGAAATCTCCGATACATGCTTGTGGCGATACAGCCTTAAGAGCAGGATGCGCATCTAGCAAAGAGTATGTTGCATAAAACCCTGGGTAAGAGATACCCCAAACTCCTACTTTTTTGTTATTATTAGCTACATTTTTGACCAGCCAATCTATGGTATCATATGTATCACTGGCTTCATCAATTTGTTTTCCCTTTTTATTAGGAATGTATGCTCTCATATTATCATATACTCCTTCACTCATCCAGCGCCCTCTGACATCTTGATATACAATAATATTACCCTCCTTCATAAGAAATTGGTTTGGACCTATTGTGGACCTAAACTTGTCTTCTCCATACGGCTTAGAGCTATACGGGGTTCTTTGCATTAAAATAGGATACTTTTTGGACGTATCCTTTGGTGAATAAATTGTAGTATGGAGCTTGACCCCATCTCTCATAACAATATCTACTTCTTGCTTTGTGTACTGACTCTTTACATCGTAAAGTGCAGTTTCCTGAGAAAACCCAGTAATAAAATAAAAAAAGCATATGCTTCTTAAAAGAATAAATCTGACTGATCGCATTGGTTTAAGTTTAGTTTATGGATGAAGATAAAAAATTGGAGTTGTGGCGAGATAGTTTTAAGGAGATTTTAACACCAAAGGAAGTATAGCCAATAAAGTTGGTTTAACTCGCATTATGCATTAAAAAATCTATTACATCTTTGAACTACTGCAAATACTAGCGCTTCACTATATTTCTTAATTTCACCATAACGGTACTATGCAGAAATTAAGAAAACATCAGTATCTATGGTATTTCAAAGCTTCATCACGAAGTTCTAATACATAAAAACGGGTTTAAACTTTTTTGATTCTGTAAAAAAAGCCCTTGAATACAAATTCAAAGGCTTATCATCTTAGTTTACGTGCATTTATACCCCAAATATAAACAGTTTAGTTCTAAGAAAATATCTTATTGGGGTTGGATATTTATATCTATTATATTGTATCCTCCTCTAGGATCTCCTGACCAAGTTACCCCTGGAGCGCTATTAATCACACCTTTACCAAACTGTACATCATCTAATGATGATACTCTTCTAATCGTGGTATTTGCATCTGCTGCTCCTATATTATCAGATCCTTGATTCATTACTTGATCATCTCCAAATCCAACTGGCTGGTCTTCTTCTGTTCCTGCATCATACAGGTATGTATTAGAACTTATACTATTACCAGAAAAAGCTGTTCCATCTACATTGAATAATGTTAAACCAACATTATTGTTACTTATGAACCAATCATTAGATTGTACAAACATAGTCCCGAATCCAAGTTTATAATTTTGTCCTTGTGGTACTTCAATTGTAAACGTATAAGATCCACCTGGGCCAATTGGTCCATTTTCTGTAGATAAAGCAACTGGGATTCCAAAGTCTTTTAAGTAATTATAAGCCACCATTCTATTTCCATCTTCTGCTATTTCTTCTAAACCACTTGCTCCTTTTGCTGCATCTCCTTGTGCAAACCATGGATCTCTTTCTGTATTAAAGGCATATATAAAGGCTGGAGAGAAAGGTGTCAATGAAGATGATAACCGTAACGGTGTTCCTTGAGAGCCTGTTTCTGTAAACCAATTATATAATGTTTCTGGCATACCATCTTCTGCAATACTTTCGAGACCTACTCCTCTATCTACATCTCCCAAAGTAAATAATGGTTCTGGTTGAGCATGCAATACTACTATTCCTGGAGTAATTACAAATCCATTATTCTGACTAGCCGGCATACCCACATCTGGAGTATTAATTGCTGTAATAGTTAAAGTAAATGTTCCTGCTTCATTTGCTCCTCCTGACGCATAGTCCAATACTGCAGTCATGTATATCTCCCCTGTACCTCTACCAGATACCAACCGTACCGATGTATTTGGATCTGCTGGACCTACATTAGTTCCTGCTGGTGGAAAAGTAGCTGGATCACCATCTGCCTCTGTTCCTAAGTCGTATAAAGAAAGTTGATCTGCAATATCTACACCATTAAGTGCTGTACCCCCGGGAAATAAATCAATTCCGTCAAGATTTGTTGGAGCAAGGAACCAGTCATTACTATTTCCCATCATAGTTACTGGTGTAAATTTGGTTCCAGGAACTGCTTTAAAAGATATTTGATACTGTGCATTATTAGTTGCTAATGGACCTGGACTTCCAGCTCCAACAGGAGTAGTAAAGGTATGCACATTAAGATAGTTAATTGTATTTTTAATGGTTATAGAAAATGTAGTGCTGTTGATAGGAGTCGCATTTCCCATTCCGAATGTCGGATTAATCGTTTCAGACCAATCAGAAGCGGCGTTTCCTTCTCCGTCATATGCAATACTATAGCTAGGTAATCTTACGGATTGTACAAATTCTCCCTGAGTCCAGATTCCTGCGGTTACTGCTACATTTTCTCTTGCACTTCCTGCTGCTCCCCATTGTACAAAATCAATTATTGCATCTGCACTTGCAAAACTGTTAGAAGAATACAACCCTAAGCCTTCACTATCTCCTAATTGATCCCAATTTACCACCAAAAATTCTCCAGCGGCTAATTGTGCCGTACCACTAATTACAGTAGCATTTTCTATTTGTACATATCTTCCTGGTCCAAGACATAACCAATATGGTGCTAAATCTACGGTGACCGTACCATTATTCCATAATTCTATTTGTTTACCTTCTCCATAATTAACTTCATTAATCACAATAGAACGTACATCATTGTTGGGCATTGTAAGTGTATTTTCTGCTCCTGGAGTAGCTGTTGTTGTTTCTGCCCAATTGGCAGCACCATTACCATCTCCATCAAACACAATACTATTATCTTCGCTATTTACTGTTGGTACAAATTCTCCTTGGGTCCATATTCCTGCTGCAACGGCTACATTTTCTCTTGCACTTCCTGCTGCTCCATATTGAACAAAATCTACAATGGCATCTGAACTTGTAAACTGATCGGTTGCATATAATCCTAGACCTCCACTAGTGTCATTAAGTTCATAAGGTACTACCAAATATCCTCCTACAGGAATTGTTGTAGTTCCACTTAAAGGAGTAACGTTACCCAATTGTACATAAGTTCCGGGGCCAAGGCATAACCAGTAATCACTAATATCTGCTTCTTCTGTTCCTTTGTTAAAGATTTCAACCCAATCTGTTCCTTGATACTTTACTTCGTTTAGTACCACATCTATTTCTGTTGATCCACCATCTGGTGTTGCTACATCATCATCATCGCTGCATGAAGCAAAAACGATCATGGCCATGATTAAATACGTAAATTTCTTTTTCATGATTTCTAATATTTTATTCTTTTATTTGATACAAATGTAAAACCACAAAACCAATAAGTTTGGTGACAAAAGTTACTGAAATACGTTAAAAAAAGATTAAAAAAACCATACCCAATATACTGAACATCAATTATTTATGTTAAAAAGCAGAACACAAAATCAGTGCTAAAAAAGCATGGTTTTATATCTCGTTTTTTTATATACTAGCTATTATTTTTTACATCTAATTACTAACTATAAGTTCAATATGTCTTTTATGTTGAATCAATAAACTTGTTGATTGTAATTTTTTGGTAATCCTTGATATCACTTCTCTTGAAGTTCCTAAATCTGACGCTATTTGCTTGTGAGATACCTTAATCATATTACAATTTTGATGTTTTGCCTTTTCATTCAAATAATTTACTAATCGGTCTTCAATTTTATAACATACAACTTGCTTTGTTGTATTAAGTAAATCTTCATAATTACGTTGAAAATTTTTCAATATAATTCTAGTAAAAGACGGATATTTTACAAACCATTCTTTTACCTTTTTCATAGGTAAACAAAGAATCTTTGTATCCTCTTCTGTTATAGCAGAAAAACGAATTGCTTCTTGATTAAACAAATTATTAAAACTAAGAATACAACACTCATTTGGACGGATATAGTATAGTAGAAACTCTACCTGATCCTCTTGTGCATACATTTTAATTAAACCATCCAGAATGATCGGTAAAAAATTCATATAACTTCCTTGTTTTACAACATATTTACCTTTGGGAATGATTTTAAATGTACTCGAAGAAATAATTTCATCTTCAAGTTCTTTTTCAATAAAAGGAAAACATTGAGAAAGCTCTATCCTTTCAACCGACATAGATTATTTGTTTTAATACTACATAAGAAGTCGATGATATATCAAATCCTTACATTTTATTTAACAAAAATCTTAAACGCTAAAAAATATCTATCTTTTATTACTATTATCTAACCCTGCTTGGAGCCACTCAAGATATTCATTTGCATCTGGAGTATATGCTGTGGTATGGTTAAGAAGTGTCATATCAGTATCTAGTAAGACATAGTAAGGTTGAGAATTATTCTGAAAATTTAAGGTTTGGAAAGTTGCCCATTTATCGCCTATAGTTTTAATATTTTTGACTCTTCCATCAGGTTTTAAAAATTTGAATTGAGATTCTTGTGGTAATTCTTTACGATCATCTACATATAATGAAATCAATACATATTTGTTTTTAAGAATATCTATTACTTCAGGATAGCTCCATACTTGCTCTTCCATCTTACGACAATTTACACAAGCCCAGCCTGTAAAATCAACGATGATCGGTTTATTCTGAGCTTTTGCAGCCTTAACCCCTTCTTCAAAATCTGTATAGGCATTTAAACCTAAAGGACCATGTGTTTCTTTCTCATAAATACTATAAAATAATGGTGGTGGAAAACCACTAAGTAGTTTTAAATTAGCATATGCAGTATTAGTTAGTCCGGGTATTAAATACAAAACAAAAACCAAAGTTAGTATTCCTAGTGTTTTTCTGCCTGTACTTAATTTTTGTATTGGACTATCATGTGGAAAACGTATTTTTCCAAAAAGATATAAAACCATTCCAATTCCTACTAATATCCAAATTGCTATAAATACTTCACGTTTTAAAACTCCCCAATGTTCTACAAGATCGGCATTGGATAAAAATTTGAATGCTAATGCAAGTTCTATAAATCCAAGAACAACTTTTACAGAATTTAGCCAACCTCCACTTTTTGGTAATGAATTTAACCAATTAGGAAATAATGCAAATAATGCAAATGGTAATGCTAGTGCTAATCCAAAACCTCCCATTCCAAAACTTAGTTGCATTGCTCCACCATCACTACTAAGAGAACCTCCTAATAGGGATCCCAAGATTGGACCAGTACATGAAAATGAAACCAATGCTAACGTAAGCGCCATAAAAAAGATACCCACTACTCCTCCTATACTTGTAGCTTTGTTATCTAATTTTGTACTCCAAGATGCTGGTAATGTGATTTCAAAATACCCAAAAAAGGATATTGAAAAAACAATAAAAACGACAAAAAAGATAATATTAAGTGTAACGTTTGTTGAAATATTATTCAATATTTCTGGGTCTACGGAGTCTAAAAGATGAAATGGTAGACTTAGAAGTACGTAAATAAAAAAGATAAAGAATCCATAAAGTGCCGCATTAAACAGCCCTTTTTTACGATTTTTTGCTCCTTTAGTAAAAAAGGATACCGTAAGTGGTATCATAGGAAATACACAAGGAGTTAACAATGCTATTAATCCGCCTAAAAAACCTAAAATAAATATATTAAAATAGCTTTTCTTTTCTACTCCTTCTGAAGGAAAAACATCTTTACCTTTAATATCAATATGTAATGCTTCTGATTTATTTTGATCTTCTGATGTTATCGCTGATAAATCTCCTTTGTTTTCTGACGCTTCACCAGTAAGATTGATATCAAATTCTATAGTCTCTGGCGCCAGACATTTCTCGTCATCGCAGACAGAAAAGAATACCTCTGCTTTAATAGATTTTAGATTTTTATCGGTACGCTTTATCTTTTGAGAAAATGTAACTTTATCTTCAAAATACTTAACATTCATCTCGAATATATTATCGTATTTTTCTATTCCTTTTGGTTCTACAGTCTCACCAATAAGTTCATATGTCTCTGGAGTATTATTGTATGCAAATTCTGTTGGTGTTGGTGCTATTTCATCTGATTCGGCCTCATTTTGTGAGTACAGATGCCAACCTTTATCAAGAGAGGCTTCAAAATACAAAGTATAAGAATCATCTGATTCTTTTTCTACACTAGCTTTCCATTTAATAGGGTCAAGTGTTTGAGAAAAAAGTGTTGTCGAAAATAATAATGTGGTCAATAAAATTAAGAAGTAACGCATCAGGTTATTGTAATTTTTAGTAGTTGTTTAGTTTGGGGTATTATTTTAAATCTATTATCTGCTCTATAATTTATAATCCAGACAATTTCTTTTCCAGAGCATAATAACCATACTCTTTCCTTGGCAAGTAAGGATAGTTTTTCATCTTTAAAATATTTACTCAACTTTTTCTTACCCTTCATCCCAAGTGGGTAAAAATAGTCGCCTTCTTTCCATTTCCTTACAGATAAAGGGTACTTTAACTTTTCTTTATCTACATAAATAGTTTTAAGATCTACTTCTGATATTTCTTCTACAATCTTAAATTTTATTGTTCCAGAAGGGATCATCAACATGTTTTCTGCTTCAGAAATTTTATAAGTGCGATCAGAAATCTCTTCAGATATAGGGCTTAACAATAGATAAGCACGATCTTTTACTAATCTATGTGTCTCAGAAAACACTTGTTTTCCTGATTGGGCTACTATCATTTTCTCAATATCAGCCCAAGCTTTAAATCCGTATGGTTTTAACAAAAAATAAAGGCATGTTCTTGGGTTTCCAAATTCACGCAATCTATGTATTGGTATTTTTATACAATCCGTTTCATCAATTTCAAACAATTCCTTTTTTAATCGAGATACTTGACTTTTAATAAAATCATTACTTTGCTTAAGATGTTCTAAAGTTGTAGTGAAATTTTGTAAAAATTGAGGATTTACTGATTTTAATTCGGTCACCACCTTATGCCTAATTGCATTTCTTAAATACTTTGTACTACTATTACTGCTATCTTCTCTCCATTTTAATTTGCTTTTTTTAGCATATTCTAAAATTTGATCTCTTGAAAAAGGTAAAAGTGGACGAACAAAAACATCATTAACTTCGGGGATACCGGTTAGTCCTTCTATTCCTGTTCCTCTTGATAGATTGATTAGAAAAGTCTCTAGATTATCATCTGCGTGATGTGCAGTAAGAATATAATCAAAATGATGTTTTATTGTCAGTTCTTTAAACCAATTATATCTTAACTCTCTAGCTGCCATCTGAATTGATATATTTTGATGATCGGCATAATTAGATGTATCAAAATGGGTACTAAAAAAAGTAGAATCATTATAGTCTGCCAGTGTTTTTACAAACTTCTCATCTTCATCACTCTCTTTTCCTCTTAAATTAAAATTACAATGCGCAATATCAAATTCAAGATTCAACAATTTACAAAGTGTGACAAGTACTACACTATCCAAACCTCCACTGCAGGCGATTAGTAATTTGCTTCCTGAAAGAAATGAGAGCTTGGTTGTGATATGATCTTTGAATGTTTGTAACAACAGATTCTCGATTAACTTTTTTAGTTTTTCAAATATACGATTTTGAATTGCTATTGCAATTCTTCTTAAAAACCTGTTTAATCATTGATTATCAAGTTTTTAACATCTATTATGATTTGTTTTGCCTATTTTTAGGCAACAACTCTTAAATCATTTATCAATGAATAGGACACATGAATTATCAAAATTAAATGAGACTGATGATCAAAGAGAATTCAGCAAGAAATTATTATCAATTCTTCCTCATTTACATCCCTATGTAAAACACCGGTTGTACATTGCCGAAAGTGTAGGTATTCTGCCTCAAAACATGTATTGCTCTAATGGGATTATAGACGATGCTATTGTAAAACTGCATCATGATGAATTTGATCTTGAGATAAATACATTATCTCTGGAATTAGAACTTTTTAAAATCGCAGATGAGCTTATCGATGAATTGCACATTCGTGAAGGTTGGCATCAAAGAAATATCAGTACAAGTCATTTCTTGAAAGAAGAACTAGAAAAACTAGAAGAAAGTTTTACAGTAGAGGCTGATAATGAATTGGTCATGAAAGAAGAATTAGACGATATCTGCTATCATCAAAATGCAGAAGGTAAACAAAATTTTATTTACAACGATAAAGATTCTGCCATTCTTAAAGTTATAAATTCTGAACCTTCCTCAGATTTTAGAAAACAAAAGTTACTTGGTAAGTTCTATAGTTGGTTACCTATGGAAGCTTCTAAAATTATTGATCTTTTTGTCTTTGGTAGATTAAATTTTGAAGAAATAGCTATTATCAAAGGAATTACAGCAAAAGAGGTGAAAGAAACTATTATTGATGTTAGAAAAAGCTTTAGACGTAATCTAATATAATAAACTCGTCTTGCCTTTTTATTATTTCTTGCAAAATTATCTTTTTCGCTTACTAGTCTTTTTATTACTTTGTAGCGCTGTTATGAAACTTAAAAAGTCGTCTTCTAATACCAGTTCTGATTTAAAAATACTCAAATAAAAAACAGTCATTTTTTGATTACCTAAAAAGAAAAAGGTAAATTTTAAATGGGTAAACTTAAGTCAGAAGTGGTATTACTCTTTAAATTTACTGCTATAAGATATTTTTTTTTCAATCTTTTATATCATTTTTCCATAATTTATCTGACAGGATTTTTTCTTTAACCTCCTTGCGATAATTTCGACTAATAGGGATACAATCAGAACCAATTAGAATCTCATGACTTTCTATAGAGTCTATTTTAGGAATAGAAATAATATAGGATTTATGCGTCCTAATGAAATTTTTATTTTTTAATTTTTCCTCAACACTTTTTAACGATAATAATGATATATATTTTCTATCAGATGTATGAATACTTACATAATTCTGTAATGCCTGCACAAAAAGTATATCGGCAAAATAAATTTTTTCAAATTTATGATCACATTTTATAAAAAAATAATCTTCAGATTTATTATCCATGACTAATGGATTAGAGGCATTTTGCAATTGAAAAAAATCATTGGCTTTATTTGCTGCTTTTATAAAGCGTTTCAAGGTAATTGGTTTTAGCAAATAATCTAGTACATCCAAATCAAAACCTTCTAAAGCATAACTAGGATAAGCAGTTGTTAAGATTACCATAGGAAGGTTTGGTGTTATTTTTAAGAAATCTATTCCGTTAATAGTAGGCATTTGAATATCTAAAAAAATAAGATCTACTTTTTTTTGATTCAATATGTTTATTAATTCAACAGGGCTATTACCCTCACCTACCTTCTCTAGAAAACCTATTTCGGCTATATAATTATTAATACATTCTCTTGCCAAAGGTTCATCATCAATAACAACGCATTTTATCATAGCACATATGGTTTTAATTGTGGAGAGATATTCGCTTCAAGGTTTAATGTTAGGTCTACAATGTATTTATCATCTCTTTGGTTTAGCTCTAGTTTATGATTATTAGGATATAATAACTCTAATCTTCGCTTTACATTTTTTAAACCCAATCCACCATATGTAACTGCATCTCTTGAGGTTTTTTCATTTTGTGTTACAGTATTCGAAATTTTAAACACCAATTGGTTATCCATTAAATGTATTTTAATATCAATTTGATTAGGTTTATTATTATGTTGAGATACATGCTTGAATGCATTTTCTATAAAAGGCATCAGTAAAAATGGAGCTATCGAAAGGTTTCCTGATGATGTTAATGGTAAATCTGCCGTAATTATAAAATTATCATTCTGTCTTAGTTCTTCTAACTCTATAAAACTTCTTAAATATGATAATTCTTTATCTAATAAGATTTGATGTTCATTACATTCATATAACTGATACCGTAGTAAATCTGAAAACTTGGCTAACGATTCAGTTGCCATAACTGTATTTTTATTGATCAAAACAAAAATAGAGTTGATTGTATTAAATAAAAAATGCGGATTAAATTGTGATTTCAAAAACTTTAGTTCGGTTTCTAATTTCTCTTTTTCTAATCGCTGTTGTTGCTTTTGTGATGACAACCAATTTTTAGTCAGTTTTATACTCATTCCAAGGGTCATTGAACCAATAGAAGAAGGAAGTGTACTTTTCTTAAAAACCTTATATAACTCTGACAAAGAAACTTGTCGTTCTGTATAAAAATAATATTCTATAATATTGGGAATAAGAGTCAGTATAGCCATTGTCAAAATGGTAATAATGACCAGTATTATATAACTTAAATATCTTGACTTCTCTAAATATCTGGGAATTAGGTAATACAAACAAAAATATACTCCTATAGCTTGAAAAATTATAAAAGAGATAAATGAAACAAAAATAGAAGGTTGACTAATCTGATCAAAAACTTTAATAAAACCTCCTTTAAAAACTATCCACCAGGTAAAATGATATACAAACCAAAATACAAGATGATAAACCTTGTATTTAATAACCCAATCATATATGGACTTAATAACATTCAATAGATTTCTGTTTTTTAAAACAATGAAAATCAAACTTACAATATTTTAATAAAAACATTCTATCGCTCATTATCAAAAGCATAGTTTTATTGACAAGATGTTAACTTTTATTGATGAGATGTCTATTTAATATGATTTGGACATTATAAGGAATTATTAGCTCAAAATGGGTACTTAATCAAGTATAAATAACCTGTAATCAATTTGATTTTATCATTACCCTCATTTCCTATTGATTTGTAGCAAATTAATCTATTAAATCAAAAAACATGAAAATATTAATCGCACATCTTTTAATAACAATAAGTATGAGTTATGCTCAAAATTTAAATACTGAGTTAGAAAACACAACCTATAAAATTAGATCAAATAAGAATGTAACTTCACATTTTATCGAAGAAGTCCAAAACAGAAATACGCCCAACCATGCAAAACATTTTGAAAATTTAGCTTCGCAATGGGGTATACAACAAGTATCCAAATACGATAAGCCTAAAAAATCATTTAATGCTACTTTTAAGTCTGAAAAAGGGCAAATCGCTGTAACTTATGACAAAAATGGGAAATTAATAGCTGCTGAGGAGGAGTTTAGAAACATAGCTTTACCTGATCATATAATACGATCTATTTATAGAAAACATAAGGGGTGGATAGTCACAGAAACTATATACTCTGTTTCTTACAATATAAAAAAACCGCTTAAAATCTTATACGAAGTACAGCTAAAAAAAGGAAATCAAAAAAAGAATATAAAACTTGATACGGGTACTAAATATAAATCCATTTAAAGTTTAATACTTTTGTTTTAAACCACTTCCTAAACCATTTAAATGCGAAGGTTTTAAAGAAATCAAAACAATGCAGAATTAATAGAGAGTCCAAAATTACTTTGTTCTTCTACCATCATATTTCCTGTGGATTTTCTATTCTTAGTGAAGAACCTTTTTAATGTTTGTTTAGAGCCTTAAAAGTTATTAAAAAGCTATCTATCCTCAAAAGACAGCTTTTTAATATTTAGTTCAAAAAAAAATAAACTAAGAAGCTTCAAGAACCTCACGCATCGCTTTTGCCTTGAGTAAACACTCCTCATATTCTTTATCTGGATCTGATTCTGCCGTTATCGCACCTCCAACAGTGTATGAGATATACTTTTTTTCTTCATTATAAAGTATACTTCTAATCACCACATTAAAATCGAAATCTCCTTTTGGAGTAAAATATCCAACAGCCCCACTATACAAACCCCGTTTAGACTCTTCTAAATCTTCAATAATCTGCATTGCTGAAATTTTAGGAGCACCAGTCATACTTCCCATAGGGAATGTAGTTCTAATAACATCTACAGGTGAGGTGGATTCATCTATTTCTGAAACCACAGTAGATATCATTTGATGTACTTGATTAAAAGAGTACACTTTACATAATTCTTCAACAGTAACAGAACCTTTTACAGCCGTTCTTGACAAATCATTTCTAACCAAATCTACTATCATTACATTTTCTGAACGTTCCTTTGGATCGTTTTTTAAGTCCGTTATTAATTGTTTATCCTCTATTGTATTTTGAGATCTTTTTGCTGTTCCTTTAATAGGTTGAGTGATAATTTTCTGACCTTCTTTACGAAGATAACGTTCGGGGGAGGCTGACAATAAATAATGTTTATTAAATTTTAAAAATGTAGCAAAAGGAGGTTGTGAAATTGTGTTAAGGTGGTGATAAGTTTGTAAAGGGTTAATACAACTCTCTTTTGCAAAAAACTCCTGACAAAAATTAGCTTCGTAAATATCACCCCTATAAATATGCGCCAACATGGTATTGACTTTTTTCTTATATATGTCTTTTGTAATTTTAAGACTTATCTTAATTTTACCACAAGGAGATTCTTCAGTTTTATTTTGTGTTGTCAATAAAGTGGTGGAAATGGTTCTAAAATCTTCATCAATTTCATCATCAACCATTCTTAAGTAATGCATTTCTAATATATCTCGTTTAAAAAAAAACAGTTTTTTAGGCTGAAAGAAATATAAATCAGGGAATTCTAATTCATCATCGTTTTTAGAAAAAAGTTTTTCTGTATCATTTTTAAGCTCATAGGAGAGATACCCAAAAATCCAGTCTTTTGATTGTTGCTGATATTCTTTTAAGCTATCAAATCCATTATGATAATCTGTTTTAATTGCAGTAAAAGCTTCAACAGCCAAAATACCATCGAAACTAGAATACTGTTGCATAAAATCATTAGAATCCATCCAAGTGATTTCTTCAAACTGTTGTGCCCATTGTAAGAGCTTGAGTTTAAATTCTGATGGGTTTTCTAATTTGTATTTTTTGATACTTCGCACCTACTCATTAATTTGATGAGCAAAAGTACTTATAACCTTATTTAATCCCAATAAAAGTGTCTCCTCTGTTACTGTATTAGACTCCAATGAAAAATTATCATAAAAAGAAGGAAAACTAAAGCTTTCTATAATTTCTGCTCCAAATCTTGGTAATACGTTTTTGGAATATTCTAACGAACTTACTCCTCCTCTTTTTCCAGGAGAAGTACTCATTAAAAGAATTTTCTTTCCTTCCAAAAAATTACGATCTAAACGGGATAACCAGTCTATGATATTTTTAAAAAAGGCTCCCCAACTACCATTATGCTCATTGACCGAAATAATCAATGCATCTGCATCAGATATTTCCTGTCTAAGTCCCATTGCCATACCAGGAAAACTATTATTTCTTTCCTCATCTTCACTATACATTGGCATAATATAATTAGTCAAATTTATAATTTTGACCTTATGTCCTTCTATTTTTGAAGTTACGAATTCTACAAGTTTATGATTGATAGAGGTACTACTATTAGAACCTGCAAAGGCGATAATGTTTTTCATTGCTGTATCTTAAGAAGCCAAAAGTAACTAAAATCAAAACAGTCACAAAATAAGGCTACCTTTGTACCATCAAAAAACAAATCAATTGACTTTTCAAGATTTAAATTTAAGCACACAACTTCTCAACGCCCTTGACGATTTAGGATTTGAAACCCCTACTCCTATCCAAGAGCAAGCTTTTTCTGTAGTAATGTCTGGTAAAGATGTGGTGGGTATTGCACAAACAGGAACAGGAAAAACATATGCATATATGTTACCTATCCTTAGAATGCTGAAGTATTCTGTACAACAAAACCCCAGAGTATTGGTATTGGTACCTACAAGAGAATTAGTTGTACAGGTAGTTGACGAAATTGAAAAATTATCGACATACATCAATGTGCGAATTACAGGTGTATATGGTGGCACAAATATAAATACACAAAAACAAGCTGTTTCTGAAGGCTTAGATATCATTGTAGCCACACCAGGACGTCTGTATGATCTGGCAGTGAGTAGAGTTTTACAATTGAAATCAATTCAAAAAATAGTAATTGATGAAGTTGATGTAATGTTAGATCTTGGTTTTAGACATCAATTGATGAATATTTTTGATATTCTTCCTCGGCAACGTCAAAATATTATGTTTTCTGCTACTATGACAGATGAAGTTGATACAATGATTTCAGAAACATTTGTAAAACCTCAAAAAATATCTGTTGCAAAAAGTGGAACACCATTAGAGAATATTAAACAGTTTGGATATAAGATTCCTAACTTTTATACAAAAGTTAATGTACTAGAGCACCTACTTTCTGATAAAGAAACGTTTCATAAAACCTTAATTTTTGTTGGTTTTAAAAAAATAGCGGATCGACTATTCGAACAGTTAGAAAAGAAATATGCTGATGAGATTTGTATTATCCATTCTAATAAAACTCAGAATTATCGACTACGTAGTATTGAACAATTTAGAAAAGGAGAGAATCGTATTCTAATTGCCACAGATGTAATGGCAAGAGGTTTGGATATAGAAAATGTAAGCCAAGTAATTAATCTCGACACTCCAGAATATCCTGAAAATTATATGCATCGTATTGGTAGAACTGGTCGAGCAGAAAAAGAAGGGGTTTCTTTTGTTCTCACTACCGAGAAAGAGCAAGAATACCTAGATAACATCGAGAATTTAATGGAAATGAAAATCGAGCAACTGGATATGCCAGTAGGCGTAGAAATTTCTAACCAACTTACTCCAGAAGAACAACCTATAGTTAAAGAAATTAATAATCCACATAAACGACCCAATGATGAAGTTGGACCAGCTTTTCATGAGAAAAAAGAAAAAAATAGAAAAGTAAACCTAGGAGGATCATATCAACGTGAGATTAAAAAGAAATACAAAAAACCTAAGACAAAAGGTGATAAAACTTATAACTTAAAAAACAAGAAGAAAAAAAGATAGCGCTTAAAACCAATACTATCTCGCTATTTCACACATCATTCTGATAGTATAAATCATTTATATGGATCTAAATCTTGCAGTACTAATCGACGGTGATAACATACCTTCTAGCTATATTAAGGAAATGATGGAAGAGATTGCTAAATATGGTAATCCGACCATAAAAAGAATTTATGGAGATTGGACCAAACCAGATCTTACAAAATGGAAGAAAATTCTTCTTGAAAATGCTATAACACCTATTCAACAATATGGATATACCAAAGGTAAAAATGCAACCGATTCTGCTATGATTATTGATGCTATGGATATTTTATATTCTGAAAAGGTAAATGGATTTTGCTTGGTATCTAGTGATAGTGATTTTACTCGTTTAGCCACTCGTCTTAGAGAAGCAGGAATGAAAGTTTTTGGGATTGGAGAAAAGAAAACCCCTAATCCATTTATTGTGGCTTGTGATAAGTTTATTTATCTCGAAATCCTAAAACACGAAGCTGAAGAAAATGAGTCTGAATCTATTGATAGTAAACCCATAACCAAGAGTAATATAGATAAAATAACGCAGAAAGATATTAGATTGATTTCATATACAATATCTGATTTGGCTGATGATGATGGTTGGGCATTTCTTGGTGATGTTGGAAGTCTTTTACAAAAGAAGCAACCTAATTTTGACTCTAGAAACTACGGTTTTCAAAAATTGACTCCTCTTATTAAATCTATTAAAAGTTTTGAAATAGAACAGCGTGAAGCTACAAAGGGACGATCTAAACTAATTTACGTTAGAAACAAAAAGCAGAATAGAAATAAACATTAAAAAAAATACAGATTACTCTCATTATGGCATCCATCTTTGCTCACGGATTTACTGCTTTTGCTTTTGGAAAAAGTTTTTCAAAAGAATTCATCAATTGGAAATTCTGGTCTCTTGGTATTCTCTGTGCTATTATTCCTGACGCAGATGTTATCGGTTTTAAATTCAATATAGCATATGAAGATTTTTGGGGACATCGAGGATTTTCGCATTCATTAGTATTTGCTTTACTACTTGGGATTGCGATTACTACTATTTTTTATAACAAAAAGTTGTTTACCAAAACGGGGGTAATATTAATCATGTATTTTTCAATATGTACCGCTTCACATGGTATTTTGGATGCTATGACAACAGGAGGCTTGGGTATTGCTTTTTTTTCCCCTTTTGATGACACACGTTATTTTTTTCCATGGAGACCTATCAAAGTTTCCCCTATTGGAGCTAGTAAATTTTTTAGCGTTTGGGGCATTAAAGTATTGTTAAGTGAATTAATCTGGGTCGGAATCCCAGGTAGTATGTATATATTAGTGAGCTCTCTTTTTAGAAAGAAAAATGAAAAAAATTAATTTTAATAACAAGAAATTTTCACTTTTAGAAAATTCAGAAAATGGTAAAGTAAACTCCGAAACTATTTTTGAATATAAACAAGATGGAAACCTTGTAACTGCAGATTATTATGGTGGTACTATACGATATGGCAAAATTATAGCACATTTAGATAATAATCAACTTGTTATGTTATATCAATGTCTAACTATAGAAAACAAATTAAAAGCTGGTAAAGCTATAGCTGAAATAACAATAACAAAAGCTAACAAAATAAAACTAACCTTAGATTGGGAATGGCTAAATGAGGAAGGTCAAAGAGGTGTTTCTGAATATATTGAAATCTAATTCTTCTATAAAACAATTGTATTTATAGTTATTATCTCTTATAAATAATGAAACCTCAAATTGTTAGAACACACTATTCTTATTTTCAAAATGAATTATACAAATGAAAGAATATAGAAACAATACAACTTCAAAAGACAAAAAGAAATCAAAAGTAACTATAGGAAAAGCATTTAAAACCATTATTTGGCCACGAAGAAATTTGGTTTTCTTAGGATTAATCCTAATTATTTTTAATAGAATCGCAGGGCTTATACTTCCTTGGAAAAGTAAGACACTCTTAGACGAAGTAATCCCCAGTAAGGATATGGGTCAGTTATATGAGTTACTCATTATTGTAGGAGTAGCAATATTAATCCAAGCGACCACTTCTTTTTTATTGACTAGAATATTAAGTGTACAAGCTCAATATCTCATTTCAGAGCTTAGAGCTCAAGTGCAGAAAAAGGTGTTATCCCTTCCTATCAGTTTTTTTGATAACACCAAATCAGGATCATTGGTTTCGAGAATAATGAGTGATGTAGAAGGAGTACGAAACCTTATTGGTACAGGTTTGGTACAAATGGTAGGAGGAACTTTTACTGCTATCGTATCACTTGGACTACTCATATATATAAATCCATGGATGACATTATTTGTTTTAGTTCCTGTTTCCTTATTTGGTATAGTAGCCTTAAAAGCATTCAAATATATTCGTCCTATTTTTAGAGTGCGAGGAGAAATTAATGCCGAAGTAAAAGGTAGACTTACAGAAACTTTGGCTGGTGTTAGAGTCATAAAAGGGTTTGGTGCAGAAGAACAAGAAAATAAAATTTTTGAAAAAGGTGTAGATCGATTATTTCAGAATGTTAAAAAGAGCCTTACTGCTACTGCCTTAATGACCAGCTCTTCGACTTTTTTATTAGCAGGAATAGCCTCTACAGGAATCATGGGTATTGGCGGTTATTATATGATGCTGGAAATAGACCCAATGACAACGGGAGATTTTCTTTTTTTTACAATGGTTCTTGCCTTTATGATTGCTCCAATAGTACAAATGAGTAATATTGGAAGCCAGTTAACCGAAGCATTGGCAGGATTAGATCGTACTGAAGAGCTCATGAATATGACCCCTGAAGAAGAAATTGAGGATCGAACAATAGAATTAGTTGATATACATGGAGATATTATTTTTGATAATGTTACTTTTTCTTATGAGGAAGGAAAAGATGTACTACATAATATAAGTTTTAAAGCTACATCGGGATCTGTTACAGCCTTAGTAGGTAGTTCAGGATCTGGTAAATCTACAATTGCAGGATTATCAGCTACTTTTTTAAATCCAAAATCAGGTCTTATTACCATCGATGGTCATGATATATCAAAAGTAAAACTAAGTAGTTACAGACAATATCTTGGAGTAGTTTTACAAGATGAATTCTTGTTTGAAGGTTCTATACGACAAAATATCTTATTTCCACGACCAGATGCTACAGAGGAACAACTACTTCAAGCTGTTAAAGCTGCATATGTTAATGAATTCACAGATCGTTTTGATGAAGGGTTAGATACACTAATAGGAGAACGTGGAGTGAAATTATCAGGAGGACAACGACAACGAATTGCAATCGCAAGAGCAATACTAGCTGATCCCAAGATCATCATTCTCGATGAAGCTACTTCTAATCTAGATACAGAAAGTGAAGCTTTGATTCAAAAAAGCCTTAGTGAATTAATGAAAGGCAGAACTACTTTTGTAATTGCGCATAGATTAAGTACCATTAAAAAAGCAGATCAGATTTTGGTTATAGAATCAGGGAAAATTGCTGAACGTGGAACTCATGATGAACTCATTGCTTCAGAAGGTAGATATTTTGATTTATATACGTATCAAGCAAGGATCTAGTGGCATACCAAAATTTTAAAATTCCTGCATCTCTGTAGAAATCGCCATCTTAATACGACTTACCTATAAAGCAATTAGGATGATACGATATATATTTGCCTTGGTTTTGATATTCAATATTGATATAACCAGTGCTCAAAACACCATTAATGATGTTACAGAAAAAGAAGACTATGAATATTTTCTGGATTTCTTTACCTCTGGAAATACTCAAGTACATAAAGAAGCGTTAAAATATATTAAAGATCACTGGAAAGAAAGTTTTGAAATCATGGCGGTCGAAACCATGTACTTTTTAAGAAGTCCTTCCACCTCACTCAAACTTTTAAATATTCTTCAGAAAAAAACAAAAAAGTATTACCCTCGTGATTTTGATAAATGGTATGAACACATATGGAGTAAAGAATCATCTTATCCAGATTCTTATTATACTTTTAAAGCTATATTACATAAAGCGATAGATTCTCGTTTTGACAGATATTTCCTTGATCGAGAACATCAATCTACTATTCGATTAGATGAAGTGCGCTGGGGAGGTGTAAAACAAGATGGTATCCCACCACTTCGAAATCCCAAAATGCTTCATGCAAAAGATGCAATCTATCTTGATGATAAAGATATCGTTTTTGGCATTTCAGTTAACGGAGATACTCGTGCGTATCCTAAACGTATTTTGGCCTGGCATGAAATGTTTACCGATCAAGTCGGAAATATTCCTGTTGCAGGAGTATACTGTACCTTGTGCGGTACTGTTATTTTATATAAAACTGAAAAAGATGGAATTCGTTATCGAATGGGTACTAGTGGTTTTTTATATCGATCTAATAAATTAATGTACGATCAAAAAACACAATCTCTTTGGAATACACTTTGGGGAAAACCAGTAATTGGACCTTTGGTAGGCAAAGGTATTGAATTAGAATACCTCAGTGTGATCACTACTACTTGGGGAGAATGGAAAAAAAGACACCCAAAAACTACTGTTTTATCCCTAAAAACAGGACATCGTAGAGATTATGATGAAGGAGTTGCCTATAAAGATTACTTTTCGACCGACGAATTGATGTTTACGGTGCAAGAAAAGGATACCCGGTTAAAAAACAAGCAAGAAATTCTAGCCATACGACTACCCAATGAAACTGAAGAAAATATTGCCATATCGTCAAGATTTTTAAAGAAAAACCATATTTATCAAAATAGAATTAATCATAAAAACTTTACGGTATTTACAGATCAAAGTGGTGCTCATCGTGTATATTTTACTGAAGAAATTGAATTTACTTCATATAACAAAACATCATTAGCGATAGATACAAATGGAAACACCTGGAACCTAGAAGAAAATCAGTTAAAAAACACTACAACTAATCAAAATTTAAAACGATTACCTACCCATAATGCTTTTTGGTTTGGTTATCATGCTGCTTTTCCAAATGTAAAATTGATCAAATAATTTCTATGCATCATCATTAATCTTTTTATCTAAAACACAGTAAGGATTCTCATGACTTATTTAAAACCAATCTTAACGTAAGATTTGATATTTTTAAAAGACAAAAATAAAAATCCATGGAAAATAATATAAGAGGTGGTGATGCACCAATACCTTGTCAGTTAGAAGCAGATAAAAACTATGCCTGGTGTAGTTGTGGACACAGCGCTAATCAACCATTTTGTAATGGTAGTCATAAAAAAGAAGGAGGTACTCCTCCAACTATTTTCAGTCTTGATGAAGCTAAAGAAGCTTATCTATGTACCTGTAAAGAAACTAAAAACCCACCGTATTGTGATGGGTCTCATAAAAATTAGAAAATGAAAAATTCCTGATTCATCAAGATAAATCAGGAATTCCCCCTCTACTGCTTGTAAATTCTGACTTTTTTCCACCCAATTGTAAGATCATTTTATTTTGTTCTGGAAAAAATCAATATATACTCCTACTCAATTTGATTGAAATTTGTTTTTTACATTTACAATTAGTGCAGTATCCTATGTGGTTATTATTCTTGTTCTGCTTTACCAATCCAGGTAAATACAATAATTGAAGCTCTTGAAATTATAAAAACAAGACAACCAAACATTGTAGGTAATGCAGAAATTTTAAGGCCTCCTGCTAATCTGGCTGTAGAAATTTCTCCTAACATTTCGATTTTATCGAATGCTTCTACTAAACCAATTAACTGGCCAAGGATTCCCCAAACCAAAGTCAAAAGACCTATAGAACTTAATAAGCTAATGTTTTTTTGTAAGGAAGCACTCTCTTGTTTTATTGCTATTACACTTTTAATGATTAGAAAAAATGTTAATAATAACATGATCAAAATTGGGAACATAAAAAATGGACCACCTTCATTAATCCGGCTAAAAAATGCTGCAAAAAAGGATTCTTTTTGTTGAAGAATAAAAAGTAATGAAATCATAGAATGATGGATTTTGAATTAAACATATCCAAAACTAATTTTTGTTATGTTACATTTTTTCTTTTTGCGCTTACTCACCTGATTAATGTGATATTTAGCAGGATTACTTCTCAATATGAGTAAAATTAGTTCTATTTTGTTAAACACAGCTTTAAAGAGGTTATTCATCTCGAAATTATATTTCAAAACGCAAAAAATACGGATATTGTCTATTCATATGATTTCCAGAGATTTTATACTTAAAAAAACTGCAAAGCTCCTACTCCACATTATTTTTTGGGTAATTGTGTTATTTTGTTATTCTTATTTCTTTGGACATAATAGTGATAATATTAATTATGTTTTCTCATTTTCTCTTTTTTTAATGCCCGTTACTATAGGAACCACATATGCTGTTACAGACATTCTAATTCCAAAATATCTATTGCACGAAAAATATGGTCTATTCATATTGTATTGTACATATACTATTATTATTTCGGCTTTCTTTATTGTAATGTCCTTTTTCTATGGTCTATTATTTCTTACCAGATTAAAAATTGGTGAAATGGCTCCCATGACCCAAAGCCCTCTATTTCTTTTTATTGCTGTATATTTTGTAGTATTTGTTGCCAGTGCAATTAACCTTGTGCAACATAACTATACCTCTATTAACGCAAACCAAGAATTAAAAAATAAAGTCCTCGAAGCACAGCTTAAACTCAAAGAACAAGAATTGCACTATCTAAAAATGCAGATACATCCTCATTTCTTATTCAATACATTAAATACTATGTATGGTTTTGCTTTGAAGAAATCAGAAGAGACTCCAGAAATGATATTAAAACTATCTAATCTTTTGGACTATCTATTGTATCAGGTAGATAAACCTCTAGTTTCTTTGCAAGAAGAAATTAATCACATAGAAGATTATCTCGCCTTAGAAAAAATGCGTTTTATGAATACTTTGGACGTTTCTATGAATTTTGATCAGATAGCTCACACCATACAAATCGTACCTATGCTTTTTATTCCATTCATAGAAAATAGTTTTAAACACGGGCAAATTCGTAATCAAAAATTGTCTATTATAATCGATTTAAAATATCGTAATAATGAGATACATTTTAATATCAAAAACTCTATTTTAAACACTCCTAAAGATAACGTAAAAGGTATAGGATTGACAAATATCAAGAAACGTTTACAACTGTTATATAAAGATATGCATGAATTAAACATCTCTGAAAATGATGATTGGTACCATGTACATCTCGTTTTAAAAATTACAAAGCCTGTGTAATGAGTACAAAAATATCATGTATTATAGTAGATGATGAACCTACCGCAAGAGATATTATAGCAAGTCATTTATCAAAAATTGATACGGTTGAGATAGTTGATACCTGTAGTAGTGCAATAGAAGCCTTTAACTCCATTAACACTCAAAAAATTGATCTCATTTTTTTGGATATCAATATGCCCGAAATTTCTGGTATCTCTTTTGCTAAATCTATCAATACTAATATTAAGGTTATTTTTACCACTGCATATCGTGAATATGCTATTGATGGTTTTGACCTACATGCTGTAGATTATCTTCTTAAACCTATTTCTTTTGAACGTCTTTTAAGCGCAATTACTAACTATTTTGAAGTTCATCATAAAACTAAGATCATTATCAAAGAAGAAGTTCGTTCGAACAATTTTATTTTTGTGAGATCAGAACGCAGGATGAAAAAAATAGATTTTCCTGACATTGTTTATATCGAAAGTTATAGTGATTATATAAAAATACATTGTACTTCTGGCACCATTATAACGAGAGAAACCATTAGCACTATAGAATCAAAACTACCTCAACAACAATTTATGAGAACACATAGATCATATATAATTGCAATTTCTAAAATAGATTCTTTTTCTAATGAAGAAATTGAATTACATAACAAATCTATCCCGATTAGCAGAAACTATAAAACAGAAGTTTTAGGACGGTTAGAAAACATATAACATTCTATTATCCTGATTTCACTTTCCTTTTGAGATCTTATCTATAGCTATCAACTCTTCTTCAGAGAATTCAAGTTGTTCTAACGCTACTATATTCTCCTTAAGTTGATTTGCAGAACTAGCACCAATAAGCACAGAAGTTATTTGAGGTTGATTTAATAGCCATGCTATAGCCATTTGTGATAATTTCTGACCCCTTTCATGCGCAATTTCAGCTAAGCTTTGTATTCTTTCTAAATTACTATTTAAATTTTCTTTATCCAGATAGGTAAAATTCTTTGCAGCACGAGAGTCTTTTGGAATTCCGTTTAGGTATTTATCCGTAAGCATTCCTTGAGCAAGAGGAGAAAAAGCAATACACCCTACTCCATTATCCTCTAAAGTATCTAATAAACCATCTTCGACCCATCTATCAAAAATCGAATATCTTGCCTGATGTAAAACAAAAGGTACTTTTAACTCTTTTAATAATGCTGCTGCTCTAGCAGTTTCTTCTGGTTGATAATTAGAAATCCCAACATATAATGCCTTTCCTTGTCTAACAATATCAGATAGGGCTATCATAGTTTCTTCTAGCGGTGTTTCTGGATCTGGCCTGTGATGGTAAAAGATATCAACATAATCCAATCCCATTCGAGTAAGACTTTGATCAATACTAGCCATCAAGTATTTTCGAGAACCCCAATTTCCATAAGGACCAGGCCACATATCATAACCTGCTTTTGTTGCTATAAAAAGTTCGTCACGATATGATAAAAAGTCCTTTTTATAAAGTACTCCAAAATTCTCTTCTGCAGAACCATACGGTGGGCCATAATTATTAGCAAGGTCAAAATGGGTAATTCCTAAATCAAAAGCTGATCTCAAAATTTCTCTTGCGTTATGTATATTATCCACAAACCCGAAATTATGCCAAAGCCCTAGTGATATGGCTGGTAAGAGCACTCCACTTTTTCCACATCGGTTATACCCCATCGTTTTATAACGCTCTGGTGAAGCTTGATATTCTTTAATTTCTGTTTTATCATTAATATGCATTATACTTAGGTTTTTCTTAGATACGGCTAATATATAGATAAGTTAGTTTTATAATTCATAAAGAAAAAATATTTTTGGATGAAACTGAAATGTTTGATTACCTTCTAAAATCAGCTAATCATTAAAATTGACCATTTTTATCCTCTCGACTATTGACTTTTAGTAAAAAGAAAGCTAAAGAGGAGCAATCTAACTTTGATAGGATTTTCACTAAAATCTTAGTCTTAAGACTAAGGATTTTGCTCCCGAATGAAACACTAAAACCTATCTCAAAAAGCCCATAATTAAGTTTAGACTTATACAATTTGAAGTTACTTATATCATATTAATATTCCCAAACAACTTCATCTGTATAAATAGTTTTATGGTGCTTTGAAGTTATTTTAATAACATTCTTTCCTTTATTCAACTCTATATCCCTGAAAATGATTAAATTATTTTTTGAAGTTAATTTTTCTTCTGCTATTTTTTCGTCATTAACAAATATGGTTACCTCTTCTAAATTAGTGTATACTTTTACTAAATTCTTTTTAGATTTACGGATATTATTTCTTCTTTCTGTTATATATAGTACAGGTTCATTAGACCAATTAGCTTTATAAAAATAAAAAGCATCTTTTTTTACAGATCTATCATAACTCACCAACCCTTTATGATTTAAATTAGAGATACCTCCACGATTCCAACCTCCTACAGAAAAATCAAACATATTCCAAACAAAAGAACCCCATACAAAAGGACGATCTTTTATAATTCTCCAAGTAATTTCGTGGTATTTTGTTTGTTCTGGCTCTGGAAAATAATTTCCAAATGGCATTTCTATTTTACTAGTATCCTGTTGAAAAGCATTTCCTCCAATACCATACTCACTAATTCCTAACGCTATTTCGGGATATTTTTTATGTGATTCGTCTAACCAGGTTGCCATATCATCATATTTTCCATAATACCAACCGTAGTATTTATTCCAGGCTTGTAAGTCTGTAATATTTCCCATATTTGACTGCATTCCTCGATCACTAGCAGAAACTGTTAATCGAGTAGCATCTAAATCATTCGCTATTTTTTTAAGTTCATGTGTAAGTAAAACACTAGGTTCTTCACTACTTTGATATGCTCGAACTTCATTCCAAAGTCCCCAAACACAAATACTCGGATGGTTATAATTTTGCAATATTAACTCTCTAAGTTGTTGTTTAGCATTATCTCCTTCTCGTCCACTATAATCATGTACAAAAGGAATCTCTGCCCAAACTAAAATTCCTTTTTCGTCTGCCAATTGATAGGTTAGGTCAGAATGTTGATAGTGGGATAAGCGTATAGAAGTGGCTCCTATTTCATCAACCAATGCCATATCTTTTCTATGATGTTCTTCCTTTAGAGCTGGCCCGTATTGTCTCCATTCCTGATGCATGCATACACCATACATTCGATAATGAATATCATTTAAATAGCTTCCCTTCTGAGGATCTACTTTAAACGTCTTAAGACCAAAGGATTGATATACATGATCCTTTTGGTCATTATGTATTAAAGTAACTTTGATCGTATATATATAAGGATTTTTGCGCCCCTGCCAAAGTATAGGGTTATCAATATCAATATCTTGTATTATGACTGTGTCTTTAGTAGTAATAGCAATGTTTTTGATCAATGATTGAATTTGTTTTTTATCCTGATCAAAAATACGATACTCTACTTTAGAAGTTTCATAAGGATTAATGGCAGATACATGAGTCTGAACTTCTATTTTAGCACGTGATTTATCTTTTTTCTTAAGTTCTACAAACACTCCTGAAGAACCATAATATGTGGGGGTTATATTTATTTTGGGGGTAGAAAAAATTTGAACTGCTCTATAAATTCCGCCATAAATATTAAATAATTTATCATTCACAGGAATACGTTTAAAATTAGGTTCATTGGTAACGTGTATTGCAATAAGAGCTTCTTTTCCTGCAATTACGGCATCTGTAATTTCGTAACAAAAGGCTGAATACCCCCCACTATGGGTACCTATTTGCTTTTCGTTTACGAAAACCTTAGAATCATGTCCAACAGCTTCAAAACGAATAAAAATACGTTGTCCTTTCATTGATTCAGGAATGTTAACAGGAGTACGATACCAACTCTCACCACGATAATATCCAACTTCATTAATAGCATCCATAGAATATGTATGTGGGATACTAACTTTTTCCCAAGAATTACTATTTACATCTTTTTTAAAACCATTATAAACACTTCCTTTTTTAAATTGCCATTCTTTTAGTTCTATATGATTTCGTTCTTTAACAAAAGCTATTTGAGCTTGAAAAATACTACTTGAAAACACAAGTAAAATGAAAAAATTTTTATATAAATATTGATTTTTGAACATAATCTCTGAACGTATTTTAAATCTATATTGAATAGTTGTATCTCGAATAATTTATCTTATAACTATAGATTATTTTTACAGAAGTACATCTCATCAAACTTCTATGAGACTATAGTGACTATATGTATCGGTGACATCATTTTTCATAATCATAACCATCGCTATTCTTATAATCCAATACTTTTTGATATTCTGCATGAATATGATTTCCTTTCTCTAATGATAAATCACACTCAAAACGACGTAAATAATTCCACTCCCCAAGAACATGCATCAATCCCCAGGTAATCCCTTTTCCTGGTAAACTATCTGTATCTACAAAATTACTTGAACGAAATACACCTCCTGCTTCAGGTTTTTTTAATCCATGTTTAACTGGGTAAAAGTTAATACCATCTTCAGCAAACTGAATACTTTTTGCTTCGGGTCCTTCACTCAAAAAGGCACACACACCTCTACGATATGGCCAAACTATACATTCATGCCCTCCTATTAACACTGGATTGTATTCTGATTTTATATAAGGGCCTTCTGGATTTTCTGATACAGCTACACCTATTACTGCATGAGGCATATCAGCATATTCTTTGGTAAAATCTCCTTCAGAAATATTAGGTTTCCAAGGTACACGTCCTGCACTTTTATAATACATCCAATATTTACCTTCACGTACTATAAAGGAAGGGTCATGTACGACCTCTCCATCCCAGGAAGTCTCTGAGCCTACCGTTAGAATAGGTTTCTTTAGGGGATGCCAAGGTCCATTAGGGGTATATGCCCATGACATTCCGATAACGTTTTTATTAAAATCTCCTGCATGAAAATAACTACCTGCCCAACGTGCTTGCTTTAAACTACCTGCAGCTTGATAAGCTAGATAATATTTACCATTCGCCACCAAAATATCTGTAGTATATACACTTCTATGATCATAATTTCCTTTGGGTCCCCTAGAAATAGCAATACCTTGTTCTTTCCAATCATAACCATCTTTGGAAGTCGCATACCATATATCACATAAATCCCAATGAAATGCTCTTGTGGAGTCTGTTGCTTTTTTTGGCCCTACTAATTTGGTATTGGCTTGTGGTTTTGTATACCACACATAATAAAGATTTCCTACCTTAATAACACTTGATGGATCCCTTCTTGTTATTCCTTCTTCATATCCAATACCTGTAATTTCTTTAAATTTAAAATCAGTATTAAATTCATTGTATTTTTCAAAACGTAGATTATTCTCTCTAAAGCGTTTATAAGAGGCACTCATCTTTTTTACCTGAATTTCTTGGGTTTTCTCTTTTTTAGAAGGTGAACAAGAGCTATTAAATAGGAAGCTAAGTATTGATATAAATGTAACTAAAGGGATTCTCATTTTTTTTTTAAACATTAAAACATTTTCACTTATCTGAATATCTTTACTCAGAATATAAAGGCAATTAAGCTTTTTTATTGAGAAAAGAATACCTTTGACATTAAATTAACCGTTCTTATAACCGTTAACTAAGGTATTAAAATACACAATAACAAAGCATTATCATTTACATAAAAAAACTTTTATGCTCTCTATAGAAGAAAAAAAAACTATTATTCAGAAATTATGCAAGAGCAAAACTTTTCTAAATGCTCCTACTAGTATTTCTTTACTACAATATCTATTAAAAGCAACTCTCAATGAAGTAGATCTAAAAGAAATGGTTATTGCTTTAGATTTTTTTGGAGTTAAGGAACCAGGAACAAGAGTTAGAGTAAATGTATACAATCTAAGAAAAAAAATCCATAAATATTATAAGGAAGAAGATAAGGACTCTATTTATAAGGTACAAATTGAAAAAGGACAATATGCTGTATCTTTCATAAAAAATCAAAATACACCTATTACAAAGCATAAACAAAATGGATATGCTATTTTTCCTTATGCTGTTATTCTAATATTACTAGGAATTATTCTATTACTAAAATGGCCCAAATCTAAACCTCAATTATGGGAACCATTTCTTTCTAATAAAAAAAGGACAAGTCTTGTTATTGGTGATGTATTTGGAATGATAGGAACAACTATTACTGGTAATACAGGATGGACTAGAGACTATTCTATAAATAATCTAAAAGAGTTTTATCAATTTTCAGAACAACATCCCAAACTAAAAGATTCTTTATCTCCTCCTCCATATAGTTATATAAACCAAATGGCTGCTAGAGGCACTGCAAAATTAACCCGTTTTTTTTCTAATTATGATAAGAGTTTTAACATCAGGTTTTCTTCAAAAACTTCTATTGAAGAAATAAAAGAGAATAATGTCATTTATATAGGTCCTATTAAAAACAAAAATTACTTTATAAGTTTTTTTAATGAAGCTAACCCCAATTATAAACTAAAAGACAGCTTACTTTATTTTAAAGATCATCCAGTACTAAAAGATACTGTTTACAAATTTCCTTATCGCGTAAATAATAAAGAATTAGCCATCGTTTCTAAAATTCAAGGTCCAAACGGCACAAAACAGCTTTTGTTTTTTTCTAATCATGATATTGGAGTAAGTGCATGTATTAAATATTTTACAAATCAAGATAGTTTGAAAAAATTTGAAAGAAAATACTTAAAAAAGAAAGAGCATTTCACAGCTATATTTGAGGTGCTTGGAAAACAAAGAACAGATACCCACCTTAAATTATTAAATAGTATTTCTTTTAATAAATAAACAAAACACCATATCTGAAGCAAAGAATCTTAAGGAATAAATATGCAGTCTATAAAACAAAGCCTCATAAATCTGATAAAGTATTTATGAGGCTTCTTTATTCTAATCACTATTAAAAAAACTTATTTCTTAAACAGAATAAGATTGATTATTTACACATGTAATGCTCTATTTTCTGTTGCCGCTAATGCAGCTTCTTTTATAGCTTCAGTAAACGTTGGATGTGCATGCGACATCCGAGAAATATCCTCTGCAGAAGCTCTAAACTCCATCGCGGTAACGGCTTCAGCTATGATATCTGCACAACGTGCTCCAACCATATGTACACCTAATATTTCATCTGTAACCTCATCTGCTAATATCTTTACAAAACCGTCAAGATCTCCACTTGCACGCGATCTTCCTAATGCTCTAAACGGAAACTGTCCTGACTTATATTTTACTCCTGCTTCTTTTAACTCTTCTTCAGTTTTTCCAACTGCAGCAACTTCTGGCCACGTATATACTACTCCAGGAATTAAGTTGTAATCTATATGTGGTTTTTGTCCAGCAAGTGTTTCTGCTACAAAAACCCCTTCTTCCTCTGCTTTATGTGCTAGCATTGCTCCTTTAATCACATCACCTATTGCATAAATATTTGATGCCGAAGTTTGTAAATGATCATTAACCTCTACTTGACCTCTATCATTAAGTCTTACTCCTGCAGCTTCTACATTTAATCCATCGGTATAAGGACGACGGCCTACCGATACCAAACAATAATCCCCTTTGAACTCTACAGGATTACCTTTTTTATCATCTGCTGTGACAACTGTCTCCTTAGCACTTGTTTTTACAGATGTAACCTTATGTGATGTATAAAACTTAATTCCTTGTTTTTTCATTGCTTTTTGCAATTCTCTAGAGAGTGCTTTATCCATTCCAGGAATAATTCTATCCATATATTCTACCACAGAAACTTCTGCTCCTAAGCGACGATATACCTGACCTAATTCTAATCCTATTACTCCTCCACCTATAATAACAAGGTGCTTTGGAATCTCCTTAAGTTTTAATGCTTCAGTAGATGTTATGATTCTCTTCTTATCTATTTTAATAAATGGCAATGTAGAAGGTTTCGAACCTGTAGCAATAATCGTGTGTTTTGCTTCAATAGTTTCAACCGTACTATCTGCTTTTGTAATATTAATATGCGTTGCATCTTTAAAAGCTCCAACACCTTCGAATACATCAATATTATTTTTTTTCATCAGAAAATCAATACCTCCTGCAGTTTGATCTACAACTCCCTGTTTGCGAGCAATCATTTTTTCAAGGTTGATCTTTACATCTCCAGAGATTTCGATACCATGGTCAGCAAAATGCTTTACAGCATGTTCATAATGATGAGAAGAATCTAATAAAGCCTTACTAGGAATGCAACCTACATTAAGACATGTTCCTCCAAGAGTTTTGTATTTTTCGATTATTGCGGTTTTCATACCTAGTTGTGCGCATCGAATAGCGGCTACATATCCACCAGGTCCAGAGCCAATAACGGCTACATCATATATACTCATAATAAATTATTATGTTGTGCGTATTAAGTTTGAACTAACAAAGTTAAAGCATTCAAAGAAATAATTTTGAGTAAAAAGAAATAATTTAATTAGTATTATATTTTCTTAAAAAGCAATATACATAGAGCTTGACAAGTTATACTTTAATCAATATTAATAATGATTTAATGAAAGAATGAGAAAATGAAGCTTCTAAAAACAAAAATCTTTGCTAATTTGCAACTTTATCTATTCTCTTAAAGACCTTTTTTATACATATGCGTTATTTATCAACTCTTTTTTTACTTGTTTTATTAGTTCTATGGGGCTCTTGTCGTAATGATTTTGAATCAGACCCTAGTACAGGAAATTTACAATTTTCAAATGATACTCTTTTTTTAGATACGATTTTTACCAATATTGGTTCCAGTACATACAGTTTTAAAGTATATAATCAAACAAGTGATGATTTTACTATTCCTACTATTGCATTAGAACGCGGTGAAAATTCTAATTACAGACTTAATGTAGATGGTATCCCTGGAAAATCTTTTGAAAACATTCAAATACTTGCAAAGGATAGTATTTTTGTATTCGTTGAAACCACAAATGACATAACAAATCAAACAACAGATACTGAGTTTTTATACACTGATCGTATATTATTTGACACTGGAGGAAATCAACAAGATGTTGATTTGGTTACTCTCATAAAAGATGCTACATTTTTGTTTCCCTCTCGAGATGCAATGACAGGTGAAATAGAAACATTATTATTAGGTCTTGATAATGAAAATAATGAAATTAGAATTGAAGGGTTCTTTCTGGAAGATGAACAGTTAAATTTCACCAACGAAAAACCTTATGTTGTCTATGGATATGCTGCTGTTCCTGAAGGAAAAACTCTTACTATAGATGCTGGTGCAAGAATACACTTTCATGCCAATTCTGGACTTATCGTTGCCAATGAAGGTACTCTTGTTGTAAATGGAGATGTAAGTACAGATCCAAAACTTCTTGAAAATGAAGTGATTTTTGAAAGTGATCGTCTGGAACCGGGTTTTAGTGATATCCAAGGTCAATGGGGAACCATATGGCTTACAGCAGGAAGCACAGGACATACTATAAATCATGCCACCATAAAAAATGCTACGGTAGGTATATTAATGGATTCTAATGATGGTGGTCCAAACCCAACACTTACCATTTCGAATACACAAATTTATAATAGTTCTAATGTTGGTCTTTTGGCTCGAACAGGAAATATACTTGGTGAAAACTTAGTTATCAATAAGGCAGGACAAGTATCTTTAAATTGCTCATTAGGTGGTGTTTACAACTTTAACCACTGTACTTTTACTAATTACCCTAGTATAGATCTTGAATTTAGGGAACTTCCAACTGTATTAATTGATAATAATTTTAGAGTAAGTAATACAGAAATAATTGTTGCTGATTTAATCGAAGCTAATTTTACAAATTGTATTATTTATGGTAACCAACAACTTGAACTTATATTTAGTAAAGTTGACGGTACTGCTTTTAATTATAATTTCAAGAATAGCCTGATTAGGTTCGAAGATACAAGAGATCAATTTGTTGATAACCCTCTATATGATTTTACAAATACTGCATTGTTTGAGAATATAGTATTAAATGAAAAACCTAATTTTAAAGATCCATTTGAAAACATGCTCAATATTGGTGAGAATTCTGCAGCAAATGGAAGCGCTTCTACCCCAACATCTGGAACTGACATCCTTGGTCATTTACGCAACCCTACAGCTCCAGATATTGGAGCATATGAAAGTGTTGTTTTTGAAGAAGATAATTAATGCTGACTTAAGGATTTTTACTTCTTGTTTTACATTTTTTTTAATTTGGAAATAAAAATATATTTGAAATTTCATATGAATACATATATCTTTAAATCTCAACGCTTAGGTTTCAGAGAGTGGAAATATGATGACTTGAAACTCTTAACAGAAATTAATAACGATGATGATGTAATGGAATTTTTTCCTTTTAAGCCTTCAAGAGAAGAAACTAAAACATTTATTATAAGAATGCAAAAAATGTTTACAGAGAAAGGATTCTGTTACTTTCCTGTTGATCTTTTAGAAAATGAAGAGTGTATTGGTTTTATCGGTTTATGTGAACAAAAGTATTTAGAAGATTTTGGGGTTTTTACCGATATCGGTTGGCGACTTAAAAAAAGTATTTGGAATAAGGGATATGCTACTGAAGGCGCAAAAGCATGTCTGAATTTTGGATTTCATCAAATTGGGCTAGACAACATCTATTCTGTTGCTCCAGAGATCAATACAAAATCTGAACTGATCATGAAAAAAATCGGAATGCAACGTATTAAAACTTTTATACATCCCAAATTATTAGATAATAACCGATTGAAACATTGTGTCCTATACAAGCAAGAAAACACCAAATAGTTATGATTTCAAAAATCAAAATGTTCTTCATCTTAACATTATTATCCTACTATTCAAATCTTGATTGTATTGCACAAGAAAGTGCTATACATGAAAAAATTAATGCTGACATGTATGGTAATTTCTCTAAAGCCTTTGAAACTTTAGATTTCAATTTATTTGCTTCTATTCATAGTAATGACATGATTCGTATTTCTGGAAATGGTGGAGAAATAAAAGATGTTAAAGCATATCTTAATGGATACAAAGAAAGATGGAGTAGCTCGAATAAAAAACCAACTCTAATTGATTTTAGATTATTCGAAAGGATTTATTCTGATACTCTAGTTTCTGATAGAGGTATATATAGAGTATCTTATACAAATGATGATAAAATACAATATTCATATGGTCAATTTCATGTCATACTAAAAATGGTGAAGGGGTTTTGGAAAATATGGATTGATTATGATTCTAATCAAAATAAAACTATTAATAAAAATAGTTATATTAATGCTTTTTTACTTTCAGAACATAAAAAATACCTGAAACATAAGAATAATTGATCGTCTCTATTACTTTTATACTATGATGAAAATCAAAGGAAAAATAAAAATTATATTTATACTTTCTCTGGTTTTGCTAAATGTTGGTTGTGATCAGATATCCAAAAGAGTGATACGTCAAGCAATTGAACCCTATGAGCGTATTGCTGTTTTTAAGGATAATTTTGTACTCACAAAGGTTGAAAATACAGGAGCGGCGTATAATTTAGGTTCTAGTTTAAGTCCTACATTAAAAATTATCTTATTACAAATTCTTCCAATATTTATTTTATTATTGTTATTAAGACAGATATTAATCAAAAAGAATTATTCTATAGAGACAATTATAGGTTTTGCCTTTATTATTGGTGGTGGAATTGGAAACCTTTTTGATCGTATTGTATATGGTTCAGTAACGGATTTTTTGATTTTGGATTTAGGAATCATTAAAACCGAAATATTCAATCTGGCTGACGTTTCTATAATGTTAGGATCAATTTTAATATTGTTTAGCGCTCTTTTCAGTAAAAAAGGGTCATTTTTTAGAGAAAAATTTCAATAAAATGAGTTGGATAAAAGAAATAACATACGACGATGCCACTGGTCAACTAAAAAAGATTTACGACCGTATCAAAGGACCTGATAATAATGTAGACAATGTTTTATCTATTCATAGCTTACGACCACATACACTTATAGGTCATATGGGGTTATATAAAAATGTACTTCATAATTCTAATAATACATTACCAAAATGGTATTTAGAAACACTTGGTATTTATGTAAGTAATTTGAATAAATGCAGCTATTGCGTTGATCATCATGCTGCTGGGTTAAAACGATTACTCAATGATGAAAATACATTTCAGGAAATTATGTCTTCTATCATAAAAGATGAACCAGAACTTCACTTTAAATATCAATATTTAGAAGGGTTACACTATGCCAAACAATTAACCATATCTCATCACACTATCACAGAATCAGACATTCGTAAACTCAGAGAACAACAGTTATCTGATGGAGAAATATTAGAAATCAATCAAGTAGTTAGCTATTTTAACTATGTAAATAGAACTGTTGTTGGTTTGGGTGTAAATACTGACGGGGACATTATCGGACTTTCTCCTAACAATAGTGATGATGCAGAAAATTGGAGCCATTCATAAGCATCTAAGAATTAGTTTTTAGTCTTTATTTCTCCTATAATCACTCCAAAATCTCCATCTAATTGTTTCCAATTCTTTGAAGGTAAATACGTTCTGGACACAAAACCATCCAGATACAATGCATTTTCACAACCTTTTTGTTTAAAGTATGATGCAAAATCGTAGAAATTTATCTTTTTCTTTGACATTGCAAAAAGTAAATTCCCGTCAGGAAGAATTCCTACTCCGTTTCTGATATGAACATTAACAGAACCTTTAGTAAACTTGGGGTGAATTTTATTATCAATCAATAACATTGGCCCTGATTGAGTCGCATATTTTATATCGCTATTACTGTTAAACTTAGTTGTTGGGCATATTATAGGTGTGTTCTCTCTGGTTAAATAGAAAATACCATTGGGCTGCAGATAAAAGTTTCCATATCCTTTATTCATTGTATCTATTTTTGCCTTATGAACTCCGTTTTCTATATATAATCCTTGTGGTGTCCTATCTTTATTATACATACCACCATTCATGGCAAAAACTAACTGTTTATTTTCCTCCTTTAATTTTGCTTTTAGATTATTAAGGCTTGCATACGTATTTCCGTTCTTATCTTTCCAATAAAAATGTACCTCTTGTTCTTTAGGATTAATAATGTGACTAATTAATTTTGATTCATCAATCTTATTACCCAATGATTGAATTGAATAAAAGCTACTTAGACCAACGAGTAAACTTATACTTACTATAACACCTATTCTTCTTATCAATTTTTAATTCTTTTTAATTAATCTTAATGCTTCTTTTCTACTTAACCTACTCAATTCTGTCTTGTTCGTAAATTCTACAACCCATTCTGGATTTGTTCTACTGTACTCTCTAAGCATCCAACCAATAGCTTTATTAATAAAAAATTCTTGAGTCCCGGTTAATGAATTAATCACATAACTCAAAAACACGGGATCTAATTTTTCTTTATACTTCAGTTGAAATAGCAAACATGATCTTTGCAACCATATATGATTAGATGCAAGCCATTTTTTCACATAAACATCCCTTTGTCCTGGATACATATTAAAATACCCTCCAATTAATTTTGTAGCGATAAAATCAATTGTATCCCACCAAGATTTATGAATTACCATAAATTCAAAAAGTTCAATATCTTCTTTTTCAAATTGCTTTACATATTTTAAGGTAAGTTCCTGAGCAAAAAGCTGAAAATCTCTTTGAGGTTTCTTCCAGAGTATTTTAACAATTTGATGTAATTCCTCTTTTTTTGGTAAGAATTCTTTAACAAAAAATGGTTTTTGAATTTCTCTTCTTTGGGTTGCTTTGAGTCCGAAAAACTCAAATTGATCCCGCATATAAGCCTTCTGATCCAATGCAATAGTCGGATTTTCATTTTTCTTGAATTCGCTCTCTATCGCTTGTATGTACTCTTTCATTATATTAGGGTTTCATAAGGAAAAACAGAGATCCTGAAGTCTTATTTCACAGCGATACTCTATTCTTTATCCGATGAATTAGTATTATATTTCTTCCACTTGCTCAGAAAAATTGAATCACTTGTTGTAAACCTTTTTCCTGTTTTATATTTAATAAATTCATTTCTGCCTGTTACGCTGGAATCATAATATACTTCATTATAAAAATCAGCATATATCTTTTTCTCTTTCTCTAATGTTTTCCGAAGAGAAACATAAATATTTGATTCTGGATTCGATTTTCTCCATATACCATATATAGTCATATTTGAAGTATATCGAGTTGTACTGATCAAACTATCATTTACTATGAGATCCATACTTTTACTATGGTATATAATTTTTTCAGGATAGTCTATTTCTTTTTTATAAAACCTGTTTTCTTTATAAGAGAAGATTCCATGTTCGCCAATAGGACTATATGGATTAGTTTTTGTAACCTTAACAAAACCAAACTCTGTATCAGAGATACGGTTTATGATTAATATCCCTTTATATATACTATAATCGTGTATTTTTTCTGGCCCATTCCCAAACCCTTCTATAAGATCATATCGTCCTTCTATATCAGGAACAGTAATTTCATCGGAGGAGGTTTTCTGTTTTTCCATATTGTTTTCATCAGATGTAGGGTTTACATCCTCTGTCTCTACTTTATTCTTTGTAGATGTAGACTGTTGTTTTTTATTACACCCTGTTAATACAACAGTTATTATGATCAACATCGAAATAAGTGTACTCTGTATATTCATAACATTCATATATTTGTTCATCTGTATTGTTCTAGAATATTACATTTTGAATAAAAAGAGAGTCTAATTCTTTTTGTTTTTCATAATCCTTGATTTTCTTAATATCTCGGCATATATATTAGCTTGTTCAAGAAATTCAGTTTCCTTAAAAGTTCTTTCAAATAAGGGCTTTCCTTTATTGAGTTCTTTTATAAGTTTATAATTTTCAAAATAATATCTTCCTTCAAATTTAATTTCGAGTTTAGATGTGTCAAAATGCATCCATTCTCCTGATTCATCAAAAACATCTTTAAACTTATTTTCCCGCTGATACGCAAAAAATATGTCCCCGTCTTTTAAGTAATACTCTGTTATGATAACTCCATAAGAAGGTCCCATCCATTCGGTAATTTTCACCAAATGATCACTCTCAAAAAAACCAATAATCTGACCTCCTCTATCTGGTATATATTCCATAAATTCTTCATTATTCAAATCAATCTTTTTTAATGTTGTATTAGAATTGATCCGTTGAAACTCTTTCCTAATTTTCTGAATAGATTCATCTATATCCTGCGACACACTAATAAAAGGTATTATTAACACCAATACTAGCGATTTTACATTTTGCATAATTCTACGGTTATTATCAATCCAAATTTAAGTACATATTTCGTTAAAAACTTCCTTATCAATAAATTTATCACTGGAGATCATTTTGAATAAGTTTATAATTTTATCACCGATACAAAATCGGGAATATAAAACAGACAAACTACCCCATTTCTGGTGAAAAGCAGACATTATTCCTACTGTTTCTAATAGATAATAATATAAATCTTCATATTGAATACAAAAAGCGCATTGTTTGATATCAAACAATGCGCTTTTATTATTATAATTAATCTGTTTATCCTACGAATAATGGCTTATCTGCCATCATAGCATTTACTTCATTAGCAATACCATGTAATGCTTCTTCATTCTCTACATTAACAATTACTTTGTCAATTAATTCTACAATAGTCAGCATATCGTTTTCTAAAAGTCCACGAGTAGTAACAGCAGCTACACCTATTCTAATCCCCGAAGTAACAAATGGAGATTTATCATCAAATGGTACCATATTTTTATTTACAGTAATTTCTGCAACACCAAGAGCTTCTTCAGCTTGTTTTCCTGTTACTTCTTTATTACGTAAATCGATTAACATCATATGATTATCTGTACCTCCAGAAATCACCTCATATCCTTTTTGTACAAATGCTTCAGCCATAACTGCTGCATTTTTCTTTACTTGTACGATATAGTGCAAAAATTCGTCGGTTAACGCTTCTCCAAACGCTATAGCTTTTGCTGCAATGATATGTTCTAAAGGTCCACCTTGATTTCCTGGAAAAACAGCACTATCCAACAAAGAAGACATCATACGTTTCTTTCCACTTTTTAAAGTAATTCCAAAAGGGTTCTCAAAATCCTTACCCATAAGAATCAATCCTCCTCTTGGACCTCTGAGTGTTTTATGTGTTGTAGTTGTTACTACATGACAATGAGGAACAGGGTCAGAAATGACACCTTTTGCTATTAATCCAGCAGGATGAGCAATATCAGCCATCAGAATAGCACCTACACTATCTGCTATTTCTCTAAATCTTTTATAATCAATTTCTCTTGAATATGCAGATGCTCCTGCAATAATCAATTGTGGTTTTTCTGCTATCGCAATTTCTTGAATTTTATCATAATTTAATTCCCCTGTTTCCTTCTCTACACCATAAAAAACAGGTTTATATAATTTTCCTGAAAAATTAACTGGAGATCCGTGAGTTAAATGTCCTCCATGAGAAAGGTCAAAACCTAATATTTTATCTCCAGATTTAAGGCATGCATGATATACTGCCGTATTCGCTTGTGACCCAGAATGAGGTTGCACATTGGCATATTCTGCTCCAAACAATTCTTTCGCACGATCAATAGCAATTTGCTCTACAACATCTACTACTGCGCATCCTCCATAATAGCGTTTTCCAGGATATCCCTCGGCATATTTATTAGTTAGTACAGATCCGGCAGCTTCCATCACCTGTTCGCTTACAAAATTCTCTGAAGCGATAAGTTCTAATCCGTTGATCTGACGTTCTTTTTCGTCTTGAATTAAATCAAAAATTTGTTCGTCGCGTTGCATGTATTCACAATTTATTAATAAAAGTGCAAAAATAGGAAATACATTCATTAAATTAGATGAAAAGAATAGTAATAAATATGAACATTTTCTTAACAGTATTGTAAATCTAAAAATTGTAAAGTCTTTATTTTTTCAATTCTTTTAAAGAAGACCTATCAATAAAAAGCCTCAATAAATATTATTATTACAATCAATTATATTCTTTTACGAAATTTTAATTAATTTTCACACGATTAAAAATTTTTGAACGAGTGAAAATTATATATTTGATTTTAAGAATTACCAACAATCTATTAAAAAAACAATAATGCCCATAACCGCAAATTATCCAGATAGAAAAACGTGGATTGAAACCCCTCTTAAAACTGATTTCCCAATTCAGAATATTCCTTTTGGCGTTTTCCTTACCAGAAATGACATCATTACTATTGGAACTCGTATTGGTGACACAGCTATTGACTTAGGGGCTCTTCATCAGTTAGGTTATTTTGAAGGAATTCCTCTTACTGATGATATTTTTTTACAAGACTCATTAAATGACTTCATTTCTGACGGAAAAAAGACATGGAGGTTAGTGCGCAATAGAATTGCTGATATTTTTGATGCTACCAATAATAGTCTTAAAGATAATGAAAAGCACAGAAAAGAGGTTTTATTTTCTCTAGATGAAATCGAGATGCAATTACCTGTTAGCATAGGGGATTACACAGATTTTTATAGTAGTATTGAGCACGCTACAAATGTAGGAAAAATGTTTAGAGATCCAGAAAATGCTTTGCTCCCTAATTGGTTACATATGCCTGTTGGATATCATGGGCGAAGTAGTTCTATAATTCCGTCTGGCATCCCTATTCATCGTCCACAAGGTCAAAAATTAACTAATGGCGCTACGGAGCCAATTTTTGGACCTTCACGATTAGTCGATTTTGAACTTGAAATGGCATTTATAACTACAGATGCAAATCAATTAGGAGAACCAATTCCTATCGAAGAAGCTGAGGATTATATTTTTGGGATGGTACTTTTTAATGATTGGAGTGCAAGAGATATACAAAAATGGGAATATGTACCTCTTGGTCCTTTTTTAGGCAAAAACTTTGCCTCATCAATATCTCCATGGATTGTTACACTTGACGCATTAGAACCTTATAGAACTGAGGGACCAAAACCATTAAAAAAACAGCTACCCTATCTTCAATATAAAGGCAAAAAGAGTTTTGACATCAACCTCGAAATTGGTATCCAACCAGAAAAAGAGGTTGAAACTATTGTATCCAAAAGTAACTTCAAACATATGTATTGGAATATGGCACAACAGCTTACCCATCATACTGTAAATGGGTGTCCTGTTAATTCTGGTGATATGATGGGAAGTGGAACTTTATCTGGTCCAACTCCAGAATCTTATGGCTCAATGTTAGAATTAAGCTGGCGAGGAGAAAAACCAGTTCAGTTGGATTCTGGTGGAAGTCGTAAATTTATTGAAGATAACGATACAGTAACTATGAGAGGATATTGTGAAAAGGATGGAGTGCGCATTGGGTTTGGAGAAGTTTCTAATAAGTTACTTCCTGTTTTCAAAAAATAAAACAAGTACAACTACTATAAAACCTCGGAAAATTCAATTCCGAGGTTTTTTTATTATCTTTTGGCATTAAAATTGATTTTATGACCCAAATCAAAATACTATTAACATGAAAAGACTATTACCTTTAATACTCATATTTATTTTTGCTATTTCTTGTAGTAGTGTAAAGAAAACCGAAAAAGCACTTAACACTGGAAACTATGATCAAGCAATAAATATTGCTTTAAACAAGCTTAGAACTAATAAAGATAAAAAAGGAAAACAACCTTATATTCTTATGTTAGAACAAGCATATGCAAAAGTTATTGATAGAGATAAGAATGCAGTTGCTTATCTAGAAAAAGAAGGAAACCCCGCAAATTTAGAGCGTATTTATAATACATACACTACTCTAAAAAGCCGGCAAGAACGTATAAAGCCTCTTTTACCGCTTTACATTGTAGAGGAAGGACGTAATGCTAATTTTTCTATCGATAATTATGATCAGAAAATTATAAGTACAAAAGATAAACTTTCTAAATATCTCTTTGATAATGCCAAAGTTCTTCTTTCTTCTGCAAAACAAAAATCAGATTATAGAGCAGTATATGATGATTTGATATATCTTGACAAAATCACTCCCAATTATAAAAATACAAAACAGATGATAGAAGAAGCTCATCTCAAGGGAACAGATTTTGTAAGAGTAACTATGAAAAATAATACAGACGTCATCATTCCAAGAAGATTAGAAAGTGATCTTTTAAATTTTGGTACATATGGTCTTGATGACCTATGGACAGTATATCATAGCCAACCTCAGGGTTCTGTAAAATATGATTATGCTATGGAGGTCTCTTTAAGAGAAATTAACATCTCTCCAGAACAGATAAAAGAACGTCAATTAGAAAAGGAAAGACTGGTTAAAGACGGTTGGGAATATTTACTAGATGAAAATGACGAAATTGTATTAGATGATAAAGGAGAAAAAATAAAAGTAGATAAAACGGTTAAGGTTCGTTGTGAGTATTATGAATTTACCCAGTTTAAAGCTGCTAATGTTGTGGGCAATGTGCAATACAGAAATCTTAGAACAAGACAACTTTTAGAAACTTTTCCTATATCAAGCGAATATGTATTTCAACATGTTTATGCCAATTACAATGGTGACAAACGGGCGTTAGAAGATAATTTACTAGGATATTTAGGACTTAAAGCGGTACAATTTCCTTCAAACGAGCAAATGGTTTATGACTCGGGTGAAGATTTAAAAAATAAATTAAAAAATATTATTACTAATTATCGTTTTAAATAGTATTCGTCATATCATTATAGAATTTTAACAGATTTGTGATCCGTAAAAAGAGTTGGCATGATAGATGATGAAAAATTACTTAATTCGGGGGCTGTTTTAAAAAAACATAAACGAGGTGAACAACTTTTTGAAGAAGGCACTATAGCTCGCTATTATTATCAAGTACATACTGGTGAGATTAAAATGAACAACTATAACAAAGAGGGTAAAGAGTATATACAAGGTATCTTTACTAAAGAAAAGAGTTTTGGAGAACCTCCTTTATTTTCAGATTTTAAATATCCCGCAAATGCAGAAGCAATCATAGATTCTGAAGTTTGGCAATTACCCAAAGAAAAATTCTTGAAACTTTTAGAAGAAAACCCTAAGATTCATTATAAATTTACTATCATACTTGCCTCTCGTCTTTATTACAAAGCTATTATGGTTTCAGAAATATCCACTCAAGAACCAGAGCATCGTATTTTAAGAATCTTAGATTATTTTAAAAAGAATAATGATACCCAAGCAACATCTTCAAAAACATATAGAGTAGAACTCACAAGGCAGCAACTCGCTGATTTAACCGGATTACGTGTAGAAACCGTAATTAGGAGCATTAAAAAGCTAGAGCAAAAAGGAGAACTTTTGATAAAAAATCGAAAAGTTTATCGATAAACCTATGATTCTATAATTTTATGATCTAGATCATAAAACCATACCTCTTCCTTGAAATACCTTTGTAATATATCCAAAATCTATTGTTATGTATTCAAGGTTATTAAAAGATTTCAAAGAAATGTATATGGCATATATACCTTTAACAATTATTCTTTCCAGCTGTCTGGGATCAGTTGCTGCAATGATTATTCTCATGCAAGATCGATCTATAGTACAAGTGATAGAACTCTCTATTTGTGTAATTGTATGCATGGCATTTAATTCTTCGATTTTAGCCCAAATGAAAGCAAAAATAATATTCAATTTACTAATAACTAGTTTAGTCCTAAATAGTATTATTATCCTTTTCAGTCTACTATAATTGAACAGACTTATGAATTCTTAAAATTTGAGCTTATGAAAAATGATATCAGGAACAGGAATGATATTTATCTATTAATAACCACTTTTTATTCAAAAATTAGAGAAGAACCTACGCTAGGCCCAATCTTTAATCATGTAATCAGAGATTGGAAAGAGCATTTAGAAAGATTAACCGATTTTTGGGAAACCAATCTTTTGTTTGTTGCAAAATACAAAGGTAATCCAATCAAAGCGCATCAAGAGGTAGATCATGTTGTCAATGACACTATTACAGAGAAACACTTCGGTATTTGGCTTAATATATGGATAAAAACATTAGATCAACTATTTCTCGGAGAAAAAGTAGAATTAGCAAAAAAAAAGAGCTCGAAAAATGTCGACTCACCTGCTTATAAAAATGTTCGAATCAAGGAATTCAAATAAGACCATATGCCCTTTTCTAAACGAAAAAAGCAGAAATGTATTTTAAATATATTGATGTAACACTTGTGGCGTAATCATACTATGCGAAGAATGATGTACTGTTACTCCATTACGAATTACTATAAATTGTGGTGACTCATGAAAAACCTGAAACTTTGCAGATATCTCCGAAGAAACATCCCTATGACTCAATAAATCCAAATAATAAAGATCGACTTGCTCTTCTGTTAGATCAAAACTACTTTCAAAATTTCTAATCACCATTCTACTAATTCCGCATCGAGTAGAGTGCTTAAAAATTGCTTGTGTTTTAGTTTTTGAAGCCTCTACTATTTTATCTAATTGAGGAATAGAAGTAAGCTCTTGCCATGGTAGAGCTTCTTTTTCTTCATTAGATTTTCTTTCTTCAGATCCAAATAATTTATCCAATATTCCCATTGTTATTTCTTAAATTGATTATTACAAACTTAGCCAAATGATTTTTAAAACTAACTATGATCATTCATTTGTCGTTGAAAAATCCTCAGCTTTACATTTAGCCAAAAAGTCAGCAAAGCTTAAGAAAACAAAGACATTTTGACATATTTCTATGGTCGGAATATTATTTGATCATCTACAGTAGAACTCAAAATAAGACCATATGAATTTTAATAACTTCACCATAAAATCACAAGAAGCCATACAGCAAGCACAACAACTTGCTCAAGGGTTCGGACATCAACAAATAGAAAACGAGCATATTTTTAAAGCTATTTTTAATGTAGATGAAAATGTATTGCCTTTTTTGCTTAAAAAACTTGATGTCAATATTAATCTCCTACAGCAGGTTTTAAACAGCACGTTAGAAAGTTTTCCAAAGGTTAGTGGAGGAGAAATACAATTATCTAGAGAAGCTGGAACTTCTCTAAATGAAGCAAGTATTATTGCAAAGAAGATGAATGATGAATATGTTTCTATTGAACATTTGATTATTGCCATTTTTAAATCAAAAAGTAAGATTGCACAAATCCTGAAAGACCAGGGAGTCACAGAAAAATATCTTACAGAAGCTATCAATGAAATAAGAAAAGGAGAACGAGTAACATCACAAAATGCCGAAGAAACATATCAAGCATTAAGTAAATATGCAAAAAATCTTAATGAGATGGCAGAAAAAGGGAAATTAGATCCTGTAATCGGTCGTGATGAAGAAATTCGAAGAGTATTACAAATTCTATCTCGTCGTACAAAAAACAACCCGATGTTAGTTGGAGAACCTGGAGTTGGTAAAACAGCTATTGCAGAGGGATTAGCACATCGAATCATTGCTGGCGATATTCCAGAAAACTTAAAAGACAAACAAATTTTTTCTTTGGACATGGGCGCTCTAATTGCTGGCGCAAAATTTAAAGGTGAATTTGAAGAACGTTTAAAATCTGTAGTTAAAGAAGTAACTTCCAGTGATGGGGATATTGTATTATTTATCGATGAAATACACACTCTGGTAGGAGCTGGTGGTGGGCAAGGAGCAATGGACGCTGCCAACATTCTTAAACCTGCTTTAGCTAGAGGAGAACTCAGAGCTATAGGCGCTACAACATTAGATGAATATCAAAAATATTTTGAAAAAGATAAAGCTTTAGAAAGACGTTTTCAAAGAGTTGTTGTTGACGAACCAGATACAGAAAGTGCTATTTCAATTCTTCGAGGTATTAAAGAAAAATACGAAACACACCATAAAGTTCGCATAAAAGATGAAGCTATCATTTCTGCCGTTGAACTATCTCAACGGTACATAACAAACAGATTCTTGCCTGACAAAGCTATTGACTTAATGGATGAGGCTGCTTCTAAATTACGAATGGAAATCAATTCAAAACCTGAAGAATTAGACGTGTTAGATCGAAAAATTATGCAACTTGAGATTGAAATCGAAGCTATAAAGCGAGAAGATGATAATATTAGGTTAAAAACACTAAATGCTGATCTTGCCAATATCAAAGAAGAACGTAATGAAATTTTTTCAAAATGGCAAAGCGAAAAAGAAGTTGTTGATGCTATACAAAATGCCAAAACAGATATTGAAGAATACAAACTTGAGGCTGACCGAGCAGAACGAAATGGCGAATACGGGAAAGTTGCAGAATTACGTTATGGAAAAATAAAAGAAGTACAGGAGAAACTAGATGAACTTCAAACACAATTAAACGAACAACAGAGCAAATCATCACTTATTAAGGAAGAAGTAACCAATGATGATATCGCAGAAGTTGTTGCCAAATGGACTGGCGTACCAGTTACTAAAATGTTACAAAGTGAACGAGAAAAACTATTAATATTAGAAAAAGAACTTCAAAAACGAGTTATTGGTCAAACAGAAGCCATACAAGCAGTAAGTGATGCGGTACGACGAAGTCGGGCTGGTCTACAGGATCAGAAAAAACCCATTGGATCATTCCTGTTTCTAGGAACCACAGGAGTTGGTAAAACAGAATTAGCAAAAGCTTTAGCAGAATATCTTTTTAATGATGAAAGTTCTATAACTCGTATAGATATGAGCGAATATCAAGAACGACATTCTGTAAGTAGATTAATGGGAGCTCCTCCTGGATATGTTGGATATGACGAAGGTGGACAATTAACCGAAGCAGTAAGAAGAAAACCATATTCTGTAGTATTACTTGATGAAATCGAAAAAGCTCACCCAGATACATTTAATGTGCTCTTACAGGTATTAGATGAAGGTCGCTTGACAGATAATAAAGGTCGAACTGCTGATTTTAGAAATACTATTATTATCATGACTAGTAATATAGGTAGCCATATCATTCAGGAAAAATTTGAAACTATTAAAGACATGGACTCTGCAATGGAAGCTGCTAAAGTTGAAGTTCTTGGATTACTAAAACAATCTGTTCGACCTGAATTTCTAAATAGAATAGATGACATCGTGATGTTTTCTCCATTAACTAAAGCTAACATAAAAGAAATTGTAAAACTCCAAATAAAACATGTCTCAAAAATGCTGGCCGAACAACAAATAACTTTGGACGCAACAGAACAAGCTATAATCTTTCTATCAGAAAAAGGTTTCCAACCAGAGTTTGGAGCAAGACCTGTTAAACGTACCATACAAAAAGAGGTGTTAAACAAACTATCAAAAGAAATTCTAGCGGGAAAAATCTCGACCGAAAACATCATCTTACTAGATGAATTTGACGAAAATCTAGTTTTTAGAAACCAAGAGAATCTAGTTTCCTAACAGGGAAAAATCCCCTTGAATTTTAAAGAAAAACAAGCAATTTACTTTAAAAAAGTAGGTTGCTTGTTTATTTTTAAACAAAAAAATAAAATCCACAAATATTGTAAAGCTGCATAAACTACGGTTTTACCGTAGATATTAACAAAATTATTCCTACAATAGTTAATAACTAAATAATGATAAAAAAGAGGTTTTGAGTACATTGCTCCTACAATGAAACCAACCATATTATTAGCACTTCTTCTAATCTCATTTATCTCCATGGGTCAAACCAGAAAAGGAGCACTATCTGATATTCGTAATAAATACCAACTAATTAGAGAATTAGTGGACACAAACACCCTAAGACAGCATCATACAGAATACTCTTGTAAAGAAGCTATCGAAAAAGGAGGACTTACTTTTTATTATAACGGAAATGAATTAAAACATATCATACATACGCATACCAAAGGTCATGTAACATATCGTGATGAATTCTACGTATGGGATGATGAATTATTTTTTCAATATGCAACACACAAGATTTGGTATAAAGATTATGAGAGAAGTTCTTCGGGAAGACGTCAACTCGTAAATGTAACCCTAACACTTGAAGAACGCTTTTATTTCAATGAAAGAAATATTATAAAATGCCAATTTAAAGATTTTGAAAATAGAAGTAATCGGCCTAAAAAGATTAAAACAAATAATGTAAGAAACATAAATGTCGGATGTGATCAAGCACAAAGTGCTCTCAAAAAGTTTGATTTATTATTAAAATATCAGGATATAGAAATTGAAGACGCGTGTAACTTACCAAAAAGCATTACAAAAACAGAACCTCTCGATGCTATATATAGAAACATAGGCCATAACTAATTATATTTTTTTCTAGAATTTTTTAGCTAAAAAATATTTTGGTGTACAATATACCAATTGGTATATTTTTTATATATTTAAGCGTATTTTATAAAAAATGCTTACTAAAGCCGAACAAACAGCAAAATTTATTATTCTGAAGGTTGCTCCTATTTTTAATAAAAATGGATATGCAGCCACTAGTCTTAGTGATATCACTAAAGCAACAGGACTGACCAAAGGTGCTATTTATGGTAATTTTAAAAACAAAGAAGAATTAGCTGTTGCTGCATTTAATGCAACGGTAAAAATTATGCTTGGCAGGATTACAGATCACCAATCCTTGAGCAGTTCTTCTCTGAGGAAATTGTTTTTAATTACCGATTTTTATAGAAACTACTATGACTATAGTCAGGAACTAGGAGGTTGTCCTGTTCTAAATATGGGAGTAGATGCAAAACATCAAAACCCTTTATTATTTGAATATGTAAGCTATACAATTACAAAAATAATAAGCAATCTTGCCAAGATTATTGAAAAAGGTCAACAAGAGGAAGAGATAAATTCTCAAATAGACCCTGTATTGTATGCCAAAAGATTTTATACTATGATTATTGGCGCTATTTTTATGACACATACTCTAGAAGATAATAGTTATCTTCTAGAAACTATGGATCAGGTTGATGATATCATCAATAACGAACTTAAATAATAACTTTTTTTTAGCACATAATATACCAAGCGGTATATTGCTAAATTAATAAATAGTAGATATATGGAATTACCTAAAGTATTAGAAAGTAAAGCAAAAATACGATTTCAGGATTGCGACCCCTTTAATCACCTTAATAATGCTGCATATATTAATTATATGATCAACGCACGGGAGGATCAAATTGACAAATATTATGATCTTGACATTTTTGCACTGGCAAAAACCAAAGGTATAAGTTGGGTCGTTGGCTCAAACCAAATTGCATATATAAAGCCCGCTTTATTAATGGAAAATGTTATTATAGATTCTCAATTAATTAAACATACAGAAAATCAATTACATGTAGAAATAAAAATGTGGAATCGAGATAAAACAGAACTAAAAGCAGTATTATGGAGCACTTTTGTTCATTTTAACTTATTAAAGCAAAAACGATGGGATCATGATACTCAACTCATGGAATTATTTAAAAATGTTGAGGAACCCATTGCTGTATCCAATTTTGAAGAAAGAATTTTACAATTAAAACCTCAAAAGGTGTAACAATTATACCTTTCAATAGTCTTATTTAAACATTAAACCATATAAAACCAAGCCATATGAAATCTTCTGGCGATTTGGGTTCCTCTTATAAAAAGAGAAGTTCCTATATTTATATAGGATTTTTTATCATTGCCATTTTGTCTATAATCTTTGTTATTTGGCAAATGGGAATATTAGAATAACCCTATCTGATACGAAAATAATCGTTTATTATACTTGTAATGCTTATTTTCGTATCAGATTAATAGTAGAACTATATTTATGAGAACAATACTAGTATTAAGCATTTTTCTTACTACATTTTTAAGTTCTGCTCAGAAGATAGCAGAATCACAAGGTCTTACAACTACATATTTCTTTATAAGACATGCTGAAAAAGACCTTAGTGACCCCAAAAATAAAAATCCCAATCTTACTAATGAAGGAAATATACGTGCAGAAAATTGGGCAAAAATGTTTGTAGACACTAATATAGACATGATATACACCTCCGATTATATCAGAACACAAAAAACAGCTGAACCTATAGCCAAAAGCAAAAATTTAGAAGTTACACTATATGACCCAAAAAATTTAAACGATGTTGATTTTCAACAAAAGACTAAAGGAAAAACGGTAGTCGTCGTTGGTCATAGTAACACTACTCCTACTTTTGTAAACAAAATTATTGGTAAAAAAAAATATAATGCAATAGATGAAAAAATCTATGGTAAAATATTTATTGTCAAAATAACTGGAAACGTAATTACGGATACCGTGCTTACAATTAATTAATGATATCTTTTTCAAGATATACATAAATGTCTTCCAATTCTATTTTTGAAAGTAATTTCAATTGTTTTTTTTCAAACAACTCATCCAATTTATCCAGTGATATTTTTAGATCATCTGTTTTATAATTTTTATAATTTACGAATCGTATTCCATTAATAACCCTTGGATTATATGCCTCTCTGAAACGTACTCCCCCACCATTAACAGAATATTTATAAGCCAGATAATCAATCGTAAAATCGTCTTTATGTATCCAATATAAAAATTCGTCTTCAAAATCAGTTCCTCCACCTTCTTGAGCAAAAGTTACTTTAATCCTATAATATGGTTTCTGATTAATCGTTGACTCCTCAATTAATTCCTTATGTACTGCTGGAGCATTAAGACCGTAAGGTAAATTTGCAAAGTAATGCACAGAATTTACCCCATCACTAATTTTAGTTATCAAAGAATCGGCTATTTTCACAGGACAATTGTCAATTGTTCGTTCTAAACCAATATTACTAACAACATCATGAATCAATCCATTTGACCCATCAACAAATCTCTCTAATGCATAGACCCCTTCTTTTCTCTTACTTCTATATTGTTTGCCCCTAAACGTAAATTGTATAATTGCATTGTTATATCTATAACCTCCTGCTTTATCTATAGTCTTGTCTATAATTTCTTCTGCAGAAAACTGCGATACAATTAAAGTAAAAGAAGAAACAGTTACAATCAATAACAAAAGCGTATATCTTTTCATAAAACTTGCTTAAAAAACTAAATTAAACTTTACTGTATAAATTACTGCAACAATTTTGTTAAACCATAACACACTATAAATAAGTGTAATTAAAAATTTCAATGTAATTTATCATGTCATTAGACGATAAGCAAACAATATACTTACTCACAAGTTTTACTTGTTACAATAAAAAAATTAGCCAATTATTCCTTTTTTAGACATATTTTTTTGAATCTTAAAAAAGATAATTATTTTGCATATTCAAACCCCCAAATGTCAATACTATGAAACACATAGTTCTACTTTTGATTTGTTTTTCTACTCAACACATATTAGCTCAGGATACTTCCGCGTATAAAAGTATTACAAAAGCTTTTCAAGAAAATTTTAACGTGCAAAATGTAGATGTTATTTTTGAGTTATATACTTCTGAAATGCAAAAAAAAATGACAAAAGAAGGGGTGAAACGTTTTGTAAATGGATGTCATGAACAATTTGGTAATCTAAAAAATCTTACTTTTATACAGACAACAGAAAACATTAATAGCTATACAGCAAAATTTGAAAAAATAAGTTTAATTATGGAGCTTCTGTTAAGCCCTGATGGTAAGATTGCCAAAATACAGTTTCAAGAACAATAAAAATATTCTTTTTTGATGTAAAGCAATCTCTTTTAGGAAAGCTTTGTACTTTTGTATCTATTTATAAAAGTATATCGAATTCGGAAACATGAATCCAAATAAAATTAACATACTCAATCGTAAGGCAAAATTCGAATATGAATTTCTGGATAAATATACTGCTGGAATTAAATTAGCAGGAACAGAGATTAAAGCAATACGCGAAGGCAAAGCTGGTATTGCAGAAAGTTTCTGTGAATTTAACAACAGTGAACTTTTTGTAATCAATATGCATATAGATGAATATTCACATGCAACATATTTTAACCACAATCCTAAAAGCGAAAGAAAGTTACTGCTTAATAAAAAGGAGTTGAAAAAATTAGAAAAGGAAGTAAAAAATTCTGGATTAACTATTATTCCTACTCGTTTATTTATTAATGATCGTGGATTAGCAAAACTTAATATTGCACTAGCTCGTGGAAAGAAAATGTATGATAAACGAGAAACTATTAAGGACAGAGATAATAAAAGAGCATTAGATCGTATCAAAAAAGATTTTAGGTAAATTATTCTATCTTACCCCATTAATTTTTAATACTCCAGAAGCTCTTTTCTCTAAGGAAGAACATCTTTCTGGATATACATCCAACTCTTTCAAGATTTCAACATGATTTAGGGTAATCTATATATTTTAAAAAATACCTCTAACACTATATTCAAAACCTTATCTCTATTCCTAATTTCAACAAAAAAATCTAATTTCAGGAATTCTTTTAAAAGGGTTCTTTCCTACACATTTATCGAAATTGCACTCTAAAGCAACACACAACTAAAGTAGAAATAAAACCTCTAAAGTGTTAAAAGAGACAATAAAGGTTTCAGCATTATTTCAGTTCTTTGTATAATATAGACTTTATTAATTCTTATCCTCTAATAGAGGCACAAATCTAAACTCTCCAAACTCTCGTTTTTCAAATTCAGTTTCACTTTTACGTACAAAAAGGGTCATAATCTGCACGTCTTCACCAACTGGAATCACCAATCGCCCATTAATTTGTAATTGGCTTAATAATGGTTTAGGCACATAAGGAGCGCCAGCTGTTACGATAATTGACTGATAAGGTGCATGCTCTGGTAAACCTTTATATCCATCCCCAAAAGATAAATGTTTAGGACGGCATCCTAGTTTAGACAAAAACAACTTCGTTTTTTTAAATAATTCTTTCTGTCTTTCAATACTATACACTTTTGCTCCCAATTCACACAATACAGCGGTTTGATAACCCGAACCCGTACCAATTTCCAGCACCATATCCCCTCTCTTAATTTCCAATAATTCACTTTGAAAAGCCACTGTATAAGGTTGAGAGATCGTTTGATCTGCAGCTATAGGAAAAGCCTTATCCTGATAAGCATGATCTTCAAACCCAGAATCCATAAATAAATGTCTGGGAATCTTTTCTATAGCAGATAACACAGCTTTATTTTTGATTCCTTTCTTAATCAATACTTCTACTAACTGTTTTCTTTTTCCGGCATGTCTAAGGGTATCTTTCACTATTCTGATGGTTATTTATAAGGCTAAAATTACATAAACATTTTATCTGTTTAAATATTTTGAGTTGAAAATATCACAAAAATTTACTCTTTGCAACAAGATCAATTATTTATAAAATCAAGAGCTTGATAATTCATGATTTTCAAAACAAATAAGACAAGAATTCTCCTTATTTATAGATTCTAAAAAATGCTTATTTCAAAAATATTTGTATGAAGTATTGACAACCTATTTCTATTTAGGAATTAAAATTTTGCATTTTAGGTATAATTAAGATTTAAAATTTATAAATAATACTATTTTTGTGTAAAATCTTGAATTATGCTCAAAGCCGGAGTACTCGGTGCGGGACACCTTGGTAAAATCCATTTACGTCTTTTAGAACAGTCAGAAAATTACAACCTTATAGGTTTCTACGATGCCAGTCAAAGCCAGGCTAAATCCATCACCGAAGAGTTTGGTTATCAATTATTTAATTCTGAAAAAGAATTAATTGATGCCGTTGATGTGGTTGATATAGTCACCCCAACTTTTGCTCATTTTGAAGTAGCTAAACAAGCTATAAAAGCAGGAAAACACATTTTTATTGAAAAACCAATCACAAATACCGTTGCTGAAGCTCAACAACTTATTGAGTTAGCAAACACACATGGTGTCAAAGGACAAGTAGGTCATGTAGAACGTTTTAACCCTGCATATACTGCTGTTGCTAATAAAATAGATAACCCAATGTTTATTGAATCTCATAGATTAGCTGAGTTTAATCCCAGAGGAACTGATGTTCCAGTTGTTCTTGATCTTATGATTCATGATATTGATGCCATACTAAGTGTTGTTCACTCAGAAGTAAAAAACATAAGTGCGAGTGGTGTTTCTGTCATTAGTGAAACACCTGATATTGCAAATGCTCGTATCGAATTCGAAAATGGCTGTGTAGCTAACCTAACTGCTAGTAGAATTTCATTAAAGAACATGAGAAAATCTAGATTTTTTCAACGTGATGCTTACATTTCTGTTGATTTTTTTGAAAAAAAATGTGAGGTTGTAAAAATGAAAGACGCACCAGAAAATCCTGATGATTTCGCAATGATTTTACAAAACGCAGAGGGTCTAAAAAAACAAATATATTTTGACAATCCAGATGTTCCTTCTAATAACGCAATATTAGATGAATTAAACACTTTTGCTGAAGCTATAAAAAATGACTCAACTCCTATTGTTTCGTTAAAACAAGGAAAAAAAGCGTTGGAAGTAGCACTAAAAATCATTGACTGTTTCTCAAATTAAAACAAAATTTACACACTCACATAAATAAACAATACAACATGAAAAACATAGCAGTAATTGGTGCAGGAACTATGGGGAATGGTATTGCACATACTTTTGCCCAAAAAGGATTCAAAGTTCAATTAATAGATATATCAAAACAATCCTTAGATAAAGGTATAGCAACCATCACAAAAAACCTGGATCGAATGATTGCTAAAGAAAAAATATCCGAAACAGATAAAGAAACCACTTTAGGAAACATATCTACGTTTACTAATATCAAAGATGGTGTTGAATACGCTGAACTTATTGTTGAAGCTGCTACGGAAAACCTAGATCTTAAGCTTAAAATCTTCAAAGAATTGAATGATGCATGCTCTGATGAAACTATTCTAGCTTCTAATACTTCATCGATATCAATTACTCAAATTGCAGCAGTAACTAATCGACCTGAAATGGTTATCGGGATGCATTTCATGAACCCTGTTCCTATCATGAAACTTGTTGAAATCATTAGAGGGTATAATACTTCTGATGAAGTAACAAATACAATCATGGAGCTATCAAAAGCATTAGCCAAAACTCCTGTAGAAGTAAATGATTATCCAGGATTTGTAGCCAATAGAATTTTAATGCCAATGATTAACGAATCTATTGAAACGTTGTACAATGGTGTAGCTGGTGTTGCAGAAATAGATACAGTTATGAAACTAGGTATGGCTCATCCTATGGGACCATTACAACTGGCTGATTTTATTGGCCTCGACGTATGTCTTTCTATTCTTAATGTAATGTATGACGGTTTCAAGAATCCAAAATACGCTCCTTGCCCATTACTAGTAAATATGGTTATCGCTGGTAAACTTGGGATCAAAAGTGGTGAAGGGTTCTATAATTATAGTGAAAGTAGAAAAGCAGAACATGTGGCAAAACAATTCCTTTAGTCTAAGCTCTGAATAATTTTTGTATAGAAAAAACTCATTTTGACTTTTTATAATTTTTTATACAAAATTGTTTTTTCACTTATTCTAGTCTTTTTATTCCTTCATAGCAATCTATGAAGGAATAAAAAGTTAAGATGAGTTCTGTAGCTATTCTATTATTGTAAAAAACACTGAAGTACTATTTTCAGCATTTTTTATGGTAATAATTCTTATTTATCTCCATTAAATGTAATAACAGGACTGCTTGTTTTTGATACAGTAAGCGACCCTTCAGTCAGAGTAACCGTTACAGTTGCGTTACTATTAACATAAGTAAATGTAGAATTATTGGTGTTTGCAATAAATTGCACCCCAGTAATAGAAGGAACATTATCACTAAAACTAACAGTATACATTTTACAGTTAGATTCAGTCACAGATGCTGTCCCTGACAAATTAACAACCTCTGTTCCATTTAAGGTTAAATTTCCTGTATATGTACCTAGTAAAGAATCTGAAAGAGATGCAATCCCTGGCAAACAATCAGCATTATCATCATCTCCAGAACAAGAGATAAAGGTTAATGTGCTAGCAAGAAATAAGGTAAATACGAAACATTTAGAAATCATTTGTTTTCCAATCATAATTATTTTTTAGATTATTAATTTTTACATATGTGCTTTAGTTTTCACACGATCAAATAGCATCATACAAAATTTCATTAATGAGTTTTTAAAAATAAATTCTTGTATTAATCATATCCAGACTCATGAATACTTAACGCATATTACTTTTTTTGTTCCTCAAAACTAGCAAAAAAACAGAGGGACAAACAAACTATTATTCTTGATATTTATAAATTTCAATCCTTATTTTTACGATATAAGAGATTTTTGATTTAACAAAACCGAACAGTTATAATAAGCAGATAACTTACTTATTAAGAGAACAATAACCTTTTACATACTTCTATAAAAGTTATACCAAAAACCATATGTTATATTCGATTTATCTATTTTTGAAGTCATGAAAATAACGATTTCTAACAATGACAAAAATTCTTCCATTTAAGGCTGTACGACCAACACGAGATAAAGTAAGTTTGGTAGCTTCTAGATCCTATGAAAGCTATACTTCTATTGAGAGAGATTCACAAATGGAGTATAACCCGTATTCTTTTTTACATATTGTAAATCCTGGATATAAATATCAAAAAGAAATCTCAGGAGAAGAACGTTATAAATTAGTTCGCAACAGATATTTAGAATTTAAAGAAGATGAAGTTTTTACACAAGAAAACAATCCTTGTTATTATATCTATAAAATTGTAAACCGTGAACAAGAATCGTTTTGTGGAATAATTGCCATTGCCAGTACAGAAGATTATGAAAATGATATCATCAAAAAACATGAAGATACTATACAATATCGAGAAAACACTTTCAAACAATATCTAAAAATGGTAGGCTTTAATGCTGAGCCTGTCTTGCTCATGTATCCCGATAATATTATAATCACAAAAATTATTTCTAAAACTATTGAGCACAGAGCAGAATATGAATTCACAACCACAAACCGTGACACACATTATCTCTGGAAAATAGATGATGAAAGGTCCATCCAAGAAATAAAAGAAGCTTTCGCCTCAATACAGGCAATTTATATTGCAGATGGGCATCACCGTTCTGCTTCTTCTTATTTACTAGCACAAGACTTTAAAAAAAACAATCCAAAACGTAACGGCAATGAAGCTTATAACTTTTTTATGAGCTATTTAATTCCTGAATCAGATTTAAAAATATACGAATTCAATCGATTAGTTAAAGATCTAAATGGATTATCAAAAGAGGAATTTCTGATTCGGTTAGATGAATGGTTTCGAATTGAAAATAGAGGAATCGAAGTATACAAACCATCAAAACCTCATCATTTCAGCATGTATTTGGATGGTGAATTTTATTCATTATACCTTAGAAAAACGACATATCAATTTACTAATGCCCTTGAAGAATTGGACACCCAAGTCCTCTATAAAACAGTATTAAATCCAATATTAGCGATAAAAGATGTGCGAAGTGATACTAGAATTGATTATACACACGGAAAAAAAGACATTGTATATGTAAAAAGTATGGTGGACTCCAAAAAATTTAAAGTTGGATTCGGGTTATTTCCTGCTTCGGTATCTCAAATGAAAAAAATTGCAGACGAAGGACTGACAATGCCTCCCAAGAGCACTTATATCGAACCAAAACTTAGAAGTGGTGTTACTATATATGAGTTTTGATTTATGCAAAATACTCTTTTCTCCTATTACTATCTAATACCAAAAGAAAAAGAGAATATTTAAAATTTTAAATACTCTCTTTCTTCTCTAAAATCTATATTTTATAGTGTATGCACATAAAAACCTATTCTATCAATATTTGATCCTGAACGACCAAAAAATCCTAATATTTCAAATCCGCTAGGCGGAATTGCAGCATTAAAATAGGCACCTCCATTACCTCCATGAGTGAATGTTTTCTTGTTTGTATAAATAGTTAATTTATCTAAACGACTTCCACTTCTTCCTGAAATTCTTCTTATATGCTCATCTGCACTAAAAAAATGGATATAATAAGACCCTCCATTTCCACCTCTATCCAAACCTTTATAAATATTCCCATTGGGGGCTCTATAGTAAATAATTAGCTTGTCAACCCTACTACCTGTTCTCATAGCAACCGCATGAATTTTTGTGCCTGTAGGAGGGTTAACACTAAAAGCACTACCTCCTCCTCCTCCAAAAGGACCTATAGAATAAGAATAAGCCTTACTATTATTTTTTGTATTGTTTTCTAAAGGAGGTGCATCCTTCAATTCTTGAGGAAAACTATCCCAATCTAATTTTTCGGAATTAGTATCATCATAGACAGGTAATACTTCAACCTTTTCAATACTTTCATTTAATTCTTCCTTCTGACAGGAAATCATAAAACTAAACAGAGCTAGAGCGGTTAAAAAACTTAATTTTTTCATAATACATTTAATTTAAATTGGTTAATACTCACTTAATGCTACTTACCTGTAAAACAGTCTATAACAACACCAAATTATCATAATAATTTAGAAAACAATATTTCAACGTATTTCAAAAATTAAACTCTTGTAGAAAATGAATTCACCCTAAAACTTTTCAAAAAATGAAAATTTTCAGAAATAATAAAAACGAAAAATCAATTCATCTTTAATACAAAATTTAAAATCAGAAATTAGTATATTGTTTTATATATGACCTTTAATAACAGTAGATTTTTAATTCATAAATAGTCAACATCTTAATAAAATGGTTTTTTTGGATATCTTTGCAGCTTATGAATGACATCGAAAGAAATCTTTACAACATCCAAGCTTCAATTCCCAAAGAAGTTACTCTGGTTGCTGTATCTAAAACCAAACCTATTTCTGATCTTATGGAAGCTTATGAAGCTGGGCAGCGTGTTTTTGGTGAGAATAAGGTTCAGGAAATGGTAGAAAAATGGGAAAGCATGCCAAAAGACATTCATTGGCATATGATTGGTCATGTACAAACTAACAAGGTTAAATACATGGCTCCTTTTGTTAGCCTCATTCATGCTGTAGACAGCTATAAACTTCTTAAAGAAATTGATAAACAAGCAAAAAAATACCATAGAGTAATCGATTGTCTTCTACAGGTCAAAATTGCCGAAGAAGAAAGTAAATTTGGTTTAGACAAACAAGACATCATTAGTTTACTAAACTCTGAAGAGGTAAAAACTCTTACTAATATTAATATAAAAGGTCTAATGGGGATGGCTACTTTTACCAATAACCAACAACAAATAAAAGCGGAATTTGAAAAAATCACTATACTTTTTAACGCTATAAAATCAAAATACTCCAATCTAAAAACCCTTTCTATAGGGATGAGTGGGGACTATAAAACAGCAATTGACTGTGGTAGTACTATGGTTCGAATAGGAAGTTCTATCTTTGGAGCTAGAAATTATGGATAACCAGCAAACAATTTTAATTTAACAAAAAACGTAACCGCTACGACACAGACATTATATATGTATGCAATTTTAGATATAGAGACTACTGGGGGAAAATATAATGAAGAAGGAATTACTGAAATTGCCATATATAAATTTGACGGACATAGTGTAGTTGATCAATTTATTAGTCTTGTCAACCCTGAAAGACCAATCCAACCATTCGTAGCTAATCTTACAGGAATAAACAATCAAATGCTTCGCAATGCCCCAAAGTTTTATGAAGTAGCAAAAAGAATTGTTGAAATCACTTCTGATTGTGTTATTGTTGCTCACAATTCTAGTTTTGATTATAGAATCTTAAAAACTGAATTTTCTAGATTAGGCTTTGAGTTCGAGAGACAATCATTATGTACTGTAGAGCTTTCTAAGAAACTAATTCCCGATCAAGAATCCTATAGTTTAGGCAAACTGGTTCGAGGGCTAGGAATTCCACTCTCTGACAGGCATCGAGCCAATGGTGATGCTCAGGCTACAGTAAAATTATTTAAACTCTTATTATCAAAAGATACCGAAAAAGTAATAATTACAGACACCGTTAGAACAGAAACCAAACGCCAGGTTGATGATAAGCTTCTTAAACTTATAGAGCAAGCTCCAACAGCGACAGGGGTATATTATATGCATCGAGAAGATGGAACGATTATATATATTGGTAAAAGTAAAAACATTAAAAAACGGCTCAATCAGCATTTTACTAACGACAACAGAAAATCCAAAAGAATACAGGAAGAAGTAGTAACTGTAACGTATGAAATTACAGGAAGTGAATTATTAGCTCTATTAAAAGAAAGTGAAGAAATAAAACGTAATAAACCTAGATATAATAGGGCTTTACGGAAAACCAAATTTGATCAGGGCTTATACCAATTTACAGATGATAATGGATATATCAATCTTAAAGTAAGTAAAGTAGATTCACAAAAAACTAGTATTACTACTTTTTCTAATCGGCAGCAAGCCAAATCTTATATGCACAAATGGACAGAAGAGTATAATCTTTGTCAAAAATTAATGGGGTTAGATAACGGAAAAAACAATTGCTTTAATTACACTATAAAACAATGTCTTGGAGCTTGTATCAATAATGAATCTCCAGAAGAATATAATATTAGGGCTCAAAAATTGATTTTCAATAGTTCTTTTCAAAGTCAGGACATGGTTATTATAGATCGTGGAAGAGATATTGATGAACAAAGCATCATTTTAGTAGAAGAAGGAAAATTTAGAGGTATTGGATATTTCAATCTAAATCATCAAATACAGAATATTGATATCTTAAGAACCATAATTACTCCAATGACCCATAACAGAGATGCACAACATATTATTCAAAGTTATATACGTACTCATAAAAAAATAAAGATTATCAAACTGGCTAAGAATGAATAAAAACCTAACACTATCAATTTTTTTAAATTATCACTCTATCCTACAGAATATTATTCTATTTTGAAAGTGTTCTTTAATCTCATTATTAGCTTATAAAATGACATTCTCATCAGTCTGAAGAAAAAGAGTTAGTTTTTTATTATTTTTATTCAAAATCAAAAAATTTGAACAATAATTCATCTCAAAAAAACTGGAAGGATAAATTACATGAGATTATCTATGAAGCAGATACTCCTGCAGGAAAATCATTTGATGTAATTATCCTTATTATGATCCTTGCTAGTATTATACTAGTTATGTTAGAAAGCGTTTCCTACCTTAATGATAAACATGGCTCACTTTTTGACACTCTAGAATGGGTTATCACTATAGTATTTACTATTGAATATTTTTTAAGAATCATAGCGATTAACAAGCCAAAGAACTATATTTTTAGCTTTTTTGGAATTATTGATTTCCTTTCTACAGTTCCAAAATATCTATCAATATTATTTGTAGGAACTCATGCTCTTGTTGCTTTAAGAGCCCTACGACTATTAAGAGTTTTTAGAATATTAAAACTTGCTCGTTTTATAGGAGAGTCTAATAATTTGGTAAAGGCTTTAAAAGCCAGTAGAGTAAAAATATCTGTATTTTTGCTTGCTGTAATTATTGTTGCTATAATTTTAGGAACTGTAATGTATCTTGTAGAAGGATCTGATCATGGGTTTAATAGTATCCCAAAAAGTGTATATTGGTGTATTGTCACGTTGACAACAGTTGGATATGGTGATATATCTCCAGAAACTCCTTTAGGGCAATTAATTGCTTCTGTAATAATGATATTGGGATATGGGATTATAGCTGTCCCAACTGGTATTGTTAGTGCCGAATATACTCAACAAGTAAAAAATAAAATGCCATTGAATACTCAACATTGTAGCAATTGTAATGCTGATAATCATTTAGACGGAGCAAAATTCTGTTATAAGTGTGGAGAAGATTTATATAATGAATAAAAATTTAATTGTCATTGTAGGCCCTACAGCAATTGGAAAAACGAGCTTAAGTATTCGACTTGCACAATATTTTGATTGTGAAATTGTTTCCGCCGACAGCAGGCAGTTTTACTGTGAGATGAGTATTGGCACAGCTGCTCCTACTCTTGATGAGCTCAAACAAGCTAAGCATCATTTCATTCAGCATAGAAGTATACAGGAAGATTACAGCGTAGGCGATTATGAACAAGATGCACTGGATACACTGAACAAGTTATTTAAAAAGAATAATTATGCTATCCTTATTGGTGGTTCTGGGCTTTATATCGATGCTGTTACTAAAGGATTAGATCATTTTCCTGAGGTAGATGAACAAATTAGAAAAGAACTTCATAATAAATACAACACTAAAGGGATTGAGTATTTACAACAACAATTAAAAGTATTAGATCCCGTATATTATAAAAAAGTTGATCTACAAAATACGCATAGGGTAATGAGAGCTTTAGAGGTTTGTATTGAAAGCGGAATGCCCTATTCATCTTTTCTTAACAAGCCAAAAAAAAGGAGACCTTTTTCTATTATCAAAATCGGAATTACAGCAGAACGCGAAGTTATCTATGATAGAATAAATCAAAGAGTAGATCTAATGGTAGAAGATGGTTTGATAGAAGAAGTAAAAAGCCTATATCCCTACAAATCATTAAATGCGCTAAATACTGTAGGGTATAAAGAAATATTTAGGTATTTGGGTGGTGAATGGGATTTAGATTTTGCATTATCCGAAATTAAAAAAAACACTCGACGTTTTGCAAAAAGACAACTTACCTGGTTTAGAAAAGACTTGGATATTAAATGGTTTGCACATAAAGAAGATTACAAATCTATTATTACATATATCAAAAAAAGTTCACCATAATTAATATTATAGTGAACTTCTAATAATTTATTTACCGTTATTACTGTTATTTAGGATTCTTCGTTTCTAACAACCAATCTAAATCCCTCTCCATGAATATTAAGAATCTCAACATTCTCATCTTTCTTTAGATATTTTCTTAGTTTAGCTATATATACATCCATACTACGAGAAGTAAAATAATTATCATCTCTCCATATTTTTGTAAGCGCTAACTCTCTAGGCATCAAATCATTAAGGTGAAGTGCTAATAAACGAAGTAATTCATTTTCTTTTGGAGAAAGTTTTATAGGATCTTCTTCTTTAAATGTTAAAAAACGAAGTTTTGAATTAAGATGAAATCCTCCAACTTTAAATTCAAATTGCTTACTATCTGCAACAGACTCTGTACTCTTTCGTTGCATGATGGCTTGTATTTTCATCAATAAAACTTCACTATCAAAAGGTTTATTAAGATAATCATCAGCTCCTACTTTATATCCTTTTAAGACGTCTTCTTTCATTGCTTTGGCAGTTAAAAAAATGATAGGAATTTCCTCATTTTTTTCTCTGATTTCTTTTGCTAATGTAAATCCATCTTTATAAGGCATCATAACATCCAGAATGCACATATCATAATCATCTTTTTTGAATTTCTCAAAGCCTTCCATACCATTTTTGGCATGTACGACATCATACTCGTTCATTACAAGATAATCCTTTAAAACTGTTCCAAAGTTTGGATCATCCTCTACAAGCAAAATCTTTTTGTTTTCTGTTTCCATATTTTAAGATATTAACGGTAATTTAATTATAAATGTGGAGCCTTTTCCCCTTTCACTCTCCACCCATATCTGACCATGATGATCATCAATAATTCGTTTAACATATGTAAGTCCTAATCCGTGCCCTTTTACATTATGTAAATCTCCTGTATGTTCTCTAAAGAACTTTTCAAAAATCTTTTTCTGTGCTACTTTACTCATTCCAATTCCTTGATCACGAATCTTTAGGACAATACTATTTTTTACATTTTCTGTATATACATCTATTTTGGGCTCTCCTTCAGAATACTTTATTGCATTATCCAAAATATTAACTATTACATTGGTCAAATGACTATCATTAGCTAATATAGTTGTTTTAAGTGCTCCCAAATGCATTTTAATATATCCTTCTCTATTTTCAACTATTAGAGAAACATGTGTTATTGCATCTTCAATGATATCATGCAACTCTTGTCTCTCTTTTTTTATATTAAGTTCATTTTTCTCTAATTGAGATATCCTTAATACATTTTCGACTTGAGCGTGCATTCTTTTATTTTCTTCACGTATCATACTCATATAACGCGTTATTTTTTCCTGATCTCCTGCTATCTTCGGATTTTTTATAGAATCTAAAGCCAAATTAATTGTAGCTATAGGAGTCTTAAGTTCATGCGTCATATTATTAATAAAATCTGTTTTAATCTGAGATATCTGACGTTGCTGCATCAATTGTGACAACGCACTTGAATAAGCGATCACAATAATCAATGTAAAAATTATTGATAATATCGCCATTCCTTTAATGGACGAAAGCACGTATTGCTTTTTTCCAGTAAAATTAACATACAACTGATACTCACTTACACCTTCATCATTCACAAAAAGTGGTATCGCATATGTTGTTGGATAATCCAAACTAAAATCATCAGAACGTACTTTTGTAGCTAAAGCATTACTATAAATAGCGTACTCATAATCTACTTTTATATCTCTTTCTTCTAATTCTTTTTTAAGCAAATATTCTATTTCCTTCTTTTGTACTCTTCTATGGATAGGTATAAAACTTGCAATTTCTCCTATCACTATTTCATAATCCATCCTTTGGAGATCTGTTAGACCTCTTATCCTCTCTAACTTAGATTTAGAATTTCGTCTTGTAAAATCATTTTTACCGTCCTGTATTGCATTATCTACATTACGGTTCAAAATGTTTTTCAACCTTACTGTATCAATATTAAAGCTGACAAAAGATGAAAATAATTTATAGTCTTCTTCCAAAATACCATCTGCATAGGCAAATGATTTTGTAGTATTATCGATACTAATGTTAAGGAGCTGACGTATTGTTTTATTATCAGGCTCCTCTATGCTATCCAAAATCTGCTGTAATGGAAAAAACATTTCCTCAAACTCTCTGTACTGAATTCGATTAGATACAGATATTAATATTTGTTTAGCATTAAAAGAAAACTGTTCTTCATTATTCTCTACTGTGTTGTTAATCCAATAACCCTGAACAAAAATAATCCCAATCAATGACAAACTCATTAGGATTATCAGCAACACGAATAACCTTCTATTCATAAATCAAAAGTAAGACTTTAACATTTAGCTACTTTACGGTTTAACCAAATGTTAACAAAATGAAAGATTCGCATTACAGAGTACTAAGAAGATATAACTTCATGAATCTTACATACCTGTTTTTCAGCATCTTCTATATCCATATTATATATTACAAAATCAGCTAATGGGATTTTCTTAGCATCTTCCCACTGATTATTCATTCTCGAACGAAGCTGTTCTTCGGTTATACTATCTCTTTTTAAAACTCGTTGAATCCTAACTTTTGAAGGCACCGAAACCAAAATAGTATAATCACACTTCTTATACCCTCCGTTTTCAAAAAGTATTGCTGCTTCTTTTATTACGTATACTGAATCTTGCAAACTCTTCCATGAATCAAAATGTAGCGCTACAGCGGGATGTACAATAGCATTCAATTTTTCTAATTTTGTGGTATCATTAAAAACTATATTTGCAATATAAGTCCTATTCAACTTCTCATCTACATAGGAATTTTCTCCCAATAGTGCTATTATTTTCTTTTTAACCTCGTCATCTTCGTTCATTAACTTCTTAGCCTCATCATCCGATATATATACAGAAACCCCCAACTTTTCGAACATCTTAGCCACTGTGGATTTACCACTACCAATGCCACCTGTTAAGCCAACTACTTTCATATCAATATAATTATTTAATCCTAAATTTTGTTTGAAAAAAATTTCAAAAATCTGTCTATTAAACTACTTAATGAATAATTTTCTTCATTTTAAACATAACACAATAAAAAATATAATACAATAAAAATGCGATTTAATACCCTCTTCAAATATCAAAGTACCTGTTTATTATATTGATGTATTAGAGTGTTTTAAATTTTATTACTTTTATATTGTTCTCTATCATAAAGTGTACATCCCTAATGAATAATAGAATAAAATCACTTTTACTTTCCCTACTATGCATTTTCACTTTGATCATGCCTTTGAAATCATGTAAAACAAATAAAGGACAAAAAAAAACACACTAATCAAGAGTTGGTATTAAACAAAAAAAGAATTGTTTCTGCTTATATTATAAAAAAAGAATTTTTAAGTAAAAGTCTGAAAAAGATGAATATTCCTAAGGATTATTATCTAAGATTAGCAACAAACGATTATTTCATAAAATTTTGCCGGAGCAATATCTCAAAAAATGAACTAATCAATCTTATTGATAAAAACAAGTCAAAACTTTTTACTCTAGAAATAGAGCTTTTTAATGGAAGCTGGGATATTTGTACCCCAAGTATAAACATACAACAAAGTCGTATAGGAAAATATGTGATCATTCATAAGATAATTGATAAATCATAGTGAATACAAAATAACTTCACTGATAAAAACTAAGTATTCAAACAATTCTATTTTAGCATAACAAATTGAACTTGTTTTTCCTGTAACCGAACATCATGAATTGATCCAGGTCTATTTACCAGTTCTAGAGTTAAAAATGAACTTTCCTCAGATACTTTGGCATAATCTGCAACAACCTTAAAATCTCGTTGACTTATTTCATTATACTTGTCCAAGCCCACACGATAAACAACAGTTATTTCTTTTGGAAAAATTTTAATGTCAATTCCTTCTGGCACATTATCAATTGTAATCGGAATTTTCTGATTTCCTTCTGTAAATTTACTAACCAAAATATTTGCTTTTACCTTGGAGGGAATCACTTTTATTGTAGAAGACATTCCTAAAACATCTATATTCAAATCAGAAGTATAATCAACATTAAGGCCTTCTAGATTGAGGCTTTCAGTACGTATACTTTCTATGGTATCAATTACTTGTGATGGTCCACTTATCATTATTGAATCTGGAGAAACTACCAAACCTTCATCACTACCATATCCAACAGCGTATCTAATATTCTGCGCAATACGAACAGGAATCTTTTTTTCTAGATTAAGATCTACTTTTAACCTTAGTGTATCCTTTTGTAATGACAAAACTCTTCCTTTAAAATCTAATTTATTTTTCAATACCGAAGATTCTTTATCTACTTTAAAGTAATATTGATTTTCATCGTTAATTACTGCATCCTCTACATTAAAGTCTAAAACTCTCTCTTTCCAACTATGACTCATCAATCTAAAACCATTGCCATTCAAAACCATCCGTAATGTCTGATCACTCTTTTCGTTGAAAATTTTATCTTGTGGTATATTAGTATACTGGACAGCAACTTCTACTTCTCGCGTATAATTTTTAGAAAATTGGATAAACAGCCATAGTAATGATGTAAATATTAGAAAAAAGAAAAAAGTCTTCACATTATTTCTTTTCAGAGAAAATTTATTTCTTATTCTATTTGGCATATATACTACTTTGAGAAAAACAGCTTTTTAAATTGTTTTTCTGGTGTTTTTTTCAATAGATGAATATAATAATAAGATTTCAGGAATCCTTTTCCGTATCCATAAAATTGTATAAAAACTGCCAATATCGATTGAAAACCAATTGCAATATTTTTATACGCTAAAGTTGCTTCCAGAGATATTAAAACGAAGTAAAGTCCTAAAAAAGCAATAAAATGCCACCATCCAAAAAAAGCAGTTACTATTGAGAACAAACCATATAACAAAAATAAAGAAGGAAACCAATAAGTAAGTTTGGCGGTTTCTGGATGCCATTTATTTAAAATAGGTCTTACCAATCCAAATTTATTGACTTGTATATAGAATTTTTGCCATGAAATCCTTCTTTTATGAAAAACTTTTGCGTCAGGAATTAATTCGGTATCATATCCTAATTTCCATAGCCTTATCGTTAAATCAGGATCTTCCCCAGGGTGTATATTTCCAAACCCTCCAGAGTCTTGAAAAGCATCTTTGGACAACCCCATATTAAAACTTCGAGGTTGAAATTTACCCAAAGTTTTTTTTCGTCCTCGAATTCCTCCTGTTGTGAGGTAAGAGGTCATACTATAACTTATCGCTTTCTGAAGATTAGAAAAACTCTCATGTGCATCATCTGGACCTCCAAAACAATGCACTAATTTTTTGGTTAAAAATTCATCTACTTTGGATAAATAATTTTTTGGAAGAATTACATCACTATCCAAAATAATAAAATAATCTCCTTTTGCTTTACACATGCCGTAATTACGAGAATCTCCAGGGCCAGTATTAGGCTTTTGATAATAACTTATAAAAAGTTTATCTACAAAAGTCTGAATAATATCATCTGATGTCTCAGTTGACCCATCTTCTATGATAACAATTTCATACTTTTTATCATAATCCATTACTGCCATACTATCTAGCAGTTCTTTAATTTCATTTGGTCTATTATACACAGGGATAATAAAGGAGAAATACATTTCCATATCACAAAGGTAACCAACAAAAAATCCCATTACCAATTAAGAATGGGATTTTATGAGTATTATGTATTATATTAATACAAGATTGTATTTATTTTTCTTCTATAAACTTATCCATAACCATTTGGCTTACTCCCATATTTGAGAAACCGCCATCGTGATATAAGTTCTGAAGTGTAACTTTTTTGGTTAAATCCGAAAACAAAGTAATAGTATAATCTGCACATTCTGAAGCAGTAGCATTACCTAAAGGTGACATCTTATCTGCATATTCGATAAAGCCATCAAATCCTTTTACTCCTTTTCCTGCAGTAGTAGGTGTTGGTGATTGAGAAATCGTATTCACACGTACTTTGTTTTCTCTACCAAAGAAATATCCAAAACTACGGGCGATAGATTCTAAATACGCTTTATTATCTGCCATGTCATTATAATCAGGAAATACACGTTGTGCTGCCATATATGTCAGTCCAACAATGCTTCCCCACTCGCTCATTGCTTCTTTTTTATATAACGTCTGCATAGTTTTATGAAAAGAAAGTGCAGAAACATCCCAGCCTTTTTGACTCCAATCATAGTTAAGATTAGTATAATGACGTCCTTTTCGCACATTTACCGACATCCCTATAGAATGTAATATAAAATCAAGTTTACCACCCAAAATTTCCATTGCTTTTTCTACAAGATTTTCTAAATCTTCTAATGAAGTAGCATCTGCAGGTATAACCTGAGCATTAGTTTTTTCTGCAAGAGTATTTATTGCACCCATACGCATTGCAACAGGAGCGTTTGTAAGAACAAAACTTCCTCCTTCTTCAAAAACACGCTCTGCGGTTTTCCAAGCAATTGAATTTTCATCAAGCGCTCCAAAAATAATTCCTCTTTTGCCTTTTAATAAATTGTGTGACATTTAATTGTAAATTATAGTATAGTTATACGAGCGGTAAAGATAACAAAACGACCTAAACCACAACGAATGGAAATAGATTTAGTTCTATACCGAAAAAAGAAATAATTACAAAAGTATGAGTACTTAAACCAAAATAACTAAAAATAAGTTATAGCCATTCTTCTTTTGTTACTCAAAAGAAGTAGAAATTCCTAGCCCCAAATAACCATAATCAAAACATAATCAGTTAATTAAACAACCCAACAAGAAGCTAAGTTAGTTTCCAAAAACAAATCTTCAGTAAAATTATTATTTTTAATTAGTTGACTTTTATCGATATATAGCATATATTTGACAGTATATTTATCGTGTATATAATTTTATTCAAAATATTGTACACAAAATAAACCTCCCCAAAATATAATATTGCTCCCCCGCAAAAAAAGTATAGTTTATCATTTTCCCCCTTTAGTATGTATAAATAGACATAAGTTTATTACGATGTCATGATTTTTTAATTGTGCCCAAGAGATATTTTAATTCTAAAATTAATATCATTTTTTATTAATTCGAATGAAGTATTAATTCTTGACATGAGTAAGAACATTAAATCTTATATGTTGATATAATTCTTCATATAAAACGAGCTTACTAATTAAAAAATATGATGAAAAAAATTACTGAACTGCTTATTATTATCGATTGTTTGTAATTTTTATGAGATACTAAGACAGCAAAAAAAATGAGGATTTTCTTATAGTTAATCTATAAAATTTGGGGCCTATGAAAATTATTACTTTACTCTTCTTTCATAAGAGAATTATCTTATTTACTTGTGTTTTTACACTATTACACATCTCTTCATATGTTTATGGGGATACTATCCATAAATATGAACATACCTCATCAATTATAAAAAATTCAGATTCAATTTCTGATTTTTCCAATCCACTTACTCTTACGATAATCAAAATACAAGATGCTACATCTACCGGAATATGTTGTGACGGTAAAGCCAAAGCGATTGCTTCTGGTGGAAAACCTGGGTATACCTATCAATGGAGTACTTCTGCCAATAACCAAACTACTGAAATTGCAACTCTTCTCACAAATCGCACACATAGTGTTACGGTAACAGATTCTAATGGAACAACAGTTACACAAAGTATTGTGATACAATGTGTAAACTCTTGTCAAATTAAGACAACCAACGCGATAACAGATGTATCATGTAAAGGCGATGCAACTGGAGGTATTGATCTAACTGTGAATAACGGAACTCCTCCCTATACTTTTGCGTGGAATAATGGCTCTTCTAATGAAGATTTAACTAATGTAATCGCTGGCAGGTATACCGTAACGATTACTGATGCCAATAACTGTGTGGTTAAAAACACCGCTATTATTTCTGAACCTCAAAAAGCTTTATCTGTTTCTATTGACTCCAAAACCGACATTGCATGTGAAGGTTTAGGTCAAATAACATCAAAAGGAACTGGAGGCACACCTCCATATTCTTATTCTATAGATAATGGAGTTATTTACCAAGCTAGTGAAACTTTTTTAAATCTTCCTAAAGACAACTACACAGTAACTATTAAGGATGCTAACAACTGTACCTCTATAGCTTGTACAAATATTTTATTTAATTGTACTAATGCTATAACCGACATCAATAATACTTTTGTGAATATTCCTGTTTCTGGAAATGTATTAACCAATGATTTTGATCTCGAAGGAGATACGCAAACCGTAACTACCCTTACAGTAACTACTATAGAAGGAATAGAAATAACTATAGATCCTAACACTGGAATATACAACTATACTCCTCCTATTGATTTTATTGGAGTTGACACTTTTGAATATACCATATGTGATAATGGTATTCCGGTAGCTTGTGATACTGCAACGGTATATATTGAAGTACTTCCAAACGGAAATCCTAAAAACAACCCTCCTATTGCGAATCCAGATACTGCAATTACAGAAATCAATACTCCCGTGAATGGCAATGTACTTACTAACGATTTTGACCCTGATGGAGATCCTATCAAAGTAATAACCACTACAGTAACAACTCAAGAAGGCGTTATTGTAACCATCAATCCCGATACAGGAACATTTACTTACACACCTGTTAATGGATATACTGGAGAAGATTCTTTTGAATACACCATATGTGACAATGGTAATCCTTCTTTATGCGACATCACAACGGTAACAATTACAATCATAAGCAATCAAAATAACAGTACATTCGCAAATGATGATGCATATTTTGTAGCTTGTGACAATATTTCAGATAATGTACTGAATAATGATTTTGATCCTGAAGGAGATACCCAAATCGTTAATACAATTCCTATAGACGATGTTGATAATGGCACTATACAGCTCAATGCTGATGGAACTTTTATATATACTCCCAATATAGGATTCACGGGTACAGATCGTTTTATATATTCTGTTTGTGATGACAATACTCCTCTAGCTTGTGACCGAGCGACTGTATATTTTACGATCTCAGACTCTACTCCTCCTGACCTAACCAGCTGTAATGTCGCGGACGAAATAATCGAATGTGATGGAGAAAATAATGAAACTATAGCTAATATCTGGAACTCAAATAATATTTTAGAACTAGAATCTTGCGTAACAAATATCTGCAATGAAGATTTCACTAGTAAAGTAACTTCAGATTATGATTTTAACAATCTAACCAGCACTTGTGGTAAAAGCGGAAACATAGAAGTTACATACACAATTACAGACAAAGATGGAGATATTACAACACTTACGGTAACTCTTGCCCTTCTTGACACCACTCCTCCAAATATAACAAGCTGTGAAGTAACCGATATAACTTTAGCTTGTTCTGTAATTGATATCAAGGAAATTGCAGATCAATGGAACACCGACAATATAGTTTTATTAGAAAATTGCGCTACTGATCACTGTAATACAAGCACAAGTACAACTGTAACTTCTGACTATGATTTTGATAATCTAATTAATGAGACGCTATATGTAGAATATACCATAACCGATGACTGTGATAATATATCAACATTAAATGCCAAAATAATATTAGAAAATAATTCTGTAATTGTAAACGATATAAGTTTATGTGCTCTAGACGAAATAGAATCTCAAATTTTTGACCTTTTTGATTTACTAGAAGGTAATGTTGATACTAGCGGAATCTGGGAGGTTACATCTGGAAATACTTCTATAATTGATGACAACTTTTTTGATCCTTTAACCATAGAACTAGTGGATGAAGATGATTCAGAAACAGTAACATTTAGCTATACTTTAGATAACTCCATTTGTCCAATATTTCTAGAAGCAGAAATAGAAGTACACAATAGATGCGCAGTACTAACTTGTGGAGGAGAAGGTGATATAAAAATTTCAAAAGCAATTACACCAAACGGAGATTCATTTAACGAGTATTTTGTAGTTAAAGGTGTTGAGGATTGTGGTTACACTATAGATGTAAAAATCATTAATCGTTGGGGAGCGATTATATACAAATCAAGCGATTATCAAAATGATTGGAATGGGATAGCAAACCAATCTTCTGTGGGATCTGCAAATCAGATTCCTAGCGGTACATATTATTGTATTGTAACTTTAATAGATAGCGGCTTAAAACCATTTAGTAGTCCATTATATATCGGAACTAGATAAACAAATAATCCATGAAGGGGGGAAAATTCATAATAACACTACTAATCTTAGGTATTAGTTCGATCGGATATACACAACAACTACCGCAGTTCACGCAGTATATGTTTAACACTATATCTATAAATCCAGCCTATGCCGGTAGTAGAGAAACATTAAGTATTGTAGGATTACACAGAAATCAATGGACTGGAATACAAAGGGGTCCTGAAACCCAAACATTATCAGTTCATTCTCCATTGAGAAATGATAAAATCGGAATCGGATTATCTGTCATACGTGATGCTCCTGGTTTTGAAAACTACCTATACATATATGGTGATTTTTCATATTCTATTAATATAACAGAGACCACAAAATTAGCTTTCGGATTTAAAGGAGGAGTTACACATTATAACCTAGATCAAGAGCTTTTAAACGATCCCGACGTTACTCAAGACCCTTTCTTTGGCAATTATGCTAATCGATTAAACCCAAATATTGGAGCTGGATTATATTTAAATTCAGATGCATGGTATGTAGGACTTTCTGCTCCTCGAATATTAAACACTGATAATAATCGCACTACCGAAACTAATGCTGTAGAATATGTTGCATTAGAAAGGGTAAGCTATTATTTTACAGGAGGATATGTGTTTAACCTAAATACAAATACAAAATTAAAACCATCGGTTTTACTTAAAGCTACAAACGGAGCACCTCTATCAATGGACTTAAACGCAAATGTTCTTTTCTATAATAAATTATGGCTCGGAGGCTCCTATAGATACAACAAAGACACTGCTTCAATCGGAGCTTTGGCTGATTTTCAAATAACAAAACAATTTAGAGTTGGTTACGCATACGAACATTTTATTTCTAATCTGAGACCATTTGTAGGAGGCACTCATGAAATATTACTTATGTACGAACTGTTTAACGAAAAACGTGTAAGATCCCCAAGATTCTTTTAATCTTATATCTATATGAAAAGTAGAATATTTTTAATTTTAATCTTCTTAGTTAGCACTTTTACTTATGCTCAAAAGTCAAAAGTAGCTGATAAATTTTTTAAAGATTTTGCATACCTTAAAGCAAAAGAGTTATACAAGGATGCTCTAAAAAAAGAAGATAGTACTAGGCATATTTTATGTAGAATTGGAGATTGTTATTACAACAATTCAAATTCAGGACAAGCTTATTTTTGGTATAACAAAGCGGTTAACAAGTACAAGGATATTTCTCCTGAATACATCTATAAATACATACAAACTCTAAGAAGTTTAGGTTATTATGACAAAGCAAATGATTGGCTAAAAAAACTTAAAGCACATCAAAAAAACAGTAAACACCTAAAAGGTTTTGAAGATATAACTCTTGAAAAATTTCAGGAATTATCTACCACAAAAGACAAATATATTCGTATTGCAAATTTAAGTTCAAATAGTAAATATTCTGATTTTGGAGGGTATGAAAAGAATGGAATCTTATATTTTTCCTCATCAAGAGCGAACGACAGTGTTTTTGGAAAACAAAAAATATATAAATGGAATGGAGAACCATATCTAAATATTTATCAATCAAAAATTGAACGGACTGATTCAGGTGTTGTACTTAGTAATATGACTCTCCTTACATCAGATAAAATAAATTTAAAGAATGAACATGAAGGAGCTCTAGCCATTACAAACGATGGAAAAACGCTATACTTTACAAGAAATAATGTTAATAAAAGAGAAAAAGCATCATACGACAAAGAAGGTAATTCTAACTTGAAACTGTATAGAGCTAGATTTCGTAATTACCAATGGACTGATATTGAGGAATTACCTTTTAATGGCAAAACTTTTTCTACTGGACATCCAGCGTTAAGTCCTGATGAAAAGACTTTGTACTTTGTTTCAAACAGAGAGGGTGGTTATGGACAATCAGATCTATATAAAGTCTCCATAAATACTAATGGTACATTTGGAGATATTGAAAACTTAGGCGATAGGATTAATACAGAAGGGCGAGAGGTATTCCCTTTTGTAGCAAAAGACTCTACATTATATTTCTCTTCAGACAGTCATATAAACCTAGGCCTTTTAGATATTTACAAATCTGATATCCTAAAAAAGGGTATCGATCAAGATATAGAAATCAAAAACCTTGGAGCTCCTTTTAATAGTGGTTATGATGATTTTGCATTTTTTTCAAATCCAACTGGGGATTCGGGTTATTTCTCCTCCAATAGAACTGAAGGCATAGGAAGTGATGACGTTTATACTTTTGATTGTTATGAGTGTAAACAAATTTTAGCTGGTGTAACATACGATAAAAATACATCAAAACCTCTTCCTGAAGTTACAGTTCAGGTTATTGATCAAACTGGTAAAATTATTAGCTCCACTCTATCAAACAAAAATGGCGAATATAATTTTGAAGAAATACCATGTGGAAAAATATTTTCCGTTTTTGCTACAAAAGCTAATTACAAACCTGATTCCAAAGAGTTCTCGACGACAACAATCAACAAAGGCAAAGTTGAAATAGATTTATATTTAACCCCCTTAATTATAAACAAAGAAATTGTAATCAATCCTATCTTCTTTGATTTTGATAAATATGAAATTCGTACTGATGCCGCGTATGAATTAGAGAATATTGTTAGTGTAATGAAAGAAAACCCAAAAATGATTATAAAAATTGAATCCCATACAGATAGTCGTGGTACAGATAGATACAATCTAAAACTATCCCAAAAACGTGCCAAATCCACTAGAGATTATATTATATCCAGAGGAATTAATACAGAACGAATTCCTAGTTTTGTAGGTTATGGCGAATCACAATTATTAAATAAATGTGGTAAAGGTTATGACAGACAGTGTACTGAAAAAGATCATGAAGAAAATAGACGTTCGGCTTTTTTAATACTCAATAATTATAAATAATCTAGATAGTATTTTTTTATTTTTTAATAAAAATATTTGTAAAATACATAACCCCATCCTCATTTTGCTCTGCTGAAATATCAAAATTTGTAAAATCACCTTCTATTGTTTCTCTATGACTGTCACTTTTTATCCAGGCATTGACTACAGATTCTGCCGAAGAATATCCATAACCAACATTCTCGGCAACAGAATTTGCCGCTGCGTTTGCAAGAAGATACGATTTACGAGCATGAAAGTAATCATGAGAAATTTGATTTTCCTTAATCATATACTCTGTATGAGCATGTGCTTGTGATTTTACAATATCTAGGGTTTCAAGAACAGACAATCCAATAGATACTCTATAATTGTTTATCAGTTCTAAAATTTCAACCTCAATGGATTTTACTTCTGGAACAGTAAACTCTTTGATAGGAGAATTTAAATCATCATCAATATTTTCTGAGGAACACGAAAAAAACGACATTACCATACAAGCAATGTAGATTACTCTAATAGGTGATTTCATAATTTTGGGGTGTAGGTTTGGGAACTACACGCGCAAACTACAAAATAAAACCAGACAAATCATGAGTATAATGTTAAAATCGACAAAAAACAGCCATTTCATCGTGTTATTTTGCTAATTATCGATGAAATACATGGTTTTTATCTCAAAGAACTGTTTTTCAAATAGTTAAAATCATGCTTTTTCATCTAACTATGTAGGAAGGTATTAATTTTGTTGTATTAACGCTTTTGCATGAGTTAACGCTGAATCAGAAATATCTTTTCCTCCTATCATTTCGGCAATTTCTTTAATTCGATCCTCTTCACTTAATAATTTAAGCTGCGTAATCGTAGAATTATTAAGATCTTCTTTATATACTTTATAATGACTTTGTCCTTTGGCAGCGATCTGAGGTAAATGAGTAATACTAAAAACCTGAAGGTTTTTGCTCATATTCATCATCAAATCTGCCATTTTATGTGCTATTTCACCAGAAACTCCTGTATCTATTTCATCAAAAATAATGGTAGGTAATTGAGCATATCTAGAAAGAATTAACTTAATAGCGATCATTATTCTTGACAACTCTCCTCCTGAAGCTACTTTTTTAAGCTCTCCAAAAGCTCCTCCTTTATTAGCTGAAAATTGAAATATTAAAAGTTCTTTTCCATTAGTTAAATATTTATCCTGCAATTCCAACGAAGCTTGAAAACTAGCATTAGACATCCCTAAAGCTTTAAGAATACCCTCTAATTCCTTTATCAGCTTAGGAAGCGCTTTATTTCGTTTCGCATGAATCTTTTCTGCAACTTTATCCAACTGAGCCTGAACAATTAATATCTCTTCTTTAATTTTTTCAATATCTTCTGTAAGTGATTCTGTTTTTACCACTTTTTGCTGCAACACCTCTGCTAAACTAATTAATTCATTGATATCAGAGGCATTATGTTTTATTTGCAAATTATGCAATAACTGTAATCGTTCACTTATATTTTGCAATTGCTGTGGATCTGCCTCAAGCTTATCAAATTCATCTCGAAGTGATACATATATATCTTCCAATTCTATATATACACTCTCGATTCGTCCAGATAATGTCTTTAAAGAACCCGAATATGATTCTATTTTGGACAGATTAGCTTTAATGGTATTTAATTGATCAGATATCCCAACCTCTTCTAAAGAAACTATAGAAATTGAACCCGATAATCGATCCTGAATTTCTTCTATATTATTTAGTCGCTCATATTGAGACTCCAGCTCTTGTAACTCATCAGGTTTTAATTTAGCTTCCTCTAATTCTTTAAGTAAAAAAGCATTATAGTCATACTCTTTGGTAAACTCTTCCTGACTAGCGATAAGCTCATGTATTTTTTTTTCTTTCTCTTTTAATAGTCTAAGCCCCCTTTTGTACGATTCTATTTCTCTATCTGCACCTGCCAAAGCATCTAAAACTTTAAATTGAAAATCGTTAGTAGTGACTTCTAAAGTTTGATGTTGACTATGAATATCAATTAATCTAGTACCAAGTAAAGCTAAAGATTGTAAAGTAACAGGGGTATCGTTGATAAATGCTCTTGATTTACCTGAAGGTAATATTTCTCTTCTTATGATAGTTTCATCTTCATAATCAAGCTCTTCTTTTTCAAAAAAAGAATTCAGATTATATTCTTTTACTGAAAAAACACCTTCAATCACACATTTCTGAGAACTATCTTTAACACTATTTAAATCTGCTCTTTTTCCAAGAAGCAACCCCAAAGCACCAAGTAATAAAGATTTACCAGCTCCAGTTTCTCCTGTGATAGTTATCAAACCAGAATCAAAAGACACTTGTAGTTGTTCTATTAACGCAAAGTTTTTTATAGAAAGACCTTTAAGCAAGGGATAGAAATATTTATTGTTTTAAAAAAGTAAAGATACTATAGTTTTAAAAAAAAATCATCTGTTAGTTTTATTTTTTTGAACAGATGAAATTCTAAACATAACTATCGAGGATATCAAAGTAAAGTCGATGGAAGCAAAAAGGTTCTTCTTAAAACTTAATTTCTTTCCAATTATCTCCATAAGTAGGAGCAATTTTATTGAGTATCTGTATGGTTTCGGCAATATTTACCGAAGGTCCACCAGAAAGAACGCTTGCTACTTCATCTGCTTTGGCATCAAAAAATACTCGCATTATATATGAATTCGGTCTGGTATTATGAACATCTTCCAATGATTTCATTGCCTCAGTAATTGTTTTTTTACCTTCTTTTAGATTATTATGCATTACATCCAACCCCTCTCTATGATAGGTATACATAGCTTTTCTATATCCTTCATAAGTGTTAGAAAGAAGATCATCATTAAGCCTAAATCTATTAGGGTTTTGTTCTCGTTGCCATCCTAAAGTATTACTACTTTGCGCATTTCCAACAATATTTTTTGCTTCTTCATAATATGTCGTTCCACTATTCATTTCAAAAGTATCCGCATCCACTCCCAAAATAGTATATAAATAAAACGCAACAACAGAAATTAAATTCGATTCAAAATTATTCGGATTATAATTTAAAGGTTGAAACTCCAAATAATTAAAATTAAACTGTTTATCATTAACATTAAAAATTGTAGTCGAGTAATTAGATCCAAATACTGGACGAGAAGCTTGCACTTGTATAGTTGCTTTAAAAGCATCATTATCATAACTTACAATGGTAATAAAAAAGCTGCAATTTATACGTTCTTCTGTACGATAATCTACATTAGTCCACTTCGTATTATTAATAAACTCTGTTAATGATCGCTCTAGGGTTTTAAACACTTGTAAATTTGGATTCCCTGTTTGCTCAGCATTAACCGCAACTGTAGCATTAAATTCCTGAGCATTAACCCCAAAACCAATCATAAGCATGATAACAAGGAATAGTCTATTCATTTTTTAGCGTATTAATTTCATTGAATATATCTTGAGCAACCTCAAACTTTGTTTTTAGATCAAACGCTTTAATCTCTAATTTATGATTAATCAAACTCACTTTATTTGTTTGCCCTTTGAAACCAGCACCTTTATCATTAAGTGAATTAAGGACAATCAAATCTAAGTTTTTCTTTTTTAATTTATGTATTGCATTTTCTTCTTCATTCTCTGTTTCTAATGCAAAACCTACCAAAAATTGGTGTTTCTTTTCTACCCCCATCCATTTAAGGATGTCATCTGTTCTTTCTAGCTCAATAGAAAATGTAGTATCTTTCTTTTTTATTTTCTGATCTGCTATATTTTTGGGTCTGTAATCTGCTACAGCAGCTGATGCGATAGCAATATCAGAAGTATCATATTCTAACATTACAGCTTCATACATATCTTTTGCGCTAACTACATTGATCACTTTTATTAAGCTATGATTAACAGAAAGTGAGGATGGCCCTAAAACCAAACATACCTGAGCCCCAAGATTAGCGCCTACATTAGCCAATTCGATCCCCATTCTGCCACTAGAATGATTTCCAATAAATCTGACTGGATCAATTGCTTCATAAGTAGGACCAGCTGTTATAAGAATCTTTTTTCCTTTTAAAGGGAGCTTTCCCAAAATATCTTTTTCTATAAACTCTATAATAGCACTTGGTTCTGCCATACGCCCCTGCCCTACTAGTCCGCTAGCTAATTCTCCTGATTCTGCAGGAATCATAATATTACCAAATTCTTGTAGTTTTCTAAAGGTTTGATGTGTCGATGAATGATTATACATATCCAAGTCCATTGCTGGAGCAAAATACACAGGGCACTTTGCCGACAAATAGGTAGCTAGTAACAAATTATCACTATTTCCCGTTGCCATTTTGGACATTGTGTTGGCTGTAGCTGGTGCTATTAACATCATATCTGCCCACAATCCAAAATCAACGTGATTATTCCACTCTGCATTTTCATCTTCTTCATTAAAAAAGGAAGAATATACAGGGTTTTTGGATAAAGTAGATAAGGTCAAGGGTGTCACAAAATCTTTTGCAGCAGGAGTCATTATTACTTTTACTTCTGCTCCAGACTTGATACACAAACGAACTAAGCTAGCTGTTTTATAGGCTGCAATACCAGCGGTTACACCAATTATAATCTTTTTACCGCTTAAAATTGACATAGACTTATAAAGATTCTTTGTCTGCCTTTGTATTTCTATGGTAAATTTTACCTTCTAACCATTCTTGTACAGCTAATGCATGTGGCTTTGGTAATCTTTCATAAAACTTAGAAACTTCTATTTGTTCTTTATTCTCAAATATCTCTTCTAAGCTATCATTATAAGTAGCAAATTCATCCAGTTTTTCAAGAAGTTCTTTCTTAATATCTGTATTGATTTGTGTTGCTCTTTTTGATATTATCGAAATCGCTTCATAGATATTATCTGTTGGCTGGTCGATACGATTTTTATCAATAGTAGTTGTATTTACCGGCGCATTACTTTTTTTCAAATCCATCTTCTTCTTTATTTTCTATTTGAATTGTTCTAATCTTGACTTAATATCTTCTCCTATTTCATCTGCCTTTTCTAAATATTCTCCTTTGGTTTTATAATATTTTTTATAAGTATTATAAAACCCTTGAGCTACTCCAAGGCGATCTTTTACCAGATTTTGGTAACTCCCTATAGCAAGAAGATATTCAGATTCTAACCTATAATATAATACTTTTTCCTTAAAAGACGATCCTGGATAATCTACCAAATAATTATCAAATGCAGCAATAGCTACTTTATAATCTTCTCTATGATGATTTTGCTTTGCTATTTCATATGCTTTTTTCTCCTTCTTTGTTCTAAGCTCAGCGACCAAAGCATTTGCTTCTTTCAATTTTTCACTTTCAGGATATGCATTTATATATACCTGAAGTTTCTCGAGTGCTTTATCAGTATCTTCCTGATCCAAACTGTATCTTGGAGATAATTTATAGTAACTTTTTGCTCCTTTATACAAGGCATCTTCCTTTTTTTGACTACTGGGATAAGACTTAGCAAACCTTTCGAATTGATATCCAGCTAGATAATAATCTTCTAATTGATAATATGTATCAGCATAATAGTACATTATTCTCTCTGCTTGTGGTTTGCCTCGATATTGAGGTACAATTTGTTCGAATAAACGTAGAGCCTTCTTGTACTTTTCTTGTTTATACAATTCTTCCGCTGCTTTATATTTTGCAGACAAATCTTCTCCTCTAAGTACTTTTTGGTACTCACTACAAGACCCTAAGAATAATACAAAAATAAATAAATACAATAATCTTATCATAGCTAAAAAAACATCTGGCAAAAGTATATATTTCTGCCGTATTACAAAAACTTTAATCCATCAATTCATCTATCCTCATACATTGTTCTTCAATTTTGGATAGATTTTGCCAATTTACACTTCAGTTCACTATCAACTTAGTAATTTTGGTTCATTTCAATAACTACATAATTCGGGCTTTGTTGCAGAATAAATTCATTTACGACCTTTTTAAAATAATTTAAATGCACTTATACTCTTATAAAAAATTACTTTCAATTTACTTTATGTTGTCGATCGTTTTATCCAAATTATCATGATCAAGAATTGTATATCCTTCTTCATCATAATAAAAAGCAGAAACAAAATTCTGATCCTGTATCACATTTTTTAATTCGTATGAATGTACCTGATGAACTTCTTGAGCAAAAGATTCATCATAATAACTTACAAGAATAAGAATTTCTCCATTTAATTCAGTAATTTGTTTTCTATCAAACTCTACTAATGGACTTTGTTCGTTTATTGGATGAACAATGGTCCAAGTTGTAGGTAAATAGGTGATCGAGTCTCTCTCTAATTTTAACCTATAAAAACTATTTACATATTTGTTTTTCTCATCTTTTTGAGACAAAGTAAGTGTTGCTTCTATTTTGGGTCGAATCATTACATTGGCACTTCTACTCATCAATCTAAACATAATAGAATCTACTTCATTATGTTTACGCAGAACTATCGTATTGCTAAATCTAATATTAGCTCTTGGTTTAGAGAACCTACCATATAACAACCCCGTAATAAAAGAAAAACTCAACAACCCTATAAGTGCCTCAAAAGAAGAAATAATTCCAAAAAGCAGCCCTTTTGGAGCCATAGCCCCATAACCTACAGTAGTAATTGTCTGTGCCGAAAAAAAGAATGCTTTTAAAAAATCTCTAAAAATATTGCCCGTTGGATCTGTAATATTAGAAATTCCAAACAATGTATAAATAAGAGCAAATATAGAATTGATCAATGTATACCCAAGCACCACCCATAGAAAGAATTTTGTCCAACTAATACTAATTAGATAATTATAACTTTCTGATAAGGAACTTGGCCTATTTACATGTTTTATATTAAAAGATCCATCTTGATTTATAAACCGTTTGGCATGCTCGTTTGAGGATCTACCTATTCCAGGATCTTTTATTCTCTTTGCCATTATCTTGAAAACTATAAATCTTCAATATACCTTTTTATTTTTTGAGATAAGCTTTTCGATACTTTTACTAATGGTAAACGCACATAATCATCACATATTTCTTTAGTTTTTAAAATATGCTTTATTCCTGCAGGGTTTCCTTCTTCAAAAGCATAATCCAAAGCTGGCAATAGTTTATATAAGATATCAAAAGCTTTTTTTGTTTCTCCAGACAAACCTAGTCGTATCATTTCTGAAAAAGATTCTGGAAATCCTTGACCAACTACACTAATAACACCATCTCCTCCAGCTGCAACGGCTGGCAAAGCCAAAGCATCATCTCCAGAAATTAAAAGAAAATCTTTTGGTTTATCTTTAATAATCTTCAAAACCTGTGTAAAATCTCCTACCGCCTCTTTTATTCCGATAATATTACCTAACTGAGCTAAACGCAATGTTGTGTCTGCTGTCATATTCGTTCCTGTTCGGGCAGGCACATTATAAAGTAATACTGGTAATTTTGCAGCATCATTTATGGCTTTATAGTGCTGATAAACTCCTTCTTGAGTTGGTCGATTATACATAGGAACAACAGAAAGAATAGCATCAAATTCTGATGTATTAACTTCTTTTATTTCATCAAGAATAGCCGTAGTATTATTGCCTCCTACCCCAATTACCATAGGAAGTCTCTTATTATTTACTTCTACTATGTGAGTTATTAAACTTTTCTTTTCTTCTTTGGTTAAAGTAACTGATTCTGCAGTAGTCCCCAAAACTACTAGATACTCCACCTTACCTTCTATACAAAAATTAACAAGAGAGGTCACCCCCTCATAATCTATTGAACCATCCATATTAAAAGGAGTGGCTAATGCCACACCTGTCCCTCTAAGAAAAGTACCCATACTATATAATCTGTAAAATTTTTAAATATTTCTTAAGCTCTGATATAAAAAGATTAGCATCATCTGTTGTAGTTCCTATAATTAAATCATTGATTCGGTTATCTACCATTGCAAAACCAACCTTAAATTTGGCTCTGGAAGCCGCTGCCACATAATTTAATTCCATTTTATCTTTCCCATAAAAATTAATCAAAACATCATAATCTTCATTTATAAATTCTTGTAAAGATCTACTTTTTACCGCTCCATTAACTCCAAAGCTTTTGTCATTATAATAAGCTGCATCCTTATCACCTTCTATATCTTTGTGATCTTCTTTATATCCCATTACTTTAAGCTTTTCAGAACTAACTCCTAATTCATTAGCAAGCTTCAATAATGAAATAATATTGATAGAGTGTGATGCATCTATAAGAACTGCTAGTGTCTTAAGATTAGAAATACTTTTGGATTCAGCATCTCTTTTCTTTAGATGAGTATCGATACTTTTCTTTATTGCATTTCTTTTAAGACCTTTTAAAATCATTTATTAAAAAAATTAATAAGCCACAAATGTAGCTATTTTAACGTTTACAATCATCCAGGAAGTTATAAGAAAAATCAAAAACTAAATCATCCCAGATTCTCTATTCTATCTATCAGTTTTTCTTTTATACTTTTATTAAAACACCAAGCAACATAATTCAATATAACCTTCAATATATCAATTAGTTACAAAACATAACGTCTTTCTACAGAAAATAAAGATTCACAATCCTCTGGATATCCAATCAAATCGATCTCTAGATGATTTCCATTTTTTTGATTAAAACATCAATTATCAAGCCTGAAAGATGATATATAAACATGATAATTTATTTTTTCATCACTAGTATTCAAAAAACCACATAATTTCTCTTTTATCCCCTTGACAAGAATATAGTGTACCCAACCTGATATCATGTTTTTGTAATTGTTTCAAGGTGATCTTTTTTCTTATCTTTTTTCCCTATAAAAGTAACCTGATCTTTAAACGATGAAATGCCCCCTATTGTTGTGGCATGCTTTTTTTGAATACTATTCTCTTCTTTTATTATTATTTCACATGTTCAATAATCGCAAATGCCTATGCCTCATTTACACCTTTGTTATTTCTTTTACCACTGATTTATACATAAATACAGATTTATGATTTCTGTATTTAGGAAAACCATTCATAACCAACAGAGGTTTGTCATAGAATTTTTCATTACTAAAACAAATAATATCGGGTAATGATCTACAATACTCATTAAGTAAATTTATTTGATCTGAAGACTCTAAATTCTCAAGAACAAAATCAAGAAGGCTTTTTTTTCTATAATTTAACTTTTCTCTCCAAGGAATATTATATTTCTTACAATTAATAAGCATTTGCTGTTTAGACAAAAAAAACTTACATGGTTCAATTTTTAAAATATTTTTTGTTTTCCTACTAAAAAAAGAGAGCGATAGAACAATTCTTTACCTCTCCTTTATAATTGAAAGTTTTTTGAAATCTTCTCTCTCTCTCTCTCTTTTTCAAAAATATATTGATGAGGATACTTTCCATTAACTAACTTTTCTTCTAGATTCTGAAGAACTTGATTTAGAAATATTCTTTTTCTTTTGATGACGGGTATATAAGCTTTGTTTTTATAAAAAAACTTGTAAAAAATAAACTCCCGATATTTCTGCAATATTTACAAGCATAGTAAATACTCTATTGTAAAAGTAAAATTCATTTATTGCCAAGAGAAAATTTACAAACAAAGTACAACATGTAGCTACAAAAAGATAAATTCATTTTTCGTAACGATCAGATAAATAAAAAAACTTACTCCAGAAAAGAAAAGTGCAGTGACTATTATCAGTATGGTAGCCTCAATATCTTTTATGATCTTAGGTAATACCAATTCATTCGGTAACAGAAAATATTAGATATGCAATGCTTGTTTTTTTCAAAAAAAATATAAAAAATTACACTTCTAGTACTAATACATATTCCTCTAATATTTTGCTTCAGAAATAATCATCATTTACTGGCACTAAATTCTGTTGTTCTATAAAAAACTTTATCAAGAAAAATTGACCTGAAATCTGTAATAAATTTATTATTAAAGCAAATACATCCAAAGAAACATACAAGTTATCAAGAGCTGTAACTATATTCACTATTAAAAAACAAGAAGCAGCTACCATTAAAGAAGAACTGATTATCGTTTTACTGTTTAGATAAATATAATAGCAAAGCCCAATAAATGAAGTAAAGCAAGCTATCAGTATAAAAAGATAATATTTATGATCATACACTTGTGGTAAAATTAAATCTGCAACAGAAAATAAAACATACATAATTAGCGGCATGGTTATCATCAATTGAATTGTAAAAATTTTCTTGAATTGAATCTTAATTTTTTTTAAACTTTTCCAAAGCAAAATAATATTGAGAATGTAATATACGGAGAGTAGAATATTTAGAATTCTAAAGTATCGAATAAAATCTTTACTCGTTAAAATCTCTAGGATCATTATTAACAGCATAGTAAATATCACCAGATAATTTTTTTTCTCTGCCTTTACAAAGTATAAAATACACAATGAAATAATCACAGAAGGTTTAAAGAAAATAATTAGTTTTTCTGCAAAAACCGACGCAATCAAAGTAAGTATTCCTGTTAGGTAGAATAATCTGTAAGTTAATTTCTCTGTTATCAACATTCAATTTTTTTGTATTAAACACCAAAAATCTTCAAATTCTTCGGTCTTAAGAATTAAAAATTTTGTTATCATATTATGCACTAAAAAACCAGAACAATTGACTCACACATTAACATAATCATCTTAAAACTAAAAAATTCAATATAAAATTTATCTATAAAATCATAACGACTTTTCTAATCTTACATTTATATAATCCTTTGCTCTTACTATGAACAATAAACAAGCAATAAATAGAAAAACTTTAATAACTCTTTAAGTTCTCCCATAGCCCCTTTTGACCTCACATAGGCTACAAAAAAACATAATAGAATACAAAGAACTACTCTGCACTAACGTAAAGACATCTCTACCATTATACTTAAATGACTTATGATTACAATACAAAAAGTAAAACATTAGAACATAAGCAATCACAGGCCCAACTATTTGAAATTTTACAACTTCTTCGATTTTATAATAAACAAACAACCCTTGCAGAAAGAAAATCAAAAAAAATAGCCGCCTTATATATTTATATCTGTTTTGCACTTATAAAATAAAGCGATTATTAATATCAAAAGAAGTATGTCACTATATGTATTTAAAAAATTATTTTCAAATACAAAACCAAGTACCTGTAAGATAATCAAAAAAGAGATTAGCAGGCTTAGTAGTTCCTAACCATTCATTAACTATATTTTGTGTCTGAAATTTTACTTTTTTTTAATTTCAAGACACTTTGTTACACAATTATTTTTTCTCTTACACAATATACTAAATTTCACAAGAACAAAAACTCTGAAAAAAAGTTCAACTATAAGGACGCCATTAACGGCTCCTTAATCACAACTTATTTAGTTTTAAAGGCACTGGACTTGCCATCTGAAATTGTACTAAAAAGAAAACCGCTAATAATTGATAAATAGAATTTATAATCTCAAATTCGATAGAAGAAATATAGAATTTATCTAATGCAAAACAAGAATCACTGATCACAAAATTGAGTATTGCTATCAAAAACCAAAGCGACTTGGCAGATCTAATGTTTATATATTGGAAAACAGCTCCAATGAATAAAAAATATAATATCAATAAATAAACCACCCCGTAAAGTTTAATATCTCCCATTGCACCTTCAATAGCATCATAAATCTCATAAGCAACAAGAGTCCAAGCAACAAAAAAAACACTTAAATAAATAATATCCGTAGTACCATAATCTATTGGCTTATAATTTTTATATAAAAAATAGAACAATATTAAGTAACAAACACTATAACAAATCAGAACATAAACAAAACTATTATGTATATCTGTTAACAAGAATATATCTCCCAAAAAGCAAAGCAACAAAACCATTACAAATGAGAGATCAATCTTCTTGGTATTAAACCAATATAGCATAAAAAATAATGGCACAGTGGTGGGTTTTATATAGAATTCTAAAACTGTCCACTGCATAACTGTACTTAATACACAAAGTCCCCCCGTAATAATTAATAATATTTTAATGAAGGTTCTTGTTTTCATAATAATTTACTAAGAAATTCATCTTCACTAACAATAGGGATTTCTAATTTTTTTGCTTTTTCTAATTTACTTGGACCCATATTGGCACCGGCAACAATAAAAGAGGTTTTAGAAGAAATAGAGCTTGACACTTTACCTCCGTTATCTTCAATTAGTTTTTTAAGTTCATTACGAGATACTTTTTCGAATACACCTGACACTACAAATGTTTGACTCTGGAGCGTATCAGTTTGATTCGCCAGTTTTTCAGCAGAAACCTCCAATTGAACACCGTATTGCTGCAATCTAGCAACCAATGTTTTATTTTCTTCAGAAGAAAAGAATTCTATTAAGCTTTGCGCTATTTTAATTCCTATCTCGTCAACACTTACCAGTTCTTCTTCTGATGCTGCAATAATACCATCTATAAATTTATAGTGTTTTGCTAATTTCTTTGCTACAGTTTCTCCTACATATCGAATCCCTAAGGCAAACAGAACACGTTCAAAAGGAATTTCTTTAGATTTTTCTATTCCTACAATAAGGTTTTCTGCACTTTTCTCTGCCATTCTTTCTAAAGGAATTACCTGTTCCTTTTTCAATTCATAAAGATCTGCATAATTAGTAATCAAACCTTCATTTACCAACAATGCTACCGTCTCTCCTCCCAACCCTTCTATATCCATAGCTTTACGCGAAATATAATGTTGTATACGACCAATTATCTGAGGTGGACAACCTGCATAATTCGGACAGTAATGTTGTGCTTCTCCATCTTTACGAATAAGTTCTGTTTGACATTCAGGGCAAGATGTTATATATGTTGTTGGTTGTGAAGCTTGATCTCTTTTTTGAAAATCAACTGCTATTATTTTTGGAATAATCTCTCCTCCTTTTTCTACAAAAACGGTATCTCCGGCACGAATATCTAATTTCTCTATCTGATCCGCATTATGTAAAGAAGCTCTTTTTACAGTCGTACCAGCAAGAGCTACAGGCTCAAGATTAGCAACGGGTGTAATTGCACCTGTTCTGCCTACCTGATATGTAATCTGCTGAAGTACTGTTGACACTTGTTCTGCTTTAAATTTATATGCCATTGCCCATCTTGGTGCCTTGGCTGTAAAACCTAGCTCTTCTTGTTGCTGAAGATCATTCACCTTAATCACCACTCCATCTGTTTCATATGGGAGATCATGACGATGTTCATCCCAATATCCAATAAAATCCAACACCTCATCAATCGAACTTACCCATTTGGATTCTGCTGGAACTTTAAACCCCCAATTTCTTGCCTTTTCCAAACTTTGAAACTGAGATTCTATCCCTAGTCTATTTCCTGCGATATTATACAATAAACAATCTAGCGGGCGCTTTGCAGTCTCGCTACTATCCTGTAACTTGAGGCTCCCTGAAGCTGTATTCCTAGGGTTCGCATAAGGCTCCTCTCCTGCAGCAATTCGTTCCTGATTCATCTTAGCAAAACCTTCATATGGTAAAACAATCTCACCACGTATATCAAATTTTGAAGGAAAATCTCCTTTCAATTTTAATGGAACTGAATTAATCGTTTTCACATTTGTAGTTACATTATCTCCCTGAATACCATCTCCTCTAGTTACTGCTCTAATCAGTTTTCCTTCTTCGTATGTTAAACTTATCGAAGCCCCATCATACTTAAGCTCACAAGTATAACTAATTTCTCCATCAACTAATTTTTTAATCCGTTTTTCCCAATCTAATAAATCTTCCTTAGAGTAAGAATTATCTAATGAATACATTCTAAATTCATGTACTACCGTTTCAAAATTCTTGATTATCTCTCCTCCAACCCTATGAGTTGGTGAATTAGGGTCATAGAACTCTGGATTGTTTTCCTCTAGTTCTTGTAGTGCTTTGAGCTTCATATCGAACTCATAATCACTTATAACTGCAGCATCTAATACGTAATAATTATAGTTATGTTTTCTTAGCTCCTCTCTTAATTGATTGATTTGTTGTTCTGTATTCATCCGTATTATATATATCACTCAATAGTCAAATCCAATTTTGACTATTAAAACAATCATTCTCCTTTTTAAGTATTCTTTTAAATTACTAAATTTTATCTATTATAACATCAATTTCTGATTTTATGTTCTTTCCGGTTTTAACCATTTTGGTACTTGTGTTGGTTTGAATGTTTTCATTTTTTCTAATAATCTATCAATATCATCTTCTATAATAAGTAATTCATAATTTTCCATTTTTAAAAAACCTCTTCGAACCATATTCTCCAAGAGTCCCAATAAATCATTATAAAACCCTGAAACATTTAACAAACCTATTGGCTTCTGATGCAGACCAAGCTGAGCCCAAGTTATAATCTCAAACAATTCTTCTAATGTTCCGAATCCACCTGGCAATGTAATAAACCCATCACTAAGCTCTTGCATTTTCATTTTTCGTTGATGCATGTTCTCTGTAGTATACAATTCTGTTAAACCGAGATGTACTACTTCTTTTAATTTCAAAAATTCTGGAATTACTCCTATCACTTTTCCTTTATTAGCAAGAGCACCTTCTGCTATTTTTCCCATAATCCCTATTTTGGCAGCTCCATAAATCAGGGTAATTTCTTGTGAAGCCATTTTTTCTCCTAATAAAAATGCTTCTGAAATAACTTCAACATCATTACCTTCACTACTTCCACAAAACACACAAATTGAATTAAGATTATTCATACATTTACATTTTTTTTTAATTATCAAAAAAACAACACATGCAAATCTTATAATTTCTTATTACAAACATCGACCTGTGTTTTCTTATATATTTCATCTAATTTGATATCTATACACTAGTCTAAACAAGCCTTAATCATTCGTTCATTTTCAAACAAATCTTTGCGTATTTCTACAGATATAAAACCTAAGTTTTCAATCATATCTTTAGTTTCCAAACCCAAATATTGATTAATTTCAAAATACAACACTCCTTCTTTTTTCAACTTGTTTTTTGCTAAACTTGTAATTTTCTCATAAAAAACCAATGGTTGATCATCTGGCACAAACAAAGCTTCTTCAGGCTCATTATCAAGCACATTTGGTTTAATTTCTCTTTTTTCTAATTCGCGAACATATGGAGGATTAGAAACTATAATATCAAAATCTCCAATTATATCTCGAGACACTAAAATATCTGCTTTAATAAAGGTAATGTTTACTTTATTTATTTTCGCATTTTCTTCTGCAACTTTAATTGCTAATTCTGAAATATCTATAGCATATACTTCTGCTCTAGGTATTTTTTTTGCTAAAGAAATAGCAATACAACCACTACCTGTACCTATATCTAATATTGTTATTGGATCATTCTGATTAATCTGATCTTTTATAATCCAATCTACTAATTCTTCAGTTTCTGGCCTGGGAATTAATACATTTTTATTCACAACAAAGGGCAACCCATAAAAATTAGTTTTCCCAATTATATACTGAACAGGCTCTTGACTTTCTAATCGTTTTTTTGCACAATCAAAGTCACTAACTTGATTATCTGAAATAATTTTATCTAGATTGATAGCAATACTTACTCTAGTGAGACCTAAAATCTCTTCTGAAAGCAAATAAAAAAAGGATAGAACTTCTTCGGAATCATAAAATTTAGATAGAGAATTTACAAAACTAGTTCTTAGATCTTTTATCTTCAACTTGAAGTTTTTTTTAAGTTTATAATTCTTTTATCATCCATGCCTGACAACTATAATGCCCTGTATTTCCAATTGGTTTTTCTAATGACACAAAGCCAACTTTGTGATATAATTTCCTAGCAGCTTTCATATACGGCATCGTTTCTAAATAGCATTTAGTATATCCTTGTTCTTTTGCAAAACTCAAACACTTCTCTATCAACTGATATCCGATTCCTTTCCCTCTTGTCACTGGCAAGAAATACATTTTTTGTAATTCACAGATATCATCAGAAGTTTCTCCTTGTAGAGGTGCTATACCAGCCCCTCCAACTATTTCACCCTTTTTTTCTACTGCATAATATTGCATTCTAGAATGACTATATGCATCATACATCTTATCCAAAGATTCATCCTCATAAGCTGTACCCACTTTTGGCACCCCCATTTCAACCAAAACACTTCGTATCAAATTTGCTAATGCTTTATTATCTTTTGGTTGTACAGGACGGATTTTGATATTACTCATTATATTATAAATACTACTTTTACGTTATCATTAATTTACAAAACATTCTTTAAACCCTTGTTTTACATAAAAAAACAAGCCATTAAAGCATATTGAAATATACGTTAAATCTAATCATGAATCAATGAAGAAATTCCTATTATTATCAACAATAATTATTAGCATTACATGCTGTTCTATTTCTAAACAACCAAAATTCAAATACGTTGATAATATTATGGTTAAAAATGTTGGTTTACGCAATATAACCCTTAAAGCAGATGCTGTTTTCAACAACCCTAACCACCTAAAAGGGAAGCTTTCTATTGAGAATGTCCACATTATTGTTGATAATATAGATGTAGGTACAATTTCTGCACAAGAATTTGATGTGCCTTCAAAAAATGAATTTACTATACCTTTAGAAGGCACCGTTTCTCTTTCTAAAGTATATAATGAAAATAAAAATAATATTCTTGGTAGTCTCCTAAAAGTAATACAAACCGATTCTCTTTCTATTCAATACAAAGGAATAATAAGATATCATTTAGGAAATTTCTCTTATCCATATTCTATTGATAAGACTCAAGACATTTCTATAAAATAAAAATATCTTCTATCCGAAAACATCTTTTTTGACGAGAAACAGTGTTCCTTTTTGAATACTCTATTTTATAACAATCACGCTTTGCAACACAACTTGCATTTAACACAATAAAATTGAGTAAGGACGAGCCTAAAATCATAAAAATACTCTAATAAAGAAAGAAACTTTTTAAATATTTTCAACTTCAAGGCAAAACTTCTATTGGAATTAATAAAAAAACCTTCCAAAAAAACTCAAATAGTTCGCGTCAAGTGGAATCCAGAAAAAGACCAAAACAAAGAACGTATTAAATACGTTTTCGATCTTAAAAGATAATTTCACAAAACATCACTATTAACTAGTCTCAAAAGGTTTCAAAACGCATAGTTTTATTTATTTTTGTGAATTGTAAAAGTGACAAAACACGAAAACTATATAAGACGATGTATCCAGTTAGCCAAAAATGGGCTGGGAACAACCTACCCTAATCCCTTGGTAGGAAGCGTTATTGTACACAATGATATGATTATAGGCGAAGGATGGCATTATCAATCAGGAAGACCACATGCCGAGGTAAATGCTATTGCTTCTGTACAGAACCCCTCCCTCTTAAAAGATGCTACAATTTATGTAAGTCTTGAGCCATGCAGTCATTATGGAAAAACTCCTCCCTGCAGTGATCTTATTATCAAAAAAGGAATTAAAAAGGTAGTTATTGGAACTATAGACACTTTTGCTAAAGTATCTGGTGCTGGAATCAAAAAATTAATGAATGCAGATTGCGATGTAATTGTGGGTATTCTAGAAAAAGAGTGTCTAGAACTAAATAAACGTTTCTTTACTTTTCACAATAAAAAACGCCCTTACATCATATTAAAATGGGCAGAAACTAAAAATGGTTACATAGCTCCTACTCTAACCAACAAAAGAGAACCTGTATGGATCACTAATCCATATTCTAGGCAATTGGTACACAAATGGAGAGCAGAAGAACAAGCTATTTTGGTAGGCAATCAAACCGTAATAAAAGATAACCCAAAACTTACAATAAGACATTGGTCAGGTATAGATCCCACAAGAGTGGTCATAGATAGATCTGGAAAAACACCTACTGATTCTTCTGTATTAGATCAAACGGCAAAAACCATTATAATCACTTCTGAACAATTTAAAAAGGAAAATAATCATCATCTCATTCATGAAATCATCGATTCGAAAGACTCAATAACAAAAGAAATATGTGATATCCTTTATCAGCACAATATACAATCAACAATCATTGAAGGAGGCGCTTTTACTATTCAATCATTTATTGATAGCAAACTCTGGGATGAAGCAAGAGTTTTTACAGGGAACACTACCTTCGATTCTGGAATAAAAAGCCCTATACTCAATGAACATATAACATCTGAAACCAAAATAGGAAATGACACTTTAAGGACATACTATAATGATTAAGACTATAATTTTTGACTTTGGAGATGTCTTTATCAATCTAGACAAACCTGCCATACAAAAAGAACTTTCGCTCTTAGGCAAAATCTCTCCTCCACAAATACAAGAAATCAATATCCCATACGAAACAGGAAAAATATCTACATCAGAATGCGTTAATGCCTTTCAAAAAATACTCACTAAAGCAACAGAAAAAGAAATCATTAATGCTTGGAATTCTATTTTACTTGATTTTCCAGAACATCGGTTACAATTTATAAAGGATCTAGCTATCACCAAAAAATACACATTGATCTTGTTGAGCAATACAAATGAACTACACATTAACTGGGTTAAAAAACACGTACCATTTTACAATATATTTAAATCTTGTTTTGATTATTTTTATCTATCACACGAAATTGGTCTAAGAAAACCAGAAGTTTCTATTTTTGAATTCGTTTTGAAGCAACATCAATTGAATCCTTTAGAAACATTATTTATAGATGACACCAAGGAAAATACTAATGCTGCTAAAAAAATGGGAATCCGTGTTTGGAATAACAATCCAAAAAATGATGACATAGCAAATTTATTTACTATAAAATCCAATCTATTTTGATTTATTTAATTTTAAGTGTATTAGCATCCAGCTTGATTTTTGTAATATTCAAACTATTCTCTAAGTACAATGTTGACACTTTACAAGCGATTATTATAAATTATGTGGTCGCTTGTTTTTCAGGAATTATGGCATATTCAAAACCTTTGAACATAGTTACAATATCAAAGGAAGGATGGTTTTATGGAGCAATGATATTAGGCATTATTTTTATCTCTGTATTCAACCTCATGGCTATCACAACACAAAGGAACGGACTCTCTGTTGCGGCTGTTGCCACCAAAATGAGTTTGGCCATACCTATTGTATTTGGTATTATAGCCTATCAGGAGAGCACTGGTATTCTAAAAATAATCGGAATCTTAATCGCTCTCTTGGCCGTATATTTAACCTCTACAAAAACTGTAAATGGAGTATCTTTAACAAGAAAAAATCTAATTTTTCCATTACTCGTTTTTATTGGAAGCGGTATTATAGATACTAGCCTAAAATTTTTAGAAACACATTATGTAGCTCAAAATGATGTTCCTGTCTTTTCTGCAACCATTTTTGGATTTGCAGCGATTATTGGAGTATTAACACTACTATATAAAGCCATAGCTGGTACACTTAATATTTCAATTAAAAATATTATTGCCGGAATAGGATTAGGGATACCGAACTATTTTTCGATTTATTTTTTGATAAAAGCATTGCGCCATGATAGCTTGGATAGCTCTACGGTATTCACTATTAACAATGTTGCTGTTTTATTAGTTTCAACAATTGCCGGAATTTTATTTTTTAGAGAAAAATTAATTTTAAAAAACTGGATTGGAATCTTTTTAGCAATTTTAAGTATTATTTTAGTTGCTTTTTCTATATAGCAAGATCAAATTGGATATAAACGACACCTACAAAACGATTGATACAGCAGGAGAAGAAGTACTTTTCAAAGATCGAAACAGCAAATTTTTTGGATATACATTCCCTATTATGTTCGAAGAGGACGCAAAGCAAATTCTGGAACTCCTTAAAAAACAACATCACTCTGCACGACATTGGTGTTATGCCTGGCAAATTGGCACAGAAAACCCAAGATATCGTTCTAACGATGATGGCGAGCCCACTAATTCTGCCGGACAACCTATATATGGGCAAATTCAATCATTTGAGGTTACAAATATGTTAATCGTAGTGGTACGCTATTTTGGCGGGGTAAAACTGGGTGTAGGTGGGTTAATTAATGCCTATAGAACTACTGCTCAATTAGCACTACAAGCATCTCACATTATAGAAAAAACTATCGATATCTATTATGTTATAGCTTTTCAATATAAAGACATGAATAAAGTTATGCGTATCATAAAAGAAAACAAGCTAACAATCAACAAACAAGAGCTAGAACTTGATTGTAAAATTTATATTTCTGTAAGAAAAAAGATAGCAGATAAAATAAAAGACATTTTCTCCTCGTTGTATGAGGTACAAATTAAAAGAATAGAAGGTTAATTGTTTTTTATTTTATCAAGTAAATAGGGAGGACATGAAGTAGGTTTTCTAGTTTTATCATTAACAAAGACCAAAGTTGTAGACGCAATTGTTAGTAATTCATGATTTTGATTGTAAATTTCATAGTCAAAAATAATTTTTGCAGTAGGAATTTTCCTCAATGAAGTTTTAACAATTAAACTATCATCAAAGAAAGCTGGTTTTTTAAATTTAAAATCTAATGTAAACACAGGAAGTATAATACCATTTTCTTCCATTGATTTATATGAAATCCCTAACTGCAACAACCAATCAATTCGAGCTAACTCTAAGTACTGTGCATAGTTCCCGTGGTGTACCATCCCCATTTGATCTGTTTCAGCATATCGCACTTTTAATGCAGTTTTTGAAATGATTTGCATGTTTTTTTATCAAAAATTAATATTAACGCAAAAAGTAGTACTATAAATTATGCGAAAAAAATAATTAATATTCAACCCCTAAATCGTTTTTTTTTTACATTTTTTGTTCACATATTTGTCATGCAAAAACAGTAAGGAGTTTTTCAACAATTTCTTTTTAGTATCTTAACAATTAAAAAAGTAAACCTAACCAGTAAGAATGAATGTAACCGCGCAATCAGTTTGGGATAATTGCCTGTCTTTTATAGAAGACAACATTACACCCCAAGCTTTTAAAACTTGGTTTGAGCCGATCAAAGCTGTAAAACTTACAGATAGCGCTCTGAGCATACAGGTTCCTAGTAAATTTTTCTATGAATGGTTAGAAGAACATTATGTAAACCTTCTTAAAGTTTCACTAACTCGAGAATTAGGAGAAAGTGCAAAGTTGGTTTATGTAATCAAAATGGAAAACACCTACGGTAATAAAAAACCGTTTACAGAAAAAATACCTAGTGCAAATCGCACTCCGGTAAACTCACAAGAAGTTGACGTTCCAATTAAAAGCAAAAATCCCGAACTCAAAAATCCGTTTGTTATTCCTGGGATAAGAAATGTTAAAATCGAATCTCAACTAAATCCTAGTTACAACTTTGAAAATTTCTTAGAAGGAGATTCTAATCGATTAGCACGTTCTGCAGGTATGGCCGTAGCCAATAAACCTGGAGGAACTTCTTTCAATCCATTGCTTATTTTTGGAGGAGTAGGCCTAGGTAAAACACATTTAGCTCACGCTATCGGTGTTAATATTAAAGATAATTACCCAGAGAAAACTGTCTTATACATATCAGCTGAAAAGTTCACTCAACAATATATTGAATCTGTAAAAAAGAACAATAGAAATGATTTTATTCATTTTTATCAAATAATTGACGTACTCATTGTTGATGATATTCAACTTTTATCTGGGAAAGCTGGAACTCAAGATGTATTTTTTCACATATTCAACCATTTACACCAAAATGGCAAACAGGTAATCCTAACAAGTGACAAAGCTCCTGTAGACATGCAGGACATAGAACAACGATTATTATCACGTTTTAAGTGGGGATTATCTGCTGAATTACATCAACCAGACTTTGAAACCAGAATTTCTATTATCAAAAACAAATTATATCGTGATGGCGTAGAAATGCCTGAAGAGATAGTTGAGTTTCTTGCTAATAACATAAAAACCAATATAAGAGAATTAGAAGGTGCTATCATCTCATTGATCGCTCATTCTTCTTTCAACAAAAAAGACATTACTATAGATTTAGCTAAAACTATAGTAGACAATTACGTAAAAAACACAAAACGTGAAGTCTCTATCGACTATATCCAAAAAGTCGTCAGTGATTATTTCCAAATGGATGTAGAAACCCTTCAATCCAAAACTCGTAAACGTCACATTGTTCAAGCACGTCAATTAGCTATGTTTTTTGCTAAAAAGCTAACCAAAGCTTCTCTAGCAAGTATCGGAACACAAATTGGCAAGAGAGACCACGCAACAGTTCTTCATGCATGTAAAACTGTAGACAACTTATCATCTACAGATAAACAATTCAGAAAATACGTAGAAGACTTAGGAAAAAAACTCACTCTATAAAGTATTGAACACTACCAAAACATTAAAAGCAAGCAAATATCACTTGCTCTGAACACTCAAATACATGAAAGTTAAGATTTTAATGGTATGCCTAGGAAACATCTGTAGATCACCTCTAGCAGAAGGAATTCTAAAATCAAAACTTAACTCAAGCCAATACATCATTGAGTCGTGTGGTACAAGTAGTTACCATATCGGCAATAAGCCAGATACCAGATCTATTGATATTGCAAAAAAATACGGAATAGACATCTCAAGTCAACGTGCTACTCAATTTAAGCTAAGTGATTTTAAGGTTTATGACTATATTTATGTAATGGACGACTCTAATTACCAAAACATAATCAAACTCACCAATAACACAGACGACAAAATCAAGGTGAATCACATTCTCAATGAGCTTTATCCAGATAAAAATCTCGATGTTCCAGACCCATATTATGGTAGTGAACAAGGTTTTGAAGATGTTTTTCAAATGCTTGACAGAGCTTGCAAAAACATTGTTTTAAAACTCAAAAAAAACAATTAAAAACGCCTACCTCCTATCACCCCTTAACATCATCATCATAAAAGCATTACAATACTTGCTTTCACAAAAGCAAACTCATAAACAATAAATAATAACATTATAATCAACAACAATAAAAAAATAATATTATTTTAGTATACAATCAATAAAATAGATACAAAAACCAGATGCTTCAAACACCAAAGCACCCTAACCAAAATCATTTATACACCTATGGAGTTTAAACCCCTAGATCCCAAAGGAAAATTATATTTAATCCCAACTAGATTGGGAGATGATGTACCCCTAGAAGTTCTTCCAATATCAATCAAAAAGGTTCTAGAACAAGTGAATCATTACATTGTTGAAAATGAAAAACCAGCAAGAAGATTCATAAAAAAAGTAAGCCCCAGTAAATCCCAACGTTCGCTGGTTATACACTCTGTTAACAAATATACAGACGCCTCAGAAATCCCAAGTTACCTCAACCCTTGCCTTAATGGAGAATCCATAGGTTTATTATCAGATGCAGGCTGCCCTGGTATTGCAGATCCTGGAGCTGAAGTCGTAAAAATAGCTCACGAAAAAGGTATCCCCGTAACCCCGCTTGTTGGACCATCATCTATACTATTGGCAATGATGAGCAGTGGGATGAATGGACAAAATTTTACATTCAACGGATACTTACCCATCGACAAAAGCGAAAGAAAATCTACCATCAAACATTTGGAAAAAATCTCGTTGGAAAAAAAACAGGCACAAATATTTATAGAAACCCCCTATAGAAATGATAAAATGTTTGCTGACTTAATATCCATACTACACCCTAATACACGATTATGCATCGCATGCGATATTACCCTAACCTCAGAATTTATTTCCACAAAAACCGTTGAAGAATGGAAAAAAGAAGAGATAGATCTACATAAAAGACCTACGATATACATAATACAAAAAGAGTAAAAACAAATAACTACATTACAGCTTTCGCTTTTTTATTAGCTTCAACAAAAGACATATCATACCCACCAAATCGTTTCATATAATACCGAATAGTGGTACCAAATGCATCTGCAAACCCCTCTACACCTCCTGTACGTAAATATTTTTTTACAGCACCAGGCCCAGCCAAATGAGCAGCAGCAAGAATTCCCGACTCTGTGACCTCAACACCATTCATCCTCTTACCAACAAACCACTTAATATCTCGACGCAAAACCCATTTATTTCTAGAAAGATTTGCATAGAAAGCTTTTTCTTGAAGTTGTGAACTATTAAGAAACTGATTTTTTGACACATTACCAAGACCAATCAAAGCCAATGTACCCTTACCAAATTGATACTTTCCCATATAACCGAACTGATTCACCACATCGTAGCTACCTCGAGACTCCTTAAAAGCAACAGCTTCTTTAAATCCTACATAAGATCTCCCCAATTCAGGAGAAAAATATGTATCATCATATTCGATTTCATTAAAATTAGGTGCGATATAGTACAAATCCAAACCAGCTGTACTATAAGAGCTAAGATCTACCCTTTCTTTTGTTGTAAAACTCAACAAAAGCGCCCCTCCAATTGTAAGTAATATAGATAATCCTATTATCCTCTTTATCATATAAAAAATTTCTAAGTAGCCATTAAAAAAATGGTCCCCTCTACTTAAATTTTTGCCGTGCAAATATACAACTTTTTTCAAAACATACAAGAACAAGCTGTTAAATTTATTATAATACTGAAAAACAGTATTTTACACAAAAAATCAAGCTTAAAAAGCATTAAAATTCACACAAAAATCTCAAAAATTTACACTTAAACGTCAAACCGAGTACTTTAACCGACTAAAAACAAGTCTTAATACTCAATAATAATTCACAAAAAAAACACAATTTTGTTGATAAAATGATGATATTTCTCAAATCTGAATAGAAAAAAACTCTTTTTTTCCTACAAAAAGATGGACACAGATTTATCTATTAATTCCTTTCTTGTTAATCCAGTTTACATACTGTTTTTTATTAAGATTATGCTGACTTAATGTCTTAGCGAATTTATGATACCCAAAATTCTCTACGTTAGCGACAAAAAAGTAATATTCATGCTTTTCATAATTAAGAACAGCATCGATAGAAGAAATATCTGGCATAGCTATTGGCCCTGGTGGTAATGCTGCATATTTATATGTATTATAAGGACTATCTAACTCTAAATCTTTATACAAAACACGTTTTATAACTACATCCCAATCATTACGATGTTTTTTTATTGCATAAATCACTGTTGGATCAGCATCCAATTTCCAACCATTAGTATATCTATTCATATAAACTCCCGCAACCCTTGGTCTCTCATCAACTTTGACCGTTTCTTTTTGAACAATTGAAGCAATTGTACATACTTGAATTTGGGTCAAGCCTATTTTTTTTGCTTTTGACAAACGTGATTCATTCCAAAATTTACTATACTCCTTTAACATCCTATCCCTAAATTGTTCTGCAGAAGTATTCCAAAAGAATTCATATTTATTGGGCACATACATGGCCAGAGCAGTTTCAGAAGAAAAACCTTTTGCATCTAAAAACTCTTTTTCCCGAAAAGCTTCTAATAATGAAGTGCTATCAGCCTCTATCTGAACAGCTATTCGTCCTGCTAGGTTCTCCAGTCGTTCCTGATTATTAAAGCTAATCTGAATTGGCTGGTTTTTACTTCTTAGAATGTTAACAATGTCATTGTTATTCAAACCTTTCTTTATGATGTATTGTCCTGCCTTAATATTATCAATATATCCTTTTCTTCTAGCTATTCTATCAAAACTATAAATATCTTTAACTATTGGACTAATCTCCTCGATAAGCTCTGTATAAGTCCCTCCAGTTGGTATATAAATAGTTTTGGTTTCGCTCTCAAAACTGGTATTAGGAGAAAAAATCGCTTGATACACATAATATGCAAAAATTCCTCCTCCGATTAAACCTAACAATGCAATGACTAATAGTATTTTCTTAATGTACATATACTAATTGATATAAAAATTCGTCTTTATAAGTGTCTTTTACCAAATTCCACTCTTTCTTCACTCCAACTTTATGAAATCCTTTTTTTTCAAATAATTTAATACTCGCTTCATTATCCCCAGAAATATTCGCATACAATTGATGTAAATGTAGATGTGTAAAACCGTAATTTGTTATAAGCTCTAAAGCCTCTGCTCCATAACCTTTACCTCGGTTTTCTTTTTCTGTAATTAAAATACCTATACCTGCCCTATTGTGTGTAGGGTTAAAATCAAACAAATCAATCAGTCCCAAAATGGCATCATCATTTGAACAAATGACTAATCGTAATTGTTTTACTTCATAAATATCTTTGTGAGCATGCTCTAAATATTGTTTAATTAAAAATCTCGAATAGGGTGTCTGTGTAGAACTCATCTCCCAAACTTGTTCATCATTTTCAACAATATAAACAAAATCAAGATCTTCTGGCTCCAGAGCTCGTAAATATATATGCTTACCTTTTAATGTTTCCATGAGAATTCTCCTTTAAAAACCTGTTCTGCAGGACCTATCAAAAAGATATCTTCATATCCTTTTTCGGTTTTCTTAAAAGTAACTTTCAATTCTCCTCCTTGGGTCAGAACACTGACCGCCTCTTTTTCTGTATGTTTTGTTGCATGCATAGAAAGTGCAACCGCAGTAACCCCTGTCCCGCAAGACAATGTCTCATCTTCTACCCCTCTTTCATAAGTACGAACAGCAAATACACTACCATTTCTTTTCTCTACAAAATTCACATTACTTCCTGCTTCAAAATATGGAGCTCCATTCCTAATTTTTCTTCCAATATTTTCTACATCATATTCAGATAACCCGTTAACCATAGTTATATGATGAGGAGAACCTGTATCGAGAAATAGATGATCATCATGCTCTTCAATCTTAAACACATCTTGCATCTGCAGGTAAACTAATCCATTTTTGATTTCAGCTTGATGCTTACCATCTATAGCTGTAAAAGTTGCTTTATCTTTAATAACACCCAAAAAAGCCGCAAATGCAACTAAACACCTTCCTCCATTACCACACATAGAACTCTCATTACCGTCTGCATTAAAATACACCATAGTAAAATCATCCTCACTCTTTTGAGGCAATTCTAACAACATTAAACCGTCGGCTCCAATACCAAATTTTCTGTCACAAAGTCTGGCAAACAATTTGGTATTATTTTTGGAAAGTATAGACTCACGATTATCAATGATTACAAAATCGTTACCAGTACCTTGATATTTATAAAAAGTAAATGTCATTATTCTCTTAGTTATGTAAGCAAAGGTACAAAGAATGTCAACATAAAGCTGTTGTTAATTGTGAGTTAAAAATCATAAAAAAAGTATACTATAATTGTAATTTTAGTAGTTATTGATAGTCTATTAAAGAAGTTAATCGTAAAATCAAACAAAAAAGAAAAGAAAATGAAAAGATTTTTGAGCTTATTGGTTGTAGCAGTTCTTGCAGGAATATTTACTTTAGGATTATACAAACTGTTTTTAGAACCAGAAACTGTTATTACAGAAAATGAAGTAAAATCAAATTCAATTCCCGTAAATTATACTGTCCCCAATACTAATACAAGTATCCCAAATGCCAGTATTGATTTTACACTGGCCGCAGAAAAAACAGTTAATGCCGTAGTGCATGTCAAACAATACGGAATCTCTCGCACACCTAGAAATTTAATGGAATTCTTAAGAAACGGAGGAGCACAGGAAAGAAGAATTCAAGGTGCTGGATCTGGAGTTATCATTACAGAAGATGGATATATCGTAACCAACAATCATGTTATTGAAGGAGCTTCTGATCTTGAGATCACATTAAACAATAATAAATCGTACAAAGCTAAAGTAATTGGCACTGCTCCACAATCTGATATTGCTCTGATCAAAATAGACACAGACGAAAAACTATCTTATATTCCTTTTGGTGATTCTAATTCTGCCAAAATAGGAGAATGGGTATTAGCCGTTGGAAACCCTTTTAACCTTACCTCTACGGTTACTGCGGGTATCATAAGTGCAAAATCAAGAGATTTGGATGAATCTGACAATAAAAGTCAATCTTTTATACAAACAGATGCTGCTATTAACCCAGGTAACAGTGGCGGTGCTTTAGTAAACACAAGAGGAGAATTAATAGGTATTAATACTGCTATAACCTCTCAAACAGGTAGTTATGTTGGATATGCGTTTGCAGTACCTTCTAATAATGCTAAAAAAATAATTGATGACATTATAGAATTTGGAGGTGTACAACGAGGCATCTTGGGAATCACAGGAGGCACAATAAACCCAAAAGCGGTGGAAGAGTATGACATCTCTACCTCTCAAGGAGTATTTGTTGCTTCTGTTGCTGAAGAAAGTGGAGCAAAAAAAGCAGGAATTTTAGAAGGAGATGTCATAAAAGAGATTGATGGGTTACCTATTAGAAAATTTGCTGATTTAACTGGTTATGTAAATAGCAAGAGACCAAAAGATGTCATTAATGTAAGAGTGCTTAGAAAAAATAAAGAACTAGTATTACCTGTTACTTTATCAAAATACGAGATACAACGCTATAACATTGATGATGTTGGCGTAGAAGTTGCCAACCCTCCTAAAAATTATTTAAAGAACTTTAAACTTGATCATGGTGTTGTAATTAGTAAAGCATTAAGCTCAAGAATGAAAAGATACAACTTAGAAGGACTTGTCATTAGTGAGATTGATGGTAAAAAAGTAAAAAACGTTCTTGAAGTAAAGCAAATAATAGAAAACAAATATAAAGATGAGGATATCACAATAAGTCTTGTCGATAGAGATGGAAAAAAACGTGAATTCGTCTTTCAATAATCAATTAAAAGCTATAAAAGATGATAGTTCCCATTACTTTAAAAAAGTAATGGGATTTTTTATGAAAAAAGGTTTCACGAAAACGTTTGAAATATATAATTTTGCACGAAATTTCATGACTGTAAAACATAACACACTATGAGCTCTAACGAAGTTTATGAAAAAGAACTTGCCTTTCAGGCAGACAGACGCCGCGCAACTGTAGCATTTATCAAAACTGTAAGCGACCTATGGTATGACAATTCTATAGAATTGGTACTCTTTCGCAATCAGTTAATTGACAAAAATGTTAGTGAGATTATAAATCTTCACGAATATGCCGGTGAGTTTGTACAAAAACCAATCTCCATTTTTGATTCAGTAGAAATCGCACAAGCAATCAAACTAATGAATCTACCTCCATCAAAATTAGATATTGGTAAACTTACATATGAATATCATCTAGCAAGTGAAGAATATGGTTCTATAAACCGTTTTGTGCAGAATAAACTAAAGGAAGCAAAGAAGTTTAAACCAATTTCTCCAAAAAACGTAATTCTTTATGGTTTTGGTAGAATTGGCCGTCTTGTTGCTAGAGAATTGATGACAATTACAGGAAAAGGGAGTCAGTTAAGACTTAGAGCCATCGTAACCAGAGGTGAAATTAATCAGGAAGTTTTAGAAAAAAGAGCTTCATTATTAAGAAGTGATTCTGTTCATGGAGATTTTGCAGGTACAGTAGAAACTGATCCAAAAAATAGCGCGCTTATTATAAATGGTACCACCGTAAAAATAGTTAGTGCAAATAACCCAGAAGAAATAGACTATACTTCTTATGGAATAAAAGATGCTTTATTAATAGACAACACGGGTGCTTTTAGAGATAAAAAAGCTTTAGGCAGGCACCTAGTTGCTAAAGGAATTGATAAAGTATTACTTACTGCTCCGGGTAAGGGTGTGCCAAACATCGTTCATGGTGTAAATCACAAAGAAAATGATCCTGATAAGGTAGATATATTTTCTGCAGCTTCTTGTACAACAAATGCAATAACGCCTATTTTACAAGCTGTTGATCAAAGTTTTGGAGTGGTTAATGGACATTTAGAGACTATACATGCATATACTAACGATCAAAACTTGGTAGATAATATGCATAGCAAATACAGAAGAGGTCGAGCAGCTGCACTTAATATGGTCATTACAGAAACGGGAGCAGGAAAAGCTGTTTCTAAAGCATTACCTAATTTTGAAGGTAAATTAACCTCTAATGCAATCCGGGTTCCTGTACCTAATGGTTCATTAGCAATTTTAAATCTAAATTTAGAGAAAAAGGTTTCTAAAGAAAGCATAAATGCAGCGCTCAAAAAATATGCATTAGAAGGAAATTTGGTAGAGCAAATAAAATATTCATTAGATAACGAATTAGTTTCAAGTGACATTATTGGTTCTTCTGCCCCCTCTATATATGATAGTAATGCTACTATTGTTGATACCAAAAGAAATAATGTAATTCTTTATGTTTGGTATGATAATGAATATGGATATAGTCATCAAGTAATCAGGCTATCAAAATACATTGCTAAAGTAAGACGTTTTACTTACTATTAGAATATCAAAAACATCTAAAGCCGTTATGATTAACGGCTTTTTTATTGCTATATCTTAACACTCAATCACAAACCAACCCATAATCAACATAAATCGCTAATAAACAATAAATTAACAATAATTTTGCTTTTTAGTAAAATACAAGCAAAAATTCTTTTTTATTACTCACAATATCGTACATTTATTACCGTTACAGAAGAAATTAATAATCAAGAAAAGAAAGGATATATAATATTCCTCTAATTATTTGTAAAATAGTTATTTTTATCTTCTAACTACTATGCGTAGGGATATCATATATACAACCAATAAAATTAAGAATAACAGCATGAAATTATCACAGTACCTAATAGTTTTAACTATACTATTATCTTTTTTTGAAACCTCATATGCGCAAGAAGAAAAGTTAACCGTTGAACAAGCTTTAAAACAAGAAAAGATAAAAGGACAATTTGATATTATCATAAAAGAATCTGGACGATATCAAGAGTACAAAGTAGTTAAACAAGTTTGGCTAAACAAGCTTAAGTCTAACACCATTGATACACTAAAGATATTAGAGTCAAAACTTAACACTTCTAATCTCAAGATTACAGAACAACAGAGCACAATAACAAGCCTAGAAGAATCACTTTCCAAAACAAATGGCAACCTTACTGCCGTTACTCAAGAAAAAGATAGTATGAGCTTTTTTGGAGTGGCGGTAACTAAATCTAGCTATAACACTATTATGCTAGTAATTATAGGAATTCTTTTAGCCTTTTTAAGTTTATTTATTTTTAAATTTAAAAACAGTAATGCCATAACTGTACAAGCCAAAAAAGCTTTAGCTGAAACTGAAGAAGAGTTTGAAGATCATAGACGTAGATCATTAGAACGAGAACAAAAAGTTATGCGCAAACTTCAGGATGAAATCAATAAACAACGCAAAGCAGGAGCCAAGTAATTTTAAATCCTAGATTTTTATTATATTCTTTTGCATCTTTGCATTCATTTTATAGAATTTAATGTTAAGATGCGTATAGATATTATAACCGTAGTACCTGATATTCTAAGAAGCCCTTTTGAAGCTTCAATCATGAAGCGATCCATAGAAAAAGGACTAGTAGAAGTACACCTTCATAATCTTAGAGAATATACCACAGACAATTATAAACAAGTAGATGATTATCAATTTGGAGGTGGTGCAGGTATGGTGATGATGATCGAACCTATAGATAAATGTATATCAGAATTAAAATCCCAAAGAGATTATGATGAAGTTATCTATATGACTCCTGATGGAGAAACCTTAAATCAAGGAACAACTAATCAATTATCGTTAAAAGAAAATTTTATTATACTCTGTGGTCACTATAAAGGTGTAGACCAACGAGTACGTGATCATTTTATAACTAAAGAAATATCAGTAGGAGATTATGTATTATCAGGAGGAGAGCTGGGAGCGCTGATTTTGTGTGATGCTATTATTCGGCTCATCCCTGGAGTATTAGGCAATGAAACTTCTGCCCTGACCGATTCTTTTCAAGACAATTTATTAGCTCCTCCAATATATACGAGACCAGCAGAATACAAAGGTTGGAAAGTACCAGAGGTTTTAACATCAGGAAATTTTCCTAAAATTGAAACCTGGAGAGAAGAACAAGCATACCAAAGAACAAAAGAACGAAGACCTGATTTGTTAGATGAATGATGATTATTCTCTAATTAAAATAAAACCGTTATCGCACTGATCTATATCTTAAGCAAATAATCAACTAAATACAAAAACAACAATAAACATTTCAAAATACTTGGAAATCACTAAATAATATTTATTTTTGCACCCTGATTAGAATAACCTCTGGCGAAAACCGTGAATGTTGTTTTAACAAAACCTAAGAAACTATATCAAAAATGGAAGATTTAGTAAAATTCGTACAAGACGAATTTGTTGAAAAGAAAGAGATGTCTCAATTCTCTGCAGGTGATACTATCACTGTTTATTACGAAATTAAAGAAGGAAACAAAACACGTACACAGTTCTTTAGAGGAGTTGTAATACAAAGGAGAGGTTCTGGAGCAACTGAAACATTTACAATTAGAAAGATGTCAGGAACTATTGGTGTAGAACGTATTTTCCCTGTAAACTTACCAGCACTTCAGAAAATTGAAGTAAACAAAAGAGGTAAAGTACGTAGAGCACGTATATTTTACTTTAGAGAGCTTACTGGTAAAAAAGCACGTATCAAAGAAAGAAGAAACTAATTTTCTCTTCTCATACAAACAAAAAAGGTCGTTATCAACGACCTTTTTTTATGAACAAAAGTTAATAACCCAAGTTCATAACCCTTTAATAACTAATACAATAAGAACTATTGATCAACCAATCAATTTTTCTTATCTTTATCTTAAGATTATGTACAGTAGGAGATGACACAAGGATTCTCTAAACTATGTAATTATACACAATACGTTCTTAGAACATAAAAAGTCCAATTTATAGTTAAAATAAATATAAGACTAAAGTTATTTTTTTGAATACATCCTTGAAATTAATTTGAGGGCCTTCTTTAAGATCATTTCAAAATGAAATTTAAAAGAAAAAATAAGTCTTGACACCTTTTTAATTCTAAATGGCATAAGACCATTCGGGTGAAAAACTGAAAAATTGCAATAGTAATTTAGAAACACAAGCGCTCGCAATAGTCGTATAAGTAGAAATAAATTATACAAATCATAATTTGGTCAATTTAAATCTACTTATAAATTGGAAATAAAAGTTTATGTAATAACAAACGAAAGTTTTTATTTAATAGCGGGTAAAACAGCTAACATAAAAATTGTTTCCGATGAAGCCATATCAAAATACTCGTATTCTTGATATGGCTTTTATTTTTCTATGAGTATCTTTAAAAAGACACCCTATTATTACAAATCTTATTTTTTTTCACCCTTTATTTTTTGGAAACTACAAATCAAAGTCTTTAACTCAAAACTAACACTTTACTGGTTGCATTTACTTTGCTAGATTTGTATCTTCGCGCTCGGAAAATCTCTGACTAATAATATTATATATATCACAATATGATCAATGCCAAAAAAGATCAACCAATATTGTTTGTCTAAGAATAATTAAACGACTAACTATTTTTTCCTTACATAAATAGTATAAACGAATATAGGGCATCATGATCTTTTAAGCTTAAAAAAGAAAACCCCTAAATAAAAAAACAAAAATATGGGAGTTGATAACTCAAAAATTGTATACACTAGAACTGATGAAGCACCTGCTTTAGCTACATATTCTTTTTTACCCATTGTTCAAAAATTTACAGAAGCGGCAAACATCCAAATCGAAACAAAAGATATATCTCTCGCTTCTCGAATTCTTTCTAATTTTCCTGAAAAATTAACTGATAAGCAAAAACAAGCTGATGCACTTGCAGAATTAGGTCAGCTTGCTCAAAAACCCGAAGCCAATATTATAAAACTTCCTAACATAAGTGCTTCAATTCCTCAATTAAAAGCTGCTATTGAAGAATTACAACTTCAGGGGTTTGACATACCAAATTATCCAGAAGAACCCGAGAATGATATTGAAAAAGAAACCAAAGCACGATACGACAAAATCAAAGGTAGTGCCGTAAATCCTGTTTTAAGAGAAGGAAACTCGGATCGTAGAGCCCCAAAACCAGTTAAGCAGTATGCTAAAAAGAATCCTCACTCTATGGGTACTTGGTCCTCTGATTCTAAGACTCATGTTGCCACAATGACAAGCGGTGATTTTTGCTCTAATGAAAAATCAGTTACTATGACTGAAGCTGATGAAGTAAAAATTGAATTTGTAGATCAAAATGGAAACACAACTACGCTAAAAGAAAAAACGTCACTATTAGAAGGAGAAGTTATAGATGCCACTGTAATGAGTAAAAAAGCACTAATTTCTTTTCTTGAAGAACAAATAGCTGACTCAAAAGAAAAAGATGTATTGTTTTCATTACATATGAAAGCAACTATGATGAAGGTTTCTGATCCAATTATTTTTGGGCATGCTGTAGAAGTATTTTTTAAAGATGTATTTGAAAAACATGCAGAAATTCTTGAAGAAGTAGGTGTTGAGGTTAACAATGGTTTTGGAGATCTTATCAATAAATTAAAAAGAATTCCAGATGCAAAAAGAGAAGAAATAAAAGCTGATATTCAAGCATGCTATGAAAAAGGCCCAAAACTTGCAATGGTAAATTCTGACGAAGGAATTACAAATCTACATGTTCCAAGCGATATTATTATTGATGCATCTATGCCAGCTATGATTCGCAATTCTGGTAAGATGTGGGATACTCAAGGAAATCTTCAGGACACCAAAGCAATTATCCCAGATAGTAGTTATGCGGGAATATATCAAGAAACTATTGATTTTTGTAAAAAACATGGTGCTTTTGATCCTACCACTATGGGAACTGTTCCTAATGTTGGGTTGATGGCCAAAAAGGCTGAAGAGTATGGCTCTCATGATAAAACTTTCGAAATTCAAGAAAACGGTAGTGTTCGAGTTATTGGTTCCTCTGGCAATATAATTATTGAGCATACAGTAGAACAAGGAGATATCTGGCGTATGTGCCAGACCAAAGATGCTCCAATAAAAGATTGGGTAAAGCTTGCTGTAAATAGAGCAAAAGCAACTAACACTCCTACTATTTTCTGGCTAGACAAAAACAGAGCTCATGATATAGAATTAATTAAAAAAGTAAATACATATTTACCTGAGCATGATACTACGGGACTAGATATTAGAATTATGTCTCCAGTAGAAGCAACTCGTTTTTCCTTAGAAAGAATTGCTGCTGGTCAAGACACTATTTCTGTTACAGGAAATGTGTTGCGTGATTACAATACTGACCTCTTTCCTATCTTAGAATTAGGTACCAGTGCAAAAATGTTATCCATTGTTCCATTAATGAATGGTGGTGGTTTATTTGAAACTGGAGCAGGCGGTTCTGCACCAAAACATGTTCAGCAATTCAACAAAGAAGGTCATTTGAGATGGGATTCTCTGGGAGAATTTCTTGCTTTAGCTGTTTCACTAGAACACTTGGGGGAAACCAATAACAATTCTAAAGCACTAATTATAGCAGAGGCTTTGGATCAGGCAACTATAAAATTTCTAGATCATAAAAAATCTCCTTCTAGAAAAGTAAATGAATTAGACAACAGAGGAAGTCATTTTTATTTGGCTTTATATTGGGCGCAGGAACTCGCAGAACAAACTCAAGATAATGATTTACAAAGTGAATTTGCTATAATAGCAAAAGAACTAGCAAATAATGAAACTAAAATCATTAATGAGCTTAATGATGCTCAAGGAAGCACCGTCGATATGGGAGGTTATTACTGGCCAGATGTAGAAAAAGTATCTAAAGCAATGAGACCTAGCAACACATTAAATTCAATTATAGAAGCATAAGGAATATATCTATTATTGAATCTCTATAAAATAAATTGATTTAGTGTCAATTTATTTCGGAAAGGGACAAATCTATAAAAAAAACCTACGGATATATATTCGTAGGTTTTTTTGGATATCTACAATACTATATTTGTTTTCAATTATGGTACATAAAACTATGCGGTATTACATTCTTCTTATTTTTATTCTTTTACAATCAATTACTGGTTTTTCTCAAAGAGGATACTATGCAAATCACGTATCCAATAGTCCAGTTTTTATTTATAACACGAATGTCAACCTAAGAACTTCTTCTTCAATAAAATCAAAAATAATCGCAACCTTAAACCCAGGTGATAAATTACAACAAACACACACTCAAATATGGGATACAATTAATGGTAACCATGGATACTGGATTGAAATACAACACAAAAATGACATCGCATACGTATGGAATAATCTTGTTTCAAGGTTCGCTTTTAAACTTCATACAAATACTGATTATAGGCTACTCATCAAGGAAGAATCAAAAAATAAAATAGGAGTAAAAATATTTCATAATAACCAATTTATATCACATTATCCTATAGAAATTAAAGCAAATAAAGAATTATCCGAAGTCTTTAGCATTGGCACCACCCACAATAGTGACAATAAAGAAATAATAGTTTTTAAATTTCAAGAACACAATGACTTTTTACTTTATCAATGGGACGAAGGTATATTAAAGCCATTTACCAAAAAGTTAGAACTCCCCTTTCTAAACGGTTTACAATTAGGATATATAACAGCTGATAACGTAAATATAAGATCTGAGGCTTCTATAAAATCATCAATCATAGCAACACTACAGATACCTAACAGAGTAGAAATTCTTAATTATCATTATCAAAAAGATACCTTAAATAATCAAAAAGGGTACTGGAGTCATATAAAATATAAAAACCAAGAAGCATATGTATGGAGTAAATTCCTAGCATCAAAAGGTGTTGAGAGTTTAAAAAATAAAGAAGTCACTTTTATCATTAAAGACAACTATCTTTCTGTCCTAAAAAACGGGAAAATTGTAGATAAAATCGAAACAAAAATGGAAGGAGATGACTTGGTATCATTAGGTAATCTAGGAGTCCCTCAGATTGAAGAGTTTATTGCTATTTGCTACTACGCTGAAAGTTGCGGACAAACTGGCGGAGATATTATTTATAGTTGGAACGGTAGAAAATTAAACTATTTTATCGATAATACAGGTGTTGGTGATGGCGGTTTATTCGAAGAAAACACTGCTATTTTCCCATCATTTTTCAATGGTACCAAGAACACGATCAATATAATATCCTCTGAAGGTGAAAGCATTCAAACTCCTTCTCCTGATTTATCAAAAACTTCTTATAAAAGTTTTTACAGAAAAAAAGTAACTAAAACATATACAATTGACACTGATGGTAAATTAATCCCAAAGCTTACCGAAACTGAAAAAATACAAGCCCTTATTAAGCAAGAATTTAAAAACTACGAACTAAAATATCATAAGACCACAGATATTAATAAAGATGGTTTTATGGATGTATTTATTTACATGGTCAATCCTAAAACTCAAAATCATTCAACATTTGCTATTGCCTTGGGAAATGAATCTGGGAAATATATACTACATTCGAGTAATAGCAATTTAATTCTTCACAATCAAAATGATCCTCTTACATCTATTGACATTAAAGAAAATGGTTTTCAATTAAACATATATTACTCAGGATACTATACGCATCCTTATGAAAACTGCATTTTCAAATTAAAATATTTATATAACTATGATATCAATGACTTTCAACTCACAAAAGAAACCAAATTAATTCCTAGCAGTGATAATTCTTCCTGGAAGAAAGAATCAAAAACCTATAAAACAAATATGATTTTGTTTAAAGATTCCTGGCATTCTCAACTCTCTGTAGAAGATTAAAATCTAATCTAACTGGATCACCTCTACCCTCTTCATATTGCAAAATTTGATTCTAGACAGTGATAGATACACTAGTGAACAATATTTTGCCTAGGCCCATTCTCATTAAAGGCTTTTTCTATTACTCTATTTTTTATAAAAACATATTCTTTTTCTAATAAATGCAACCCTTTGTTTTTTCAGTTGTCAATAGTAATAATTAGAAAAGAAAAGTACTTTTAAAGAAAATTACAATCAAGTAAAACTAATTGGAAACCAATATACTTTATACGCATAAAGATCTTGTTGAGCAAAGTAAGTCTGGTGACAGGAATTCCCAATATCAGCTATATGAGCTCTACGTAGATGCCATGTACAATATTAGTATGCGCATGTTAGGCATAAAAGAAGATGCAGAAGATATTGTTCAGGAAAGTTTTATTGAAGCCTTTAAAAATCTAAAATCATTTAGATATGAGAGTACTTTTGGTTCCTGGTTAAAAAGAATAGTTATCAATAAAAGTATTAATTACTTAAAGTTAAAAAAAATACCATTAACCCCACTTGATCAACATGAATATCATATTAGTGAAGAAATAAATGATCAGGTAACAACAATTGATATAAAAAAAATAAAAAAAGGTATTAAAATACTTCCAGATGGATATCGTCAAATCATTAATTTATATCTACTTGAAGGATATGATCATGTTGAAATTGCAGAAATATTAGGAATAACCATTTCGACTTCTAAATCACAATACCATAGAGCAAAGAAAAAACTTATTGAAATTGTAAAAATATTATAATACAATGGATGATTTTGAAAAATATATAAAAGAGAACAAGCATCAATTTGATGACTATAAAGCAAATAGATCCAAGATGTGGTCTCATATCGAATCAGAACTGGAAATTCAAAAAGGAATTCCATTATGGAGAAAACTTCCGTTATTGAAAATAGCTGCCAGTATTTTGATCCTTTTTGGAACCTTCTCAACAATAAACTTTTTTATAACATCTGGATTTAACACCAGTGATCAAAACAATATTGTACATCAAGAGCTTAGAGACATTGATAATTATTACAGAGATTTAGTCTCTTTTCAGGTTCAACTAGTAAAGAACAATCCAAAACTACACCCAAAAGACAAAAAAGAATTTTTGTCCTTTATGGATGAGTTGGATGAAGAGTATAAAACTTTAAAATTAGAAATGACAAAAAACCTAAATAATGAATACATATTAGAGGCTATTGTCAATAATTATAAAAAAAGAATAGAATTGATCGAAAATTTATTGAAACAGATCAATGATTCTAAAAATCTGAAGAGTAATGATAGCTACATTTTATAAATACCTCCTATTGATACTTATAATATTCTATGCAAAGAATGACATTCATGCGCAAGAAAAAGTATCAAAAAAAATTGAAAAAACATATGCCTTTACCAATACTGGTGAGTTACATTTAGAAAATAAATACGGAAATGTAATCATAAATGGTTGGGAGAAAAAAACAATACAAATAACAATTGACATCCAAGTTTTTAAAAAGAAAAAAGATGTTGCTAAAGAGCTCCTACAGCGTATTAAACCACAAATCGATAATACTGAAGATTTCATTAGTATTACTTCTATAATTGAAGAAAAAAACACTAGTATGATTTCTAAATTCTTTAATAAAGAATTTTTTAATACCGTAAATCCATTTGATTTTGATAAAGGAAATATCCAAATTGACTATACGATACACCTACCAACCAATGCCGAAATTAATATTATAAATAAGTTTGGTGATATTATAATAAGTGAATGGGGGGGTAAACTAAAAGCAAATGCGCAACATGGAGATATCTGGATAAATAAAGACCTAAATAATGCTAATATTGAAATGAAATTTGGAAAATTAAAAACAAAATCAATCACCTATGGAAACATCCACTTAAAAAATGGAGAAATCGATATAAAAGATTCCAAAGATCTAAAAATTAACAGTAATGGAACAATTATAAAAATCGAACATGTAAAATCTCTAGAAATATATTCTAGTAAAGATCAAGTTACTATTAATAAAATAGGAAACCTTCGAGGAAAAATAATGTTTAGCAGTATGTATTTAAACGATGTATACCAAAATATCAACTTAACCATGGAAGTTGCTGACTTCTGGATTTCTAAAATCCAACAATCCAACACCTTTGTAGTTATTAATCAGGAATCTTCAGAATTAAATATTAATGTGTCTGGTTTAGCCATCGATTTTAACGCTTCTCTGGAGCAAGGGCTATTAAGAATTCCAAAATCGTTTACTAATATTACTACAGATATGATCGATAAAAGAAAAAGAATCAGAGATATTAGCGCAACCTATGGTAAGAGCAATTCTCCTGGGAAATTTCTTATTACAGGAAAAAAAGGAATCATCGTTTTAACAGAGTAATTAAGCATTATCTAAAAATATACTAAATCAATAAAAAAATCATTTCAGTGCAACCATTTTAAAATTAAACTGTCAATGATACTAATATAACTAATCAAGTAGAATGAAACATTTAAGAATCATATTACTCTTTATGCTGGTTGGATATAATTTTAACAGCATTGCTCAAAAATCTAAAGATTATATTGAATTTAACGATCGAAAAAATATTGTACATGGTGTATATTTAGGTATTAGTACAGGGTATGGAGAAGTTGAAAACAGGGATACATATATAGCGGGGCTCAAAATAGCTTATGTAGCCAATCGTAAATTTGAAATTGGATTTGTAACAAAAGGAATGTTCTCTAATCAAAACATATCAGGTGTTTTTTCCTCAAATAGTGCAGATTTGGGAGCGGTTTACTCAGGTGTTCATTTAGAACCTATTTTTTTTAGTAGAGCAAAAATCAACCTTTCTTTCCCTCTCCTAATAGGAGGTGGAGCTACTGGGTACATTAATACTGACTGGGTCGACGATGAAGAAGCAGAGCGTTATCAAGAAGATCAATGGGATGCCGTATTTGTTGTAGAACCTGGTGTAAGCATCTTATATAATATTTCTAGATATGTTCAATTAGAAACCGGAGTAAAATACCGGTTTTCTAGTAAAGTAGAGCTATCTCCAGACATTATTACCCGTATCAATGGATTTTCTGTTGGTTTTGGTATAAAAGTTGGTGTGTTCAACTTAGGAAGAAACCGTTATAAAAAAAAGATCCCAAATGATAAATGATTCAAAAACAAATCTTAAAAATAACATGAATGTAGTATATGTATTTTCAGAAAACAACAAAGTCTATGTTAAAAACAGCACCTATTCTGAACCTCTTAATACCACTTCTACAATTCATGAAGACTGGTTTCCTATTAATTTTCAATGGAAATCATAAGTAACTATAAGTTTAAAAACATCAATCAAAACTATTCGTTAAAATAAGAAGAAATTCTTTTTACACAATACCCCATTTTACATAAATACCTGATAATTAATATACTAAAATATATTAACAGGTGTTATATTGCCTGAATCAAAGCCTCTATAAATCAATATATTTTCAATTATTTATTCAATCAAAAAAAAATTATGAAAAAAATAACGTTTTTATTTATCCTATTTTTGGCATGTTCATGTGGAGTAGATGACGAAATTCTTCACACACATATAGAATTACAAGAATTATACAATACCTCTGAATTAGCAGGGCTCTCTGTTGCTATAGTTGATAACAAAAAAGTACTTTATAAAAATTCTTTTGGATATTCCAACATCAATAAAAACAGAAAATATACCAATCATACAATTCAAAATATTGGATCTATATCTAAAACATTTATAGCGTTGGCAATTATGAAAGCTGTAGAACAAGGTAAACTGGATTTGGATACCAACATCAATATCTATTTGCCGTTTAAAGTAGAACATCCACATTATCCAGACAAACCAATTACTGTTCGCCATCTTGCAACTCATACTTCAGGAATTACAGATAGCGAAGTATATTTTAAAAGTTATGTGTTTGACAACCCTCTTCAAGTAAATGTATCACAGTATCCCGATGATTATCGTTCTATTATAGAATTAATTAAAACAAATACAAAAATGGATGAGTCTGTTTTTTTTGAGAACACATTATCTACATCTGGTTCATGGTACTCTTTAGGCAATTTTATAGAAAATCCCCCTGGAGAAAAGTATGAATACAGCAATATAGCAGCTGCTCTAGCAGCATTTGTTGTAGAAAAATCTACAGGTATCTCTTTTGAAAACTATACTCAAAAATACATTTTTGATCCTTTACATATGGATGCAACAGGATGGAGTTTTAGCGACGTAAACATGCAAGATCATGCTACATTGTATTACTCAAAGGATTTTGAAGTCTCCAGGTATTCTCTGATTACCAAAGCCGATGGTGGTTTAATTACAAGTACTTCAGATTTTGCTAAATATCTGATAGAAATGATGAAAGGATATAAAGGAAAAGGAAAGTTGTTATCTGCAAAATCCTATAAAGAAATGTTTAGTCTACAGTCAAAACATGATGAAATCAACGAAGCAATGAGTGGTATTCTATGGGGTATTAATAATAATGGAACAATAGGACATACAGGAGGAGATCCAGGTATACTTACAATATGCATGTTTGACCCAATAAAAAACAGAGGCTATTATTTAATGACAAACACAAGTAAAGAATTTAATATTGGTATTGAAAAATCTGTTGAAAAAATCTGGAACACATTAACTAGCGAAAATCACCATCTCAACTAAAAACTTTGATGTTTAAAATTAATTAACAATAAATTAGTTGTAGAATTCATAACATATTTCTTCCTTTATGGTCTATATTATTAATAATTAATATTTTATATTGAAAAAATACATTTCTTCTGGCGTGATGCTGGTATCTCTATTTTTGTTAACCTACTCTTCTTTATTAGGTCAAGAAAAATTTACCCTTAGTGGTATAATTTCAGAGCGTTCGAGTAATGAAACGTTAATAGGTGTCAATGTCATTTTCCCCGCAATGGGGCAAGGCGTAGTAACTAATGAGTATGGCTTTTATTCTATTACCTTAAAACAAGGTAAATATAAAATACAAGTTAGTTATTTAGGATTCCAGAATATTATACAAGAAATTGACCTAAATGAAAATAAAAAACTAAATTTTCAATTAATTGAAGCTTCAGAGGCTCTAGATGAAGTAATTATTACCGAAAATGTAGAGAAATTAGATGTAAAAACTCCTCAAATGAGTATCAATAGGCTCTCAGCTGCAACCATAAAACAGATTCCTGTAGTTCTGGGAGAAGCTGATGTAATCAAATCTATTTTGCTCCTACCTGGTGTTACCAGTGGTGGTGAAGGAGCTTCGGGGTTTAATGTTCGAGGTGGAGCAGCCGATCAAAATCTTATTCTATTAGATGAAGCTATTATCTTTAATTCCTCTCACCTCTTCGGATTCTTTTCTGTTTTTAATCCAGATGCCATAAAAGATATCAAACTTTATAAAGGCGGAATTCCTGCAAAATACGGAGGACGTATCTCCTCGGTACTCGATATTTATCAAAAAGAAGGGAATAGTAAAAAATTTAAAATAAATGGTGGTCTTGGTGCAGTATCCAGCAGATTACTAGCAGAAGGGCCTATCAAAAAAGATAAAGGAGCATTTCTTATAGGAGGAAGAGCTTCCTATGCACATCTTTTCTTACCACTCTTTGATAATGATAATACTGCATTTTTCTATGATTTAAATACAAAACTAAATTACAAAATCAATGAAAATAATAGCATATATGTTTCTGGATATTTTGGTCGTGATGTATTTGGAATTAGTGAGAGTTTTGAAAACATTTATGGTAATACGGTACTTAATTTAAGATGGAATCACTTATTTTCAGATAAATTATTCTCAAATCTTTCTTTAATATATTCCGACTATTTTTATGGTTTAGAACTTGATTTTGTAGGTTTCGAATGGGATTCTGGCATTAGAAATTTCAATTTAAAATATGACCTAAAACATTATTTGAGTGATAAATTTCAGTTAGACTATGGGGTTAGCAATATATATTATAGATTTAATCCTGGAGAAATAAAGCCTAATAGTGAAGATTCTGGAATCAAAAGAGAAAAACTCATCAATAAATATGCAAATGAATTTGGTGCCTATATTGATACTGAGCATAAGATTTCTAATAATTTAATTCTTCAATACGGTCTTAGGCTAAGTAACTTTATTAGATTAGGTCAGAATGAAGTAAATGTTTATCAAAACAACAATCCGCTTTTATTTAATCAAAATCTTCAAATTTATGAATCTGCAGAACCAATAGGAACAGAAAACCTTAGCAGAAATGATCAAATAGCAACATTTACTAACCTAGAACCTCGAGTTGCTCTGGCATATTCCTTTAATGACGATACTTCGATAAAAGCGAGTTATAATAGAATGGCTCAATATCTTCATTTATTATCTAACACTAATTCCCCTACTCCACTAGATGTATGGACTCCAAGTGGTAATTTTATAAAACCTCAATTGCTTAACCAATATGCATTAGGATACTTTAAAAATATTAATGACAATATTTATTCTATCGAAACAGAAATTTTCTATAAGCAAATTAAAAATCGTATCGACTATATCGACGGAGCAGATTTAATAGCAAACAATGCTATAGAACAGGATATTCTAAATGGAGAAGCTCATGCTTATGGTCTCGAGTTTTTATTACGAAAAAACGAAGGGAAATTTAAAGGATGGTTAGCCTATACATTATCTAAATCAGAACAACGAACTCCTGGAAGAACATCTCTAGAACCTGGTATTAATGATGGTGAATGGTATAATACGCCATATGATAAAACTCATGACATCTCCTTTAATGGAAGTTATGAGTTAAATGAAAAATGGAAATTCGGAGCAAATTTTTTGTTTCAAACGGGTCAACCTACGAACTATCCAACGGGACAGTTCGAATTTCAGGGATTGGTAGTTCCTGTATTTGATGCTTCAAGAAATAGCGAACGCTTACCCTCATATCACAGAATTGACATCTCTGCTACCTTAACACCAAGAAAAAACAATAATAGAAAATGGAAAGGAGAATGGGTCTTTAGCATCTATAATATATATAACCGTAGAAATACTGCATCTATTAACTTTAGTAGAAATCAGGATACTTTTGCAAATGAAGCCATTAGAACTTCAATTTTTGGGATTATACCAGCTGTAACTTATAATTTTAAATTTTAGAGAAATGAGGAAAATAATATATATAGCATTTGGGGTTCTATTTTTTATGAGTTGTGAAGATGTTGTTGATGTTGATGTTCCTGAAGGTGAACCAAAACTAGTCATTGATGCCTCATTAGAGTTTGTTACACAAACAGATGGTTCTTTGCAACTTGAAAATGAAGAAATAAAATTAACAATGTCTGCTCCTTTCTTTGATGAAAACACTCCTACTGTTAGTGATGCTACAATTTACATCACTAACCTTACATTTGATTTTGTACATAATTTTGAAGAACTATCTTTTGAACCTGGTACATACATACCCTCTAACGGAAGTTTTTTATGGGATTTTGAATCAGAATATGAACTTACCGTAATTCATGACAATGAGACCTATAAAGCTACTACAAAAATTATCCCCTCTGTTCCTATTGACAATATTACACAAGGAGACGGAACATTATTCGAAGGTAATGAAATCGAAATAGAGGTTAGTTTTACAGATGACGGAAATCGTGATGATTTCTACCTCTTTGATTTTGATTTTAACCTATTTCTACCTAGTGAAGATCGTTTTTATCAAGGAAAACCCTTTAAATTTTCATACTTTTATGAAAATCCCGAAGAAGTTCGAGGTAGAGAGATTGATATAAAAATTCTTGGTATTGATCAAAGATATTTCAATTACTCTAGTATTCTTATCGAACAAAGTGAACAAGATGGTGGAAATCCTTTCCAAGCTCCACCTGCAGTACTAAGAGGAAATATTATTAACACTACAAATCCTGATAACTATCCATTGGGATATTTTAATTTTTCCGAAACATATAGTTTTTCTTTTACAATTCAGGAAGAATAGTATTTCTACTCAATAATATGCTTTATTGCGCTCTTTAATCTGTATTTTTGATATATGCAATTTACTAAAACTACAGAACAAACCTCAAAACACAACCATTTAGAAAAAATGAGTGTTACTGAGTTGCTGACAAATATTAATAATGAAGACAAAACGGTACCTGATGCTGTAGAAAAATCGATTCCGCAAATAGAATCTTTAGTCAAACAAATTGTACAAAGGTTAAAAAATGGAGGCAGACTATTCTATACTGGAGCAGGAACAAGTGGTCGTTTAGGCATTGTAGATGCCAGCGAATGCCCTCCTACTTTTGGGGTTTCACATGATCTTGTAATTGGTTTAATAGCGGGAGGTGATACTGCTATTCGAAAAGCTGTAGAATTTGCAGAAGATAGCCCAAATCAAGGATGGAAAGACTTAAAAGAGCACAACATTTCAAACAAAGATATTGTGATTGGCATAGCAGCCTCAGGAACAACACCTTATGTAGTAAAAGCATTACAACATTGTAATGAAAACAATATCATTACAGGTTGTATTACCTGTAACGAAGGAAGTCCTTTGGCTACTACTGCACAGTTTCCCGTTGTAGTTACTGTAGGCCCAGAATTTGTAACAGGAAGTTCTCGTATGAAAGCAGGAACTGCTCAAAAATTAGTCCTAAATATGATTTCTACGACTACAATGATTCAATTAGGCAGAGTAAAGGGTAATAAAATGGTGGATATGCAACTTAGCAACAATAAATTAGTGGATCGGGGAACACGAATGATAATGGAAGAACTATCTATTGATCGAGAACAAGCAACAAGTTTACTAAAGCAATATGGAAATGTACGCAATGCAATAGATAATTATGGAGCCTAAAAGAACAAACAAAGAACTATTAGGTAAAGGAATTCAACGTATGGCTATAGCTTTGATTTTTATGTTTATTAGTCCTGTTGTTATTCATTCTGCATTCAAAAATCAAGAACATCCATTGTACATACCTATATTGGCATTAGGGTTAATTAGCGCTGGATTTGCCATATTTATGGTATTCAAAGGCCTGAAAACTATAATTGAATCGATTTTTGGAAAGAAATAAACCCTATAAAGAAATGAATCCTATTTTTCAGTCATATACCTTCTCTTTTATTGACAGGAGATGTAGGATTATAACCAAATCCATTAATTTTGATTTCTACATTCAAATGATCAAGAATATACCCTATAATAGCATAATGATGCGTCGCATGACTATTTGCATGTGCTAAAATACTTTCTAAAGTATAATTAACAGTCACTTTTCCTTGTCCCATATTATCTGTGACATGGATCAAATAATCAGTATTTACATTTACATAAGATAACAACGTTTCCTGAAGTTGATATATATAATCTATTGCTAACTTTCTATCTGTAGACAAAGTTTCATCTCTTTTGCGAGCAGTTAGATCAATATTATTAGAATCCAATCCATCAATAATACAATCAAAAAAATCGAGAGTATGACGTACATGAGAGCCTATACTAGAATAATATGGTCCTACCGAAGTATTCTTATAAGTATCTGAATCTATTGCATCTAATAGAGCAATAGCATTGTTTAGGTTATGATTTATCGATGATATGATTAATTGTTTCATGGGCCGTTTAGACGTAATATACATAATTAACTTACAAAATATATATTTTTTAAGTTATAAATTTATTTTTCAACTGTTATTATAAAATATTAATCAAATATCAACGTTTTATTTCATAAAATCTACATACAATTACCTGAAGCTTTCAATAAACAGTAGGATATTTATCACTAAAATTAAGGTTTACCCGTAAAAATCAAGATAAAATACATTTTATTGCCGATTAATGACCTTTTTTTTAGATTTTACAAATAAAATATTGTATTATTGCTCTGTGATTTAAAAGACCCCAAAGAATGAAAAAGATTGCATTTATCTTATTATTATTGTGTTTTATCTTTAAAACTAATGCTCAAAACATGTACGAAGACGCTTTAACTGCAGCTAGTTATGCGTACTCTCATAGTAAGAAAGCACACGGTGCAAATAATGTTTTCCATACTCAGGAATATGCAGATAAAGCCATAGAATCTTTTCAAAAAGTAGAAAACTTAGCTAATCAATGTAATTGTAAGAAAGCTAATGAAATAGCTTATAAAGCTAGAGTTGATATGGAAAGTTCATTAGAACAAGACACGTATGAACGTAGCAGGTTTTTTGCAAAAAGAGCTAAAGAATTAGGTTCTAAACTTCTAGAACAATTAACATCTTGTCAAGCAAATGCAGATAGTTATGATGAAGTAGGAGAAACAGCATCTAATATAAAAGAAAATGAATTAGCAGAAGCAACGCTAGAGGTATCTAATAAACAAAAGGAATTAGAAGCTAAGCGTCGCCAGTTAGAAATTGAACAAAAAGAATTAGAACAACAAATAGCCGAACAAAGTAGAAAAAAAGCTGAATTTGAGGCTAAACGTGCTGCTGAGTTAAAAGAGCAATCTCTAATTAAGTCAAAAGCAGAACAAGCACTACACAAATTAGAAAGCGCTTTACAAGAATTAAGTGTTGTTCTAAATGAAGAATCTAAATTTGAATCACAAGCTGATTATGTAAGAAGTGAAAATGATTTAAAAAATGAATCTCTAGATGACACAAAGAATTTCTATGTCAATAGAGCAAAAGAACTTACCAAGACCGCTATGCAACAATTTGCAGGTTATAACATGGCAGAAAATTAATAACCGCTTAATTTTATTTTGTAGCCCCAAAATAGAATTTTTTCAAACGACACCCGTAAAAGGTGTCGTTTTTTTGATACCTACTCTATGCACTTTATTATCCATTATCAATAAAATTGATCTCAAAGCTATTATTTTAACGGAATAATTCCTTATATTTGGAATTATTCCATAATTTTTATTATTTGAGAACTATATTACACCTTGACTTGGATACATTTTATGTATCTGTAGAACGCATCATCAATAGTACATTAAAAAATAAACCCCTACTCGTAGGTGGTGTAAGTGATCGTGGTGTTGTAGCTGCATGTAGCTATGAAACGAGAGTTTATGGTATACATTCTGGCATGCCTATGAAAATAGCAAAAGAACTTTGCCCAGAAGCTATAGTCATCAAAGGAAATGCAGGAACATACAGTAAATATTCGGATCTGGTAACAGAAATTATTAAAGAAAAAGTACCTGTTTTTGAAAAATCTAGTATCGATGAATTCTACGCAGATCTTTCTGGTATGGATAAATTTTTCGGTTCTTATAAGTATGCCTCAGAACTTCGTCAAAAAGTAATTACAGAAACTGGCCTTCCCATATCTTTTGGCCTTTCTTGCAATAAAGTAGTTTCTAAAGTAGCAACCAATGAAGCTAAGCCTAATAGTCAATTGAAAATAGATTTTGGTACAGAAAAGCCTTTTTTAGCTCCTCTATCAATTAAAAAAATACCAATGGTAGGAGATAAAACCTATTATACACTCCGAAATCTAGGTGTTCGTTACATTGAAACTATCCAAAATATGCCCGTAGATGTCATGAAAGGAGTATTAGGAGTAAATGGGTTAACAATATGGAAAAGAGCTAATGGAATAGACAATACTCCCGTTGTTTCCTTTTCTGAGCGTAAATCAATCTCTACAGAAAGAACATTTGATAAAGATACTATAGACATTTACAAGCTTAGAAATATTCTTATTGCTATGACAGAAAACCTTTCTTATCAATTGCGAAGAGGAAATAAATTAACTGCTTGCGTTGCCGTAAAAATCAGGTATTCTGATTTCAATACATACACTAAACAAATAAAAATCCCATACACAAGCGGAGATCATATTCTCATTCCTAAAATTCTCGAAACATTCGATAAATTATATCAAAAAAGATTATTAGTACGATTGATAGGCATACGATTTAGTCATTTGGTAAGTGGTAATTATCAAATTAATTTGTTTGAAGATGACGAGAAACAACTTAATCTGTATCGAGCATTAGACAATATCAGAATTCGGTACGGAGATCGAAGTGTGATCAGAGCTGCAGCTATAGGATCATCTACAATTGGTAGGATGCAAAACCCTTTTAATGGTCAGCCACCAATTGTATTAGCGCACAGAAAACAATGAGTTTTTTTAATAACGAATACAGAAAATAACACATATTGTACAACTTGATGCTAAATGTACCTCAATTGCCATTCATATTACAGTTTACGTTTTGGAGTCTTTTCTGAAGTAGATCTCTTAACATTAGCCGAAGAAAACAATATAACATGTCTAGCATTAACTGATATTAACAATACTTCAGCTTGTCTTAATTTTATAAGAAAAGCAAAAGAGCATAAAATCAAACCAATTATAGGAATAGATTTTAGAAACGACCATAAGGCCTTATACATAGGTCTTGCCAAAAACAATGAAGGATATAAAGAATTAAATGATTTCTTATCATATCATTCTCATGAAAAAATCAATTTCCCAGAAATAGCTCCGACTTTTGAGCAAGCGTACATCATATACCCTATTCAAAAAGTTATATCGTTAAATAAAACTGAATTTTTGGATAATGAATTTATTGGCGTATCGATAAACAACATTCCTAAACTACGTCTTTCTATATTAAAAAGCTTAAAACATAAATTAGTAATATTACAGCCTGTTACTTTCAGAAACAAAAAAGATTTTAACGCTCATCGCCTGTTAAGAGCCATCGACAATAATATTTTACTAAGTCGATTACCTGAAACCCAACAAGCTTGTTTTTCAGAAAAAATGATTCCCTATCATAAAATAAAAGAAAAATTCTCAGAATTTGACTTCATTATTAAAAATACCCTTGTAATTCAGAAAAACTGTGTTATTGATTTTGATTTTTCTAAAAACAAACCCTCTCTTAATCAAAAAACATATACTGGTACTATTAAGGAAGATAGCGCTCTATTAAGAGAACTTTGTCAAAAAGGGCTCTTGTATCGATATCCAAATCCAAAACAAGGAGTACTAGATAGATTAGAAAAAGAATTGTCTCTAATAACAAAAATGGAGTTTGTCTCCTATTTTTTAATCAATTGGAGAATTATCTCTTATGCAAAAAGCAAAGGATATTATTATGTAGGCAGAGGTAGTGGAGCAAATAGTATTGTTGCATACTTACTTCGTATTACAGATGTAGACCCTATAGAATTAGATTTATATTTTGAACGATTTATAAATACTCATCGTACAAGCCCCCCTGATTTTGATATTGATTTTTCTTGGAAAGATCGACAGGACATTACACGATTTATCTTTGAAGAGTTCGATAATGTAGCACTATTAGGAACGTATATTACATTTCACTATAAAGGTGCCGTAAGAGAACTCGGAAAAGTATTTGGCCTCCCAAAATTTGAAATTGATAAATTAAGTGAAGGTGATTATGACTACAATACTCTTGACCATATTCACAAATTAGTTATTATTTATAGTAATCTTATTCAGGGGATTCCTAATTATCTTAGCATTCATGCTAGTGGCATACTAATTAGTCAACATCCATTACATTTTTATTCTGCTACAGATTTACCTCCAAAAGGATTTCCAACAGTACACTATGATATGATCATAGCAGAAGACTTAGGATTATATAAATTTGATATTCTAGGCCAACGTGGATTAGCAAAAATTAAGGATGCTATAAAAATTATTAAATACAACCAACCAGAAGCAGCCGATTTTGATATTCATGACATCAAAAAATTTAAAAATGATCCAAAGATTAATGCTTTAATAAGAGAAGCTAGATGCCTAGCATGCTTTTATGTTGAATCTCCCGCGATGAGAATGTTATTAAGCAAATTAAAAACAGATAACTATTTAGGATTAGTAGCTGCAAGCTCAATTATACGACCTGGTGTAGCAAAAAGTGGTATGATGCGAGAGTATATTTTACGTGAACATGATCTAGAAAGAAGAAAAAAATCTCATCCAATCATGCTTGACTTAATGAATGAAACCTATGGAATTATGGTATATCAAGAAGACGTAATTAAAGTAGCGCATTTTTTTGCAAAATTAACATTGGATGAGGCTGATGTATTACGACGAGGTATGAGTGGTAAATTCAGGTCCCGAAAAGAGTTCAAAGATGTAAAAGAAAAATTTATAAATAATTGTAGAAACGAAGGATATTCAGAATCTCTAATTCATGAAATCTGGAATCAAGTAGCTAGTTTTGCAGGATATGCATTCCCAAAAGGTCATTCTGCATCATATGCTGTAGAAAGTTACCAAAGCTTGTTTTTAAAAGCGTATTTTCCATTAGAATATTTAGTCGCCACAATCAATAATGGAGGAGGTTTCTATCGTCCCGAAGTATACCTTCATGAAGCCAAAATGTTAGGAGCAACAATACAAACTCCATGCATTAACAACAGTAACCATGAGCATACCCTTATAGACAAAAACATATTCTTAGGGCTAATGATTCTAAGAAACCTAGATCTCAAAACTACTCAAGCTATTTTAATAGATCGAAAGAAAAATGGCTCCTATATCTCTTTGGATAATTTTATTGACAGAGTACAAATAAGCATAGAACAGATAAGCATTCTTATCAAAATTGACGCTTTCAAGTTCACCAAAAAAAATAAACACGAACTATTATGGGAAGCTCACTTTAAAATCAATGGTGCACCTACTCAACAATACAATCAAACTCTCCTTTTTAAAGAGAAACGTACAGAATACAAACTTCCTGAATTAAAAACTTCAGAGCTGGAAAACGCATTCGAACAAATTGAATCTTTTGGATTTCCTCTTGCTGGGTATTACAAAATATTAACTTCCCCTCCAAAAAATAAGAATAGTGCTAATCAACTTCATGAATACCTTAATAAATTCATAGATATCTATGGATACTTAATTGCCATGAAAAACACTAAAACTCATTCTGGAAAACGTATGGCTTTTGGAACATTTTTAGATCAATCCGGAAACATTTTTGACACGGTAATATTTCCAAAAATACAAGAGAAATATAAATTAAAAGGTAGAGGTATTTACCGTATATATGGAAAAGTAGTTGAGGAATTTAGTTTTTTAAGCATTGAAGTTGTAAAAATTGTAAAACAAGATTATATATCTGATCCCAGATATGCATGAATACATACAATCTATATCAAAATTATAGGTGCTTCCATAAATCTACATTTTCTAAAATCAAATAAAAAAGTAGTATTATTCCTTCTTTAACAACAAATATTTAACAAAAAAATATCGTTATACCGTATTTATTTTACGTATTATCCGCTTTTACATGTTTTTTTTATATATTTGAGCACCCAAAACCGAATTGAATGATAAAAATTAAAAAATATCATATAATCTCTATATGCTTTTATTTATTTTATTCAATTACATATGCTCAACATGAATATGAAGAAATGTCGTTTTCTGAATTAGAAAACATTATTATTCATACTGAAGACCAATTCAATTCATTAGGAAGAGCTAGTCGTATCATGACTATTGAAACGGTAATTGATGTTTCTGAAAAATTTAATCCTAAGCAAAAATATTACCTAAAAGCGTGTTCATATAATGCTTTAGGAAAAGTTTATTATACAAATCAAGATTACAAAGAAGCAATTAAAAATTATAAGATTGCTGAGTTATTTATAAAAGAACTTGATGGGTATCCAGAATTATCTATAGACATAGATAATAACATTGCTTTGATCTACATAAACGGATTTAACAAACCCAAAAAAGCTCTTAAGAAAATAAAGCATATATACGATAACTCTAATGATCTAAATAAAAAATATCAACATGTTTTAGCACTAAGCCTTGCTAATATTTATATAAAAACAAAAAAATATAAAAAAGCTTACAATCTATTAGAAAAATGTAAGAAATATTTTATCAAGGATCGACAAGAAATTTCACGGTTAGCTACTACATATGCCAGTTATGGAGAATATTACTATCACTATAAACAATATGATAGTGCTATAAAGTATTATGAACGAGCAGCTACTATAACCGAAAAAAAACAATTATTCAGGCAGGCCATGACTATTTATAAAAAATATGAAGATTTATTGGTCAAAATTGGAAGAGAAGATAAAGCATATGCAATTCTAAAAAAATACACTAAGCATCATCAAACTGCTCTCGATATAGAAAAACTAGAGGCTCATCAATATAAAAAACAATTAACTGTAAGCGAAGAAAAAAACACTGTAGAAACTAAAAAAGCTAAACAATCTAAAACTATATCTATATTCACTATTTCTCTGCTTATATTGTGTTTAATATTCTTTTGTTTCTTTATCTACAACCATAGAAAAATAAAAACCCTTGGACAATCTCTTGCTTTAAGAAATAAAGAACTTAAAATTTCAAAAGAAAAATCTGATCATCTGGCCGCTGTAAAAACAAAATTTACTTCCACCGTTAGTCATGAACTTAGAACCCCATTATATGGAGTAGTTGGCCTATCATCAATTTTAATGGAACGAATAAAAGATGAAGAAAATCATAAGTTTATAAAACTCATGAAATTCTCGGCAGATCACTTACTTAATCTTATTAATGATGTATTACAAGTTACCAAAATGGAATCCTATGAAATACACCTTGATAAATCTAGTTACGATCTCAAAAACCTCGCAGATGATATTAAAAACTCATTTGAATATCAAGCAGAAAAAAACGGCAATACTTTACACCTAAATCTTGATCCTCATATCCCTAATCAACTTATTGGAGATGCTGTAAGATTATCTCAGATTTTAATCAATCTAATTAGTAATGCCAATAAGTTTACTAAGAACGGAAATATTTGGTTGAATTTTATAAACCCAATCATTACGGATAATAAAGTTGAAATAACCTTTGAAATAAAGGATGATGGAAGAGGAATTTCCATAGATAAACAAGAGCTGATTTTTGAGAAGTTTTCTCAAGCTAATTTTAAAGATCACACCACAGGCACAGGTCTTGGATTGCATATCGTCAAAAATTTAGTTAGCCTCCATGGAGGTGATATAAAAATTAAAAGTTCTCCAGGAAAGGGGTCCACATTCTATTTCACTATTTCTTTCGAAATTCACAAAACAAACCAAACCAACGATGAAATAAATAATGCTAAAAAGTGTATTTCTCTTAACACTAAAGATTATAACGTTCTAATAGTTGAGGATAATAAAATAAATCAAATAGTTACACAAAATATTCTCAAATCAAAAGAGTATTATTCTGAAATTGCCGATAATGGACTTATAGCAATCGAAATGGTAAAGAAAAAGAAATATGACCTTATTTTAATGGATCTAAATATGCCAAAGATGGGAGGAATAGAATCTACTAAAATAATTAGAGCATTTAACCCCCATATACCTATTATTGCATTGACCGCTTCAGATACTCAGGATACCATAAAAGCAATACTTCATCCAGATTCTGGTTTTAGTGATTTTATGAGAAAACCATATAAAAATGAAGAATTCTTTAAGAAAATTGAACTAAACCTTAATACCTCTATTTCAAAAGCATCCTAAACAAGAATACTTTTCAAGTTTTTAAGTATATTAGTAGTAATCTTAAGACTCAAAATAATTATGTATTCAAAAATTTTAACCGTAAAAGGGATTCAACAACTTACCAAAAAAGAACAATCTAATATTATTGGTTCTCATTCTAACCAATGTAACTCCAATGGAAGTGGATCTACTGGGGAAAGTTGTACTAATGCATCACAATGCACACCACTACTATCTGGATTTCCTGTTTTTTGTTTTAGAGGATGTTGCCTTAGTGCTTATTAAACTGTAATTTGTAGAAGTGAGATTTCTCTCCTCCTTTATAGAATTTCACATTAATTCTATTCTATTCTCTTCACATTTACATTTTCTTTAGATTTAGGTATAAAAAAACCCTTCAATGTAATATTGAAGGGTTTCAAGGAAGGCGGTGACCTACTCTCCCACGATTGTAGTACCATTGGCGCTAATGGGCTTAACTTCT
>CANMLS010000001.1 GCA_947498785.1 uncultured Aquimarina sp. | reverse complement strand
AATATTTTACGAAAAATCAATCGCTTCTTAATAATTAAAAATATCTTTAAACTGTCCTAAGCATTGGGAGTATCATAAGTATTAGAAAAATTAACCAAATAAAAATTGAAAAAATAATGGGAATTTTATCTAAAATAAAAAACAAATTAGGAATCGGTGGTGTAAAAGTAAAGTTACAAGTACCTGCAATTACTTCAAAAGTAGAAAGAATAGTAGAAGGAAAAATAACGTTAACTTCTAAAAGTGAACAAGAAATTGCAGGGGTTGAGGTTAGATTTATGGAAGAATTTACTACAGGTAGAGGTGATAGTAAAAAAACTAGAGACTTTGAACTGGGTATGATCCAAATTTCAGATTCGTATACGATAAAACCAGGAGAGGTAAAAGAGGTTCCTTTTTCATTATCATTTGAATTCCTTAAATCTAATGCTGATTCTTTAAAGGAAAAAGGAGGTGCTTTGGGTGCGCTAGGATCAGTGAGTAAGTTTGCAAACAATGAAAAATCAGATTATTTTGTTAAAGCAAGCGTTGATGTAAAAACAGTGTTAATTAATCCTTCTGATAAAAAGCATATTAAGCTGGCTGATTAAGTTTTTGTAAAAAGTGATGAGTTATAGCACTATAAAACAAGAATTCTAGTATTTTTTCTGCTCTATTTTAAAATTATTGCTAAACCAATTTTTAGTTCTATAAAAACAATTACTTTTTTTCAATGATTTTGCTTTTCTGTTTAACATTTACGTCATGTAATTCATCCTCAGTAGAGGTTTCTGTTGAAAAATATGGTTATTCTAATATAGATATACCGCTGGATTTGTATGGATTAAAAGATCGAAGTGTGATTAGATCTAGTGTAGATGGAGAAGATACTTGTTATGATGTAAATATTAAATATGGTTTTGTGGATAGTAATATAAGAGTATACTGGAAAAATCAAAAGTATTGTGGAAATATAGATATCGGCATAAATTAAATATGTTATAGTCACTTTTGGATGAAAACAGGAATTGTAATAGGTAATTAAAACTCCCTATTCAATTCTTGTTTTTATAGTAAAAAAATAATTTTCTAAGAGATTATAAAAGTCATGATAAGTTCATTATATAAATTGTTTGATTAACATTAGTATACCAATAACTCCAAAAATAATTCCCCAATATTGCATTTTAATCCAAAAGAGACTGTGATTAGGTCTTATTACAATTTCTTGTCCTGTTTGCTGATCAACAACAATTTTTCCATTAGATTCATTCCATTTTTTGCCCATAAACCAGCTAAAAATCCCAGATGCAAAAAGCCCAATGATGTAAGCATAATTACTTTGTTCTTTTGGTAAAATAGATGTGAATATTACAAGGACTACTGCTAATACTAATACTGAAAGGAATCCCCTTCCTGACCATACAATCATTTTTAAGTGTTTTTAATTAAACCTACTCCGGTTTTAAGTCTTTTTTCGGTTAGTTCGGACTTTGGTATTTCTAATTATGAATGCTAAACAATTTTTATCTTTTATTTTTAACTATTGTTTTCTTAATTCTACTCTTCTATTTTGTGCTTTTCCATCTTCGGTGGAATTATTAGCTACTACTTTTGTTTACTTCCATTCCTTTTGAGGGTGTAATAAATGGATAGTCACCGATATCTTGATTAGAAATAGGTATGCCATCCCAGTTAAATTCTTTTACAGGTTGTTTGCTGTTCACTTTATTTTCAATAACTTCTATTGTTTCAGTTGTTTCAAGATTAGGAATAGAAGTTTCTTCGTTAGTTTTTTCAGTATTACTTTTGCAATTACCCAGTAGTATTGATAAACAGATCACCCAAATTACTTTTGTCATTTTGTTATTATTTAGATTACTGGATTTTTGTTAGTTGATGATAGCCTGTTAATTTTCCTTTTTTGTTATATGATTCAGATTTTATAACAACTACATTGTTATGATACCATTCTACTCCGCTACCTTTTACTTTTATAATTCCGAATTTACTTTCAAAATCAAACGTTACTTTTTGACAGTCAAATGTTCCTGCAGGCGTAGTAATGCTTTCTTCTCCAACGATTTTTCTATTTTTGATGTCAAAGGTCATTGTGATAAGTGTAAATCCTTGATTATTAAGTTTTAATGTAATATGTCCATCATCTAATTGATCTCCAATTTTGCTATTAACGGGAAACTCTAGGACATCTCCATCTATTTTAAGTTTAAGTCCTTCTTGTTGTTGTTCTGATAACTTATCGTAGTTAAAGAAGCGTATCATGTCAACACTAAATAATCCTCCTTCACACCTGGTTTTAAAGTCCGTAGTAAAAGTCTCTTTGTTTTTTTGATCTTTTCTGGTAGCTTTGATTATAGCTGTATATAAATCATTTTCCTGTGTTACAGATATTGTTTCATGTACTGTTGAGCTTAGTTCTTTTCCTTTTTTATTATAATCAGTGTAGGTGAGTAAAGCTCCTTTTTTCATAAAAAGCACCTCGTCACATTCTTGAGCAGAAGAATTTGTATAAAAAAGAGTAGCAAATAGAATTATGAGTATTCCAATTTTAATTTTCATGTGTATTACATTTTAGAGGTAATAAATGTACCCTTGTTCTCTTGAGCTAATGTTCTCATAAAGTTGTGATCTGCATCTTCACCAAAAGCGATAGTATGTATGATAATTCCTTTGGTATTTACTTTTCGTATTTCTTCTAGTACTGCTTGAGGACCTCCGTTGGGCAGACCATCACTCATTAATACGATTTCTTCTACACCGTCTGTGGATAATGCTTCTAAAAGACCGTTTAATGTATTTGTGCCTCCACCAGCTTTTAGATTTTCAACAAAAATATTAGAAGATGTTCTAGAGGTATTAGTAGCAATTCTAAGTTCTGCTGATTGTTTGGTTACACTATTGTTATATGCAAAAACAACAAATTTTTTACCATCTGGTAACCCTTTTATTGCAGGGATTAATTTTCGTTTTACAGCACCTAGCTTTGTAGCCTGCTTAGTAACTTGTTTTCCTAGAATATTACCAATTTTTCCTCCAATGGTTTTGCTTACTACATTTCCTGCTTTATTACCAGCTTCGCGCATTACTTGATCTTTTACTGATCCTTCATCAATACCTTCCATACTCCCAGAGATATCAATTAGGTATAGAGTGTTTTGATTGGATGTGTCAATGCCAAAAAACTGATCAGATTTTTTCATGACATAGCATGACTGAAACATTGTTAGTAATAGTAGAAGTGATAGAATTGATTTTACTTTTTTCATTTTTGATTCCAATTAAATAATTTGTGTGATGTGGTATTCGGTTTTATTGCCCCAGTTGATTTAATTTGAGTTCTTTAACAGCGTTCTTCAATTGATTGACAGAAACTCTTTTTCCATCTAGAGTAACAATGAATCTATTGGAGATTAAAAGTTCTATTTTAGTATCTTCACTATTGTCATAATTATCTCTTTCTAATTCTTCTATTGCTTTATACCCATCTATAGTTGTTGATTTTCTATATCCAGAATCATTATGCTCTTCAAAATCTCTGGAAAAACCCAATCTGGCAAGTGTTACCATTGCACTACCAGTTTCTCCGGCACCATCAATTATAGAAAAAGAAATAAAGTTTCCATTCCCATTTTCATATTCGGCTTCAGCCATACTCATATCTGGCATAAACTGATTTCCTATAGAGAATTTTCTTCTAGAATATCCTAATAAACTTTTTGGTAATAAAGCTTTTAGTTTTTCTTTGGATATGGGTGTGGCATTTTTTAATTGTTCATTTTCTTTTTCAATTTTTTCTACTTCATTGGCCATTTGATTAAGATCAGAAACGCTTTCAATTACGTCAAATAATCCAGGTTCTTTTTCTCGACTTTTATCTTTTCCGCAGGAAAATAATAATACAATACAAACTATTATAGTTATAGTTTTTTTCATTGTTTTTGTTGTTTAAAAAAAGTTTTAAGAACTAATTTAAATCTATTAAAAACAGGATTTTTGGTAAATGTGAATTTGAAGTAGAGTAATTAGAAATCGAAGGGGATTAAAGAGAATTCTAAAACAACTGATTGATGTATTCTATTAAATTCTTCTTTCTACTTTGCGCTACCGGAATAGAATGTTCTTGTTTTAGGATCACTTCCTCATTGCGTTTGTCAAAGGAAGATATATAATTAAGATTAATCAAAAAACTTTGATGAACCCGAAAAAAACTATGATTACTTAGTTTTTCATCAAAAGATTTAATTGGTTTTGAAACCAAAATTTCTTTATTGTTTGTAAGAAGGAATGTAGTGTAGTTATTATCTGATTTTGCATACAAAATGTCTTTAATATCAACAATGTGAATCGCATCAGCATTTTTTAGGACAAGTTTTTTTGACTGATCTTTATGAGAAAGATTATGAAGAAGTGTGTTTAACTGTGATTGATAGTTTGTTTTGTGGATATCCTGAGTAACTTTATCTAAAGCCAAAACTAATTCTTTCTCTTCATAAGGTTTTAAAAGATAATCTAATGCGCTGAACCTAAAAGCATCGATAGCATATTTGGCAAATGAAGTAGTGAAAATAATTTTGAATTCAATGGTGTTAAAAAGAGCAAGAAATTCAAAAGCATTCCCATCTGTTAAAAAGACATCTAGAATAATAAAATCTGGCTTTAATTCTTTTATTTGATTTGAAGCATTTATAATTGTATCACAATTCCCAATGATATCAATATTATCATTTTTTTTTATAATAGCAGATGCATAGCTAAGTGCTTGTGGATCATCTTCAACAATAAAGCAAGATATGTTACTCATACCATAAAGGTAGTATACTTTTTGATTATGCCGCAGTAAAACTTAGAATAACCTTTGTTCCCTCATTAGAAGAATCAATAGAAATATGCCCGTCAAAATGTTTTGAAGTTTTATTGAGGTTTTTTAACTGTTCTCTAATAATTCCCATACTCATTGACTTGTGTAATCGTTTAGCATTTTCTTTTTTAATTTCAAAACCTTTTCCATTATCAATAATAGAAACATATAATACATTATTGTTTTTGTAGTATTTTATTATGATGTTTCCTTTATCATTATCTTTTAGACCATGCAATATTGCATTTTCTACAAAAGGCTGGGTAATAAGAGTAGGTAACATATCAAAGTCTTCATCTACTGTATTATCAATATCAACAGTATAAGTAAATTTGCTATTGTGATTGAGTTGTTGCAAATTAAGATATGATTCTAATGCTATTTTATCATCTTCAACAGTGGTAAAGTCATCATCTGATTTTTCTAAAACTAACCGAATCAACTTTGAATAGCTCGTTAAGTAAGAACCAGATTTTTCTTTATCATTTTGATAGATAAAATTTTGAATACTTTGTAAAGCGTTGAACAAAAAATGAGGATTTAATTGTGTCTTTCTCAATTTTTGCTGTAGTAATACAGTATCTAGTTGTTGTTTGGTTTTGTAGTTTTTAAACCCAAAATACCCTAAAATTAATACCAATACCCCAAAAATTACTAATACTATAAGAATGTAATTTTGTTGTTTTATTGTAAGAGCCTGTAACTCATTCTTAGTGTCTAAAATATCTATTTGTTGTTGTTTTTTTTCTGATTCAAACCTTTCTGTTAGTTCAGCTACTTTTTCCTTTTGTTCAGCGTTAGTAATAGAATCTTTGATTTGATCTTTAAGATCAGCATATCGAATTGCAGTTTTGTAATCTTTTAGACCAGAATATGATTCTTTTAGGTTGTTAAAAATATATGATTTTAATATACCTTGTGCATCAGGTATTGCACTATCTAGATATCGAATAGCTTTGGTGTATTCTCCTTTTTTAAGATAAGAATGTCCTACATTATTATACGATACATTTAAAGTACTCGTTTGATTAAGTTCCTTTTTTAATGTAATTGCCTTTTTCCCATAATCAAGTGCTTTATTGTAATCAGCTCCTTCTTCTTCTGTATAATAGGTAGCAAGGTTGTTGTATATTACAGAAAGTATATTTTTTGCTTTATACTTTTTTGCCAAGGTTTCTGCTTCAAATATATTATCAGTAAATTTTTTAAAGATTTTTTGTTCTTTGTATATATTGCAAAGATTTACAAGGATTTGTAGTCTCAAAATTTCATTAAACTCACTTAATGGCAAGGCTCTTTCTAAATAGGTTTGCGCATTTTTGAAGTTTTTAAGCGCAGCATTAATAGAGCCAATATTAGTATACGTATTTACAAGCTGTTTAGAATTCTTGGTTTGTTCGAGGATTTTTGCAGCATTTAAATAAATATCCAATGCTTTTTTAAAATTCTGTTTGTAATACTGAATAGTTCCAAGGTTATGTAACGTTTGTCCTTCAAGATGTTTAGGTAGTTCTTTTTCAAGATTGTATTGAAGTAATGAGTCTGCTTCAGAAAATCCTTTTTTAAAAATGAGGACACTGCTTTTTTGTAAATGAGATTTTACCAATAATGTATCATTAGCAATTAGTTTTGATAGTTCTAAAGCTTTTTCAACATAAAAGGAAGAGCTATCTAAGTCTTTTTGCAATAGAGATTTAGATAGTAGTAAGTGTTGCTCTATTTCCTGAGTTTTTGTTATTTCAGTTTGTGCACCTAAAGTATACAAATTGAAAATTAACAAATAAACAATAAAATATACTTTCATTTTATACCTGGATAACCCCTAAATTAAACTTCTTTTCAATAGGGGCGTGATTAGCAGCTTCTATACCCATAGAAATCCATTTTCTGGTATCCAAGGGATCAATTACTCCATCAGTCCATATTCTAGCTGCTGCATAATATGGAGAGGTTTGAGCATCATATTTGCCTTTAATTTTATTAAAAAGAGCTTTTTCATCCTCTTTAGATAATTCTTCGCCTTTCTTTTTTAAAGACGCCGTTTCGATTTGTAATAATACTTTTGCAGCTTGTGCACCTCCCATTACAGCAAGTTCCGCACTTGGCCATGCAGCAATTAATCTGGGATCATATGCTTTACCACACATGGCATAATTTCCAGCTCCGTAGGAATTGCCAACAACAATAGTAAATTTAGGCACGACACTATTGCTTACTGCATTTACCATTTTTGCTCCGTCCTTAATAATACCCCCATGTTCACTCTTACTTCCTACCATGAACCCAGTTACATCTTGTAAAAATACTAAGGGTATTTTCTTTTGGTTACAATTTGCAATAAATCGGGTAGCTTTATCTGCAGAATCAGAATAAATTACTCCTCCAAATTGCATTTCTCCTTTTTTTGTTTTCACAATCTTACGTTGATTAGCTACAATACCAATAGCCCAACCATCAATACGTGCATATCCAGTTATAATAGTTTGGCCATAACCAGCTTTGTATTCTTCAAACTCAGAATCATCAACTAGTCTATTGATGATTTGCATCATATCATATTGTTCATTTCTGGCTTTTGGTAATATACCATAAATTTCTTCGGGATTATCCTTGGGTATAGCAGGTTTAATTCTATTAAATCCAGCTTTTTCAAAATCTCCTATTTTTGAAACAATATTCTTAATAGTATCCAAAGCATCTTTATCATCTTTGGCCTTATAATCTGTTACTCCAGAGATTTCACAATGTGTAGTTGCTCCGCCAAGAGTCTCATTATCAATAGTCTCTCCTATTGCTGCTTTTACCAAATAACTTCCTGCTAAAAAAATACTTCCTGTTTTATTAACTATCAAAGCTTCATCACTCATAATAGGGAGGTAGGCACCACCAGCAACACAACTTCCCATAACCGCAGATATTTGTACAATTCCCATACTACTCATCACTGCATTGTTACGAAAGATTCTACCAAAATGTTCTTTATCAGGAAATATCTCATCCTGCATTGGGAGATATACTCCAGCGCTATCGACAAGATAGATAATGGGTAGTTTGTTTTCTATAGATAACTCTTGAGCTCTTAAGTTTTTTTTACCAGTAATAGGAAACCATGCACCAGCCTTTACCGTAGCATCATTTGCTACAACTATACATTGTTTACCTCTAATATATCCAATTTTAACAACGACACCACCGCTGGGACATCCACCATGTTCTTGATACATGTCTTCACCAGCAAAAGCGGCAATTTCAATACAATTAGAATCTTTATCCAATAGATAATCAATTCTTTCTCTGGCTGTCATTTTACCTTGAGAATGAAGTTTTCCGATTCGCTTTTCGCCTCCGCCTAATTTTACTTTTGCAAATCGCTGTCGTAAGTCTGATACTAAAAGTTTATTATGATCTTCGTTCTTATTGAAGGTTATATCCATTTGTATGTATTGTTTGCACGAAAATACAAAAAAGGTACAGTTTATAAAGAGTGCATATTGAATTTAGGAATAGTAAAAATAATGTTTCTAAAATATTTTTAATATACTATTTAATTATCTGATTATGAATTCTTTATCGATGTTATTTTTACATGTAGTTAGCAGTGTTATAATGTGTCTAGGATTATTTTAAGATTAAAATAACACAAATCAATACCCTAAAAATTCAGCAATAAACCTTTTAAATGCTAATTCTAATGCAAACAATTATTTCTTATCTCAACCAGAATTTACTTTGTCTTACTAATACATTATAATGAAATACCAAATTGGGTGATTTGCTATCTAAATACTGATTGGTTAGGAAACAGTGTTGGGATTTAGAGTGTATTTAAGAACATTAGTGGACGCTCAATCAAGATTGGAGAACAAGTGTTTTAACTAAAAGAAGACTTTATATATCTTAAAATGATGTCCAGTCACAGAGCATCCTTTTTTGTATATTCTCAGGTCGAATTTAAAATAGATATGAAACGAGAATGAAAAAGTATCGTTAAAAAATACTAAAAAGAATTTAATGGGCTTTTAATATTTATACATTTACTCTAATTCTGCTTGGCAGTTTGGTTTTTGTGAAAGTGAATAAATTAAGTAAGAGCAAAAAAAACAATAATGATTAGGAAATTAGTTTTTTCAGCTATCGGGATAGTATCTTTTGTGTCTATCTCTAATGCTCAATTTGAAATTTGTAATACCTCTGAAATTATACCAGAGTTAAAATCATCTCTATGCGCAGTAGTAAAAACCCCATTATTTCATGAATCTGGAAAAGAAGAAACAATTGATTTATTCGTTAGGAAATTTCCTGCAAAAGAAAAAAGAGAAGGTTCAATTTGGTTAATTGCCGGAGGGCCAGGAGAATCAGGTGCAAGTTTTTATCCATTGATAACAAAATTTAAAGAAATATTTCCTCATTTGGATATTATTGTTCCTGATCATAGAGGTACAGGTGCTTCAGGTAAAATATGTCCAGAACAGGAGAGTTTAGAATCTTCAAATGGTATTGCATTGGCAAATGATGAATGGGGTCCATGTTTTGGACAAATGTTTGGTAATATATCGTATACCCAAGCGTTTTCGATTACTAACGCTGCAAAGGATTTGGTACTATTAATAAATGATTTGAGCGGAGAAGGGAAAAAATATATCTATGGTGTTTCCTATGGCACACAATTAGTTCTACGATTGATTCAATAAAATATGGTTGAGTTGGATGGAGTTTTATTAGATTTTTTGGTGCCTTTACAGGATGATGTTGATTTTGACCTTAGTAAAAGATCTCAGGTTATGAATAATGTAGGGCGAACAGTTTTACAACATTAGGATAAAAATAATGTTAATGACATTAATTTGGATTCAAGGTTAGAAAAATTGATCCAACGTTCACAAAACGATAAGAAATTTGCAGAACAGATACCTGGTCAAAATTTATCTTCAATTTTGGGGTTGATGCTTGATATCCCTAAAGCTAGAAATAGGTTACCTTCAATCATAGAAGGTTTAGAAAAAAATGATTTTACAGTATATCAACGTGATGAATATTTTGCGACACTACCTGAGAAAATGCCACCAACAATTATATTTCAAGGGACTTTAGACCCCAAGACAGATTATAATGCTGCAACTCGACATATTGAGAAATTATCTAATGTTGGAAAAGTGATATTGATAAGTGTAAAAGATGCTCCACATTTTATAGCTCTTTTTGCACAAAATAGTTTTGCTAAAATTGCATCCAAATTCGTTGAGGGTAAATTAATTAAAGATACTCTGGTGAGTGACGAATCTGTAGTACTTAAAAATCAATAAGAATTATAAAAAGATTTGGCCAGATTTTCTATTGATTGTATTTTTCTAAACTTATTTTGCCGTTACCAAAACGCTTAGGTATTGTTATTAAGTGTTTTGTATAGTAAATGATGTAATAAGTGGGTAAAAAATCACTTTTTTTGACTATAAAATACCGATATTTGCATCTGCTTATACTTGAAAAATTACAAGTGCTAGTACTAAACTAAATAATAATTTATGGGAATGAATAAAAATACAGTATTGGCTTGGGCAACTTTTATAATGATATTAGTTGGCTTAGCGCTTATTGCATTAGGAGCATTTAGATATAGAGATGTGTCGGGATATGGCTTTGCAGCTGTGGGAGTAGGCTTTTTTGCAATTGCTTGGGTTTTTAATGCTTTAAAAGGAAGAGTGTAACTCTTTTTATACATACATGATTAATCATCAAATAAAAAATATAATTTAAGGGCATATGTCAGACGATAAAAAAGTAATCTTTTCAATGTCTGGAGTTAGTAAAACGTACAAAAGTGCAAATACTCCAGTATTAAAAAATATATATTTAAGTTTTTTCTACGGAGCCAAAATCGGTATTCTTGGTCTCAATGGTTCTGGAAAATCTACTTTATTAAAAATTATCGCTGGAGTAGATAAAAACTTTCAAGGAGATGTGGTATTTGCTTCTGGGTATACAGTAGGTTTCTTAGAACAAGAGCCACAGTTAGATCCAGAAAAAACAGTATTAGAAGTAGTAAAAGAAGGAGTTGCAGAAACAGTTGCTGTTTTAGATGAGTATAATAAGATTAATGATATGTTTGGTCTTCCTGAAGTATATGAAAATCCTGATAAAATGCAGGAGCTTATGGATAAGCAAGCAAATCTTCAAGATCAGATTGATGCAAGTAATGCCTGGGAATTAGATACCAAATTAGAAATAGCAATGGATGCACTTCGGACTCCTGATTCTGATAAGAAAATCAGTGTTTTATCAGGAGGAGAAAGGAGAAGAGTTGCATTATGTCGTCTTTTGTTAAAAGAACCAGATGTTCTTTTATTAGATGAGCCAACCAACCATCTTGATGCAGAATCTGTTCATTGGTTAGAACATCATCTTCAAAATTACAAAGGTACAGTTATAGCAGTAACGCACGATAGGTACTTTTTAGATAATGTTGCAGGATGGATATTAGAATTGGATAGAGGAGAAGGAATTCCTTGGAAAGGGAACTATTCTTCTTGGTTAGATCAAAAGGCAAAGAAATTAGCTCAAGAACAAAAACAAGCATCCAAACGTCAAAAAACATTAGAGCGAGAGTTAGAATGGGTACGTATGGCACCAAAGGGACGTCAGGCTAAACAAAAAGCACGTCTTAGTAATTATGATAAATTATTAAGTCAGGATCAAAAACAAGTTGATGAAAAACTAGAAATTTATATCCCTAACGGCCCTAGGTTAGGAACAAATGTTATTGAAGCCAGCGGAGTAAGTAAAGCTTTTGGAGATAAGTTATTATATGAGGATTTAAACTTCAACCTTCCTCAAGCTGGTATTGTAGGTATTATTGGTCCTAATGGAGCAGGTAAAACCACAATATTTAAAATGATTATGGGAGAAGAACAACCCGATAAAGGGAGTTTTAATGTTGGTGAAACAGCATCTATTGCTTATGTTGACCAAAGCCATAGTAATATAGATACAGAGAAAACTATTTGGCAAAATTTTAGTGATGAGCAAGAATTGGTGATGATGGGAGGAAGACAGGTAAACTCCAGAGCTTATTTGAGTCGTTTTAATTTTAGTGGAAGTGAACAGAATAAGAAAGTATCTACACTTTCTGGAGGAGAACGTAACCGATTACATTTGGCAATGACTTTAAAAGAAGAAGGTAATGTGCTGCTTTTGGATGAGCCAACCAATGACCTTGATGTTAATACCTTAAGAGCATTAGAAGAAGGTTTAGAAAACTTTGCAGGATGTGCCGTTGTTATTTCTCACGACAGATGGTTTTTGGATAGAATATGTACTCATATATTAGCTTTTGAAGGAGATTCGCAAGTGTATTTCTTTGAAGGAAGCTTTTCTGACTATGAAGAGAATAAAAAGAAACGTTTGGGTGGTGATTTAATGCCAAAACGTATTAAGTATAAAAAACTAGTAAGATAGTAGTAGATGCCACTTCAAAATATAAAAGTTATTGCATTTGATGCAGATGACACCTTATGGGTCAATGAAACTTTTTTCAGAAAAGCAGAAGAAGAGTTTTGCGAGTTGTTAGAGCAATATATGCCCAAAGAAGAGGCAAATAAATTACTCTTTGATGTAGAGATGAAAAACCTGCCACTATATGGCTACGGTATTAAACCTTTTACACTATCATTAATAGAAGCAGCAATTACGATTTCTAATGGAGAGATGAATATTAGTCTAGTGCAAGAGTTGATCGAGAAAGGAAAGCAAATGCTTCAAGCACCTATAGAGTTAATTGACGGAATTGATAAAACACTTAGTGAGTTATCCAAGAAATATCGATTGGTAATGGCTACAAAAGGAGATTTATTAGATCAAGAACGCAAATTAGTTAATTCGGGGTTAGAGAAATATTTTCATCATATTGAAATTGTTTCCGATAAAACAGAAAAGCAATATCGTAAATTAGTAAATCATCTTGATGTAACAGAAAACGAATTCTTAATGGTTGGTAATTCTTTGAAATCAGATGTTTTACCTGTTTTAAATATAGGAGCTCACGCTTTTCATATTCCTTTTCATACCACATGGGCTCATGAAATGGTAGATAAAGAGGTTAATCATCCTAAGTTTAGAAGTTTTACCAAAGCAAGTGAACTTTTGCAAGTTTTATAAGCATGAGAACAGTACTTGATTTTAATTCCTGGAACCGAAAAGAACATTTTGAGTTCTTTGGTGGTTTTGATGAACCATTTTTTGGGATTACAACTACTGTGGATTTTACAAAAGGATATCAGAAAATAAAAGATTTTGGATATCCTTACTTTTTATATTATTTACATAAATCACTTCAGGCGGCTAATACAATCGAAGAATTTAGGTATAGAGTAGAAGATGATAAAGTATTTGTGTATAATAAGATTCACGCATCTCCTACTATTGGAAGAGAAGACCATAGTTTTGGGTTCTCATTTATGGAGTTTGATAGTGATTTTGAAACTTTTATGATCTCAGCTCAAAAAGAAATTGAAGCTGTGAAAAAAAGTACAGGTTTACGCTATACTGATAATGCAAAGCGAATAGATACGATTCATTATTCATCTATTCCTTGGTATAACTTTACAGGACTTACTCATGCTAGACACTTTCAGTATAAAGATAGTGTACCCAAAATTTCATTTGGTAAATATTCTAAAGAAAATAATCAATTAAACTTGCCTATAGCTATTTATGTACATCATGGTTTGGTGGATGGATTTCATATTGGTCAATATCTTGAAGAATTTCAAAGATTGTTGAACGAGTAATGAACAAAGATTTGTGTAGTTTTTAAATGTATTAATCTGAGTTTGATATAAGATAATTTACGTCAGTCAGAGTGATTTTGATAGAAAATTATATCTAAAACAAGTATATTTTCAATCAAAAAACTTTGTTACCAAGAGTAGAGACAAAGGGTTAGTATAATTTTCTTTTGTCATTTCTAACGGAATCGAGTGGTTACTATGAGGAATCTATTGATTTTTAAAATAGAAACTCACGTTGCTGAGTTATTGATGTCTATATTGATTTCTTTTACTTCTCCTGTTTGCATTTTGTCTAAATAGATTTCTCCAATTCGAACTCTTACTAAGCGTAATGTAGGAAAACCAACCGCATAAGTCATTTTACGTACCTGACGAAATTTACCTTCTTTTAGTGTAATCGATACCCAACTAGTAGGTCCATGTCTATTATCTCTTATTTTTTTGCCTCTTTGTGGTAACTCAGGAGTGGTTTGTAATTTAAAAGCTTTACAAGGAGCGGTAGTGTATTTTTTTCCCTCAATACCAATTTCAACTCCTTGTTTTAATAATTTTATAGCTTCCATGGTGATATCGCCATCTACTTGTGCATAATACTCTTTTTCAATCGCACCACTACAAATGTAATTACTGGTTTTTCCATTGGTAGTGAGTAATAATAATCCTTCTGATTTTTCGTCTAATCGACCTATTGCCATTATTCCTTTTGGAAAATCAAATAATGTTCCTAGCAATCTCTTTGAGTTTTGTTTTTGTCCATTGTTAACGAACTGACTTAGAAAACCATAAGGTTTATAAATCATGTAATGATAATGTTTTTCATCTTTTTTCATAAAGATTTTCTATTTGGAACTCTTTAGGATTCTTCTGGATATAATATGATTGAAGCGAAATTAAGGATTTAGTTCTTATGGATCTAAATTCTTTGATCATGCAATTTATGAAAGAGTCTTTTTTAAAATTAAAAAGTATACCCTATCTTTGTATACATTTTCAGCTCATATTCACGTTTTATATACACGCTGGTAGCAAGTTATTGCGACAACTGGGTAAATTTTCGGATAATCAATCTTAAGTATTGTCATTTTCCAATCATTCGTTTAGTATTTCAATGACATATCATAGTGAATGGTAGGGTTAAAGTATTAATTTATTAAAATAGTATAAAAAAGCGAATGGCAAAATCACAACAAACTTTTAGTAAAATAGAAAAGGAAAAAAAGAAATTAAAAAAACGCGAAGAAAAGCAAAAAAAGAAAGCTGAACGTCTGGCTAATTCCAATAAAGGTAATGGTTTAGATAGTATGATAGCTTATGTAGATGAGTATGGATACACTACTGACGCTCCACCAGATCCTTCTAAAAAGAAAAAAATTAAAGCAGAAAACATTGAGATTGGTGTTCCTAAAAGAGAAAAAGAAGAATATGACCCAATAAAAAAGGGAAGAGTAGCCTTCTTTAATGATTCTAAAGGATATGGTTTTATTAATGAAGATGAAACTCAAGAAAGATACTTTGTGCATGTTAATGGTTTAACGCAAGAAGTAAAAGAGAATGATAAAGTAACTTTTGAATTAGAGAAAGGACTTAAAGGGATGAATGCGGTTAGAGTGAAAAAAGCTTAGTCTTTTTTATTAGTGAAATTCTACTTTGAAAAGTTGCGAAGCGGTACATTCCAAATAGATAGTTGAACTAACTTCAGTTTTCAGTGAGATTTTAGGTTTATTACCTCAAAGCTTACTTCGATTTTAAAAATTATTTTCCTTTGAATACCTTGTGAATGTTTACTATTGAGGGATTTTGATGTCCTTATTATATAAAAATCAAAAAGGTCTGTTCTTTAGAACAGACCTTTTTGATTTTTTGATATGATTTATGATTAAATATCATTGGGATACCAGTCTAATTGTACTACCTCTATAGTTGAATCTTTGGCAACCAGTTCTTTAAATTTTGTCACATCGCTTAATCCTTCTGTGCCTCTATAGTGATATGGGTATACTTGTTTAGGTTTGAATTCGAGAACAGCATCAGCAGCACTTTCAACGGTCATTGTGTATGGTAAATTCATACATATAAAAGCTATATCTATGTATTTTAGATTTCTCATTTCTGGTATATCTTCAGTATCTCCAGAGAAATACAATCGTTTTTTTCCTAATGTAATCACGTATCCATTACCTCTTCCTTTATCATGAAATTTTAAAGCTTCTTCTCTAAGGTTATACATTGGTATTGCTTCAATTGGTATTCCTTGTATCTCCTTTGTTTCTCCATTGTTTAAAATTATCAACTGATCTGTGTATTTTGCAGGAAGCCTCTCTGCAACCGCTTGAGGTACTATAAGTTCAGCGTTTGATAAATCCAAGCTATCTAAAGTGTCAATATTCATATGATCTCCATGAATATCTGTAATGAGTACAAGATTAGGTGGTTTTTTATCTTCAAAAGCTTTGGAGCCTCCAGTAGGGTCTATATAAATTGTTTTTTCTTTCCATTCAAGAATAGTTGTTGCATGGATAATGGGATCAATAGTAATATCACTGATTGGTTTTTTGAGAACCTCTTGTTGTGTTTCAGTAACTGTTGTGTTGTCAACTTCAATGTCTTCTTTTTTTTGAGATTTACAGCTAAAAAAAAGAAGGTAAATGAGTATAACATAAACGGGGGAAAATTTCATGAAATGATGATTTTTATGTTTTTAAGATTTAAAAGATAAGAATAAAGCTTGAGATATGAAGTTTTTGTAGGATTGTGTTACTATTATAAAAATGATTTTCAGTATAAAATTAAGTAAGTGGATAGGTGTAATTATAATGTAAAAAGTGCTATTGAAGTATGTGTTACGATCTTCAGGTTAACTGTCTATCCATAGTTTGATCGCCATAGCAGTGACCATGATTACTAAAAAAGTCTTAACCAAACCATCTCCTTTTTTTACTGACCACCTGCTTGCGATCCAACCACCGGTAGCGTTACCAAAAGCAAGAACAATGCCATATAGATAATCGATTTGTTGGTTATAAATAAAAATAGTAAGTGCACCTATGGTGTAAATAAATACAACTAATACTTTGACTGCATTAGATTTTACTAAGCTTAAATAATTAATAGAGGTTAAAGCTAACAGTATAAATATTCCAACACCAGCTTGAATGAACCCTCCATAAATTCCGATAAAGAAAAAAGTAATAATAGATAACCACAAATGTTTATTTGTCGTTCTTTCTGCCAAATTTTCAAAGTTGATCTTTGGCTTAAATACCATAAAAAGAACGACTATAACCATTACTATAGCTAATATTTTATTGAAAGTATCACCTTTGATATCTATCGCGATTTGCGCTCCAATGATAGATCCGATCAAAGCAGATATACCAAGATATACTCCAAAAATTGTTGGTTTGATTCCTTTACTTTTAAAACCTGCTACAGAGGTAATACACTGAATAAAAATTCCAATACGGTTTGTGCCATTTGCAATTGCAGGAGGAAGTCCCATAAAAATAAGCATAGGCAGGGTGAGTAACGAACCTCCTCCTGCTATGGTGTTGATAATTCCAGCTACAAATCCCACAATTGTAAGAAGGATTAGAAGAAGATTTTCATTCATTTATCTTTAATATATAGAAAAAATTAAGATAGTTTGTACTCAAAAATAGGAATAACTTCTCAAACTATTGTAGATTTACAATATCAACCAAAATTTTATAAAAGTCAAAACACTGCAAAAAATAGTTCCGTTTCTTCAGATCTTTGCAAAAAAAGAGTACAATAGTGCTTTCTTTAAATCAGATATCTTGGCAGGTGTTACAGTAGGAGTAATATTAATACCACAGGCTATAGCATATGCTTTATTGATGGGCGTTCCTGCAATTTATGGGTTGTATGCTTGTTTGGTTCCATTGTTACTCTATGCCTTTTTTGGAACATCGAGACAATTAAGTATAGGCCCTGTAGCAGTTACTGCAATTTTAGTAATGAGTGGTGTCAGTCAGCTTGCAGATCCGTTTACAGATAAGTTTATAGCCTTGGTTTTGTTTACTGGTTTCCTTATTGGTGTGCTGCAAATTATAATGAGTGTGTTAAGGATGGGTTTTTTAGTAAATCTTATTTCTCAGCCAGTTATTTCTGGTTTTATCTCTGCTGCGGCAATCATTATTATTGTTTCTCAGCTAGAAGAGGGATTAGGAATGGCTATTCCAAACTATAAATATACACATCAGACTATTGGATATGTTATTGGACATTTTTCTGATGTAAATTGGATTACTATAGCAATCTGTGTGGGTTCTATTGTAGTGATAGTATTGTTAAAAAAGTGGAAACGTTCTTTTCCAGGGGCACTTGGCGTACTTGTAATCACAACATTATTAGCGTATTTCTTTAATTTGAAAGAAAAAGGACTGGCAATTATTGAAGATGTTCCAAGTGGTTTGCCATCTTTTAGTATCCCAGACATGAATTATGATAGTATGATTACTTTAATCCCTACTGTGCTTACTGTCACTTTTATAGGATATGTTGGAAGTATTGGTATCGCTAAGTCTATGGAGATGAAAAATAGAGATCATGTGATACGTCCTAATCAAGAATTATTAGCTTTAGGGATTGCAAAAATGATTGGAGCATTTTTTCAGGCGGTTCCTTCGTCGGGAAGTTATAGTAGGACTGCAATTAATGGTGAAGCAGGAGCGAAGACTACAATTTCTTCTATTGTTGCTGCAATAATGGTTATATTATCTTTGTTGTTTCTTACTACCTTTTTCTACTACATTCCAAAATCTACTCTTGCAGCCATTATCCTGGTATCTGTATTTGGATTGATTAATTATAAGGAAGCCAAATATCTTTTTAGTTTAAGAAGACGTGACTTTATTGTAATGATCATAACTTTTTTGGGAACTTTAATTTTCGGAGTAGAGAATGGTATTTTTATAGGAGTACTACTGTCTTTTATTTTTCTTCAATATTATAGTGCTCGTCCGCACATAGCAGAATTGGTAAATATCCCAGGAACTAAGTATTATAGAAATATCAATAGATTCCCTAATGCTGTTCAATCTCAAGAATATCTAATTATTAGATTTGATAATCAACTGTATTTTGGAAACTCAGGATATTTTAAAGATACTATTTTTAAATATGTGTCATATCGAGATGTACAACCAAATTTTTTAATTCTTGATAATACAAACATGCATGATATAGATAGTACTGGTTTACATGTTTTGGAAGATATTTATCAATATTTAGATAATCTCGGGATACAGCTATTAATGGTTGGAACGATTGGTCCGGTTAGAGATTTTCTAAAGAGATCGGGCTTTACAGATAAATTAGGAAGAGATTACTATTACCTTACGATCTCTGATGCTATAGATTATGCAGAAAATAGAATGGAGCATGAAGATATTCATGAAGCTGCGGTACAATTTAATCAAAAACGAAGATCTTTTCTGGATTAGAATATTGGCTTAAAAAAGATTCGGCTTAATAGGCTACTTATCTTCATATAAATGCAGTTTTAAGCCCATTCCGTAATTAGTGTTATTGTTTTTAATAAGATTGTTATTATTGCTATATTCTCTGTCAAAACGTTGCCAGGCTCTATTTTTAAAGAATATTCTTCGTGTAAAGGTTTTGTAGGTGTTTATTTTATCCGTAAATGGTAGTAATGGTCTAAAGGTGGTAGAAACCTTTACAATGCCCTTTCTGGTTTCGATTTCGCTATATTTTTTTGTCTGTTGAAGTTTTCCTTTGGTGTCTGCATAACCGAGTACTTGGATAGATACAAAAATCCCTTCTTTTGGTATAAATACTTTGTGTTCTGAAACGTTCAGTTCAAAATTGGATTTGTCTTTATCAGTAACATTGAATATGATATCTTCGTAGGGTAATCTTTTTCCAGGGAAGCCTTTGTCGTTTTCATAGAATTGCATTTTGAATAATGTAGAAAATGATCCAGTGCTATTTGAGTTTTTATTTGATGACTCTGTTTTAATGGGTAGGTGTACAGAAGCAATTTTTGTAGACTTTTCTGAATTTCTGGGGAAGAAAACAGCGATTTCTGACTCTACGGTAGGTAGCCAGCTTTTAAAATAGTCGTTATGTACTTCTGGTGTAATTTTTTTTGTTTTATATTTTCTTTTCTTTTCAGCAGTAATATACACTTCTTTTAGTTCAGCTATATCTTCAATTAATAGTATATTTTTACTTAATAATGAGGTAGATATGGTTTTTTCTTTATGTCCAACTGCCGAAATGTATAAAGAGTCAATATCAGAATACCATTTTTTCGAAAACTGAAAACGACCATCTGCATCTGCAAAAGTGCCATTTCCATTTCCAAAAGAAATTGTAGCATAAGAGATAGGGGTTTTTTGTACAGAATCTAGTACTGTATATATCTGACAATAGGAGATTTGAGCTAAAAAAAGCAATAGTAAGGGAGGCAGCTTTTTCATTGTAGGATTTGGGATTAAAAATCTAAAGTAATAAAATATATTTATAATAAGCTAGTATTGTGCCAAAGAATAGAAATATAGATAAAATACATTCGCATTGTTTTTTAAATATTCAATTATTTGTTTTACAAGGATTTAAGTTTGTTTATTTAAACAATAACTCCAATTTTTTTATTAAGACCACATTGTTCTATAAAGCTATTAGTAAACACTTGCATTGCATCTGGAGTTAGTAGTGAATTACGTGTGTCAATCCAGTGTTGCACTGTTGCAGAGCCGTACATGTTATTAATTCTTTGAAAGTTTAAATTAAAATTTATTTTTCCCCAATGTAATGTATATGGTATGTTTATAGTTTCTAATCGATTCCATATCTTTTCGTAGAATTTGCGAGTAACATCAGCGTCTACTCCGTCTAATTCTAGAACACAGGTTTTTGCAAACTTTGTAAATCCTAATAAGGCTTCTGTTCCTTTTACATAGCGCAATGATATTCCGCCAGGAAAAGTATCTCCATTTTTGATGATGTTGAGAATTTCCTCTACAACACGTACGCTATCTTTGATATCGATACCAAGAGCTGCACTCGCTACTTTACCTCTAAATTTTGTGTTGTTAAATGTTTCTCCTATTGTGCCTTCTAGGGGTGGAACTTCTTTGTACGCCAAAGGGAATAAAATATTTACCAATTTGGGTACTAAAAGAACCGATAGTCCTCCTAGGCTATCCATTACGGTTTGTATTAGTCCTAGTAAATCATCACCATAAGTAAGTCCTTTGTTGTCAGAAGTTCTTCGAGTGTAATTGTCTCTATATTTACGTTTGTATGATGCTTTTAAGAATACTCCTTTTTTTGTATTGTTCGGTTCAAAATCATAAGGATTGATAATAACCTCAAAATGATACAATTCTCGGTCTGGGGAGAATTGAGGGAAGGGAAGAATGTTGTTAATTAATGAAAAATCTAATGTTTTCATTGTGTTTTTTAAATTGCTGTTGTATGCTATTCCTTCGATTCGGTGCTCTTCTAGTAAAAATTTAGGTTCCGTTTCTATCATTATTCCATGAATAATTCCAAAACTACCAAAACTTACTAATGCAGCATTAAACATTGTATCATCTCTAATTAGTTCTGCTCCTAACCAATTCATAAATTTGTCGGATACAACAGGGTTAGAATTGCGTTCTAACCAAATATGACGGTCTTTGCTAACGATTAAGTGTATTCCAGTAACAAAATCTTGAATTGACCCAACATTAAAAGCAGCTCCATGTGTTCCTGTAGATAAAGCTCCAGCTAATGTTTGTCCATTACTTGCGCCAGAAGCCTTTATAGACTGGCTTGGTCGCTTTTCTTTTTCTAGTTTTGAATTTAGTTGAAGTATTGATACTCCGCATTGCGCAAAGAATAGACTATCTGCCGATCCACCTTTGTTTAAGTATGTATTGGAAACATTAGGTTTACTGACAGAAAAATTGAGACGCAATGATTTGGTGTCTAAAATACCTCCTTCTGATACAGCAACTTTAGAAAATGACCATCCGCTTCCCATTGCTCTTAGTCGTGTTTTGTTATCTATCGCGTGTCCAATCAACCATTGTAGGTTTTTTGTGGTTGCAATATATTTATCTGCCCCTTTGGGGAGTGTATTGTCGTTGCGAATCTTAAAAGAAGCATTTGGAGTGAGTCTTTGTGTGAAGTTTTGATGTTTGTTTTCCCATTTTTGTATAGGAAGTACTTCAATACCTTTTGGTAATGTCATAATATAGTTTTTACAATTTTATTTGCGCTTAATGTATACTTTACTTTTTGTAATTAGTTAAAGTATTGTCTTATAGTTCGTTTATACTAGGGTCTGGTGGGGCGCATTCCCATTCTATAGTTTGTGGTACTACAATGCCTAATGTTATAGTAGATAATAAAATGTGTCCCAGAGTAGTGGAGTTGGTAGCAGAGCTCATTCGTTTGGTGTCGCAATCGGCATCTATGTCTTTTGGAGAAACTAATCCCCATGCATAGCTCCATGTTGTTTTAGTGTTTTTTGCTATAGAGTCATTGTCATAGAGACTTACAACTCTTGTTGTCATGCAACTTGAGTAGAGCAGTGTTATTGCAAGTATAACACAAATATTTTGTGATTGAAAAGAGTGTTTTTTCATATCTTAAGAATTTAAGTGATCAGACGATGTGGAGAGGTGTGTTGTTTAAGGCTATCTAAAATTAATGATATTTTGAATGGTAAAATAGGGGGTTTTACCTATTTTTTATTGGGGTTTTTATGTTTTTATCCTGTATTTATAGAGGTGTTTTCACTTTTTAATATAAAGTATATTTTATTATACTTTATATTATTTTTCATTTTTTAAGTATATTTTGGTATACTTTAATTATATTTGTTCAAGTGATGATAGTAAGTATATTTATTTGTACGTAATAAATGTTTTTGTATTATTAAAGTATATTTTATTATTCTTACACTAAAATTTATGTTATGGATATAAATAATCTTTCAGACGAACAAATTTTGATTCAGCTTACCCAAAGAGTGAAACAAAGAAGGCTTAATCTTAATATTACTCAAGAGGAACTTTCAAAAAGAGCTGGAGTGCATGTGCAAACTATCAAAAATTTTGAATCAGGTAAAACAACCACCTTGTTAACTTTTGTTCAAATACTTAGGGCATTTGGAGATTTAGATGCATTACATACACTTTTTCCTGATCCAGGAATCAGTCCAATAGCATTATTAAAACTCAAAGGAAAAGAGCGTGAACGAGCATCTCGTAGTTCTAAGAATCATAATGAAGACCCGTCATGGTAGATGTTATTAAAATTATGCTTTGGGGAGAAGAATTAGGGGCGTTAAGCTGGGATAGTGCTAAGAATTTTGCTTCTTTTGAATTTTTTTCATCATTTCTAAATAAAAACCTGGATGTATCACCAATACATATGCCGATACGATCTTCTGAAAAGAAAATATATAGTTTCCCAAATTTAAATCAGGAAACATATAAAGGGTTACCAGGAATGTTGTCTGATGTATTACCAGATGATTTTGGAAATCGTTTAATTGATCAATGGCTAATACTTAATAATATTCCTAAATCAGAATTTACTCCATTAGATCGTCTTTGTTATATTGGAAAACGTGGAATGGGGGCATTAGAGTTTCAACCCGCAAAACGTATCGGACAAACACAAACTACCACGCTAGAAGTTGATAAGCTTACAGAACTAGCAGAAAAAGTGCTTAATACAAGAGAAAAATTAACACTCAATCTTTCTGAAACCGAACATCTTAATGAGTTGATCAAAGTAGGAACTTCTGCGGGAGGGCAAAGGGCAAAAGCTATAATTGCATATAACCCAAAAACAAATGAAATACGTTCTGGACAAGCAAAGGCTCCTGATGGATTTAATCATTATATTTTTAAATTTGATGGGGTAAACGATGCTTCACTGGGAGATCCTCAAGGATATGGTAGGATCGAATATGCATACTATCTAATGGCAATTGATTGTGGTATTGATATGGAGCATTCTTTACTCTTTGAAGAGCATGATAGAGCACATTTTATGACAAAACGTTTTGACCGCCCTGATCATAATAAAAAAATACATATGCAAACATTGTGTTCACTAGCACATTTTGATTATAAATCTCCAGGAACTTATTCTTATGAAAATGCTTTTGAAGTGATGCGTCAACTACGATTACCACATACAGATGCTATTCAGCTATATAAAAGAATGATATTTAATATTATTTCTCGTAATCAGGATGATCATACTAAAAATATTTCTTTCCTTATGAATAAAGAAGGTGTTTGGAGGCTTTCTCCTGCGTATGATATCACATATTCTTATAATCCCATGGGTATATGGACTAGTATGCATCAGATGTCAGTAAATGGTAAGCGAGATGATTTTACAATGCAGGATTTAACCTCTGTAGGAGATAAGATTAGTTATAAAAATCATAAGGAGGCTATACAACGCGTAATAGAGGTATTATCAGATTGGGATATTTATGCAAAAAAATCAGGAATTCCTCAATCTCAAGCAAATAAATTAAAGAAGGTATTTCGATTACGGCTGTAGTGTGTATATTTGACGTTTTGATGAAAAAAGCCATATATTTTATGTTATTTAGTGCTGTATGTTTTACAGTAATGAACTTGTTTGTAAAGTATTTATCACATTTTGGAGGAGGACAATTAGTATTATTTAGAGCTTTTGGATCATTGTTCTTTACAACAAGTTATTTGGTATGGCATAAGATTCCAGTTTTGGGTAATCAAAAGAAATTATTAATATTTCGAGGATTGGCTGGAGTAACTTCTATGGGATTATTTTTTATGTCTGTTAATTATTTGCCTATAGGTTCCGCAGTTTCGCTGCGATATTTATCTCCTGTTTTTGCCACCATTTTTGCAGTCTTTTTTCTAAAAGAAAAAGTGAAATCATTACAGTGGTTATTTTTTTTGATGGCTTTTATAGGAGTGTTGATGATAAAAGGGTTTGATTCTAACATTGATTCTTTGGGATTTTTGTTAATCTTAGGATCTGCAATTTTTAGCGGAATAGTTTATGTACTTATTAATAAAATAGGAAAGAGAGATCACCCTGTAGTTATTGTGAATTACTTTATGTGGATTTCAGTTATAGTAGGAGGTGTACTATCCATGTTTAAATGGACAACACCAATAGGCATAGAATGGATATTACTACTCAGTCTTGGAGTGTTTGGATATTTTGGCCAATTATTCATGACTAAAGCTTTCCAATCACAAGCCACAAATAGGGTAGTATCCCTTAAATATGTAGAAGTTGTTTTCACTATGATTGCTGGGGTATTCTGGTTTAGTGATATGTATCCTCTACTTAGTTTAGTTGGGACATTATTGGTTATTACTGGACTAATACTTAATATCTGGTATCGTAGATAATTACAATAGAAATATATTTTAAATCAAACTATTTCTTTTGATGATTATCAAGAGAAGTCTTCTCTTAGATAGAACATTAATTTTCCTTTATCAGTAAAACTTTTGATGCTAAGGATTTCTCCATTGATTTTGTTATAAATGACTTCTACAAACAATAAGTCTACATAAAAAATGGAATAGTAAAAATCACGATTTCTATCGTTTACACTAAAGAGATGAATTCCTTTATCCCAAATATCTCTGTATTTGAGATCTAAGTGTCGAGCATTAAACTGCTGCTCCATTGTAGTTTTTCGCATAAGTTATCAATTTTAAATATTAAGGGGACTTTAAAATTACGGAAAAACCGTAATTAATCCAAGTTTTTTGTGTAAAAACTTGATAAACAATAAAGTACAGCTAAACTTATTTAGGAAATTTGTAGAGTTTATTTAGTGTTTTTCATGACAAAACAAGCCTGATATATCTTTGAGGATTTTGCTTTTTTTTAGTGTAGGATGTAGGTGCGGTTTCGAGATTATGGCTCTATTCTATTAACTTCTATAATACGATGAGTTGCACTTGTATCTCCATAAGAGGTTCCGTTAGTTGCAATAAAAACTCTTCCCGATGGAGAGACAGTAATATCACGTAAACGACCAAATTCTCTATTAAAAAATATTTCTTCTTCTATTATAGAGGTTCCATCTCCATTTAATGTAAGCGCAATTATTCTTTGATCTTTTAAAACTGTCATTAGAAATTTATTGGTCCATTCTGGAATTCGATCACTTGTGTAAAATACAAGATCAGAAGGAGCTATTGTAGGAGTCCAATTAAAAATAGATTCTATTACTTCTTTTCCTGCTGCAAATGTCTGTTCACTGGGAGTATCAATAATTCCTTTTACTTCTGGCCAGCCATAATTTTTACCTGATACAATTCGATTGATTTCATCATCAGAATTAGGACCATGTTCAGAACTATATATATTACCATTAGGGTGAAACGTAAGTCCTTGAGGGTTTCTATGTCCTAAGCTATAGATATAACTTCCTGTAAATGGATTATCTGCAGGGATAGTACCATCTAGATTTAATCTCAAAATTTTACCTGCAAGTGAGTTCATATTCTGAGAAAGGCTAGTATTTCCAGCATCTCCAGTAGTCATAAGAAGATGTAAATCTGGAGTGATAAGTAAACGAGATCCGTTGTGGACAGAATTAGCTGGAATCTGATCTAATAATACAGTTTCATCTGATAATGTATTATTAGCAAAGGTAAAACGAACTAATCGTTCTAATAATCCACTAGAGCCATTATAAGTATACACCACATAGATGTATGGGTTAGTGTCAAAATTTGGATGATGAACCATACCAAGTAATCCACTTTCCTGAACTTGTGCTACATTACTAATGGTTAACACTTCTTGTTGTTCTCCAGTATCAGGATGTATTCGGCTTATTTTACCATTTCGTTCGGTAACCCAAAGAAAATCATCTGGACCCCATACTAATTCCCAAGGAATACTTAACGTACTTATTAAGATTGTAGTGGCATCAGTAGGTTCTCCACCATCTGGGTCTGGATTTGGATCTGGATTTGATGTAGTATTATCATCACCAGAACAATAAAAAAATAACGATGAGAGTAGTGCAATACTAACAAATTTCAATATTGTTTTCATAGTATTTTTTTTAAATAAGGAAGTACTATGTATTAATAACCAATAGTTTCAAGATTTATTTTATAAAAAGTATTAGTTTTTAGTAACATCGTTAGTTTAAGCTATACCTTTTTTTCAAAATGGCAAATTTCAATATTATGATAATGTATGAGTAGTTTGATAAGCAGTCCTCCAAATACTAGTAATTTGATTATTAATTGTTATTTTCTATTGTTGAGATCTGCAGTAATTTCTTTTGGATCATTTCTATTCTGAATTTTGGTCACAACATAATACCAAGATATACAAGATATATAGCACCAGCACCACACAAATAGATCCTTATAAATTAGGATGGTCTTTATCTGTAATTATTATGATGAGTGTAAATAGAATTAATTTTGAATCTTTTACCAATAACCTATATAACGAATATCCTGAAATGGTAGAGCGCACTAGAGTCACTGGTAAAGACTGTTTAATTATGAAATTTCATATAAAAAATGGTAATCATTTGGAAGAAGTAGTTAATCGTTTATTGAGACATGGTGATCCAACAACATTATTAATCCTTAATGAACTATTGAAAAATGGTTCAATAAGAAGGAGTATAAATTAATTACTTCTTCTTCTTTCTTCATCATTTCCAAAATTACGTTGCTTGTTTTTGATTTTAGAATTTCCAAAACTATAAGAGATTGATATTCTTACAAAACGAGTGCTGTAATTTTGTGCATAAGCAGTTTTTACACCATTTACTATAGAAATTAGTTTCCCATCATTTGCTTTGTCAAAAATATCATTTACTGCTAAAGAAAGTTGTAGTTTATCTTTAAACATGCTCTGATTTATTGCTATATCAAAACTATAGGATTCACTAATATCGAATAAGACAAACTTACCTGGTGATCTATACCAAAAATTAGCTTGTAGCTTGGTGTTTTTACCTAATGAAAAAGTATTATTTGTAGCTAAGTATAGTTGAGTGCCGTTTTGTGGGATGGCAACTATATTATCATCAATAACGGTTTTACTACCAAAAACATATACTTGATTTTGACTTTTCCACCAGGAAAACGCATCAAAAGAATAGATTTCCCCAATTCCCCAATTATAATTGGTATAATAATTTTCTCTAATAATCGATTGAATTTCAGTTTCTTCATCTGCACTAAATATGGTTCCGAAGCCGTCAGATCTAATATTAAGAAAAGCATTTGTAGTTAATTTGCCTTTATAAGTGTGATTAAATTCAAAATTATCGGTAAATGAAGGTTGTAGAAATGGGTTTCCTTCAGAAAAAGCATTACTGTTGATATAGATTCTAAATGGATTCAGATTCCTGAAACTTGGTCGATTAATTCGTTTTCCATAATTAAAAGAAAATGTATGATTGTCGTTTTTTTGATAGGATATATAAGCAGTAGGAAATAATTTTAAATATTGATTGGTGTTTTTTTGATTTAATGTTTTAGAAAACCCTTCTGTGTTTGTATTTTCTAATCGCAAACCAGCCTGTAACTCCCAATGATCACCTATTTTTTTTGATCCGTTTAGATATGCAGCTTGTATATTTTCTATGTATTCAAACTCGTTCGATGAATTAGGATTAAATAAAGGAGCTGCGGTTTGAATTGTAAAGTTTTGTAGATTATTTACTGTTTTTATGAAACTAACTTTACCGCCATAAGTAACATTGATGTTTGAAAAAGGGTGTTCTACATCTATTTTAAGGCTAACATTATCAATACGTTGATTTCCTAAATTTTCTGATTGTAAATTAACTCCAAGAAAATCATTATTTGGGGAAAAACTGTTCACCAAATCATTTTGTTCTAACTCATTATCATAATCAAAATAGTCAAGGTCAAAAGATATTTTTCTGTCCAAAGAATCTAATGTTGTAGTCATATGTGCATTATAAAGATGACTATTTACGTTTCTACCAGAAAAACTATTATTAATGAGTATTGAGTCTGTTTGACCGACAGCATTAAAAATTTGAGTAGTAGCTAATATATCAAAATCAGGTACACTATAGTTTCCAAGATATTGTGCTCCAATAGTTATTTTGTTTGTGATATCATAGTCTATGGATAATCGACTAGAAATGTTATCCTTACGTGCTTTTACATCTGCATCTGATAACCATTGTCCATTCGGATATAACACGTCTATTTCTTCATCTTCTCTTTTGTTTCCAAGGGTTCCGTTAGTACTTAATGAGAATCGTAATCGGTTTTTATTGTAAAAAAAGTTGTTGCGTAGTGTAGTAAATTGATATTTATTTTGGTTGTAGGCCAAAGAAGTATTGTTTTTCCATGAATTACGAGCTCCTCTTTTGTATACAATATTGATTAATCCGCCATTTCCTGCAGCTTCATATTGAGCTGGTGGATTGGTGATGATTTCTATTTTTTTGATATCATCTGCAGCTATAGAAGTCAAGAAATCTACTAATTCTTCTCCCGATAATTGTAAAAGTCTACCGTCTATCATAACTCTGGATTCGCCTCTTCCTATCATAGTAATTGCATTGTTTTGTATTGCAATACCTGGAGCTACTTTTAAAGCATCCATAGCATCACCGCCGCTTGCAGCAATGCTATTTTCAACATTAAAAATCAAACGATCTGGTTTACGCTCAATAACCTTTTTGGTAGTTTTGATAACGATCTCATCCAGACTAGTAGTACTATTGGTTAAAGCAATAATTCCCAAATTGAGTGTGCCTAAAAGTTCGATATCCTGACTTGTATCAGTATATCCTATAAAACTTATGATTAGCTTATAATTTCCTTTTTTTGCTGTTATACTAAAGTTCCCATTCTCATCGGTAATAGCTCCGCTTACTATATTGCCATCTTTTTGAGTTAAAATAATATTTGCAAATGGTATGGGTTCTTTTTCATTGATTACCGTTCCTGTTATATCGTATTGAGAAAAGCTTAGTATTGGAATTAAAAAGAAGAATAGATTTAAAAATGGTCTCATTATAATTTTATGTTTTTAGATTATGATGAGACAAATATCATTTTTGAATATCTTGTATGCGACCGATTAAAATAATCGAACCATTTTTATAGTAAAAAATGAGTTCGACTTTTTACAAGTAAACGTTCGACTTTTTATAATCTACTGATTATGAGTTCCTATTTCTGAATTGAGTAGGGGTTAAGTTAGTATGTTTTTTAAACGCGGTATTAAAAGAGGATTTAGAATTAAAACCTACTTCATATAGAATTTCTAGTATGGTGAGTTGTTTTTTTGAAGAATCTTTTAGGATATCCATAGCATGATGTATGCGATACTCATTTATAAAATCAAAAAAATGTTGGTTAAGATGATGATTAATTAATACAGATAATTCTCTGGAAGGGACATGTATTTGTTCTGCTAAATTTTGAATGGTTAATGTAGGGTCTAGATAGGGGTGTTTTTCGGTCATATACGTCTTTAGAAGATCAATCTGTTGTTGAATAGACTCATCGATGACATTGATTGTTAAAGATGATGATTGGTTAGTTATAATAAGGTTATTTACAGATTTTAGAGTAGAATCGATTCCTCTAAAAATTTTGGGATTATAAAGACCTTTTAATATGATCCAACATATAAAACCTAATAAGAGTAATGTTATAATAATTCGTGTAAAATGAAGAGATTGTATATCCGTACTAAATGATCTGAATATATTTTTAAAAATCCCAAAGCTAACAACAATACTGATTAATACATTAAGCTGAAACAACCATTTGTAGATATCGGTGTTTGCTTGAGAGTAATTCTCTAAAAATATTTTTTTAGCTTTATATAGTATAATAAATATTGCTATGATATATATTAAAAATTGAATATGAATGGCGGTAATAAAAATTCCTTTTTCATATGTTCCGCCTCCTAGATATGATACTATAGTTTGATGATCAAGAAGATTTGGAAAAAAAAGAATTGTTATCAGAACAAATGGGATACTATGCAACAAATGCTTGTATTGTAATTTAAAATCAGCGTATAACATAGAAAGAACATATAAAAAAAGGAATGGACTTTGTAAAAAGCTAATATTATCTCTTAATACGTCAGTTACGGGATGAGTATCAATATAAAACCCATAGAAAAACACACTTATTTCTGTAGCAATGGCTATTAAGAAACATCCAATAAAAACATTACTTAATTTATTCGTAGTCTTTACAGTAAATAAAAAGAATGCAAAGAAAAAAGATATAAAAATAATGATTAAAGTTATAGATGATAAGTAATTCATATACTTTGAAGGCTCATTTTATAATTTTATACATGATTTGCTCTCTTTCGATATTCTGTTGGTGTCACATTTGCATATTTTTTAAATGCAGTATTAAAAGAGGATTTAGAATTAAAACCTACTTCATACAAAATTTCTAAAATAGTAAATTGTTTTTTTGTGGGATTTTGTAGAATATCTTTGGCAAGTTGAATGCGATATTCATTTACAAAATCAAAAAAATGTTGATTAAGATGATGATTGATCAAAATAGAAACTTCTCGTACTGGTAGGTGTAAATCATCTGCCAAATTCTGAATAGTCAAGGTAGGATTTAGATATGGTTTTTGGTTAAGCATGTATGCTCTCAGTTCCTGTATTTGCTGTCTAACTTCTTCATCTTCTGTATGCTCAATTAGAGTTTCTTTCTTAGCGATCATATTCTCAACAGACTTTAACTTAGAATCAATTCTTCTAAAAAATTCAGGATGATAGAGTGCTTTTAAAATCAACCAAGATATAAAACATAACACCAGAAAAGCCATAATAATGCGTACGATATTCACCGTGTCAAAATCATCATTGATGAATTTAAATATGGTTTTTCCTGTACTAAAAGCAAACAAAATTATAGAAATCACATTCAATTGAAATATCCATTTATGTTTTGCTATAGTAGCATTAGAAAAGTTCTCAAGCATCACTTTTTTGGATTTTTTCAAAACAATGAAGATGGCAATAATATAGACTATGACTTGAATATGCCCTATAACCATCGAAAATAATACTTCTGCATGGTCGTTATAGGTTTCAAAAAATGAATTTCGAGCTTCGGTATTTGATAAATAAAATCTTGGCATAAAAACCAATGTACTAACCAGAAAAGGAATAGCATGTAATAAGTGGATACGCTTGATTTTAAAATCGCTATAAATTACAGATAATACAAAAAGATACTCCAATGGACTAGAAAGTAACGGGAGATCCATTCTTAACATTTCTAACACCATTGGCATATCAATAAATCTATGATAAAAAAAAGAGCTAATATCAATGGCAATGATAATCAGAAAAGCAGCAATAAGTCGATTACTGGTTTTGTTTTGCGTTTTTACAGTTAATAAGAATATAGAAAACAGAGATGATATAAACACTATTATAAAACTAATAATACTTAGAATAGCATAGTTATCCATGTATAATATACTTATTTATCTCTGTGATTTTTTGATGGAATATTCTTCTTAAGATCAAATATACTATAAAGTAGAGTAAACCATAATAAATCAAAATCGAAAAATATTAAAATTATATAGTTGTACTTAGTAGTGCAGTAAAAAATCAGCGTATGACTATATCTTTCATTGCTCTATTGAGACTACGCAAAGTAATTCCTAAATAATCTGCTAGATCCTGTTTAGAGAGCATTTTGGATTCTTCTGAAGAAAAGGAAATTAATTTTTCCAGATTATATGCAATAGAATGAGATTGCTGACGTGAAGCTCTTATCGCTGTATCTCGAACTTTATTTGACAATACTTTTAATACTAATAAATTAAATTCTGGTTGATCTTTTAATAATTTGTAAAAATCCTTTTGATGGATTTGGTATACAATAACTTCTGTCATTGCTTCCGCATTACAAAAACTTATGGTATCGTTTAATACTTCTAATTCTCCCAAAATTTCTCCTGTACTAAAAAACTCCTGAATAAAATCTCTTCCATTATCTTCGTTAACATAACACTTTACAATACCATGTTTGATAATAAAAACAGAAGAAACATGCTTTTCTTGAGTAATAATTTTTCCTCCAGAAGAATATACCCTCTCTTTTATTATAGTTTCAGGAATGGACATGGACAATTTAGAAAAGAAATCCAATAACTCTTTATTACTTCTAATCATTTGTATGTTCTTACTTCGGTCTTTTTTATTAGAAAAAGATAGGTTTATCTGCAATATACTAAAGAAATAGAACGTGACACATACGATAGAAAAGGATAAAAGAAATATTAATACTTATTTTTTCTTTTCATTTTTTAATGAATTTAATACCTCAATCAGGAACCAGAATTATAAAGTGCAACGGGTTATTTTTAAGATATTCATGAGAATTTGAAAATTAGATAGTCATTGTTATGGATTGTGTATTGTTATTCATCAACTCAGTTCTTTTGGATATCTATCGGCGATAAGATTAAGTTCAATATTATGTTCTAGGTATGATTTCAATCCCGCTAATACCCAAGTAAATCCTCCTGTTGCATCTCTGATTTGATTAATTAATTCTTCTGAATTACCCTTAAATCCTGTATTTGTAATGGTCACAAATGTTTTTGATGCTCCTAAAGATTTAAATGTCCATTCTACAATAGCTTCTGGATCATCTCCCCATTGAATACGGATTTTTTCATGAGTTGATATAAGGATTACTGATACCGAAACAGTATGATTAAACATTTCCCAGGTCCAGTCTATTGTTTTACCTTCTTTGAGTATTCCAGAACCTTTTGTGAACCAAAATTTGGATGTAATTTCAGGGTCAATAAATGCATTAAAAACATCTGAGATAGGTTTACGAATAAGCATTGCAGCTTCGGCAAAATGATTAGTTTTTACTGACATACTTTTTGATTAACATTTTTAATACTTAAACGACTATTCCTTTTTTTCTGAATATAAATACCGCAATCCATTTGTAAAGCCAGGCCCAAAAACGGTTCGATGAGTTTCATTTCTCATCACATCCACTTTTAATTCAAGATTCTTTTGTCTTTTAGAATTCAGAGTAAAAACAAAGTCCATTTGTAGATTTTGGATTCGCATTTCAAGCATTCCTGAAGCCATATATAGTTTAGTAGGTTTCTTTAGATTAAATTCTGCTTCCTTTACTTCTTTAATTAATAAATTATCTTTAAACCAAAGTGATGGACTTAACAATAAGTATTTATTGAATAGATAAGGTTTCTTCAGCATTACATAACATCCATAAAGTCCACCATAAGAATGTCCATAAATAGCTCGTTCTTCTTTTACTCTATAGTTTTTTGCGATAAAAGGGAAAAGTTCAAACTCTAAAAAATTAGTAAACTCTGGAGCTCCACCAGTTGGATCAGCATATTGTTTACCACCAACTCTTAAATTTTTATCTTCGACAGGAGTTAAATCTCTACTTCTTAATTTGTAAAATTCATCGTAGTCTGTACCATAGGCAATACCAACAATCAGAACTTTAGGGATAAGTTTATCTTTTATTAATCTCTGAACAATATAACTTACTCCTCCAAAATTTGTTTCTGCATCTAAAACATAGAGAACGGGATAGTTTTCTGATCTATTTTCATAGCCGTTGGGGAATTTAATATTGATTTTATATTTCTGTCCGTTATAAGTTGATGTTAATTCTTTGACTTTTGTATTTGCTAAAACAACTTCAGAATTATCAACTAAATATTCTAATGTATTGAGTTGATGCTCTATAGAATCTATATGCTTTTTTAGAGCATTATTTTCGGTTTTTACGATATCAAATTCTGACTGAGGTATTCCACAACTGGTAAGAAATATAACGAATATGATGATTATATGTTTGTTCATTGGTACTACAATATATATATTGAACTAAAGTTCATTTCCTTTTTTCTCTTTTATTTTTTCAATCATTTTGGAGGCATTAGTATTTTGAGGGTTTAATTCTAACGATTTTTTATAGTTTTCTATCGCTAGGTCAAGTTCACCAATATTCATACATGCTTCGGCATAACTATCATAAACATTAAAACTATCAGGATAGAGTAGTGTATTGACTTTAAATACGTCTTGAGCAAGTTTTAGATTTTCTGTATTCATTAAACGATATCCTAGTCCGTTTAAATTATTTTCTGCAATAACAGGATTATTTGAGTCAGTTTGTAATAAGGCTTTATACTCTTTAAATCCATTTTCGAAATCACCAGAAGCAAGAAATTCTAATGGAAATTTTTGATCTTGACTCAATCGTTTTAAAGTAGCTTCGATTTTACCATTATTAGGGTTTAAAAGTAATGCCTGAAGTTCTCCGCTTTCTTTATCTGTTTTGAATTGAATTGGACGCTCATTATCTCTACTTATAAATGTACTGTCAGAGATTTTGAATAACTCTATAGGTTTTTCGCCTATATTTTTTCTAAAAAGATGCTGACCAGAGTGATATACTTTGGTTACTCGGTTTTGATCTATCTGATAACGACCACTAATTAGAGAAAGATGAGTAGTATCTATTTCCATTTTCTTATATATGGGAACATAGTTATCCCATGCATAGGTGTTGGCTACTGATCTGATTAGTTCACTAATAAAATTCGGATGGTTCGAATTAGTAAGTACAACGACTCCATACCCTTTGTCTTTATGAGCCATTAATTCGCTCGAAAATCCTTCGTCCCAACCACCGTGGCCAAAGTATATTTCATTTCCTTTTTTATTAATAAAAATACCAAGTCCAATAAATTCTTCTACAAAGGGTGTAAGCATTTTGTTAGCCATTTCCTTCGAAACTACGATTTTGCTCTTCCCTTTTATACTTTCTTGAATATTGATTGCAAATTTTGCAAGATCTTCTGCTGTTGTCCATAGTCCTGCAGCAGCCATTTCTGGGTAGGTGTGTCGCTTTCCTTTGGTCATAGAGCCATCTGGTAAATACCCTGTTGCAGCCATCTGTAATTGTTCTCCTTCTAAAGGTTGTTTATAGGTGCTATAACTCATGTTTAATGGCTGTAATACCAAATCATTCATGAGCGATGGAAATGATTTACCTTCAACATCCATCATCATTTGTTGCATCACAGTATATCCTCCACCAGAGTAACGAAAACTTTTTTCTGGAATTTTATCAACAAAGATTGGAGCCGAATTAGCTGGAGGAACTCCATTAAGCACTTGAACAACTGTTGGTACAGGAAGGTCAGGACTATATCCTAAAAAGCCATGTACTGTAAGTCCGCCAGAATGATTAAGAAGATGTTTGAGAGCTACCTTTTTATCCTTAGTAAATTCGCTATCTGGCAGTTTCCAGGATTGTAAGTAGATATTTACATCTTCATCCAAATTGATTTTATTTTGTTCTACCATTCTTAATGCTCCATATGCTGCTACGGGTTTGCTAATTGATCCTGCCTGGAAAAGAGTTTGTTGTGTGATGGGCTTTGTACTCTCTTTATCCATAACTCCATAATTCTTTACCCATGCGATTTTATAATCTTTAATTACAGCGATACTCACACCAGGTACTCCATAGTGCCTCATACGCTCTTCTATAGTCCATGTAGAATCTCCTTCTATGTGAACGGGATGTCCAAGACCAGTTTCCACCATTTTAATATAATCAGGAGGGGTATCGGTTTTGGTTGGAGTAGAGCAGGAAACAAAAAAACACGAAGTCCAAAAAAGCAAAAGAATTTTTTTCATAACAGTATGATTTTGTGTGATTTTCGTTTTTGATTTATGAATTATACATATTTTTTTTGATGATTAACCTTAAGTCGATAAAGTTACTAAATAAAATGTAGCCTTCTATATTGTTAAGATGATAGTATTACCAAGATGATTCATTGTTGTCAAGGTCAAAATTATTTATAACTATAATTTTTTTCTTCTATACTAAAAGAAATAAGGTAATTAATAAAAACAAATCTATACATCTTACTATTAACGGAAAAACAACCTCCAAAAAATTAAAAATGAATACAAGAGGGCAAATAGTCGTTGATGGTTTAGAAAGTTATATTAAAGAAGGAAAGCAACAGTTGACGGTTCGTTTTAACAATGAAGATATAACTTTTCCTTATGAAATGAATATACGTTGGAATAGCCCTGTACCAGACACTTATGGTCAATGTAAATTACAATTAAAAACTAAATTGGTTAATAAACCATATGCTGTTGGAGATAATGTAAGAATGACGATAGAAGTATATGATAGATCTGCCCAAGGAGTAGTCGCAATGCCAATGGCGATAGTAGAAATATCTTCGGAGATAGGGGTTAGAATATTGGCATTACAAAACAAAAGAAGTAAAAAAAACCAGGATTCTCATAGGAGAACCCTGGTAAAACATACCATAGAAAAGTGTGAAAAGATACATGTTTTACATTCAATTTCTACAAGTGTTTTTGATGCGTAATCATATTTAAAAGAACTGGTTAATTAATATTTTTTTAAACCGGGAATCTAGATCTACTCTAACAAGATTCCCGGTACAAGTAGAAGACAAATTAACAATTGTATTTACAGCCCCCCGTAAAATACTTCTACTATGTCTATAGGGTAAATGTGTTATATTTTAAAATACTCTATTCTTATAAAGTGTTGTCTGTTTATATTGTGATTCAAATGTTTATGAAACCATTTCTATGCCGATATACGAATACATAAATATATTCATAGAAAATTTCTCTAAGCTAAGGTAAAAGGCTATTTCCTTTTGGAGGTTTTAGAGTGTTGTTGATCTTAAGGGTAATGTTATCTTCAATCTGATACATTTGATTTTGCTTCCTTTGATTAGAAGTAGAGCAATATAAACTTACCATACAGAAAATCATTGGGGTTTTGACTATAGGGGTCATAATGGTTGATGTTATAAACTTATGTTTACTAATAAAGTTTTGTAGCGATCTTCGAATGTAAATTTAGGAAATAACTTCATCTTGCAATTACGGTAAAATAACATTAAAACAATGGTTATAGCGTAATAAGTGAGAGGATAGAACCGTATTTTAATATTTTAAAGTATTTATTTATAGTGTTTTGAGAGCTATAGAAGTAGATGAAGAAGTGTAATGACGACATTTAATTTTTATAGATTAATTAACAATTCTTCATATCTCATGTTAATTAAGTGTTAATAAAAATAATGGTTGCATAAAAAACAGCGTGGCAAAGGGCTTCAAAGTTAATAAAATGTAGGTAATTGATAAGTAAAATCAATACTAAAAAATGTATTTTCGCTAGCCTTTAAAAACAACTGATATTTGGCAACAATTTCTCAAAACATATTTTTAACAAAGAAGGAAAAACTAAAATGTATACAATGTGGAAAACGTATCCTTGTTGGAAAATCATTTGTTGCAGAAAGTGAAAGGCACAAAGGCACTTGTTTTGGTTGTTCTTCGTTCGCTGGATATGTATTATTACCACCAGGCGATGTTGCAATGACCCGTAGATCTAAGAAATATTCTACTTTGTGCGGAGTAGTATGGGCATGGAATCAAAGACGTAAACGATATGAACGACAAGGGCAATTGGTAGAAAAAATTGCGATAGAGAAGGCAAAAATAGAATGTAGGAAAGATCAAGCTATCCGAGCAGAAAAAAATAGAAAAGCAGCTATAATAAGAGAACAACAAGATAAAGAATACATTGTTAATTTTGCTATAGCTATTAGAAGTAAATATCCTGGCTGCCCTGTAAAACGAGAGTTTGAAATAGCCAAACATGCATGTGAAAAATATAGTGGTAGAGTAGGGCGTACAGCAAATGCTAAGGAATTTGATAGCAAAATGATTGATCTGGCAGTAGAAGCTCATATACGGCATGCCGAAACTAATTATGATAATCAGTTTGGTAAAGGAAAACGTAAAAAAGAAATCCGAACAGAGGTACGGTCGGATATTAATCAGATACTAAAACGCTGGAAAAGTAAGGTTTGAAAATAAAATATAATACCATTCCTGATTAAAAAATACTCAATAAAGGTAGTGTCCAATGAACTGTGTAAATAAAAAAGCAGACTTCAAACGGAAGTCTGCTTTTTAATATTTTTTACTTTCAGTTTTCTATCTATACACAGTATATAATAACACACAAGAATTATTTTCTCTTTCATCACATGTCCAATATACGATTTCAGCACTAATAAAAGAAGCACCTTCTGTACTGGTTAATTGAGTTACATGTGCTTGTAGATCATCCTGATAATGATCTAAATTAATATCTCCATCTCCATCAACATAATAGATCATACTTAAATAATGAGTAGAAACAGCACCAGATGGAGGCCATACACGAGGATATGAAGTACATTCTTTTACATAACGCTCAAACTCAGATTCAGCATTGTCCGTGCATCCTTTATCTCCATGAAGTGTACAATTAGCTTTAGCTTCTTCTGCAGGAATAAGCTTACTTAACTCCTCCTCTGTAGCTTGTCTGTGTTCTACAGTACCTACAAGTTCCAAATATGGATTGGTTTTAACAATTTCAGGTTCAACTGTATCAGCAGTTTCACAAGAAGTAAATAATACTAAGAATACTAATATTCCAGATAAGAATTTTAAGGGTGATTTCATTTTAAATTATTTATTGGTTAATAATGCTACTAAATAACTAATTATCTACCTCATGTTATCTGTTTATAATTTTAAGAATATGTGAAGAAATTAAATCATTTTATGGGGAAATTTCATTAATTTATAAAGATAAATTAATGAGCGGATAACATAATTTATTTAACCCCAAAGTTACATCTGAAACACAGGTGTAAACCTAATTAAACGAACAATATTCGGTTCTGTTTGAAGCTTATTAAAATGCTTGTTTTTAGATTTTTATATTGTGCTTTATTTGTTTTAAAAAGGAAATTTATTTAATTGGTTGAATTTTGCATTATCAATGCTTTAAATCAAAAAAAGTATCAAAATAGGTAACAAAACTCTTCTTTATGACATTTTATAATATAAAGTTGGGTAACAATTACACATAAAACAAATTCTTAAAATAATTAGCGAATGTCAAAAGCAAATTATAAAATAAAATTAGCTGTATTAGAAGCTTTATCTTTAGAAGAAGTAAAGACACCAACGATCCCTGTTGAAATTGCCTTGCGGGAAGCAGAAAATTTATTTTTATGGACATATGAGGATAAAGTTATTCTTGAGAACAGTGGATTAGATTGGAATAGATATGTTGAGGATTTACCAGTTCGTATAGGAGCATGTAGATATGCACAAATAGTTTGGATGAAAGAACGTAATAGTCAAAAAGAAGCTCTAAAAATATGGAAAAGAGAATTCTCTAAAGCTTATGAATATAAAAATGATTTAGTAGCTGATTTGTACTTTACGTTTCGTAAGCATTCAGATGTATTAAAAAATTTACGCAAGATTACAGAGAGAGAAAGTAGTGTTGATGTGATTAAGGATCTAATGGATATCTGTCTGTTGGGTAAGGCAAATGCTCCGATATTGGAAAAAATGAAATATGATCTTAGAAAGTTTGATATTGCAAAGCAAAAATCTGAGAACCTTTTGGAGTTATTAGCCAAAGCTAATGGTGATACTTTAGATGATTCTAAGGCCAAAGATCTACGTGATAGGGCTTTTACACATCTTAAAGAAGCATTGGATGAGATAAGAGATACAGGCAAATATGTATTTAGAAAAGATCTTGAACGTTATATTGGATATCAGCAAATACAGATACAAGAAGAGAAGATAATCCCACACTATAACTAAACTATGTAGTTATTGTCATTACATTTTTAAAGTTTTGATTTGTAGTGTGTGCGTAAAATATAAAACGTATTCTTTTAGTGAGAATGTATTAAACAATCGATTATCGTTTACCATCGATTCATCAGTGATTATAGAAGTAAAAATTTATCTTGTATCTTTTGAGTATTAATATGAACATAGAATATGGCAAAAAAGGGAAAAGAAAAGAATACTCAGAATAAGGCAAAACATGCTAAGTTGATGAATCGTAAAAAGAATAAAATCAGAAAAGAGAAAGAAGCTAGAGCAAAACGATTAAAAGCTTTGACTCAAAAAATAAATCAACAAAACAATACAGAAATTTCTCATGAGTAATTGCCACTGTGGTAGATCAAAGGTGTATACTTCTTGTTGCGGAATAATCCATCAAGATATTAGAGCTGCATTAACGGCAGAAGACTTGATGCGTTCACGATATAGTGCTTTTGTAATAGCAAAAGGAGATTATCTAGTGAAAAGTCATCATAGTACTACAAGGCCATCGTCTAAAGAAAAGAAATCAATTGTACGTTGGGCTAAATCTGTGAATTGGATTAAACTAGAAGTATTACAAACTTCTAGAGGTATGCCTAAGGATACTGAAGGTACAGTAGAATTTAAAGCATTTTATTATAATGATAGTGGTATGCAAATGATTCATGAACATTCTAAGTTTACCAAAGAACAAGGGCATTGGGTATATGTAGATGTAGTATAAGCAATATATTATTTATAGAGTTTGTATATAAGGTATTCAGGTTTCTAGAGTTTCAACTTCAGTGTAGTAAAAATAAACATGCAAATTCTATTGGAATATTAATAAGTGGTCGTATCGATATAGTTTAAAAGATGAGGTTAGATTCCAAGGGAAGGGTGAGTTGTCATGCAGAGCTTGTTGAAGTGCTTAAAAACTCACGGATTATAGTAATATAATATTAAAACAGAACCTCATGTATTATATTCCGTTAAATACAAATCGTTTTAAGAAGTATAGGTGTTTTATAAAACGATCAGATTTTTGATCTAACAACACTTTTATCTCAGAGTCTAACATTTTTTCCAGAAGTTCTTCTTGTAATGGATGTGTGTGTTTCAGAGTATGATCTATAGGCGCATGAAAGTAACTTTGTAACTGCTGTGCTTCTTTGGATTTATCAACAACATATCTAAACAAAGATGCAGTTAAATGTTTGTACTTACCAATAGGAATTGCCAATAGAAAGAGTACGGATAAAATTTCAATGTCATCGGTAGTATTAGTGTACCTAAAATTTTCATGAGCTTTTACAATTCTATAGATGTTTATACAGCGTTTTATAGCTCTTGGGCTGGATCCAATAATAATTGACATGTCTTGTAGCAGTTTTACTTCTCGCTCAGAGAATTGTAAGGATTCTATAGTTTCTTTGGTTTCGATACGTTCTATATCCTTAATGTCTTTTTCTGTTATTTTTACAGGGTATTCTGGTGTAGAAATAGTTTTTTCGGTTTGCTCGACATCGGTATAACTGCTATCGTCAATACTTACAAGCTCTTCTTGTTCTATGGTCATAACATCATCGCTGATTACAGGATTTATTTCGGCCAAAGTCTTTAGCATATGTTTTACATTATTATCTGCTGGAGCTTTTAGATTAAAAGGTATTTGGAATATCTTTTCGAGATAACTGGATGGATCGATCATTTCTATCTCTGAATTTTTTTCGTTTTTTACAAATTGTAACTGATGTTTTTTGATTAGAGCATTCTTTACCCATCGAGGATCAACACCTACCACAACAACAAAAAGGGGATAGGCCATAAGAAGATTAACAGCTTCTAGAACTTCGACAACGAGTTCTTCTGGACAGCGATCCAGATCATCTATGTATAAAACAATTCGTTGTAATGGGCGTTCGAATTTTTTTCTAAAATCTGTTATTTTTTTACTGTTTTCAAGTTCCTCATTATGATCGGTAAACAAGTTGCTTAAGATTTCAAAATCCTTCCTAATAATAGATATAATGCCTAAATGTTCTTCATATTCCTTGCTAGCTGATCTTTTCTCAATAAAACTATGTAGTGCTTCAGTGGATAGAGTATTGCTTAATCTAAACTCAATTTCTGTTTTTTGTTTTGTTGTGAGATTGATTTGTTGATTGATATCTACAATCTTGTCTTTGATTTTTTCAATCTCAAGCTGTAATGCCTTTTCTTTTTGTTTAAAGGAAAAAATAGCATCTTCCCTTTTAACTTCATATTCTTTTTTGATATTCCAGAAAGAAGCGACTAGAGGTTGTAGCTTTTTGTAGACAACGATCCCTCTGGTATATAATCCACCTAGAATCGTAAATAATGATAGCATTTTGGTGGTAAAACTATAATCGGGCTCTAGTATAGTATTTTTGGTAAAATTAAAATCTGTAATGCCTATAGCACTTACTGTAAGTTCTAAGGCAAGAGGTACTAATACTACAATAAGTATAATTGCTATAAGCCAGAGTAGGTTTTTCCATAATTCTCCAGTTTTAAAAAATATTTTTAAAAAAGTTTGTATTGATTTTGTTTGTTGATAAAGTTCATCTGGATTTTTCCAATATTCTCTGGGGATTACCTTTGCTAATTCTTCTTTGCTTTTAATTATTGAAGGGTTTTCATGAACAGCATTTTTGATTCGTGTTTCAACAGCAAAATCATTATTTACTTTTTCTATAACTTTAGTAACCGTAAGCTTTTCGATTTCATCTATTCTTTGCTCTAACTCTTCTTCGATATTATCTTTCTGAATTACTAAAGTTTCTAATTGAATGTTAATATCCCTTTCTTCTTTTTTTAGCTTTGTTAACTCGTCATTGGTGATATGTAACTCACTAGTAAGCATTTCTTCGATTTCTTTTTTATAAGCATCGGAGGGAGAATTATTACTAATATATTGTTGTAATCCTTCAAAAATTTTGGTAATGATACCAGCCCAGAGGTTAGCGTCCATATAAGACCATGCATTAAAATGCACATGTGCTATACCTTCGCAGAATCCTTTTTCTGGATTAGCAAAAGACAATAACTCAATACGTTCTTTTAGTTTTTTCATAAAGAAACTTTTCCCAGAACCCCATTTGCCAAATAAAGCAATGGCTAACGGAGGTGTAAAACTTTTTGCAGCAATAACTCGAGCAAATGCAGAGACATCTTTAGATATATCGAGATGATCTGTGCCAGAATCGGTATCACTTACCAAACCAGCAATAGTGGTGATTTTGGTAACTGTATTATTTGATTTTACTTCGGTGTTGGTTTGACCAAGATCAGAAAGTTGACCTGTGTCTAATTTGGAAAGTATAGTGAGTAAATGTTCTTGTTTTGGCTCAGAAATGGTAGCTCTATATGACCCTAGACCTTCAATGTCTGTTTGTAAATTTTTAATGGACCAATTAACAGCAAGATGTTTACCATCATCATTATTATTGGTAACAGTCCCACATCCTTTTATTCTAATATATGCTTTGCCATTTTTCTTAGCAAATGTAGATTTCATGATTAGAATATCTCCTGGTCGAACATTTTTTACCAGATCAATATATTTTTCATCATATGCATTTTCCCATGTGTTGTTCCTAAAGAAAAGATCTTTTTTATCTTGTTTGCCCCATGAAGATCCGACAAGATAAAATTTTCCAGAAAAATTCTCTGTAAGGCTTTGTATTTCATTTGAGAGCTCTTTTTTTGATGTTTTTTGTTTCTTAACTGTATTTTTTTGAGAGTCTTCTTCCTCTATCTTGGTAGTAACTGCAGGTTTTTTTTGTTTAATAGAATTAGTATCGATTGTATTTGTTTGCCTCAAAGTACTAAATAAAGTTTTACCTTCTTCACTAGTAGGAATAGAGATAATAAAACTAACGTTTGCTTGTGATAGGTGATTTGAATAATCAAGAAGTACATTGAGTGTAATTTCAAGACTCTTAGAAAAACTTAATCCACCTTTTCCTGTTCCCATAAGGGGTAACCATACTTTTTTGTTAGATAATGATTTTAGGTAGTATTGTATGCTTTTAGAGAGGTTTTCTTTTAGAGCGTCTTCAACTTTTCTTTTTTTTTCTACAGTAACTATAAATAAAATAGATTTGAGCCCTCTTTTATCTTCGACCAAGTCAAATCCTTTTTCAATATCAAGACTCTTAAGAATGCTAAGATTGTAGCCATATGATTTTATAACCAAACGATTAAGAAGCCCGGCAGTAACTTCTGTACTTATTGTAGTAAAAGCAATATCAGCATCTGTAGGAACAGATCCTAAACTAATTTCATAGAAATTACCTTTAATTATATTTTCAATCATATTGTAACCTAGATTTGTTGGTGTTTGGTTATACTCAATGGTCTTTTAATAACTATACAATTGTGGAGTATAGTGTATATCTTTTGTATAATATTATTTACAATGAGATGAATATCGGTCATTCAATTCAAAAATGGACATTTAGAATTTTTAGATTCTGTGGTTGTGCAATCAAAAAATTACTTCAGCACATAAAAATAGAACTCCTTGAGTTTGTAAGCAAAAAAATCTATAGTAAAGATCAAAAAAGCTATTCTGTGTTCTCCCGACTCCTAAAACAAATTTTTTTTTCACTGAATATAGGGTATTGATAAATAGTTTGATATGATATTTTTGACATTGACAATCAGAATCCTATTTAGACGTTCATACTCTATCTAGTCCCTAAAACAAGTAGTATATAGATCATGAAATTATGTAATTACTTTTTTCCTAAGAAGAAAACAAAACTAACTATAAGTCCAATAATTCTTCAACATTTAGAATTAATAGAAAAAGCTTCTTGTAATGATAAATCTACCAGAAATAAAGTCTGTATAGAATGGAAAGAGAATATCAATAAAGATGTTTCTTTTGTATATCAACTCTATAGTATATTAATTCACAAACTAGAAAATTTTGATGAAAAGGCATCAGAAGAAACAAAGAATTTATATAAATTTCTAACTGTATTTTCATCAAGCGATTATACATCCTTTAGTGCAAAAAACACAAAAAATGCCATCGCCAAAAACAGTGAAAAACTAATTTTTCATATAAAGAAATTAATGAAAACTCCTGATTTTCAAATTATAGAAACTAATATCGGGATCTATAATAAAGGAAATCTAGGTGATTTAATTCAAAAATTATTTGCTTTATATTTTTATCATACTTCTTACTTAGATGTAGATTATAGAAGTGAAATTTCGCAATATATACTACCCTTCTACAAGACTTTTCCTGAAAATAAAAATACTTTGATTATTTCTTTATTAAAGTATCACCCTAATGCTATCGATAATTATACAAAACTCATTTTATTCTATGTGTTACAGAAAAATTCTAAAGGTATTTTAAACAGTATTGCCCAAAAAATGTTTGGAGTAGATGCAGACAGAGAAGATTTTGAGCATAAAAACGCTACAAAAATTATCAAAGAAATACTCGATAAAAGTGATTCATGGACAGAAGATGTTAAAAGCTTTTTTATAGATACTTTTTTCTTTGACTGTTTTGGCTTAAAATTTACCACAAGAGAAATTCAACTAAAAGAAGTAAATCAGAAAATAGAAGAATTAAAATCCCAAGAAAAACATCAAGGAGTAAAGTATTATAAACAAGAAAAAAAGAAAATAGAAGAGAATTTTGAAGTTAACAAACAAAGAAAATGGGAGGATACTATACAAAGAATTGCTGTTAGTAAACCTACATTTGAATCTATACAGTTAGTTATTCAGGCTTTTACCGGAATCTCTGGGATTAACCATTTAACATTACTAATTTCGGGGAGTAATTCCTACAAAAATAAGCCTAAGAAATACGACAAATTGATGTAGATAATGATGGATATGATATTATTCCAGAGATAAAAGCTTATTTTCAAAATTTAGATATTCCATAAGGATTACTTAATGAGATAACTCAATTATATATGGATGATGGTATTGGAGGAGGAGCACAAGTATATTACTGTAGATCGATATATTTTTTAAATCAAAAGCTATCAACTGTATATTACAGATAAACAAAATTTTAAAACAATCTTGTTTATCTGTAATTATAAATATTAAGCTTTACAAAATGATATTAAATCTTTTATAGGCCCTGGTCCAGACTCTCCATTAGTAAGTAAAACAGTTGCTATCAACTCAATAGTAAATGCACATGATCTAAGATCATTAATCGTTTGACCTGCAGGAGTAATGATCAATTCGGTTGTCCCGAATGTTTCTGGAGATGATGCTAATATAATAGCAGGAAATTCAAAACTTTGACCGACTTTTGGGGGTCCGGTGATTTCAAGCTTCAATGAGCCTAGGTTTTCATTTCTACCATGATATTTTACATGTAATGCATCTACGATCTTGGTACATTCATCAATTGTTTCATCTACAGTTATAATTTCTTGAATGTTTACTGATACTGCAGCCAATTGATTTTGAGCCAAACTTGGAGCCCAGCTTCCATGTTTGTTTACATTATTATATCTAGTATTGAATACAGCAATTGGTTTTGAAGTACCTGCAATCACCTCGGTAGTAGAGTTATTTACTTGTCTTTGCTTCATACGTACTGCAACATACTTATTGAATATCTGAGGTACAGCAGGAAGAGTTGCTGTACCTATTGTAGAAGGCAGAGCACTCATATCCAGAGTATTGGTACTAAAGATTTGTGTAGTTGCTAACTTAAAAATTTCTGCATCCTGATGTCCTTCAAAATTTGCTTGTTGTGGTACTCGTATCCAATTGTCAACAATAGTTGCATTATTACTTAACGGATCGGGATTATTGATATACACAGGTGATTTTGTTATAGGATTGTTAGGGTCTAGGGTTTCTATCAAAAAATTACCAATAATTGTTTGCGGTACAGCACTAGAATTTAAGGGTATCCATGTACTTGTTAATGGAGATAAAGGGGATGAAACTACTTGATATTCAAACATATATTCCATAGGTTGGCTATTGAGTTTTTGTGCAATTGTCCCAACCAGATTAATAGTACTATAGAAAGCACGGTTTCCATTAATAGTTTTACCAGTAGTATTATCAATACCATCTTGTATATGAGCGTATAAGGCTTTTCCAAAATGAGTGAATGAAGCAGGAATATCTGGTTGTATAACCTCAATATCTTCAATACATAACTCTACACAAAGACATGGCCCTACATTATTCCTTTTATCTGATGGCTTTTCAAACTCGATTGGAGTTCCATCAAATTCTAAATTAAAATATACATCTGGCCCACTGTTAAATGGTGGAAAAGGGGTTTCTATATTGATAATAGGAGAAAGAAATGTTTGTTTAAAATCTTTGCTACTATAATCTATTCTAAAATGCCCTGTACTATCTGTAATATTAGAACCAAGTTCATCATCACCAATCCAATCATCATCCATTGCAATTACTTTTATTCCTGGAAGAGGGATTCGATTATCATTACAATTCAATAACCGTCCACAAATAACCCATGCATCAAATAATTCTCGTATGCTACACCAGAATCGTTGGTTGATACAATATTTCCAATAAAATACAATGTTATCGTTAGTTTGTTTCCATCTGGGTTGTAATGTGGTGATGTTAAATTGTATTGGCTCTCGATCTTTACTTTTTTGATTGAATACACGTTTGGTCACCACATCAATCATGAGAGGACCATCATATTGTTCATATTTTCCTTTTGGTTCTGTTTCATAATTGCCTTGTTCATCAATTTCAGCTTCGGCAATCAATAGTTTGGCCTTAGCTTTGATTTGTTTTTCACCCAAAACTTGTAAGGTGTTTTTTGGATTGGCAGCCACATTTGTAATAATACCAAGATCAAAATTTTCTATACGATAAAAGCGAACTATAGAACCCAATAACGGTTCTTTACAATCTTTGCATAATTCCCCTGCAAGATTTCCTTTAAGAATAAACCCCATGTTATAAAAATTTAAGATTAATTTGTTGAATGCTTAAAACTAAATACTTTTAACTATTTGCAAAAGAGCTTAATAACTTATTAACATTGGTTGAATCCCCTTTTTTGAGAAGGGTGGTATAACTGTAGTGTTCTGGGGTTAAGTACGTACTTGAGATGTATAGGTTATAATGTTATTTTGTCTGACCAAAAGAAGTTTAAATTATGTTAAAAACTTGTTTTTAGTTTTTGAAAAAAATGTGATTTCTTTGTCGTCGGGAAAAAATAAAATATTGGAAAATCAGGAAAAAGAGAATATAAAGGTATACACACGGTATAACTTTTTTAACAAGACCTATTGTGTATTTAGAGGGGTGCCTCTAAGAGAAATAAGGAAAAGAAAACCCAATTATAGAAGTGAGTCGGGGAGTACGTACTATTATACAAAATATGGAGTGTATAGAATGTCTAACCATTGGGGTAGGGCAGCAAAATGTCAGTGGCGTCTTGTCTCTGATTTTCCTGCAGAAATAGATGATTTAAGATTAGGATTTGCAGAGTGGGGAGATTTTAGAGAAAATCTGGATCCCGAAGTAGATGCATATTACATTTCTGTTGATTTTGAAACTAAGAAAGTAAGCTATATGCATAAGGATAATCCCAATTATAATCAGGTGGCAGTACTACGTTCTGCAGATGCAACTCGAAAATTAATTAAGCAAATTAAAAACCTTCTCGAAACCTACAAATGGGCAAAATATTATGATTATGATGATTTAGATGAGTTTAGAGAAGAAGTAATTACTAGGCTTATTAATAGTAATATTTCTTTGAATGAGTTGAGAAGGGAATTAGTGTAATACAAGCAAGCATAAATTTTTATAGTTCTGGATGGTATTTAATTTTTTTTATGCTTTAGGTAAAGGAACATATGAATCATCGTAGGGAACTTTAGGAAAATCATGCTGTTGCCAACGTATTTTTGCAGCTTCTATTTTTTCTTTGCTCGTCGATACAAAATTCCAATAGATATATCGTTCTTCTTCAAAAGGTTCTCCCCCAAATAATATGATGTGAGTTTCTGATAATAAAACGATACTACAACTATCATCTGTTTTAGAAACCAGCATATTTCCTTCAGTGATATGATTCTCACAGGCTTCGATAGCTCCTTTTACAATACAAATTCCGATTTCACCATTCAATTCTCCTTTAATATGCAATTCATATCTATGTTCTGTTTTGATATCAAGCATAAATAATTCAGAATGTACAGGAACAGGAGAAGTGTAATCATAACCTTTTCCTGCAATTAATTGAAATTGTGCTCCTTCATTCTGCCATGTGGGTAAATCCTTAGCCTCAAAATGATGAAATTCTGGTTCAATATCCTCAAAATCTTTAGGCAGTGCGATCCAAATTTGATATCCATGGGCAGTAAATACTCCATTACCCCTAAGATCTTTTGGGGTACGCTCTGTATGAGTAACTCCTTTACCGGCGACCATCAAGTTTATAGATCCGGGAGAAATTCTTTGATGAGTACCAATACTGTCTCGATGCATTATTTCCCCTTCTAACATGTAGGTCAAAGTCGACAATCCAATATGTGGGTGTTGGTCAACATCCATATAATGGCCATCTTTGATATCTGTTGGTCCCATATGTATTTTTCATCCTTGTAGAGGTGGTTATATGCATCTCAATACTACCTTTAGGAGTCTCATAAGTGATGCGAATTGATATAGAGGCCCTTCGAAGCGATAAAAAGGTAGTTCGAACCACCTTTTTTTGGATCGCAACCCATGAATTTATCATAACAAATCTTATAAATATCTCTTTGATCTGGTAAATTATCAAAAAGAAGCTTGAAGGTATCATCTCGAAGCCTTAAAATATCTAATCGAAGCAGCAAATGATCAGTTCGAACTACCTTTTGTTGGTGTCGACCCTATACCAAGATGGGTTCCCCCTTGTTGCGAGGGGTATATTTATGTAGATGTTAGTCTATTGGGGATGCATTGGAGGTAAAATAAATAGAATCATCTGTTCGAATCTAATGTATGCAAATCACCATATATTTGTACAATAAGGTTGAGTATAACAACTCTTTTTACTTTAAAATAATTTACTATCTTTTCATACGTTTTTAAATACAAACAACTAATACCAATCAACCTTAGATCTATTCATGGAAATTTTTTCTTCTTATAATGTTATTATTGGCGTTTCACTAATCATCATCCTATCCTTCATTTTTAATGGTGTTGCCAAAAAAACTAGTGTACCAGCAGTACTTTTATTAATTATTTTGGGGATCATTTTACAATATGTTCTCAAAGCTTTTGGAGGAGACTCTATTGATTTTTTCCCGATGCTTGAAGTACTAGGTATTGTAGGTTTGATTATGATTGTGCTCGAGGCAGCTCTCGAATTGAAGTTAAAGAGTGATAAATTAATGCCTATTCTCAAATCAATGGCAATTGCATTAATTGGTTTAGTAGCTTCTACGTTTATAGCTGCCGTGATATTAAAAGCTTTGGTTGAAGGGATGACTATGCAGTCTGCCTGGCTATATGCTACTCCGTTATCAATATTGTCAAGTGCTATTATTATACCTAGTGTGAGTGGGTTATCAGAAGCTAAGAAGGAGTTTCATATTTATGAAAGTACATTTTCTGATATTTTAGGAATCATGTTATTTTATTTTCTAACCGGAAGGTTGAACCCCGCAGAAGATGCAGGAGTTGGTGGTTTTTTTCTAAACCTTGTTCTAACTATAGTGATTTCACTAATAGCGAGTTATGCTATTATTCTGATTTTTCAGAAAATTAAGAGTCAGGTAAAACTATTTTTGCTTATTGCTGTATTATTACTTTTGTATGGTTTGGGCAAAAAAATGCATCTTTCCTCTTTGATTATCATTTTGATTTTTGGGTTAGTAATAGCAAATATGAAGTTGTTTTTTCAGGGAAAACTTAGAGGGTATTTGGATTTTGAGAAAGCAAAATCTATATATCACGAATTGCACGTGATTACCGCAGAAACAGCATTTGTTGTACGTACATTATTCTTCGTTATTTTTGGAATAACAATAGTATTATCGTCCTTATTAAGTCTAAAAGTAACCTTGATAAGTATTTTAATATTAATCTCAATATATGTAATTCGTTATGGATTGTTACGCCTTTTTATGGGAAAAGATATTTCACCACAACTATTTATAGCCCCACGAGGATTGATTACAGTACTTCTTTTTTATGCCATCCCTGCAGAAGCAGCCATAGAAGGTTTTGAACCAGGGATATTATTATTTGTAATTATTGGTACTAGTTTGATCATGACCTGGGGAATGATACGGGATAAAAAACGAAACCCTGTCCCTGTAGAATTATCAAATGAGGAGCATGAAGAAGGTATAGAAGAAACCGAATACTTCATTAATAATACAACAGATTTGAGTGAAATTGATGATGAAGAAGCATCAGACGAATATGAAACAGAATAATGAAACGTCTACATAGATTAACAGCAATATTAGTAAAATTACAATCTAAAAAAATTGTTCAGGCAGCAGAATTAGCAAATAAGTTTGATGTTAGTTTGCGCACAATTTACAGGGATATGCAAGCTCTAACAGAAGCAGGAGTTCCAGTAGGAGCAGAAGCAGGTACGGGGTATTATCTTGTAGATGGATATTCTTTACCTCCAGTAATGTTTACTGAAAAAGAAGCCAATGCTTTGTTGACCGCTTCTAAAATTATAAATACAAACAATGATCAATCCTTAATTAATGAATATCAGGAAGCAATAGATAAAGTTATCGCTGTACTCAAAACAACACAAAAGAAAAAACTTGAAGTTCTTGAACAACGTGTTTTTACATATAATAAAACAGCCAAGGTTAACCCAAGTACATCGTTATCTGTAATCCAACAAGCAATTACCGATTTAAGAGTTCTTGAAATTCAATACACTACTGCGTCAAAAGTATTTAGTAAACGGTTAGTAGAACCTTTTGGAGTATACTTTACTAATAATACATGGATCATGATTGCATATTGTAGACTAAGAAAAGATTATCGTGAATTTAGAACCGATCGTATTTTAAACCTTGTGGAAACACAAGAATTATTCCCTCCAAAACATTTTACATTAGAAGAGTATTATAAACTCAGATATGAAGAGCATAGCAATTCTGAATATTCTGAGGATGAATCCTAATTTTCTAATAAAAATAGGTGATGATTATAATCTTGATATATTTTTTAAAGATTAAAAAATACTCATGACATAAGGTTGTCATAGACCTGATTTAGTTTCGTTAAAAATTATAAATCATAAAAGGTTAATTATTATGATCAACCTATTGTTTAATTGTACAACAAAATTTAATCAAAATTTTATGTCATTGAAAACCAAACCCAAAGTAATAGAACTTGTATTGTTTGAAGTAAATTATGGGTATTCAAAAATAGAAGCAGAAACAGCATTAGCATCTCTTAATGATGTGTTAAAATTATATTATGGATTTATAGAGAGAATCACTGCCAGTAATGTAGATGGTAAGTATGTAGATATTTTATACTGGAGTGATATGAAATCTGCCAAAGAAGCTTCAGACAAGATCATGAAAAATGAAAAAGCCCTTGAAGCTTTTAATGTTATTAAACCTGAATCTGTTCAAATGTATCATTTTGATGCATTTAATCAATTTGAAGAATAATTTTTAATAGCAAATATCATTTTAATGCTATCATTTTTAATAGATTTGATAGCATTTTTATCTTACTTATATGATTCCAGAACATATCCTTAATAGAAAAGGAGCACGAAGCTTAAAAGATCTTGACCAAGAAGTAATAGATTATTTAAATAAAGGATTGATAGAAACCGCAAACCTCATGGAGTGGTTGGCTGTTGATCAATTAGTATTGTTAAAGAAGCTTCTTGATACTCTTGGTAAATCTGAGTGGTACGATAATTTTTATCAAGCGGTATCAGCTCAGAAAAAACCATCTGCAAATGCTAATACAAAGATTATTGGAATTACTTTTTTACAATTAACTACTGATGCAAACATAGTAGAGCATCTTTCTAATCATGCCTCTGATGTTCCTAGATGTTGGGCTGCTTATTGGATTGGTGTAAAAGAAACGGATATTACAAAACGTTTAGAAGTGATTAAACCCTATGCAGCTGATTCACATTTTGGAGTTAGAGAAGTTGCTATATTTGCTACCAAAGAAGCTATTGTGCATGATTTGGATACTGCGATTACGATTTTGTCAAAATGGATATCGAGTGAGGATGAAAATATTAGAAGGTATGCCGTAGAAACAACAAGACCAATTGGAGTTTGGACTAAAAAAATTGATGAACTCAAAGAAAAACCAGAAAAAGGAATAGCACTATTAGAACCTCTTAAATCAGATCCTTCTAAATACGTAAGAGACGCTGTTGGAAACTGGTTAAATGATGCTAGTAAAACAAGACCTGATTGGGTTAAGAATATTTGCAATCGATGGAAAAATGAATCTTCTACTAAGGAAACTAGTTATATTATTAAAAAAGCTTTAAGAACAATAAACAAGTAAATTGTTGTATAAATTATTAAAATTTACCGAATCAAGGTTTTAGCAATATAGCTTACCACTTGATTATCAAAAAATCTACGGTTGTTATATTCTTTATGATTCTTCTCTTTTAATAGATATGTAGCTATCATGATTTATTAATGTTGTTTAAAAAGTAAGCTTGAGTTCTTTTTTTGATTTCAGTTGTTTTTGTGTCATTTAGGCTTCCTTAATGATAAATCTGAATTTTTTTAGTTATTTTTTTATTAAATAATTATTATCCCTCCTTCTTTTTGGGATAATGATAGGGGAATTCTACCCGCTTTTTTATAGCTTTAACAGATTTTAAAAATGAGGTAGAAAGTTAAAAAAGGCTTATTTTATTCATGAATATTCTCCACACAAGTTTCGAATGTTATCCTATTGCTAAAGTTGGCGGTCTTGCAGATGTTGTAGGAGCTTTACCCAAATATCAAAATAATTCTGGTCTAAGGGCTACCGTAGTAATGCCTTTTCCAGATAATAAATTTACTCAAGAAGCAGAATTAAACAAAGTACATAGCGGTACTATACACTTAGGAGAAGAAGTTCATCAATATTCAATACAGAATATCGTTTCCTCTAATTTAGGATTTGACGTTTCACTACTTCATATTCCAAGAGTATTGGATAGAGAAAAAGTCTATGGCTACATGGATGAAGCAGAAAGGTCAATAGCTTTTCAATTGGCAGTACTTGATTGGATAATTACAACTCAAAATATTCCTGATATAGTACATTGTCATGATCATCACACTGCACTGATTCCATTTTTAATGAGTCATGCAGAACCTTATGAAGCCCTCAGGAGGGTACCTTCCATATTAACTATTCATAATGCACAATATCAAGGACAATTATCATATGATAAACTAGAGTATTTGCCTTCATTTGATAAGACACAAATTGGTCTTTTGGATTGGGATCACTGTATTAACCCACTAGCTTCTGGAATTAAGTGTGCTTGGAAGGTAACAACAGTATCGCCTAATTATATGAAAGAACTTCAGAAACAAGCCAATGGTTTAGAAGATTTATTACGAAGTGAAAATCAAAAGTGTACAGGAGTTCTTAATGGTATTGATACTAATACATGGAATCCAGAAACGGATCCAATGGTGGTGAAGAATTATAAAATGACAAATGTTGTTTTTGGAAGAAAAGAAAATAAGAAATGGATTTGTGATCATTTTAATTTGGATATAGAAAAACCACTTTTTGCATTTATAGGCAGACTTGTAGGAGAGAAAGGTGCAGATTTATTACCCGAGATTTGTAAAGAAGTTTTACAAAAAAATGAAGCAAATATTCTGATTTTAGGCTCAGGGATTCCAGAAGTCGAGGAACAACTACAATCATTAAGGAATGAATATGAAGGCACGTATAATACATTTATTGGCTATGATGAAAAACTATCTCATATAATATACGCAAGTGCAGATTTTTTATTAATGCCGTCTAGAGTAGAGCCTTGTGGGCTTAATCAGATGTATGCATTACGATATGGTCTAATTCCCATTGTTAGAAGAACTGGCGGTCTTAAAGATACTGTAGTTGATATTGGAGATGGAGGTTTTGGAATCTGCCATGATAGTGCTTTGGTGTGGGACGTCTGTTATTCTATACAACGAGGAGTTATGCTTTATGAGGATCAAAAAAAATATAAAGCAATACAAAAAAAAATTATGCAGATCGATCATTCATGGGATCGATCTGCAAATCAATATAAAACCATATATGAATCACTAATACAATACAAATGATCAACAAAAAAGTTCTTGCTATTATTTTGGGCGGAGGCCAAGGCACTCGATTATCTCCTCTTACTGATCAACGTTCTAAACCTGCAGTTTCTATTGCAGGAAAATATAGATTAGTTGATATTCCTATTTCAAATTGTATCCATTGTGATATAAAAAGGATGTTTGTGCTTACCCAATTTAATTCTGCTTCATTAAACAGACATATCAAGAACACTTATGTTTTTAGTAGTTTTAGTGATGCTTTTGTTGATATTTTGGCGGCAGAGCAAACTCCAGATAATAAAACATGGTATCAGGGAACAGCTGATGCCGTAAGGCAATCGATGCATCATTTGTTAAACCATGAATTCGAATATGCGCTAATCCTTTCGGGAGATCAACTATATCAGATGGATTTTAATGAAATGCTGGATTCTCATGTTGATAAAGGAGCAGATATCTCTGTAGCTACAATACCAGTTGTTGCAAAAGAGGCAACAGAATTTGGAATTCTTAAAACAGATGATGAAAGTTTTATTACATCTTTTGTCGAAAAACCCGCCTCAGATAAGTTACCAGGATGGGAATCTGAAGTAAGTGAGGAAATGGAAAAAGAAAATAGAAATTACCTTGCTTCAATGGGAATTTATATCTTTAATAAACAATTATTAATTGATATTTTATCAAACCCTGATACTATTGATTTTGGAAAGGAAATCATTCCGCAGTCGATTGATAAGCAAAAAGTATTAGCATATCAATATGAAGGATATTGGACGGATATAGGAAATGTTTCAGCTTTTTTTGAAGCCAATATTAATTTAACAGATGAAATTCCTCAGTTTGATTTATTTAATAAGAGCAGTACCGTATTAACAAGACCTCGTATTTTGCCTCCTTCAAAAATTTCGGGAACTCTACTTAATAGATCAATGATAGCAGAAGGTTGTATTATCAACGCAAAAGAAATAGAACGTTCTGTAATTGGCATTCGTTCTAGAATCGGAAAAGATACCGTTATAAAAGATACCTATATGATAGGAAGTAATTCATATCAGGATATAAATGAATTAGAAGAAGATAAACAAAATGAATTACCACCTATAGGAGTAGGTGATAGGTGTTATATTAAAAATACTATAATAGACAAAGGAGCCAGAATTGGTAATGATGTAAGTATAGAAGGGGGGGCACATTTAGAAAATACAGAACAAGACTCATACGCAATAAAAGACGGAGTAGTAGTGATTAAAAGCCGTTGTGTCATTCCTAATAATTTTAAATTATAATACTTGTATATGAGTAGAGTAACTTCTTTGAGTTTTTTTTCAGAATTTGATATTAACCTTTTTAAAGGAGGTAATCATTATCGTTTATACGAAAAATTTGGATCCCATATTACTACAGTAGATGGAGTAGAAGGGACATATTTTGCTGTTTGGGCACCAACAGCAAAATATGTTTCTGTCATTGGCGATTTTAATTTTTGGGACGAAAGTGTGCATAAACTTAATGTAAGATGGGATAAATCAGGTATATGGGAAGGTTTTATACCTGATGTTGGAAAAGGAAACATTTATAAGTATAAAATTCATTCTAATCATGACAATATTATAACTGAAAAAGCTGATCCTTATGCGAGAAGGTGTGAACACCCACCCAAAACAGCTTCAGTGGTATGGGATGATGAATATGTTTGGAAGGATACCAAGTGGATGAAAAAACGTAAAAAACATAATGCAATTGATGCTCCCTATTCTGTTTACGAAGTACATCTGGGCTCTTGGAAGAAAAGAATAGAAGAAAATCGTTCTCTTTCTTATACAGAATTATCTGACGAATTAGTAGCTTATGTAAAAGAAATGCAGTTTACTCATGTAGAACTTATGCCTATTATGGAATATCCTTATGATCCATCTTGGGGATATCAACTTACAGGGTATTTTGCTCCTACAGCACGTTTTGGTTACCCAGAAGAGTTTAAATTACTTGTAGATAAACTGCACCAAAATGATATTGGAATTATTTTGGATTGGGTACCATCACATTTTCCAGAAGATGCTCACGGACTTGGTTTTTTTGATGGGACTTGCCTATATGAACATCCAGACAGAAGAAAAGGATATCATCCCGATTGGAAGAGTTTGATTTTTAATTATGAACGTAATGAGGTAAAAAGTTTTCTTATTAGTAATGCTATTTTTTGGTTAGATCAATATCATGCTGATGGATTACGTGTAGATGCAGTAGCTTCTATGCTTTTTCTTGATTATTCAAGAAATGAAGGAGAATGGGAGCCTAACATATATGGTGGTAGAGAAAACCTTGCTGCTATTGCATTTATGAAAGAACTGAATACTGAAATATATAGCAGTTTTCCTGATGTTCAGACAATTGCCGAAGAATCAACATCTTACCCTATGGTTTCTAAACCGATACATTTTGGTGGATTAGGGTTTGGTATGAAATGGATGATGGGATGGATGCATGATACATTGCAATATTTTGCTAAAGAACCTATCTATAGAAAACATCATCAAAATGATCTTACGTTTAGTATGACTTACGCTTTTACCGAAAATTTTATGCTGCCTTTGTCACATGATGAAGTAGTATATGGTAAACGTAGTATTCTTGGTCGAATGCCAGGTGATGAATGGCAACGGTTTGCTAATCTAAGATTATTATACACCTATATGTTTACTCACCCAGGAACTAATTTCCTTTTTATGGGTGCAGAATTTGGGCAACACGATGAATGGGATTTTCAGAATAGTTTGGATTGGCATTTGCTTCAGTATGATTTTCATAAAGGAGTAAAAGACATCATTACAGATTTAAATATTTTATATAAAAAGACTCCGGCATTATACGAACAACAATTTAGTGCTTCTGGTTTTGAATGGATCAGTTATGATGATCATGATAATTCTGCTATTGTATATATACGAAAAGGTAATAAAGAAGAAAATTCACTTATCATTGCCTGTAATTTTACTCCAGTCCCAAGAACTAATTACCGTATTGGATTGCCTAAGCAAGGAAAACTAATAGAAATGTTTAATAGTGATAATGTAAAATATGGAGGAAGTGGTATTTCTAATAAGAAAAAACTTGTAATTCAAAAGAAAGATTGGCACTATAGACCATATTCTGTAGAAATTACTATCCCACCGTTGGGAGCTGTTGTTTTTAGTATTAAATAGTATAAATATGAATAGATAAAAGTATTAATATATAAGTTTTGAAATGTTGATTTTCAAACAAATGTTAATTAAGAGATACTTCAAACGTTTTCGTAGTTTTTTCTTAATAAATAGTAGTAAAAATGATTCCAAATATAACTTAGATGTTGTTCTTTTATAATTCCAACATCTAATGAAAAACAGATCCATATGATTGTTAGCACAGAACTCGAACAAAAAGGAAATATGTTTCCAGGGAAGATTATTTCCTTTTCACAAAATGTAGATAAATTAAATTTTACTACAGAAAATGGTGTAATTCTACAGATTACGATTCTACGAGGAAGTGTAATCCGATTTAGATATGCTACCGATAGCAATTTTGAAAAAGATTTTTCCTATGCAATAAGTGAAACAGGAGCCAGAGGATATAGCATACTTGAGGTTGAAGAAACAGATGAAGTATATACGATAATAACTTCAAAAATTGAAATAAGAATTGCCAAAGCTAATATTCATGTTACCATCTGTGATAAGAAAGGAAATGTAATCTGTAAAGATGATTGGGGTTTTCATTGGGAACAAAGCTATGAATTTGGTGGTAACATTGTAAAAATGAGTAAATCAGCTCCTCAAGGAGAATGTTACTATGGCTTGGGTGATAAACCAATGCATCTTAATCTAAAAGGAAAACGTGTAGAGAATTGGGCGACTGATCAATATGCTTTTGGTAAAGATCAAGACCCTTTATATAAGAGTGTTCCTTTCTATATAGGTTTACATGAACAAAGAGCATATGGAATCTTTTTTGATAACACCTTTAGAACTTTTTTTGATTTTTGTCAAGAAAGACGTAATGTAACCAGTTTTTGGGCACAAGGAGGAGAAATGAATTATTACTTCTTTTATGGTCCAGATATGCAAGATGTAGTTACCCGATATACAGATCTTACAGGTAAACCAGAATTACCTCCTTTATGGGCATTGGGATATCATCAATGTAAATGGAGTTATTATCCAGAAAGTAATGTAAAAGAAATTACAAGTAAATTTAGAAAACTTCAAATTCCGTGTGATGCCATTTACTTGGATATTGATTACATGGAAGGTTTTAGATGTTTTACTTGGAATAAAGAATATTTTCCTGATCCAAAAAGAATGGTAGCCGAACTGGCAGAAGATGGATTTAAAACAGTCGTCATTATTGATCCCGGAATTAAGATTGACGATGAATATAGTGTGTATCAGGAAGCAATGGAGAACGATTATTTCTGTAAAAGAGCAGATGGCCCTTATATGAGAGGAAAAGTATGGCCCGGAGAGTGCTATTTCCCCGACTTTACAAAACCAGAAGTTAGAGAATGGTGGGCAGGATTATTTAAAGAAATTATCGATGAGATTGGAGTAAAAGGGGTCTGGAATGATATGAATGAACCTGCTGTAATGGAAGTTCCTGGTAAAACATTCCCCAATGATGTGCGTCATAGTTATGATGGTAATTATTGCAGTCATAGAAAAGCACATAATATATATGGAACTCAGATGGCCAGAGCAACATATGAGGGAGTAAAGCGTTTTGCATATCCAAAACGTCCTTTTATCATTACCAGGTCAGCATATTCTGGAGCACAACGTTATACATCTTCCTGGACAGGAGATAATATCGCAACTTGGGAACATCTATGGATTGCTAATATTCAGGCTCAGCGTATGAGCATGAGTGGAATGTCTTTTACAGGTAGTGATATTGGAGGCTTTGCAGAACACCCAACAGGTGAACTCTATGCAAGATGGATTCAGTTAGGGGTTTTTCACCCATTTTGTCGTACTCATTCTTCTGGAGATCATGGTAATCAAGAACCGTGGACTTTTGGAGATGAAGTTGTAGACGTAACTAGAAAATATGTTGAACTACGATATCAGTTACTACCGTATTTATATTCTATGTTTTGGGAATATGCAGAAGCAGGTATTCCAATGCTAAAATCATTAGTTCTTTATGATCAGGAAGATTTACAGACACATTACAGAACAGATGAATTTATTTTTGGAAATCAGATTTTGGTATGTCCTATACTCGAACCAAACGCAAAAGGAAGAAGAATGTATATTCCTAGAGGAAACTGGTATAATTACTGGACTAAAGAATATGTAAAAGGTGGAATGGAGCAATGGGTAGATGCTGATTTAGATATTATACCATTGTTCGTAAAAGAAGGAGCTATTATTCCAAGATACCCAATTCAACAATATGTAGGAGAAAAGAAAATCGAAGAACTAAAACTTGACGTATACTATAAGCTAGGAAATAAAGAAATTTCTAAGGTGTATGAAGATGCTCAGGATGGTTATGATTATGCCAAAGGAAGATTTAGCTTAAGAAGTTTCTCTTTTACAGGTAAAGAAAATGAAATCATTATTCAACAACACAAGGATGGTACTTATGTCACCGATTATGAAACGATGCAGTTTGAATTAATTGGTTTGCCTTTTAAGATTAAAGAAATAGAAATAGATAATGTAGTGGTTTCTTTAAAAAGTATAAGCTTTGATAAAAAAAAGAATGTATTAATCGTTCCAAAGAATTTTACAGAACTTCATATTGTTGCCTAAAGTTTTAAAGACTCAGGGAGGTTTTGATAAGCTCTTGATTTAACAATAGAATCAAAAGAAGGATAATTTCATCTTTTGAAATAATACTTGTTTCATCAAAAAAACTGATGATGATAGACCTGTATTTCTTTACTTAGAGACTCTAGTAAATACGTTTTGTTTTTATAAAGAAAGAAGATGCATTATAATTAATTTTGGATAATGTAACTCATATGCTGCATTAGATACGAGTGTTTAAACCCATCTTTTTTATCTAATATTTGTTTATCCTAATAAGTAAGTGTTTCTTGAATAAGGTAATATTGGGGTAATTATTTTTTTTTGTAAGTATTTGGTAATAATATTATTGATTCCATATTTCATTACTATGCATACTTATAAAAATATTTATTATTTCTTAAAATGGAATAACATCCTAAAACAAAAAGGAATCTCTTTTCATAATAATAATTGAATTTAAAAAGCTTATCATCGATAAAATTATACTTTCATCGAAAAAAAGGTGATACAAAAAGGTCAAATGAATTATATTAACCAAGATTTTTGATTATTTTTAACTTACAAAATAATTATTATAGTATATCTATCATGAAAATTAGAAAAATTTTAGGGTCATTAGCAATCTTATTAATTATATCTTGTGGAACGAATCCGTTTACTGGTAAAAAAACATTAGCATTAGTACCAAATTCACAAATATTGCCAATGGCTTTTCAGCAGTATAACCAATTTCTTGGAGAAAATAAGGTTGTAAAAGGAACTTCTGATGCAGAAATGATTAAACGAGTAGGTCAGAAAATAGCTAAGGCTTCAGAAAGATACTTAAATGCAAGAGGGTATGCAGGTTATCTTAAGGACTATAAATGGGAATATAATCTTGTTGATGATAAAACAGTAAATGCATGGTGCATGCCAGGGGGAAAGATTGTTTTCTATACAGGGATTTTACCAATAGCAAAAAATGAAACTGGAATTGCAGCTATTATGGGGCATGAAGTTGCACATGCACTTGCTAATCATGGTCAACAACGAATGAGTGCGGGACAGATTCAACAAGTAGCAGGAGCAGCAACAGCCGTTGCGGTAAGTGGTAAAAATGAACAGACACAACAAATTGTAGGAACAGCATTCGGACTTGGCTCTCAATTTGGAGTTATGCTACCCTTTAGTAGAAGTCATGAAACAGAAGCAGATGAAATAGGAATATTATTAATGGCAATTGCTGGATATAACCCCACTGAAGCCGCTGAATTATGGAAACGTATGAAAGCAAATAGTGGTGGTCAAGCACCGCCAGAGTTTATGAGTACTCATCCATCAAGCGATACGCGTATAGCAAATCTTACAGCATGGGCTCCAGGAGCAAAAGCTGAAGCAAAGAAATTTGGAGTTACAACCTTTAAATAATTTGTAAAGTTTATATTCTTAAAAAGATTATACTTATTTTAGAAGCTGTTCTGAGAAAAATCAGAGCAGCTTTTTAGTTTAGTTTCATCAATCTCAATTCTTGCAGGATATTTTACAATATCTTACAGGATTTATATTTTTAATTTCACACTACTTACATGAGTAAAATACTACCTAAAGGACATAAGAAACTTTTGAATGCCTGGGCTTTTTATGATTGGGCTAATTCTGTATATAATCTAACCATTTCTTCTGCAGTTTTTCCAATTTTCTGGGGAGCATTGACCATAACAAAAGTTAATGGTGTTATCACAAATGATACAGTAAGATTTTTAGGATTTGACTTTAATAACGATTCCCTAATAAGTTATGTGACTGCCTTAGCTTTTTTAGTAGTTTCTTTTATAAGCCCGTTACTCTCTGGTATAGCAGACTATGTGGGGAATAAGAAGAACTTTTTAAAATTCTTTTGTTATTTAGGAGCATTATCTTGTATAGGCCTTTTCTTTTTTGATCTTAATCTTAATGAAGCTCCAGATTATTTATGGTTCGGGTTGTTATGTTACTTTCTGGCTTTAATAGGATTCTGGTCAAGCTTAGTATTTTATAATTCCTATTTACCAGATATTGCTTTTCCCGAACAACAAGATGCTATAAGTGCCAAAGGGTATTCTCTGGGATATATTGGAAGTGTTATTTTGTTAATCATAAATTTAATTATGATAATGAAATTTGACTGGTTTGGTTTTAAAAACGAATGGATGCCCATGAAAATTTCCTTTGCCATGGTAGGTATTTGGTGGATTGGATTTAGTCAATACACCTATTATTATCTTCCAAAAGGAAATAAGAAAGATGTGTTAACCAAAGCTGTAGTTTTTAATGGCTTTAAAGAGTTAAAGATAATATGGAAAGCGCTTAAGAGTGATATAAGGCTACGTCGATATCTAAGCGCATTCTTTGTGTATAGTATGGCTGTGCAGACCATTATGCTTATTGCAACCTATTTTGGTATAGAAGAATTGGACTGGGGAGAGCAAAATGCTACCACAGGTTTGATTATTAGTATTTTACTGATTCAATTAGTTGCTGTGTTTGGAGCTTATCTTACTTCTAAAGCTTCTTCTAAATTTGGAAATATAAATACATTGATTGTAATTAATTTTATATGGATTGGGATTTGTGTATTTGCATATACTATCACCACACCAATGCAGTTTTATATTACAGCGGCGATCGTTGGCTTAGTTATGGGAGGAATTCAAGCTTTATCGAGATCTACATATTCAAAATTCTTACCAGAAAATGCCGTAGATACAGCTTCTTACTTTAGTTTTTATGATGTATCTGAAAAAATAGGTATTGTAATAGGAATGTTCTCATACGGAATTATAGCTCAAGTAACAGGAAGTGTACGTTATTCTATACTATTCTTGATCTTATTTTTTGTCGTTGGTCTTATCTTATTATTTAGAGTGCCCAGAAAAAATCCATGATATTACTTAACTTAAGATTTGATATGTGGATCACAGATAAGTGAAATATTTTCATCCTTTTTTTATGTATTTCATCCAATTTTAACTACTTATTATTTCGTATATTATAAGTTTAATTTTGAAATATAATAATATTGGAAACGTTAACGTTATTAGCTACTTTTATATAATAAAACCCACAATAATGAAAAAACTCATGTTAATGCTGGTAGTAGTAATACTAGCTTCTTGTAATACCACTCAACAGACTGTTATTGCAGCAAAAAAAACACTTAAAGGAGAATGGTCACTAGATAAAATATCCTATGATCGTTCTGGTATATTTGATGTTAACCTTTATAATGACGCTTCAGCCGAATGCTTTACAGGAAGTGTTTGGAAATTTATACCTAATAATAATACGGGGAAATATGAAGTAAATCAGAGTAGTTGTGTTTCTACAGGAGCAAGAAATTTTAGATTTACAATTCCTAAACCAGAAGGAAATGGAGATTATAGCTTTTTGTTTAAACCGATAAACGAAAAGAAAAAAAGCACCAATAATAACGCTGGTTACAGGATGCTTTTACAACATCTTGATGACGCTACAATGACATGGGCTATGACAGTGAGTTTAGAAGGAAAGCCATTTGTGATTACTATGAATTTTAATAAAATACAATAAATCAAATCTTTACATAAAATGAAGACAAATCTAAAAAAAATAGGAGTTGCCTTAATGACAGTTGCGTTTTTGACAAGTTGTGAAGCGGTTAAAAACTCAAACAATACACAGAGGGGTGCGGTAATTGGTACTGCAGCTGGAGCTGTTCTCGGAGGTATTATCGGAAACAATGTAAAAAAGAAAAATTCTGCCCTTGGTGCCGTTATTGGAGGTGTAGTTGGTGGTGTTGCTGGTGGTGTTATTGGTAAAAAAATGGATAAACAAGCTCAGAAAATCGAATCAGAAATACCAGGTGCAGAAGTCACACGTGTTGGAGAAGGTATTGATGTAGTTTTTGATGAGAATAGTGGAGTTTATTTCGCAACTAATCAGTCAACTATTAATGCTAAATCTAAAGCAAACCTTAATAAATTAGCTGGTATTTTTAAAGAATATCCTGATACTAATATTATTGTAGAAGGGCATACTGATAGTACAGGTGATGATAGTTATAATATGTCATTATCTCAAAAACGAGCAAATGCTGTGACCAATTATTTGGTGTCTCAAGGAATAAGCAAAAGTCGTTTAACAACCTATGCTCATGGAGAAACGCTTCCAAAATATGATAATGGTACTGCCGAGGGAAGAGCTAAGAATAGAAGAGTTGAACTTGGAATTGTGGCTAATGAAAAAATGAAGAGAGATGCACAAAACGAAGTTAAACAATAATTTATTTGTAAGAAATCGTTAAAAATCTCGACTATTTTGGTCGGGATTTTTTTATGCTCAAAATTTATGTATATTCAATAAATGAATGAGAATTTACACGTACTAATCATTGGTGGTGGGCTAGCTGGATTAACCAGTGCTATTCATTTAGCTAAAGCTGGTGTACTAGTCACGCTCATAGAAAAAGATACGTATCCCAAGCATAAAGTATGTGGTGAATATATATCTAATGAAGTACTCCCGTATTTAGATTTTTTAGATATAAATCTTGAACAAATACGGCCTGTTAACATTTCAAATTTTATTATAACAACTCAAAAAGGTAATTGTATTCAAAGTACATTACCACTAGGTGGTTTTGGGATAAGTAGATATACTCTGGATTATTACCTATGGGAAAAAGCAAAAGAATTAGGAGTAAGGCTGTTAAATGACGAAGTCATAGATGTGCAATATCAAAATGATATTTTTTTTATAAAAACAAATAATAATGCTGTACATACTAGTAATTATGTTATTGGAGCACATGGAAAACGAACAACATTGGACAAAACACTCAAAAGAGATTTTATTCTTAAAAAATCTCCATGGTTAGCTGTAAAAGCTCATTATAGAGCAGATTTTGATGATGATACCGTTTCATTACATAATTTTAGAGGAGGGTATTGCGGACTTTCTATGGTAGAAGATCAAAAAGTAAATGTTTGCTATCTAGTAACCTATGACAGTTTTAAAAAATATAAAAACATTGATGCTTTTCAGAATAAAATCATGAGGCAAAATCCATATTTGGATACTTTTTTTAATACAGCAGAGCTTTTATTTGATAAACCAATTACTATAAGCCAGATTAATTTTGATAAGAAAAAACCTGTAGAAAACCATATTTTTATGACAGGGGATGCCGCAGGACTCATTCATCCATTATGTGGTAATGGTATGGCTATGGCTATCCAAAGTGCGCAATTATTATGTGAGCTGTTAATAGAAAATCATCATACGACGATTGTACGATCAAGAAAAAAAATAGAAGGGTTGTATATTCAAAAATGGAATAGTACTTTTTCTAAAAGGTTATATATGAGTAGAGTTTTACAAAAAATATTATTGAATGGTAATTTACAACAAATATCTTATGCCGTAGCCAATGCAGTTCCTTCAATAGTGCCAAAAATCATAAAACAAACTCATGGAGAGCCTTTAGTATGCTAATCAACTTAAAACATCGAAGTGATGAGTTAGAACTCATGGATGACCCAAAAGTCGAAGGGGAAGCCCTAGAGGTAGCTTTATCTGATATTTCGAGAGTGAATAGGTTATTAGGAGGTAATAGTATTACAATTCAGGCAATTCATAAATTGATTGAAGACGCAGAATGTTCACAACAGCTAACCATTCTTGATATAGGATGCGGCGATGGCGAAATGTTACGATCTATTGCAAAGTCATTTAGAAAAAAAGAGAGAGATATAAAATTATTTGGAATAGATGTAAGTGAAAAATGTTTGACTTATGCTAAAAAACTTAGTGCATCTTATCCAGAAATATCATATCAAAAACAAAACATACTAGATCTCCAAGCTTCAAATTTTTCTTATGACATTGTTATATGTACATTAACATTACATCATTTAAAAAGCAATGAAATAAGACTTGTAATGAAAAAAATGATCGAATTAGCCACAATAGGTGTGGTGGTAAATGATCTTCATCGTAGTGGTATTGCATATTATTTGTTTAAGATATTCAGTTTCTTTTTTATTAAAGGACATGTCGCAAAAAATGATGGGCTGGTGTCAATAAAAAGAGGTTTTAAAAAGAAAGAATTAGTACAGTATGCAAAATCACTAGGTATACAAAACTCTAAAATACAATGGAAATGGGCTTTCAGGTTTCGATGGGTTGTCATGAAAAAGATAAGTTAACATTAAAAAGTAAGAAAAATTGGATGTAAGAATTACTACTGTTGCAAAACAATTACCAGCATATATGCGTGAAACCAAAGAAATTTTACCTTTTGTTTCAGAATGGTTGTCTGGTCAGAATGATCGTTTCAGAAGAAAAGCAATCAAAATCTTTGAGAATTCTGCGGTAGATCGACGCTATGGTATTATGAGTATTGAGGAAGTTTTTAATGCTACCACTTTTGAAGATAAAAATGATATTTATATTAGAGAAGTCAAGAGACTTGGGGTATCCGTATTAAAGAAAGCATTAGATAAAGTAGATTGGGATCCTAAATCTTTGGATTATATTATTACGGTAAGTTGTACTGGTATTATGATTCCGTCGATAGATGCATATATTATTAATGATCTTAATCTCAAACAAGATATTGTGCGATTACCTGTTACTGAAATGGGATGCGCAGCTGGAGTTTCAGGAATTATTTATGCCAGAAATTTTCTTCAGGCAAATCCCGGTAAGCGTGCGGCGGTAATTGCTATAGAATCACCAACAGCAACATTTCAGTTAGATGATTATAGTATGACGAATATGGTAAGTGCTGCTATTTTTGGTGACGGAGCAGCATGTACCTTATTATCCTCAGAAGAGGACGCAGTAGGGCCAAAAATCCTGGGAGATGAAATGTACCATTTTTATGATGCAACGACCATGATGGGCTTTAAATTAACTAATGGAGGGTTGCAAATGATATTGGATCCAAAAGTTCCTGAAACCATCGCAAAGCACTTTCCGAATGTGATTCATCCTTTTTTAAAAAAATATAATAAAACCATTGAAGATGTTGATCATCTTGTTTTTCACCCTGGAGGTAAAAAAATAGTGCAAACCGTAGAAGAACTTTTTGAACATCTGGGTAAAAACATAGATGATACAAAAGCGGTGCTGCTAGAATATGGTAATATGAGTAGTGCTACTGTTTTATATGTTTTAGAACGGTTTCTAGAAAAAAAACCATCACCAGGAGAAACAGGGCTTATGTTGAGTTTCGGTCCGGGATTTTCAGCACAAAGAATACTATTAGAATGGTAATAATACATTATTTTTATTTCAGTCTATGCTGAAATCTTTACTATGAATAAAGAATTTATAAATAAAAATGAATGGGTACTCGTATTGGGAGGAAGTACTGGTCTTGGTCTTGCATCTGCTCAAAAGCTTGCGCTACATGGTATGAATGTTATCATAGTTCATCGCAATCGTAAGAGTGAAATTGGTCAGATTGAGGAAAATTTCAATAATATAAGAAATTTAGGAGTGGATTTGATCTCTTTTAATATCGATTTGTTAAATACTAAAAAACGAGATACGACAGTAATAGAGATTAAAAATCATATAGGTCAGGGTAGTATAAAAGCGTTAATTCATAGTGTCGCCAAAGGAAATTTGAAACCCATGGTTAATGCAGATCAAATATTGAAAAATGATGATTTTCATCTTACTATAGAAGCAATGGCTATTAGCCTTTATGATTGGGTAACTGCTATTTTTAATGTACAATTATTTGGAAAAGATACAAGGGTGATTTCTTTTACTAGTGAAGGAAACACAAAAGCATGGAAAAATTATGCTGCAGTTTCTGCGGCTAAGGTGGCTCTAGAAGCAATTACTAGAAGTATTGCTTTGGAGTTTGCTCCTTATGGTATTAAAGCTAATTGTTTACAACCAGGTGCGGTAGATACACAATCCTTGAGGATGATACCAGGGCATGAAAAAATTGTCGAGAACAGCGTGTTGAGAAACCCGCATAACAGACTTACAGAACCAAATGATGTAGCTAATGCTGTATATTTGTTATGTAAGGATGAAGCTTTTTGGATTAATGGATGTGTTATTCCTGTAAATGGAGGGGAACATCTTTTGTAAAGATATGATGTATATGAAATCTACTATATGAGTTTTTGTTTTTCTGAGTTTTTAACAAGGAGTAAAAAAGAGAGTTATAACATACATTGAAAATTAATATTAATGAATTATGATTAAAGAAACAATCAGATACGTACTTATTCTATTATGTTTGCCGTTGGTTGCAAATACGATGTCTTGTAAAAATGATGATAGAACTTCAGATACAATGCAAGATATAACCACACCAGATATTAATGTAAATGCTAAAGCAGAAATTGTAAGTGTTGTCGTTTCTGGAAACGAAAACGGTTATTCTTTTAGTGTGGGAATAAAAAGCCCCGATACAGGATGTGATCAGTATGCAGATTGGTGGGAAATCATTTCAGAAGATGGTAACTTGGTATACCGTAGAGTTTTAGCGCATAGTCATGTTGATGAGCAACCTTTTGTAAGGTCTGGAGGACCTGTCGCTGTTACCAAAGAACAAACTGTTTATATTCGGGCAGAATACTAATGGATATGGAGTTAAAGTGTTTAAAGGAAATGTGAATCAAGGATTTGAAGAAAATACTTTAGATAAGGCTTTTGCAATAGAATTAGAAACAGTGCAACCACTTCCTGATGGTTGTGCATTTTAAAAGTAGGGTGTTGAAAAAAGAGGATATTATACAAAAATTACCATATAGCAAACCTTTTTTGTTTGTTGATGAGATTATAGAAATTGATGAAGACCATATCAAAGGAAGTTATACTTTTTTGAGTGATGAATATTTTTATAATGGTCATTTTAAAGATAATCCTATTACTCCTGGAGTTATTCTTACAGAATGCATGGCTCAAATAGGATTGGCTTGTTTTGGTATCTACCTTTTAAAAGGTAAATGGGATCAAGGAGAATGGAGTGTCGCAATGACCAGTAATGAGATGAATTTTAATAAACCTGTTTTTCCAGAAGAAAAAGTAATGGTGGTCGCAGATAAGGTATATTTTAGATTTAATAAACTAAAATGTAATGTATCCATGTATAATACAGATCATATTTTGGTAGCAAAAGGAATTGTGGCTGGTATAGCATTTCAAAAGTAAAATAACGAGATAAATTTAAGGTATTTCAATAAAGTTTGGAATTTGAATTTAAAAGGAGTAAAAATTGAGCTTTAGGATTCAATTAACTAGATTAATGAATTATAACTATTGTTAATTTGGCAATAAAAATGAGTAAGCGAAGGGTTGTTATTACTGGATTAGGTGTAGTATCTCCTAACGGAACGAACGTTTCAGATTTTAATAAAGCTATACAAGACGGGACTAGCGGCATACGATCAATTGAAAAATTAAAACAATTAAAATTTTCATGTCAAATAGCTGGTTTACCTATATATAAATTGGACCATTTAAACAATTACTTTAATTCAATTCAATTAAGAGGATTACAAGCATCTGGGATGGAATATGGTGTCATTGCAGGTATCGATGCATGGAAAGATGCAGGGTTATCGATTAGTGATTCTGATACTCCATTATGGGATGCAGGTGTTATTTTTGGAACAGGAATATTGGGTGTTGATAAATTTAGAGAAGCTATTTATAAAGTTGATGAAGGAAATGTACGGCGACTTGGTAGTACGACAGTTACTCAAACTATGGCTAGTGGCATAAGTGCTTTTTTGGGAGGTATGTTAGGATGTGGTAATGTGGTAACGACAAATTCCTCTGCCTGTAGTACAGGTACAGAAGCTATTTTGATGGCATATGATCGTATAGCAAGTGGTTCTGCAGAAATTATACTTGCAGGCAGTACTAGTGATAGCGGACCATATGTTTGGGGAGGATTTGATGCTATGCGTATTCTTCCCTATAAATATAATGATTGCCCTACAAAGGCTTCTCGACCAATGAGTGCAAGTGCTAGTGGATTTGTTCCTGGCAGTGGAGCAGGAGCTCTTGTTATTGAAAGTTTGGAAAATGCTCAAAAGAGAGGAACTACTATTTATGCCGAAATATTAGGCGGACATGTAAATAGTGGTGGTCAACGTAATGGAGGAAGTATGACTGCCCCCAATAACGAAGCAGTACAGCAATGTATAATAAGAGCTATAGAAAATTCTGGGATACAGTCAAATGATATAGACGCCATTAATGGACATCTTACTGCAACGATAAAGGATAGTGCAGAAATACAGAATTGGTGTAAAGCGTTAGGTAGACAAGGAACAGATTTTCCTTATATTAATTCACTAAAAAGCCTTGTTGGACATTGTCTTGCGGCATCTGGAAGTATCGAAAGTGTAGCTACTATATTACAATTAAAGGAAAACTTTATTTTCGGAAATATTAATTGTGAAGATTTACACCCAGAAATCCAATCTTTGGTTGATCGTGATAAAATACCTACCAAAACACTTGATTTTTCTGCAAATATAATAGCAAAAGCAAGCTTTGGATTTGGAGATGTAAATGCTTGCGTTATTTTTAAAAAATATTAAAAAAGAATGTTGAGTTTTGTCTTTTTCTTACATTGTAAACGCTGAAGTGTAAAAACACTTCAATAATAAAAGGGATATTGACTAATACCTAAAATAATTTATGAATAAAGAAGAATTGTTATCCAAATTGAAAACTATTATAGCACCATATGTTCAAAATCAGGAAGCACTTAAAAATCTTACAGAAAATACTGATTTTATAAAAGATCTGGAGATTAATTCTGCAAATCTGGTAGATGTAATATTAGATGTAGAAGACGAATTTGATATTGAAATTGATAATGAAGCAATGGAAAAAATGCTAACAGTTAAAGCTTCAATAGAAGTAATAGAAAATAAACTGGCAATAAAGTGATTGGTAATGATATCGTAGATCTTAGGCTTTCCAGAAAAGAAAGCAATTGGAAAAGAAAGGGGTGGATAGAAAAGATTTTTACTACGATCGAGCAGCACTATATTTTTGAAGCAGATCGTCCTGAAATACAGATTTGGAAATTTTGGAGTATGAAAGAAGCTGCTTATAAGGCCCATCAGAGACGATTTGAACATCCACCAAAGTATAATCCAATAGATTTTAATTGCATTTTAGGAGGAAAGGTAGCCATTGATCAATATATCTATAAGGTTTTTACCAAAATAGCAGATAATTATATTTATAGTATTGCAAAAGAATCTACTACAAACTATACTTCTCAGATATTTAACGACATACCTAAAATACAACCTTTCTTATTACAAAAAATTGCAGAAAAGTATGATATAGATTCTTCGGTGCTTACTATTAAAAAAAATGATAACCAAATACCTATTGTTTACATAAATCAAAGACCAAGTAATATTCTTTTATCCATTACCCATCATGGTCAATATTCAGCATTTGTCGTTTCTAATTAACAATTTGTCGTGCGTCGGATGGATTTTGAAAACAACAACCTAAATATTTATTGAATAATCGGAAAGTAAAAACGAATATCGAGCTTATTCTTTTCTCGCTCATCATGTATGTTAACGCCAAAATCGCTAGTGTAAATTGTGGTTTTACCTAATAACTTTTTATCATCAAGAGAAAAGGTAATAATCACCTCCTTTTTTGTTTCTTTGATGGTAAGCATACCGATTACTTTATAGGTATTTGTACCAAAAGAAACGACTTGTTTGCTTTCAAATTTGATTTTTGGATATTTTTTCTTGTAAAAGAATTTTTCCCACATAAGATGCCCGTCACGCAAAAAATTATCAGTATCCAACGTTTTAATAAGGGCAGTACCACCGAAAGAAGCATTTTCTGGATCTGTAGGATTAAAATCTATTTTAAAATCTAATCCAGAAATTGTTCCTGATGTTTCCTCTGAAATAAAATCAAAAGAGATTTTTGATTTTTCTTTATCAACAATCAATTTTTGATAGTCATTAATCAAAGCATATTCGCTTGCAATATTAGAAGCATTAATTTCATTCGGGAAATTGGTTTGAGCAAACCCTTGTGAAATAAAAACAGCGAGTAAAATACTTATTAAAATTTTCATGGGAGTATCATAATAATTTTTAAATATAGCAAGAATCGAGAATCATTCCAAGATATATCAGATTACATCTATCATCCTACAAGTAAACCATAGAAATATATGCTATTTGTAGGATTTTGAATTACAAGAGCTCTTAAAATAAACATAAATTAATAAAAATGAATGGATTAAAAGTAAAAAAGTGATAAATTAGAAAGACCATTGATTGTTAGTCAATTCATAAACCTAAAAAGTTGAATTATGAGTAAAGAAAAATCTGTAAAAAAAAGACGTTTTGCAAATTTTCAGACAAAATATCGTAGGTCTTCAAATTTTGGATATGGATCAAAGAGAGATCAGTTTGCTATTGCAGGAAATGGCGAGTTATTTGTATCAGAAGATGAAAAAGATAAAAATTATAAGTCTTAAAATTCTAAAAAACTATTTTCCTTTGAATGTCTCGAGGATGTTTATTGCAATTATACTGTGATAGAATCTTATTGTTATAAAAAATACTAAATTAATTAGGAAGCTGTCTTGAAAGTATAAAACTTCTGTATTATCAAATTGAATCTTATTAAAACACATTTGTCAAAATGTTTTGTTTTTTTTTGTATTTCAGAGCTTAATACTGCAACAAAATGTACTTTTTTGACAGCTTTACATTTTATATCTAGATATAAAATGTAAAAAAGTAAATGAACTATACATATACATTTTATGTTCTTTTTACAGGTACCTTTATATATATAAGAAGAATTGCAATAGATACTATCGAACACACCAAAAACCCTATAAATAGAGGTAGGGCAGAGTTGATTACAAACTTTCCGATATATGTACTAATGGGAACGGCCATTATCGTAGATAAAAAACCTGTTATAGCAGCACCTATTCCTGCAATATGACCAATAGGTTCCATAGCAAGGGCTCTTAAGTTTCCGAATAAAAATCCAATAGCAAAAAATTGTATTCCGAAGAAAATCAATAAGATAACAACATTTGGATTAGGTGAATTATAAAACAAAATTATATAAAGAAGAGAAACAACAAAAAAAAGGAATAGGGAAGTGGTAACCAGTCTTTCCATTCCATATTTTAATACTAGAGTTCCATTAAGAAAAATAGCGAAGCCAATAGATATTGCCAGAAGACCAAATATATAAGGGAATTCTTCTTTTAAGTCATATTGTTGCTCAAAAATTTGTTGAGAAGTACTTAAATACACCATAAAAGAACCTGCAATAAAACCAGAAATGAGTGTATATCCTATAGTTGTTTTATGTTTTAGTAGTTCTTTTGTACCATCAACAAGTATATTAGAAGTAAATTGTATACGTTTTGAAACCTCTAGTGTTTCTGCTTGTCGTTTCCAAAACCATAGTGAAACCAAAAGACCAAAAACAAGTTGTACATAGAAAATTGCTTGCCAATTGTAATGATCCAATATGAATTTGCCCAAAGCAGGAGCAATAATAGGCACGAGAAGAAATACTACAGTAACAAATGACATGATGCGAGCCATATAATCTCCACTATACATATCTCTTACCATAGCTATAGCAATAGTTCTTGGTGCAGAAAGTCCGATTCCTTGTAAAATTCTACCGATTACCATCATTTCTATACTAGTTGCAAAGATGCATATAAAACTGGCAATGATAAAGAGTAAAAACCCCATATAGACTACAGGTTTTCTACCAAAACTATCTGATATAGGGCCAAAAAACAATGGACCAATACCCAATCCCAAAAAAATCATAGTAATCAATAATTGATTATCTGCAATTTCTTTGACACCAATGGTAGCTCCGATTATATCTAATGCTGGTAGAAGAGCATCTATGGCCAAAGCAACAATAGACATAAGAGATGCCATAAGGGCAACAAATTCAAATTGAGCCAATTTATTTTTTAACATCCCGCAAAAGTAACTGTTTTACTATTATAATATCATAAAGGATTGTTATTTATGATTTGTAAAGAACATTATGCTTTTGGTAATAGGTAAAGGGAAAAATTTAAGTTTTAATTAAGATTTAGTCCTTGATTCAGTGTGCTTTAGAATTATACATGACGCGTAAAAATCGTATATTTGGTATAAAAATTGATAGATGTAGTTATACAAATCCAGATGTTATGAAAACTCTTTTTTTAATACTTATAGGTGGTTTATTGGTAGGCTGTGGAAGTTCTCAAAGTATTGAGGCAGATACAGCACAACTTCAAGCTTTAGATGAGTTGGTTACTCAAAAAAAGTTTGAGATTATTTCTGATTGGGCTTCGCCATTAACAACAACAAGTATTAATGCTTTAACTAATAGTGGATTGTTACCTCCAGGAAGTACGGTAAACAATATTAGTTTAATAGGGAATAGTAATCATTTTAGAATAGATGGTGATAGTATTGATATGTATTTACCATATTTTGGAGAGCGTAGATTATCAGGAAGGTATGGTATAGATACAGGTATAAAATTTAAAGGGGTTTATAAAAAGTATAAGTCGGAGTTTAATGAAAAAAAGAAACGATATCTAATCAAATTTGATGTAGAAGGTAGCGAAGAATCATATAGAGTCATCTTGAGATTATCTGCAAATATGAAGAGTGATATTTCTATAAATAGTAATTACCGAACGACAATTAGCTACAGAGGTACTATATCCAAACTGACCAAGAAAAATACAGCTACGGTTACTAGAGAATAAACATATATGGAATCTTGTTATTTTATTACAAAAGTTATAAAATTTAAAAATAACATAGCAGCAAGAAAATAGAATGATTTAATTATAGAACCAAACATTAATTGAGTAAGACATCGGGTAGCATTAATTATTCTATTTTACATAATATAAATTATAGTACAAATATTCATTTATGGCTTTAAGCTCAAAGAGTAAATAAGTATTCCATTTGATAGCTATAATGATATTATGTAAAATATCCCAGGAACATCACGTTGCTATTGCAACATTGTAACTTGGGTCATTAAACAAGAATCGGTCTGCTACGCAGCGTTAATTCATTTGTATCTATAATTTGTCGTTATGTAAAATATCCGCTGCCAACGTTGATTGCTTTATAAAATCAAATTGCTTTGCAATTTATTTTAAACACAATTTCCAGCCGCTTGCCAGCGCATTATAAAAGCTCTGCTTTTCGTCTTGTTTTAAAATTCGCGTATTCGATAAAATATACGTCACAAAAAATTTTACGCTATTCTCACAGACTTGCCACAAGAGTATAAAATTTCTCTGCGAGCAAATTTCTATACACTTGCTATATATAGAACTCTAATTCAAGTTATCTTTTTGTGCATTATCTTTTGCCTTGATGCAAAAGAAACAAAAAATCAAGGATGTATTTAATTTTGGAAACAATTAACGTCTCGCTCCACTATATTTTAGGAAACATCAGAACTATTAAGAATATGTAGAAAAATTATTTAAAATAGAAATGTTTAAGAAACTGTATTACTAAACCCCTAAAATATGGTCGTTACATTCGCCTATTGTTTTAACCAAAATTTTATGAGGCCAAGCCTAACATTAAAATTCTATTTTACATAATAGTTGATATTTTATTTAATCAATTGTTTAATTTTTTCTTGTGTTAACCAAGGTCTTTTTCTGTGAATCATTTTATGGCAATTAGAACATACCATAACAATATCTTCAATTTTGGTTTTATCTCCTTCTTTCATTTCTGAAACTGGTATAGTATGATGACCTTCTATGAAGTCCTCGCCTATTTTTCCATATTTTTTTTCAAAATCAAAATCACATATTTCACAATATAATTTCCCATTTAGTTCTTTAAAGCGTCTCTTTGCTTCAATAATTAGTTTAGGGTCTCTTTCATATAGAATATGCTTTCGTAATACTTTCTTTCCTTCTGGAAATGCAATATCATCTTCAGTTAAATCTACATTTTTTTCTTGTGGAATATAATTTCTTAATCCCCAAACTCCAGAGCCTATTCCATCAATAGTATAAAAAAGGTCATCTTTGTTCAAAAAAGATTCCGAATCAGAAGAATGTTGTTGAATTGTTCTTCAATTGCTATATCTAGAAAATTGAAATTTTGAGTGAATAGTGTTTTAATGGATTCTGTTTCTAAAGAATTCTCTATTAAATCTTTCTTGTTTTTTAACTCCTTTAAAGAATTTAAAATATCTCTATTAAAAGTTGACACTTTTCTGTAATCACTATTTATTTTTATTCTATCAGATTCAACCTTTTCTAGTTTCAACTTTTCATTGTTATACTCAGCAATCTGCTCCTGGGTTAATCCAATGCTCTTTTTTAACTCTCCAATTTTTATCAAATTAGATTCAATACTCTTATTTAATACTTCTTCATTTCCTTTTTCTTTTAACTGTTTATCTTTTGATTTAATAGTATCTTCTGTTTCAAAATAACTATCAATTAAATCTTCTCTTTTTTTATCATTTGATTTTACAACACTCAAAAAATCTTGATAATTGGTTTTGTATGTTTCATCTTCTAAGAGCAAGCCTCTTACATATTTTAAAAGCTCTTCCCCTTTTTTGTTAGCTTCTGGTTCAGCTAATTTGGTAAGGTAGTTTTGAGGTATATATTTGATTTTAGGTATAATTGAATTTTCTTTCTCATCATATAATTTTTGAGAAATACCAGATAATGATTTAACTTCAAAATTAAAATTTTCATCATCTTTTCTAAAATTGTATTTTCTATCTGTGATAGATGTCACTTCTTTATTAGTCTCTAAAGTTGCAGCAATATTATATAACAATATTGATTTACCAGATGACTTTCCTCCAATTATAACATTCAAATTTTTATTAAACTTGATTTTCTCAGGTGTAAACAAATTATTGGATGAATAATATTGTACTTCATCAATAATTAACTTGTCTTCTTTAAAATCAGGTTCATTGGGCTGTATTTTCACTCTTTGCTCTGGTTCATATATTACTTGTTTTAAACCTTCAAAAGTTGGCATAGATTTAATCCAACAATATCTATTTTCATCAGGCTTAAATAGTTTTGTTTCAATGTGAGCATCACAACCGTGAACACAAGCTTTTAATGAACCACATTTTTGAATTATAGATTTTTTATCATCAATAATTTCCCCTTTTTGATTTTTCTTAATACCTAAAAAATATTCCCTATCCTTTGGGTTTCCTGAAAATATTAAATCTGATAGATAGTATATTGATTTTCTAATTTCATCCAAAGAGCTTTGGTCATTTCCTTCAAACATATCATAATGCTTTTGAAAAGCACTAGCACCATCATTATTTGAATTACTAACAATCGTAATCGTATTATCTCTTAGAACTGGTTTTTTCTTAAATAAATTTCTTAAACTTTCATTAGTAACAACAAAATTATTTAATCCTAATTTATACGCTTCTATATCATCAAGTTGTGGTTCTTTTGATTTACCAAGCCTTATAAACCCTGATTTATTCATTTTATAGACTTCATCACCAACGGACATTTCAATCGAACTAAAAAAATCATCTTCTAATTTATTCACATAATCAGGATTAAAAAGGCAATGTAAATTTACTAGTTTACCTCTATCGGTAACAGGAAGTACTCTTAGCTCTACGTTTGGGATTAAATATATCTTTTTGATTTGAGTTTTTTGCTCAGCTGTTAATCCAGAAACTGAATCAATATTTTCTTTATAATCTTTAACTTTTAAGTAATTATCAATATTAAAATAATCTGTTATACCTATGACCGCTATATTGTTATCAATTGCACTAATGAAAAGCGTTTTACAATAATCTTCAAATGTTTGGCTTGTAAATTGGTCATTCTTTGCTGTTCCCTTCGTATGTGTATGTAAATCCCATCTTTTCCATTCTGAGCCTCTGTTATTTTCTGTCATTCTTTTAATTTATTTTTTGTTAAAAAGGGAGTTTTAAATATACCAAATTTTAGCAAGTAACTATTTACGGAATTCCGTAATTGATTGAAAATTAGAGAGAATATTCCCATTCCATACACATTCCCACTTCACTCCTACCGTCGCTTCGGGCAAAGCGTATTCCATTACAATTTTTAAAGAAACATTTGAGAAGAAAAAAATCAAAGAAGATTTGTCTTTGGTAAAAGCTTTTTACCAAAGCAAAGTTACATAACGCAGAACATTATAGTACAAATGTATAGTTTAGCAAATTGGCGAATACGTAGTATTTTATACGAGTTTTTAGAATTGATTTTGCGATCAATTCTAAAAACTCGTGTAAAATATCTCAGGATAATTCTATTTCATAGTAATCTTAGCTACTGGGGTCATCATAATTTCTAAAAACTATTGCTGAAACATTCGCAGCCGCATCATCTCGCCGTCAAAACAAATCATTCACTGGATAATTTATTTTACACACAATTATCCAACGCTTGCCAACGCCAAAATAATTGCTAACCTTTTTGCGCTATATTAAAAATCGCGTATTCGATAGATTTCGATAAGAATTAAAAAATGTTCGGAAATTGGTTCCCAAGGTAGATTACTAAGTTTATATTACTTTCTTCAAAATACCCATATACTCATCTATTTCAGAAAAAGTAAGAGATGCAAAGCCTAAGCGGGTAGCATTAAGTGATGGACCAAAATAAGGGGCTAAAATTAAATTGAGGTTTTTGTCTAAGGCTTTTTTGTATACTTCCATTAAATCTATAGATGAATCAAATTTAGCCCAAACTGCTAATCCTCCTTCTGGTACTTTAAATGCAATATCGTTTGAAAAATGAGCGTTTAGTGCCTCACAAAAATAATCTCTACGTTGCATATAAATATTGCGCGATCTTCTAATCATTCTATCTATCTCTCCTTGCTGCAACAAAACACCCATAGCTCTTTCCATTATCGGATTTCCTTGACAATCAATCGCTTTTCGTATTTCAACAGCTTTCTCAATTATTTTTTCATCTGCCAGTAAATAACCTATTCTTAATCCAGGGCTAATAGTTTTAGAAAATGAACCTGTGTAAATTGTATTTGTAAGACCATCTAAACTAGATAATGGAAGTATAGGGGCATTACCATAGTGAAAATCGTATTCGTAATCATCTTCAATAATATGAAACCCATAAGTCTCTGCCAACCTTAACAAATTCATTCTTCTAGCTGGACTTAAACTTACTGTGGTTGGATGATGGTGATGGGGAGTTACATATACAACTTTAATCTTATTTTTTTTACATATCTCTTCTATTTCATCTACAACCAATCCATCTTCATCAACAGAAACATTGAATACTTTAGCGCCTAAATATTCTAAAACATCATTGGTTCCAAAGTAACCTGGCATACCAACAATAGCTGCTTCATTTTTTTTAAGCAAGATTTTCATACTTAAAAATATAGCCATTTGACTTCCTCTGGTAATTAATATGTTTTCTTCATTACAAGGTATTCCACGCGTATCGTTTAAATATTTCACCAATTCTTTACGAAGTACTTCATCACCATAAGCACTTGTGTATGAAAACAAGTTTAAATAGCGGTCTGATTTAAAAATATTCCTATGAGCTCTCCCAATAGCTTGATTATCTATAACTCTAGGATCTGGTAATCCTCCATCGAAAATTAATACCTTTTTATTTTTAATGATGTATGATGATGAATTTATTGGATCGATTTTAATCCCTTTTTTAACTTTTGTTTTTGGTTGGTTATTCCAATTTTTGGGTTGAAATTCAGGTAATTTTTCAGAAACAAAAGTTCCTTTTCTTGGAACACTTTTTATCCATTGCTGCAATTCCAGCTCTATATAAACCTTTTCAATGGTCTTTTTATTAACATCTAACAAAGTAGACAATGACTTTATTCCCATCATTTTAGTTCCTGGTCGCAACCTACCAGATTGTATTTCTTTTATTAGGGTATTGACAATTTGCAGGTATACTGGTATTGCTCTTTCTCTTTCAATTTTAATAGTATTATATAATGAATTCTGACCCATTTAAATTATCTATTCTATCCCATATTAATGGGTTAAATATACGCTATTTTTGCTTCAAAACAACCACAGATCTAGAAATCAGGGTTTTATGAAGTTATCATTAACTATTACATTATTATTAATAAACCTTTTTCAACTTATAGGTCAATCAGCTAGTATCAAAGGCCAGTTATTAGATGATTCTGAACAACCCATTGTCTTCGCGAATGTTGCCATCTATAATTCTATAAATGGCCGCTTAGTTAAGGGTGGAATTAGTGATGAACTAGGCATGTTTCACATAAAAAATATACCAGAAGGATCCTATTTTTTAATTGCTTCATATATAGGTTATTTAGATTTTAGAAAAGATAATATCCTATTGACTAAAAAACCGCTAGATTTAGGCATTCTTACTTTCAAAAACTCCCCAACAGAATTACAAGAAACCATTATTATGGTCAGCAGACCAATGGTAGAAACCAAACCAGACCGAACCATTTTTAATGTAGAAAAAACAATTAACAGCGTGGGGTCAGATGCCATTAACTTACTAAGAAAAGCGCCTGGAATTACGATTGACAACAATAACAATATTAATGTTTTAGGAAGATCTGGAGTACTTGTGTATGTTAATGGTAAACGATTACCGCTAAAAGGACAAGATTTAAGTAACTATTTGCAAAACCTAACTTCTGAACAAATTGACCGCATAGAAATTATTACGAACCCCGGTGCACAATACGAAGCAGAGGGAAACGCAGGTATTATTGATATTCGCATTAAAAAAGATAAAAAGTTAGGAGCCAATGCAACTGTAAACAGTGGTTTTAGCCCAGGCAGATACCCGCAAACAAATTCAAGTGTTAATGGAAATTACAGAAATAAAAAAGTGAATGCTTTTGGAACTTTTGGAGGGTTTAATCGACAATCTTTTGGCAATGAATATTTTAATAGTTTCCAAAACAATTTAAACTCAAAGGAAGCTAATCAACATAGTTCAGAGAACAAAGGCTACGACTATAGACTTGGCTCTGATATCTACTTATCAGAAAAACATTTGTTAGGTTTTTTAGTAAATGGGCAAATTAGCAACAATGACGAAAACGTATTAAACACCATTGAAATTTATAACGCCATAACAAATGAATTGGATAGCACTTTGATTGCTGATAGCCATACTAAAGAAAAAATGCAGCAACAGTCTTATAGCATTAGTTATGGATTTAACAATAAAAAAGGGCGTAGCTTAAATTTAGATTTAGATTATGGCCGTTATAAAAATGAAAGTATTCGGTTTCTACCTAATAAGTATTATAATCAAAATGAGGAATTATTATCAGAATTAATCAACCAATTTGATACACCAACTGATATTGAAATTTATACGCTCACCTTAGACACTAAGGATAGTATTTTTGGAGGGCAAATTAGCATAGGAATGAAATTAAATCTCGTAAATTCTGATAACTCCTTTCTGTTTTTTGATGAAATTGATGGTGTATTCACACAAAACAATCGTCAATCTAATCAATTCAATTACAAAGAAAATGTATATGCGGGTTACCTTAATTTTGCAAGATCTTTGGGTTCACAATTAAACTTTTCTCTAGGAATACGTGCTGAAAAAACTGAGGCAAAAGGAGTTTTGCAAGTTTTTTCTCAAGATTTAGAGGAACCAACTGTAGATTTAAACTATTTAGATTGGTTTCCAAGTATGGGATTAACCTGGCAAGCCAACTCTCAAAATTTGATTGCCTTTAATTACGGTCGCCGAATTAACCGTCCAGATTATAAAGTATTAAATCCTTTTAATTTTCAGTTAAGTCAATTGTCTTTTCAAAAAGGGAATCCGAGCTTACGACCAGAGGTTGTTAATAATATAGAAGTCAGTTACACATATAACTATAAATATAACCTAAAATTAGCATACAGTGAAACTAAAAACCGAATTGTACAGTTCATTGGTCCAGATGATATTGACCCAAGAATAAGAGGGTACTCATGGCAAAATCTAGGTAAACAAAAAGTATTCAATGTTAACTTTAATACTCGTATTACTCTGAATAACTGGTGGGATACTTACCTTAACTTAAATGGAGGTCACTCTCGGAATCAAGCGGATTATGGTGATGGTGTTACCGTTGATATCGAAAGCTTTTCCTATAATATTTACTATCAAAACACTTTAAAACTGCCCTATAAAATTACAGGTGAAATATCAGGATATTTTAATGGTCCTGGTATTTGGGAAGGTGTTTTTTTATACGAACCTACATATAGCCTGAATTTAGGCTTGCAACGAAAATTCTTCAAAGAAAGAATGAATGTAAAGTTAAGTGTCTCCGATATTTTTTACCAGAGTGGATGGAGTGGTTATTCAGAATTCAACGGTCTCTACTCCAGAGGTCATGGTAATTGGGATAGTAGAAGAGCAAGTATTAGTATTTCCTATAAGTTAGGTAATTAAAATATAAACATTTAACACTCGGTTAGTATCAATAAAAGACATTAAAAATAGTTAGTGATTATGTACTTGGTCATTAAACATTTGGCTTTTTGGGTTTAGTACTAAAATTTATCAGAAATAACCAATGGTGTAACCGATTCAAACAAATCATGAATAATATGTTGTGAAGCATCTGGAGTAACAGCTTTAAAATATTCTAATAAGTCATTTGAAGTTGCATACCGATTCATTTTACTTTTAAGTTTTCCAGTGGCACTATTCCAATCGTCCAAGAATCGTCTTAATGCTAAATTGACATTGTTCTCTCCTATTTGTTTTTGTAACGCATACATATTAATAACACCTTTTGAGTAATAGATATAGTTTTGGTTTTCCACCAAGGCTAATGGAGGTTCTGGCCCTACTTCCTTGAGTCTTTCATTTGAGTAATTGTAATTTTCTATTTGCAAAAACTGCTTTATTTTTTCTTCTGAATATTTCTGTTTTAACACCATTAAAGCAGAGTATTGTGATAAGGTTTCCAAAATGAAATACCTTCCCTTAACATTTGCTGCTTCTAACTGCATGCCCCACCATTGGTGAGCCACCTCATGTGCTGTAACAAAAAACGCCATATCTACATCTTTTTCGTCATTAATATCCAATACAAATCCTATAGATTCTGAAAAAGGAACCGTGCCAGCAAATGATTGCGCAAATTCTGAATAACGAGGAAACTCCATAATACGCATATGGTCATATTGGTACTGACTAAAGTTTTTACTGTAATAGTCAAAAGATGCTTTCATAGACACCATCATTCTATCCAAATTATAGGTGTGCCCTTTATGATGGTAAATTTCTAAGTTTATAGATTTTGATATGGTGTCTCGTTTTGGAATCCAAACGTCTTTTTTAATTTCATAATCTGCTGAAACCAGGCCATAGAAATTTATAATGGGTTGATCTGTTTTGTAATGAAAATAATTACGATTGCTTTCTTTCCATGTTTTTAATAGATTACCAGGAGCAATAGCGGTTTGACCTTCATCTGTTCCGATAATAATATCAAGATTAATTCCGTTAGAGTCACTTCCATTCCTTGCATTCAATTGTTCAACAGCATCCTCTATTTTAGCCATATTGGCTCTTGGTACTAAGTTATAATCTACTCTATCTCCTTCATTTCTGACTTCATATTTTTGGTTGTATCCTAATGTTGGAAAATCGCTGTTTTTAAAAAATGTACCGTTATTTACAATATTTGTATTAGTCTTATTTACCTTAAATCCCTTTGTGGTGTAGGTTTGTTTAAAATTCATTCTAATTGAATCTCCAGGCTCTAATGCTTTAGATAGTTTATAAATTGAATAATTAAATGCATTATATTGATTATTTACTGTTGCTTCTTCATTAAAAGTAACATACTCTAAAGCAACTTGAGAATCTATAAGTTTTTGAATATGAATTTCATCGATAGCAGTAGTATCATTGTTTTTTAAAATATAATCCCCTTCAACACTATAAGCTCTGGTCTTTGGATATAATTCTAATTTTAAATTAACAGCTACAATTTTAGGTTGCAGCGTATACTGGAATTTTTTTAATGTTTTTTCATAATTGACTCTAAATGTAGTCTGCTCTGAATTAGTCCAATAGGTGTTTAAAACATTTGTGTTGTAATATATATAACCTCCCAACATAATAAATCCAGCTATTATAGAAATCCCTAATACTATTAGAGGCTTACTTAATCTGTATGTGCTTGTTTTAAATCGTTTTATTAAACTGGGTTCATTACCTCTAACAGAAAGAACTGCTCCAATAATGAGTAAAAGCATACCAAATAACAACCAATAGGTTTTAAAAAAAAGATAAGGTTTTAAAAAATGACCATACCCATTCATATCAGAATATATACCTAAGGAGCTCCCTCCAAACAGATATAAATCATGGTCAAATCCAAGAAACTTTAAAGCATTCGTAAAAATAAAGAACACCAAAATAATCATGTGTCCTACAAATTTCTGATTGGTTATGGTATGAATAAAAAATGCTACACAGGTATACAAGGCAATAAATGGCAGTATTTCTAGAAAAAAACCATAAAAATAAACGTGAAGCTCATAGTTATAATATCCTTTAATGGTTTGGAAAATAATTCCAGAAATAATCAAAGACATTAGAATTACACTATTAACCAGCATTAGCCCAAGATATTTACCAATAAGATTGGCAAAGTCAGACATAGAGCTAGCATCATATATCATATTCAATTCTGCCTGTCGTTCCTTCCAAATAAGTTCCCCCGAATAAAAAACAAGAATGATAAGAAAAAAGAAAATGGACATTTCCTGAAGTTCTTCTACAATAAAATAAGTTGCAGGGTAACTATCTACGCCATAAACAGTTCCTAAACTAACAGAATTTATTAGAATGATAACCATCCCAGAAATAACAATACCCCAAAATGATGGCTGTTTGCAAATACCTATAAAATGAAACCATGCAGTATGTATAACTTGATTCCATTTTGACTTAAGGCTATAGTGTAATTGAAATTCAGGAGACTTATTAATTAATTTGTGATACTTTTTAGTATCAAAAGCGGGTGTTCTTTTTGTTGTGTTTTTTTTACTTTTGACAACATTAAAATTGAATTTTTTATACCCTAATATCAGTATTAAAACAGCTAGGATTAACCAAAAGAGTTTATTGTATAGTAGTACATCTGTAAATGGAATGTTTTGAGCATTTCTTTTAGCTACCGTCCATGATTCTACATGCTTAGACAAGGTGGTAAATGAAAAAGGGTCAATTAAGGCCTGTAGAAATTTATTAGGTATAGATTTCGATATAATGAATATTACAAAGAAAACAATGCCTTGCGTATATACTACGATTAAATTTCTACTTAGCGCACCGGTTACGAAAAACAAAGAAGCTCCAAAAAATAGAATGGGTAAAACGATGGTTATAAAAGATTGAAAATAAGTTAGAAGATTGAAGGGAAGTAAATCATTAGCATCGCGCCATGGCCATGGCATTTGGTCTCCCAAAATCATTCCGATTATAACGCTACTGAAAATAAAAAGTAGCACTATAAAAGCGCCTAAAAAGCGCCCCATTAAATAGTCTTTTTTTTTAATTGGGTTTATGAACATCAAAGATTCTATTTGATATTCAAAATCACGTAAAACAGAAACACCCATAATCATGGAGGCAAGTATCATGAAAGTTCCTGTAATCGCTCCCATGGTTTTAGCGACCATCAATGGTGCGTTTAATTTAATGGCTCCTAAATTTTCTCCTTGAAAAATAAAATCGGTTGCAACCATAGAAAATAACAACAGAATAACAAAGAAAATGTACGTATCTACTCGTTTTAAACGGTATATTATTTCAAACTTGAATACCTCTAACCACACCATTATGAAATTGATTTAAGATTATTATTTGCACTATAAATTTGTGATAAATACACGTCTTCTAAATCAGTTTTAACCGAAGAAAAACCATCTCCTGGGTCAGAATCACTAATAATTTGAATAACTGGCTTGCCAAGAAATAGCTTTTCACTTATCACTTTGTATTCTAGTTTATACCCTTCTAAATCATCTTTATGAATTGTTTTTTGATATACCTTCCCTTCTAAGTCTTCTATAATTTTAAGAGGATTTCCCTTAAGTAATACTTGACCTTGATTGATTACAGCCATATTTGTACATAATTCTTTAACATCTTCTACAATATGAGTAGAAAGTATAACAACCGTGTTTTCGCCAATTTCACATAGCAAATTATAGAATCGGTTTTTTTCCACGGGATCCAAACCTGCTGTAGGCTCATCAACAATAAGGAGTTTAGGATTATTAAGTAATGCTTGTGCTATACCAAAACGTTGCTTCATTCCACCAGAATATCCACCTAAGTTTTGCTTTCTTACGTCATACAAATTTGTTTTATGCAAAAGTGAAGCTACGACTTCTTTACGTTCAGAACCATTCGTAATGCCTTTTAAAACCGCTAAATGATTTAGTAGAACCATCGCAGGTATTTTAGGATATAAACCAAATTGTTGGGGTAAGTACCCTAAAACCTGCATAACTTTTTTCTTTTGTTTTAAAACATTTAAATCGCCAAGAGAGATAGTTCCTTTATCTGCTTCTTGTAATGTTGCAATGGTTCGCATTAAAGTCGATTTTCCTGCTCCATTTGGTCCTAGCAATCCAAACATGCCTTGTGGAATTTCTAAAGAAATATTTTGAAGTGCTTTAACGCCATTTGAGTAGGTTTTTGATAAATCATCAATAATGAGTTCCATATTGTTCGCCTTTTGTTGATTGTTAAAACAAACTTATACAGCATCTTTATGGTAAAAAACAAAAAGTGATATACAGCGTTATAAACGTGATACAAATACGAATGAATGGTTTAAAGAATCTTTATCACTATTATATAAAGATTCATCCCTCATCTTAATATGTTCATCAACTAATTTGTTTTAAGCATTCCATTTAACTATCATTGAATATGAAATGGCTTATAGAAAAAAGTATGAAATGGATTCCTAAATGGTTAGTTTGGTCATTGCTTATAGGAATAGGGATTTGTATTTTATTGTTTAATGATTTTTTTGGAAGTAGCGAACTCTTTGGTATTCTTGCTTTTCTATATTTTGTTTTTGTATTTTTTTTATTGGTACAGTGGATACTGAAACAAATTAAGTTGGTCATTAAATTAAAACATGAGAAAACAAAAACAGAATTGTTACATTTAAAAAATCAGGTAAATCCACACTTTTTTTTCAATACGCTTAATAATTTATATGGATTAATGGAAAAAAACTCCAAAGAAAGACAGATGGTTTTAAAACTTTCTGATATGATGCGGTATAGTATTTATGAAGGGCAAAAAGATTGGGTAACTCTTAAAGATGAATTAGAATACTTAAAAAACTATATTGAGCTTCAAGAAATTCGTTATCATAAAAAATCTGATATAAAATTCAACTATCAAATGGGTAACCATGATAGTAAAATTATGCCTTTATTGTTCATTATTCTATTAGAAAATGCCTTTAAGCATGGCTTAGAAAACATGGAAAAAAATGCATACATCCATATAGACTTTATAGCAGATAAAAATAAGGTTGATTTTGTAATTGAAAATAATTTTGAATTGCAAAAATCAGAAAATCAGTATAGTATTGGTTTAAAAAACTTAAAACGAAGGTTAGAACTGGTATACCCAAATAAGCATACGCTTTCCTTTGATGTCGATACTAATACGTATAAAGCTAAATTATCTTTACTATTAAAATGATACGATATATAATCATAGATGATGAACCTATAGCTCACAAAATTATAATGGAATATTGTGAAATGCTACCTCATATGAAATTGCAAAAAAACTGCTATAATGCTTTAGAGGCTCTTGAATATATGAATGCAAATCAAGTAGATTTAATCTTCTTAGATTTAAATATGCCAAAACTTAAAGGTTTTGAATTTTTAAAAACATTACCATCCCCACCAAAAGTTATTGTAACCACAGCATATAGTGAGTTTGCAATAGAAAGTTATGAGTTTAATGTATCTGATTATTTATTAAAACCATTTAGTTTTGAGCGTTTTTTAAAAGCAGTTAATAAAGTAATTGACTCCAAAACAGTCATAAAAAATGTCGTTTCGCAAGAAACTAATACTTCAACAAAGCGTATCTTTTTTCGTAAAAAAAAGTCTCACATACAAGTAGAAGTTGATACCATTTTATACATAGAAGCTGCAGGAAATTATACTGAAATTATTACCCTAAATGAAACCATCACGGTTAGAGATAAATTCTCGAATATATTGGAATCATTAGCTTCTGATGGTTTTACACAAGTACATAAATCATTTGCTGTTGCCAAAATACATATAAAAAGTATTGAAGGAAACAGAATTCATTTAGATGACAATACAATACCTATTGGTAAATTATATAAAGCCAATATTAATGAACTATTGCTCTAGATTTAATTAGTATAAGCTAAAATCCATTATATATACACCTCCTTGTCCACAATTTTGAAGATTGAGAATCTTCAAAATTGTGTCATACCAAAAAAAGTTACATAACAGTCGTTTTATGACCTGAGTTTCATTAATATTCGTAAGCTATATCATTATCACCTACAACCCGTAGATTTTTAGAATTGATTTTGTGATCAATTCTAAAAACTCGTGTAAAATATCCCAGGATAATTTATTTAATAGTAATCTTAGCTATTTGGGTCATATGTGTAGCATTATGTATGATTTCCAAACTGTATCTTTTCTTAACGTTCTGCCCTATTTCGGCCAAATTTAAAAATCCATTCTATAATTCATCTTAAAAGAAACTCCCCAATTTTGACGAGCTATATCTTGAATATAATTATCAGAAACTACTAAATAGATATACGATAGGGGCTTGTATTCCCATTGCAAACGACTGTTAATATTAAAGTTATCTCGCTGTGTGTTATATTGTACATAAGTTGTCCAATTTAAACGATTATTAAAAAAAACTTCTCCTGTGAAACTCGCTAGATGAAATGTGTCTTTCCCTAATGCCTTTAAATCTATTACATTAACATCATAAGACAGATCGAAATTTGCAAAAGGCAACATTTGATAGTTTAAATATGCACCAGCTGTAGTTCTTACTCCACTATAATAATTCCCTCTTTGAATATTTAATTGATAACGAACCTTTTGATTATTTGCCGAATTATACCCCACTTTTAAATGTCCAAAATGATATTTTTCTGGTTGTAATGCGTTTCCATTTCCTAAAGGGTCAAATCCATATTTTAAATCTATAAAATCATGTGTGTATGCATAATAAATTGCTGATAAGTTTTTAAAAAATAATACTGAATTTAAAAAATGAGACGATTGATTCAACTTCCTATTCTCATCAAAGTACATATTATGATTATAATTTAATATTTTGAAAGAGTTTAAATTTTTATGGTTTTCATAAAATTTTTCATATTCTATTCTAACTGTTGTTTGTGTATATCCTTCTCTTACAACAATATCATTTATAGCATCGTAATTATTTAATCTTGGCACAAAACCAACATCTGTAATAAAATTTTTCCCTATGCTTTTAATGGCTGCATTCCACTCTAAACCTCTTTTGTTATACCAAATTCCAGCGTTATAAAAATAATTGTCTTTAGAGGTATCATCATTAAAACTCTTTCCAAAATTTGCTAAACCTATCCATTTATTATTTTTCGATTTATAATTAAGATTTAATCCTGAAACACGATTATAATTATCTATAAACTCGAATTTATCTGTTTCCTGTCTATTTATAAAATATCCTGTTGTGGTAAAGTTCTTTGTCAATTGCTGTTCAGCAACCAATGCTCCAAAGTTTTGTGAAGCAATATCTTTCTGTTTATCTGTCTGCACATTTAAAACACCTATTCTGGTTTTTGAAGCTATATTTCCAGATAATTTTAATCCAAATTGAATATCACTATTTGCTCCAATTCGTCTAGAATAAAACGGATTAACTCCAGCTACTCCTAGATTAGAAAACAAATCAGAATTTTCTAAAAAGAAATTCCTGCGTTCTGGGAAAAATATAGAAAAACGTGTCAAGTTTGTAACCTGCTGATCTACATCAATCTGTGAAAAATCTGGATTTATAGTCGCATCTAATTTTAAGGATGATGTTAGATTATATTGCATGTCTAAACTTGGTTTAAAAGTGGTTACATCTGTATTTTCAATGACATCATTTTGATAATTTGCCGTAACAGATGGTGTTATAGCAAACTTAGATATTGATTTGTTTGGTAAATTATCTACAGAAAATTTTTCGGTAAAGCGTAAATCAAATAATCTATAATTTCTTTTTACATTTTTAAGAATTGTCCAAGAATTCTTCTTTATATCTCGTGTGTAAAACTGAATTCCAAAAATTGTATTTTCAGTATTAAAATTTAATGCTTTCAGCGGAATTGCAAGCTCATAAACCTTATCATTAATCTTGTTACTCGTTTTTGCGTACCAAACGGTATTCCAACTTGTTGTAAAATTGTAACCTCCATTAATTTTCTCAACAATGCCATCTATGAGAGTTCCATAAGCATTAACGGAAAAATAATAGCCATTTTGTTCTTGATTCTGCGTATCTAAAACCATTACAAAGCCATCGCTTAAGCCTATAGGGATATCCCTTTTTAAAGAACTTACTTGAGATTTCTCTTCAGTATCAAAATAGACAACACTTACATACAAAAATTCTTTATTATGAAATAATTTAACTAGGGTTTGATTTTCAGCTAAACCTTTATCATTTGGTGAATAATTATAAAAACCAGTATGTTTTTGTAATTGTTGCCAAACAGTTTCATTCAACTTGCCATCTACTTCAATTTTAGCATCTATGTATTTAATAGAAGGTTCTTGAGCATAAACACCAAAGCTACAATTTGAAATAAAAAATGATAATGCAACTAGATGTATAATTTTTTGCATGACTTATTTTCTTTTGGTATATATTTTATTAATAAAAGTCCATTTACTCTCTGTTTTGAGTAAAAGAAAATAATCGACATACGATTTTTTATTTTTAGGATGCGAGGTTTCTACATTTGCTACTGTTTCATTGTTTTTATAATCTATAGAAATAATTTTACCTATTTCTCCTGTTGGTTCTCCTTCTTTTGTGTTCTTTATATATGCTTTTCCAGACCAAATTTTTATACTATCATTTTTTACATAGTACAAGTTTAAATTTTCATAAAAAGCAGTTTTTAACCTATTAGATTGCATGTTGGAAGAGTCATCAATATAGCTTGTCGGTGTTTTGGTTATTAACTCTATATCTGTTTCATACGCAAAAGCATTTGCAGAAATAACACTTAATAGTAAAGTGAAAATTAATTTTTTCATGTATTAATTGTTTTAGTTCGATTCAAAACTAAAACTATGGGTAATGGAATAAAAAATTAATATACCAATCCTATGTTTTAGCAAACAGAAAGTACATTATTAGCATATTCGATTTTTGTCTACTTAAAACTTCTATCCGACATCTTAAAGATCTGTTTTATCAACTTTCACATAATATTAGAAGGCATAATTGTAATTTAGCAAGTCTATATGACTATTTTAAAAAGTAAATACAATACTGTTACCTTTTTCAAACATGGATTGTTTTGGTTGTGTGTGTTCTTATACTTTATGTTCACTTCAGATCTAACTTATTTTGAAGCAGGATATATTCAATTATTTCATTCTACATGTAAGATTGTAATCCCACAAATGATCACTGCTTACGTTTGTTTATTTGTATTGGTTCCAAAGTTTTTAAATACAAAAAAAACAATTTTATTTTTGGTTTGGATAGCCGTTCTGTTAATAGCAATGTTTACTCTTTATAATGTTCTACATATCTATTTTTATGAACCAAAATATTATGAATTTTATAATGACATTACAAAGAAGTACTCAGAATTACCATTTTGGAAAAGGCTTACAAACATTTCTGTTTTTTTAAGTAAATCCATTAAACTTTTAACACCTACTGCATTATTGCTAATGGCTCGTTTTTATAAAAACCAACAAAAATATTTGAAGCTTAGCGATCAGAAAAAAACTACAGAACTTAACGCTTTAAAACATCAATTAAATCCACATTTTTTATTTAACACTCTAAATAATCTTTATGCATTGGCATTAAAAAAGGCAGATGAAACACCAGCGGTAATTGAAAAATTATCAGACATTTTAGATTACATGTTGTACAGATGTAATGACACCTTTGTATCTCTTCAAAAAGAGATTGAGTTAATTGAAAATTATCTTTCATTAGAAAAAGTTAGATATGGAAAACGTATTCAAATTACATTTGACAGAGACATAAATAGGGATGTAAAAATAGCCCCTTTATTATTGTTAACTTTTATAGAAAACGCGTTCAAACATGGTGTAAGTCAAGAACTAAATGAGGCATTTATTATGATAAAAATTAACCTTGAAAGCGATGAGATTATTTTTAATATAGAAAACTCAAAACCTAATGTTAGTATAGAGAATAACACAGAGCATCGCATTGGTTTAAAAAACATAAAAAAACAACTAGAATTGTTATATGGAGACAATTATTTTTTAGATATTGAAAATACTAAAGATTCTTATACAGTAACTTTAAAATTACTAGTTAAATAATGATTTACAAATGTTTAATTATTGATGACGAAGAATTAGCTAGAGAGCTAATAGAAACGCATTTAAAGCAATTAGATGATTTTGAGTTAGTGGCTTCTTGTGCAAGTTCTATTAAAGCGAGTACTATTTTACAACAACAACCTGTAGATTTGCTTTTTCTAGATATTGAAATGCCTGTATTAAAAGGAACCGATTTTTTTAAAAATCTACTTCAAAAACCTAAAGTCATTTTTACTACTGCGTATCGTGACTATGCTCTAGATGGTTTTGAGTTAAATGCTATTGATTATTTACTCAAACCCATAACTTTTTCTAGATTTTTTAATGCTATTGAAAAATTTAAAGAGCAAAGTTCTATCGTTGTAAATGACACTCAATCTAGTTTGACAACCACAGAAGATGACTTTATTTTTGTGTCTAAAAATCGTAAAAAAGTAAAAATGATTTTTGATGAAATACTATATGTAGAAAGCCTAAAAGATTATATCAAAATTCATTTAGATAATGAATCTCATACTATAAAATTTAGTATTTCAGCTTTTGAGAAAGAATTAGATGCGCGTTTTATTCGAATTCATCGTTCTTATATTGTGAATAAAAATAAGATTACTGCTTACACAAAAAATGATATTGAGATAGGTGAAATAGAGATTCCTATAGGAGATAACTATAGAAAAGGTATGATAGCTATAATGTTTTAATAATAATCCTATTCCACACACATTACACTCCCCTCCTACTGTAGGCTCGCATAATAAGTGTTTCATTAGCTTTTTTTAATGAAACATTTCGTTACACCTCCTCGCTCATAATTTTAAAAATTGAGAATCTTCAAAATTTTGTCTTACCAAAGAAAAGTTACATAACGCAGAACATTATAGTACAAATATTATATTGTAGCAAATTGGCGAATACGTAGTATTTTACACGAGTTTTTAGAATTGATCACAAAATCAATTCTAAAAACTCGTGTAAAATAATCCTAGGATAATTCAATTTTATAGTGATCTTAGATATTATCTTTTAAATTTTAACTTCTTTTCTATTGCTTCAATCATAATATTGGCAATATCCAATCCAGTAGCATTTTCTATTCCTTCTAGTCCTGGAGAAGAATTCACTTCTAATAAAAGAGGGCCTTTGTTAGATCGAATAATGTCAACTCCTGCTACAGGAAGGCTTAGAATTTTTGCTGCTTTGATTGCTAATTTTCGTTCTTCAGCAGTTATTTTAATTTTAGAAGCTGATCCACCTTGATGAATGTTAGCTCTAAATTCTCCTTTTGCAGCTTGTCTTTGCATTGAGGCTACTACTTTTCCGTTCACTACAAAACAACGAATATCCTGTCCATTAGCTTCTTTAATAAATTCCTGCACTAAAATGTTAGTTTGTACACTTTTAAAGGCATTGATAACACTTTCTGCAGCTTTGTTTGTTTCTGCCAGCACCACACCTTTTCCTTGAGTACTTTCTAAAAGTTTAATGATTAACGGAGCACCATTTACCATTTTTATTAAATCCTTGGTATCTAAAGGTGATTTTGCAAATCCAGTAATCGGAATATGAATATCGTGTTTGGCAAAAAGTTGGGTTGCCAATAGCTTATCTCTGGATTGGGTAATCGCTTCTGCTGTATTCAAGCAAAAGGCTCCCATAGAGTCAAATTGTCTTATCAGAGCGCAAGCATAGAAAGTCATTGAAGGCTTTATTCTAGGAATAATTGCATCAAATTCATCAATAATATTTCCCCCGCGATATCTTATTTCGGGCTCCGTTGCATCCAATTTCATATAAGCCTGCTCTACGTTTAGAAATACCATTTCGTGACCTCTGGCCATACCTGCTTCAACGATACGTTTATTACTATACAATTCTGGGTTACTAGCTAATAAGGCAATCTTTAATCCTGATTTTTCTTTAAAAAAGGGTCTATACTTTATTAGAATTTCTTCATTTGTGAAATTTTGCTGTGCAAAACTAATAGATGGGTTTACAATGTATCGATTCATAAGAGCTTCACGTCCTAATAACATTCTAAATTCCATCGCGTCACGATTCGCAAGCGTAAGTTCAATATCAAAGGTTGCATCACCCAGAGTCACGGGTGTTTTGATCACAAAACGCTGTTCTGAAATACCAGAAGAACTTTTTACTACACGTTTATCGTGTAGTTTGATTTCACATCGAATCACGATACTTCTATTATCTTGGATAGGGTTGACTTCAAAACGCACCCATTCTTCGGTTTCTTTATGAATAAGTTTAATATTATTTGCTTGTATAGAAGAGGTTTTTGCTCCAGAATCTACACGTGCTTTGATAGCCGGAATCCCGAATTCCTCGAATACGCACCATTCTTCACTTCCTATTATTTTTAGGTCTTTTATTTCCAATGTCTTGTTTGTGTTTATATTAATTTTATAATGAACATATCTATAACTTCGACCAAAATCAAAATGATAATGATCCATTCTAGCTTACTACTTTCTTTATGAAATATAATGTCCTTAAATAGCTCTAGATTTTCTTTTATAATTTCAATTTGATCATGAATACTTCGATAGCTGTCTTTAAAGCTTTTAACTTTATCATACAACTAATCCTTTTCTAACTCTTCTGGCAAACCGGTTTCTTTGTCTTGGTCATCTTAATCATCGTGGCTTTTCATTGCACTAACCAAGCGTTTACTAACTTTAACCAGATATAAAGTGTCGTCTGTTTTTACTTCTACACATTCTACGATTTCGTTTTGTGCATTTCTAAACGTAATGATATTTTCATCATTATACCCATCAGGATATTCATTCACTAATAGATCCAGAATGGTATTGTTTAGTTTTTTATAATCAACAATAATTCTTTTCAAATTTGCGTTTCGTTCTGTTTTCATTTTGTTCACATATCTAATAAATAGGCAAATATTAATGGTGCCACAATGGTTGCATCGCTTTCTATGACAAACTTTGGAGTATCTATATCCAGTTTACCCCAAGTGATCTTTTCATTAGGTACTGCTCCGCTATAAGACCCATAGCTTGTGGTTGAGTCACTTATCTGGCAGAAATAATTCCAGAACGGGGTATCCGTTCGCTCCATATCCTGATATAACATGGGTACCACACAAATAGGAAAGTCCCCTGCGATACCACCACCAATTTGGAAGAATCCAATACCATTACTTGAATTAGCGGTATACCAATCAGCCAAAAATGTCATATACTCGATTCCAGATTTCATAGTCCTGGCTTTGAGCTCTCCTTTCAGTACATAGCTGGCAAATATGTTACCCATTGTACTATCTTCCCATCCTGGTACTACCATTGGTAAATTGGCTTTGGCCGCAGCATACATCCAGCTATCTTTAATGTCTATCTCATAATATTGTTCTAAAACTCCAGACAATAACATCTTATACATAAACTCATGTGGGAAAAAGCGTTCTCCTGCTTCTTCAGCATCTTTCCAAATCTTAAAAATATGTTGTTGTAATCTTCTAAAAGCTTCTTCTTCTGGAATACAGGTGTCTGTAACTCGATTAAGTCCTTTTTCTAATAATTCCCATTCCTGTTGTGGGGTTAAATCTCGATAATTCGGTACTCTTTTATAATGGCTATGCGCCACCAGATTCATAATATCTTCTTCGAGATTAGCTCCGGTACAAGAAACAATGTGTATTTTGTCCTGACGAATCATTTCTGCAAAAATTTTACCTAATTCGGCAGTGCTCATTGCTCCAGCAAGAGATACCAACATTTTTGAACCCTTATCAATTTGGGTTTCATATGCTTTGGCTGCATCTACTACAGAAGCTGCATTAAAATGTAGATAATACTTTTCTATAAATTGTGATATAGCTCCTTTATCCTTCGTACTCATCGTCATCAAATTTTAGGTGGTTAGTTTTATCATTTCCTTTAAAGGCATATAGATTTTCATTCTCATCATCAACATCTTGTTTTGCAAATTTGTAACTCAACATTTTATAGTATAATTTGGCAGCAGCAAAATCAGAGGATTTATCATATTTATTTGGACATAATTCTACAATATCAAATCCTACTACATTTTTCTCTTCAAATATTTTCTTAAGAAATTCAAGGGTTTCATACCATAATAGCCCTCCTGGTTCTGGAGTACCTGTTGAAGGCAAAATGGAAGGATCTAAAGCGTCCAGGTCAAAAGTGATATAGACATTATCTGTCATTAGTTCGATGGCATTGTCCATCCAATAATCATCAGTTGCCATTTCGTGTGCAAAAAAAACGTTTTCTTCATTCATCACTAATTTTTCTGAAGCGTCCATACTTCTTATCCCTACTTGAATAAGGTTGGTGTTTTGATTGGCTTCATACAATGTACAAGCGTGATTGTACTTAGAACCTTCATACTCTTTTCTTAGGTCGGCATGGGCATCGATTTGCACTACTGTTAAATCATCGAAACACTCATCAAAAGCACGTATGGCCCCTATAGAAATAGAATGTTCTCCTCCAAAAAGAGTCACAAATTTGTTACGTTTTATGTTAGATTTAACAACATTATGTACGGCTGTAACCATAGTTTCTGGAGAGGAAACTTCATCCACCGGTTCGGTCAAATGTATTCCTTGCTTATACACTTCGCTATTGGTTTCTATATCATATAGCTCCATATTTTCTGAAGCGTGTAAAAATGCTTCAGGACCTTTATCTGCTCCCTTTCCCCAAGTGCTGGTTCCATCATAAGCCACAGGAATTAATACTACTTTTGATTTGTCATAGCTAGTATATTCTTCTGGAATTCCGGCATATGTTTTCTTAGTTTCCATTTTTAAAATGTTTGGATTTAATAAATTAATTAGAATGTATAAATGTTTCTTTTTGTGAATATTCTAAGACTTTCTCTTTTGCTGTTTTTTGATATCCAAGAATCGATAATAACTGTTCTGAGGTTTGTTGTTGCGCAAAAACTTCTGTAGTTACCTTTCCATTCTCGTTACGATCTATCAAAATATGCTTAGGTTGTGGGATCAGGCAATGTTGTAATCCGCCAAAACCACTAATGGTTTCTTGATATGCTCCTGTATTAAAAAATCCGATGTATAACGGTTTGCCTTTTTTATATTTTGGTAGATAAATGGCATTCATATGTTGTTCGGAATTGTAATAATCATCACTATCACAGGTAAGACCTCCAAGTAATACGCGTTCATATTCTTCTTGCCATCTATTTATCGGAAGCATCACAAAACGCTTATTTATTGCCCAAGTGTCTGGCATTGTCGTGATAAAAGATGAATTGATCATATTCCATTTTTCACGATCATTTTGCTGTTTTTGGTATAGTACCTCATAAATAGCACCACCACTTTCGCCAACCGTAAAACTTCCAAACTCTGTAAAGATATTAGGAACATCTACCCGTGCTTCTTCACAGGCAATCTGGATTTGATTTACGATTTCATTAATCATATATTGATAGTCATAATCGAATGCCAAAGAGTTTTTTATAGGGAAACCACCTCCAATATTTAAGCTATCCAAGGATGGACATATTTTCTTAAGACTGATATATACTTTTAAGCATTTTAATAACTCATTCCAATAGTAAGCGGTATCACGAATACCCGTATTAATAAAGAAGTGAAGCATTTTTAGCTTAACTTTTGGATTATTTTTGATTTGATTATTATAAAAAGACACAATATTTCGATACCCAATTCCTAATCTAGAAGTATAAAATTCAAATTTTGGGCCTTCTTCAGAAGCAATACGGATACCAACCTTAAAATCGTCATTAATCACATCGCTTAATAGATCTAATTCTTCGTAATTATCAATAATAGGAATACAATTATGATGTCCGTTATTAATCAGTCGGGCGATATTTTGAACGTATTGATCACGTTTGAAGCCGTTACTAATAACATAGGTATCGTCATTGATTTTACCTTGCCTCTTTAAGTTTTCTACAATATCAATATCAAAAGCCGAAGACGTTTCTATATGGATATCATTTTTTAGTGCCTCATTTAATACGTGTTGAAAGTGAGAGCTTTTGGTACAATAACAATAGTTATAATTACCAGCATAATTATTTGTTTTGATTGCATTGTTAAACCAGTTTTTTGCTCGGTTAATGTTTTCAGATATTTTAGGGAGGTAGGTGAATTTTAGAGGCACACCATATTGAGAGATCAACTCCATAAGGTTAATGCCATGAAATTGTAGTTGATTATCCTCTAGTTTAAATTCCTCTTGAGGGAAATGAAAGGTTTGGTCGATAAGATCGATATATTTTGTTTTCATCTGTTTTGTTTTTGATTTGCAGATAAAAATCACCATTGCAAACACAGACCAGAATAGCCTTGCGACCAATGGATCATTCCATTATACGGGATTTAAAAAATTAGAAATAAATAGAATAAATGATTTAATCATTTACATAAATTATTTCATATTCGAATAATAGAAATAGTATATGGAACGAATGATATTCGTTCAAAAAATTGAAGTGCAATTGTATACTTTTTGGAAGTCAGCCTGAGAATTCGGTTCCTCATCCCTGAGGCAGCTTTTGAAGCAGACTTCTTTATGCTTCTAAGCCCGAATCTGAAAAATGTTTTCATTTATATAGGCAATGCGTCCTTAATGGACTCATTATTGAATAAATCAAATGTAGTAAAAAAATGATATTAAAAACTTTTTTTATTTTTTTACATCATTTTTTATAAATTATTATTACCTATTGAGTTAAACGCAATTCACAATTTATTTAGAGTTATGAAACTTCAAAACGAACTCATTAAAAATGTAAATAAGAAATTAAAAGATGAGATTATTGATTTAAAAAAATAGAATTAATTATTCAACAGTTAAGAAATAAACTCTACTGTTCGTGGGAAAATTTCGGATATCATAGAAATGCTACCCAAAAATGAATTTCTGCAAGTACACAAATCTTTTGCTGTTACAACTTTGCATATTAAAAGTATTGAAGGTAATAGAATTTATATTAGAAATGATACCATTCCTATTGGTAAATTATATAAAATCAAGGTAATAGGCTTTTAAAATAGATTTAAAATTTTCGGCCTACAGCCTCCAAAACAAAAATTTTTATACAATTGTTAACTAGTTAAACACAAAAATCATGATTGTATAAAACTATGGAAACAATGTGCTATGATGTATAGAGGATTTAGCCCCAAATAAAGACCTTTTATAGATGTGAATCACTGTCTTTAGTGTTCTATTTTAGTATTAAAAGTATTTAAAAAAGCGTTCTGTATGGATCAGAATAAAATACGTTTTTCTCATTATTTAGAATTTCATAAGGTTTGTTATTTTGTTATTATTTAATAAAAGCAGGTAAAATCCTGTCTGCTGTTATTTGCAAGGTTTTGTTATCGTTATCATTAGAAGTAAACACAACCATCAAATCCAGTTCCCGGATTAGAATTATATATTGACCGTTACCTCCCTGAGCAGATGTGCTGAAATAACTTTTATTGTCAACTTTTAAATCTGCATTCCACCAAAAATAACCATAGCCTTGATTAGATACATTTTTGCCACCGCCGTAGACTTCATCATCACCAGTATAAAGTATTCTGCTGGTTGCTTTGGTGATAAATGCTTCTGGAATTAGCTGTTCTCCATTCCATTTACCATTGTTCATGGCTATTGTTCCCCATTTAACCATATCACGTGATGTCATACTTGAACGCCAACCTGCTTCAGGAAGACCAGTAAGATCATTTGTCTGCCAGCGGTAATTGGTTATACCCATTTTGTCTAGGAGCTCTTTTTTAATAAAATCTTTGGCTGTCCCTGGTACTACAGCTTCAATAATTTGCATCATCAATTGAGCACCACCTCCATACTTAAAGCTTTGAGAATCTGAAGTAATAGGTGTGCTATTCTCAAGTATTGCTTGAACTAGCCCTTGGCCTTTTAGCTTATTTGGTTTTTTTTTGAATTTTTCTCTCTGTTCTTTAGTAATGCGAATACCAGAACTCATAGTCAGTGCGTGGTGCAGTGTGATCTTCTCTGCTCCTTCAACAAATTTTGTGGAGTCTAAGTCTTTCAGAAAACTAATCAATGGCTTATTTAAATCGGACATGGTTAGATACCCTAATTGAATAGCACGGCCAATTGCTAAACCAGTGTAGGCTTTAGTTGCTGATGCTTGGTAATGAGGTAGGTTAATACGACCTTTTCTATAATAGGATTCAAAAAGGAGCTTGTTTTTATAGACAATAAGAAAGCTATCGAAACGGTCATGCTTATTGTTAGAAATCTCCTGTGCCAACTTTATAATCATGTCTTTATTGCCTCCACCAGTGCCTAATTCACCTATCAAAATACCGTCTTTTCTATCTGTTGGAATAGCATCTATAAAAGCTTTTTTGAGATTTGGAATTTCATTGTATGAGAGTTTCAATTCGTTGGCTGTAGCCTCTGGAGCGCGGCTATCTCTTTGTTGAGCAAAGCTATTATTTGTTAATATGAGAAGTATTAAAAGTAGTAGTCCTGTTTTGTTTTTCATTATTTTAATATTTAATAGTTTTTACCATGCAGCTTGTGAACCATGAGTTATAACTTTTTTACTAAAGAACCATCATGGAACCAGAATGGGTATAGGCAATTATATAGAATGTTGATTCAGATTTTTTACTTTCCTAGCTATAAGCAATAACACCAAATGGGAAAGTTAAAATGAATAAGATTCTAGCTTGTTTCAAATTATTAGTTTTTCATCTTAACAAAGAATGTTTTTTTATCTCATTTATCTCATCTAAATTTTACCAACTGCTCTATACTTTAATGAACTGCTCTAAGAAGCCGTCAATAATGGTTATCTTACGTCAAAAATCGCTAAAGTGAACTTGAGATTTTCACCTTACCTCCTATTAGTATTGCTACTTGTGGTATCTTGTTCTCAAAATCCTGTTTTTAAGGAGTACGAAGCAGTTTTCCAGATTGGAGATCAAAAAGAATGGGCTGCCAAAGATCTGAATGATCAATCCTGGAAAAGAAGGAAACCAATTGTAGTGGGTGATCAGATTTATTGGTCCCGGACTAAAATTGATGTTTTGAAAACTCCCGAGTCATTACATCCCTATGGAATCCTATTGGATGTTTATGGAGAGTATGAGGTTTTTTGGGATGGGGTATTGATTGGTAAAAATGGGAATCCAGGTAAGGAATCAGCTCTACCGCCTGAAGGTAAAATGTGGGCGACATTTAGTATCCCTGCTCATCTAACAGAAGAGGGCCAACATGTATTGGCCATACGTTCAAGTCTTTATTATTTTCCAGATCATTCAGGGATATGGGGATTAAAAATAGACTATTACGACGATCTATTAAGTGATCAACTCATCGAATCTTCCTATATGCATCTCTTTGCAGGAGCCTTTCTTATTGCCTCTTTCTATTTTCTATTTCTCTTTCTAAGCGACAAAAAGAAATATACAACACTAATTTTCAGTGTTAGTTGTTTTCTCTTTTTTATACTGATATTGGCAGAGTACATCAAGGCCTATGTGCCGATTCATTATAGTATGCATGTTATACGTTTACAGATCATAGGCATTTTGATGCTTGGTATTTCTTTTTTGATTCCGTTTTATTTTTCCATGCAGTTTCCTTTCCCCAAACAAAAATTGCTACTGACTATTTATGCGGTTATTCTATTACTCATTTTCCTATCAAAATATGTCTTCGAATTGACAGCCAATAATATGGTTTTAAGTATGTGGTTGTTTTCATTTGGAATTGTGGTGTTTGGAGTTTATAAAAAGATGAAAGGTGCTCGTCTTGTATTGTTGACCATCCTACTATCCGTCCCCATAGGTTTTATCACTCCGTTTAACAAAAGTCTATTTGCAGGTTTTAGCCTTATTCTTCTTGGTATGTTTTATTTGCTTTCTCTGAGAATTAAAGAGCAACGATTGGCTTATGAAACATCCTTGGTGCAATCCACACGCCTGCGTCTAGAATTACTAAAAAAGAATATTCAGCCTCATTTTTTAATGAACACCTTGACCTCATTAATAGATTGGGTAGAAGAAACACCTAAGAAAGGAGTTTTGTTTATAGAAGCTTTAGCTAAAGAATTTGATCTTTTTAACCAGATAGAAAATCAAACATTGATTCCTATTGATCAAGAAATAATGCTTTGTCGTACACATCTTGAAATTATGGAATACCGAAAAGAAATCAACTATTCTTTACAAGAAGAAAACATTGATTTTGAACAAAAAATACCGCCTGGAATTATTCATACATTATTGGAAAACGGAATTACTCATAGCTTACCTCTAGAGGACAATAGTATTACATTTAAACTTGTTTATGAATCATATAGTGATTATAAATGCTATACCTTTTTAACCTTTGCTGTTACGATGAGACAAGAAGCAAATTATAAAAAAGAAGGTACAGGATTGAAGTATATCAAAGCTCGACTTACAGAGAGTTATCATGAGCAATGGGATTTCACCTCTGTACAAACAAATCATGGTTGGAAAAATACCATAAAAATATATTACTAAGGAGATGAACATTTTAATTGTTGAAGATGAATCAAGAATAGCTAAAAGAATTGAACGAATGACTCGTACTATTCTCGGAGTTGCTTTACAATCGATAACCCATATTAATACGCTTCAAGAGGCAGTAAAGTTTATTGAGAATAACACATTAGATCTTGTTCTTTTGGACTTAAACCTTAACGGCGACAGTGGTTTTGACTTGCTTACCACCGCAGTTTCTGAATCGTTTCATACCATAATTATTTCTGCCTATAAAGATCAAGCAATTACTGCTTTTGAATATGGAGTTTTAGATTTTGTTCCTAAACCATTTAATAAAGATCGATTGGAACAAGCTTTACACCGAACTAGTATAAAACAAAAAACAGCAACGAATGCGATTAAATTTTTAACGGTAAAAAAACGACACAAAATACAACTCATACCTATTGAAGAAGTACTTTATATTAAAGGTGCTGGTGCCTATACAGAACTCTTTCTAGCTGATAAAAAAAAAGAATTACATGATAAATCACTCGAAAAGTTAGAACAGTTGTTATCATTTTCTTTTGAACGCATCCACAAATCATATTTAGTAAAAATGTCTGAGATAACGAAAATCAGTGTGACATCCGGAAGCAAATATATGGCCGAGCTCAAAAATGGAGAACGTATCCCTATCGGGAGAACCAAATACAAAGATGTAAAGGCCAAGTGGCTTTAAAATAGCTTTGGATTATTTGAAATACTGTCCTACTAAACACAAAACCCCATCAGACAATGTCATTTTTTCTGTATACAGATGGAGTTGTTCCTTCAAGTTTTTTAAATGCGCTATTGAATGATGATAAACTATTAAAACCAACATCAAAAGCAATGGTAGATATTGTATAGTTTTTATTTTTCTCATCTCTAAGTTTCATTTTAGCTTCTTGAATCCTGTAAGTATTTATAAAATCATTAAAGTTTTGTTTTGCGTATTGGTTAATTATTTCAGAGGTTTTTTGAGTACTTTTCCCCACTAACTTACTTATACTAGATAGTGATATATTAGATTCAAGATATAACTTATCATCTACGATTAGTTTGTCTATTTGGTTAAATAATTGGTTACCATTATCATTTTTAAACGTATTTCCGTTTATATCTGTTATTTTTAACTGAAATGCTTTTAAGCTTAAAAAATATATTACAACAGAATACATGATTGGACCAATTATATAAGGGACGGTATCTTCTATAATATTCAAAAAATATGATATCCATATAATAATAAAACCAATAATCAATAATTTTAACCATGATGATATTGCTTTTTGCGATTTTGTCTGTAGTTCTCTTGCATATTTTTTTTAATTCTTCTTAAGACTCTATTGGCCATAAAAATATAAAATGCAAAATGTAAATAAATGAAGAAAAGAACACTGGCAAACAGTATGATGACTTCCTCATTTTTACTATCAAACCAATTCTTATTAACAAAAAAACTAGCAAAAAACAGTACAATAAAAGGAGCTAATTCTACAAAATAATAATGCCTCAATTTAAAATTAACTTGTGTCATCCCCGCTACATACCATCTTAATAAAGGACCTATTATTAATAAAAAGGATAATCCAGCAAATATGAATAATGGTTCTAAATTGTTACCAAAATTTAGCATAACAGACTTTCCTATTCTAAAAGCTGTAAATACTAAAATTAAAGCCAAAAGATAATTAGTTATTGTTTTTTTCTTTTTGAATAAACATAAATAAACGGCAGATGCAATTCCATGCAAAAGTCCTGCACTACTAATGATGATAAGAAGTATATCTAAAAAACTCAAACTGACACGATATTTTTCTCAAATGTAATTAAATTTCATCTCTTTTGGATTCACATTTTTTTTCAAAAGATACTAGTCCAATAAGATTGAAAAAGTCGCTTAATTCGCCTTGCATAGCTGCAACTAAGCTATGTTGTGCTATTAACACCCTATTTATAGGTTTCTTCTTTTTTAACAACATGTTCTCGATCATTTTTTTTGCTTTCTTTTTACCATATGTTCGGTATGTTGATAAAACTTTTATTGTATTTTCTTCATCGGTCAATTCTCTAGGTTTTGGCGAATACCCTAATTGTTTAATCATCTTTTCGGCCAGACTCCATGTAGACCAAGGGTTTTGTCCGGTTATCAAATTCTTGTCGTGACTGATTTTTTCTAAATACATATCACCCTCATCAAAGTTGGCTCCTTGCTCAAGCATTTTATCTTGTAAAAGAAATGGAAATATTGATTTTGCATCATTTATTAAAAGTAGTTCCTCTTTATTTGTAAATCCACTTACTTTTTTATTTTCTAAAAGTAGATGTCCATTATCTAAGGTCACATTGACTAAAGCAGATGGACCATGACAAACTGCACCAATTACTTTATTGGATTGATAATAATTTTTTACTATAGATTGAATAGTTTTATTATTGGGAAAATCAAACATTGCTCCTTTTCCTCCTGCAAAAAAGATAGCTTGGTAATTTTCTGAAACAATATCTTCTATCATAATTGTATGGTTTGTTTTATACTGTGCTATCGAATCATTTAAAAATGCATAATCATATGGCCCCATATCTTCATAGTCTATAACTACAGGTGACTTGCCTCCTTTTGGACTTGCTATATCTACTTCAAAACCATTTGCTTTAAACGTACAATATGCTCGAGCTAACTCTGTTAATTCATAACCTGTACTTTTATTAGTAGCCCCCATAATATTTGTACTTGTTACTACAGCTAGTATTTTACCTCTAATAGGGATATTGTTTTCTGATAAATATGGCAAGTCCTCTATTAAAGTAGATACTATTTTATCATCTTTAGGTGGAATTAAACTTTTAAACCAAACTCCAAAAGAAACGATCACAATAATTAAACTGATAATAAAAATGGATATCCATTTTAGTATTCGATACTTTTTAAACATACTATCTTTTGTTTTCAATTTTTGGCTAAATACAGGCTTAAAAACGATAAAACATGTTTAAATGATAATTCCGTCAGACTAAAAGATGATTTTGTAGCTAATATGATTAACAAATATGTATTGTAGGAATTGCGCTGAAAAATCATTTATTTTCATAGCGTACATCCTCTTAACTTTATCGTCTTCTGTATACTGAACCGTTGTTACAGCTTTTTTATCACCAAAGCTTTTGCCTGTTTTATTTTGATTTCTAACGCCTTAAATAAATTCGTCAACGTGAACATCACTATCCATTGGATTATTCCCAACTGAATCCATATCCTTGTTTTGGGTAAAGTTTATTTTATTACACTTTTAAAGAAGCTTTTAAAAAGATATAACTTAAAGAATAATAGTTTAAGCTTCGTTTTCACTAAAGCAAAATATACATAACGGTAATTCTCAAGATGATTTTGTATCTACAAATTAAATATTATTAAAATATCCTACAGTATTTATAGTTATAGTATTCAGAAAAATTAAGCAAAAATTGAATCCAATAAATCTTTTTTTACTCATTAGTTCTTTTCAAGGGCTTATTCTTGGCATAGTGATTTTTTTTCTCCCTTTTTCAAAAACAATACTAATGATTACTTAGGATATTCAATAATAACCCTCTCACTATTAATGTTTAATATTTTTCTTAGTAATGTTGGGGTTTTTGATACGTTTCCAAAATTGAGAATTATAAATAAAGTGGAGTGGATTTTACTTTTCCCGGTCTTTTTCTTCTTTTACATTTTAAAAGTCATTAATCATGATTTAGCAAACAGTAAAAAGCTAAAATGGTTATACCTTCCAATAGTATTATCAACAATTATGCATCTAATTGAGAACTTAGAAAGAGATTATTCTTTATATAAAATTACGGTCAAAGCAAAACAGTTTTTATATGATTTGGTCTTTGGTATAGAAGAATTAGGTTGTTATACCTTTAATATTATTCTTTTAGCTTGGTCATATATAGCCATTAAAAAATCTTTAATAAATAAGACTTCAAATGTAAAATGGGTTAAAAAACTATGGTTTTTCATATTCTTTATGACAATAAGCTGGATCATTTTAAATTTTATAGAAGATATAATATTAAAAAGTTACCCCCAATTGGATAATTATCTTTACATATTGGCGATCGAACTTTCTTTTTTTGTTTACTGGGTAGCATATACTGGGCTCTATAAATTAAAACTAGCAAATGAACGAAAAGAAATTTTAGAAATTTTAAATAAAAATCCTGAAAATATTAAAGGTTTTCACGGATTATAAATGCTATAGCACAAAAAAAATTTACTGCATACATAAATTCATATAGAATTGAAGAGGCAAAACGTATGATTTTGAATGAACAATTCGATAAATACAGTTTACTGGCCATAGGATTTGAATCAGGTTTTAAATCAAAAACTACATTCTACAATTCCTTTAAAAAAGAAACAAATTGTACGCCTAGGGAGTTTAAAAACAAATATAAATAAGTTCTGTTTTCTTAACTTTTAACAAAACAGAACACTGCTTTCTTTTACGCATCTTAGTTTTGCTGTGACATATTAATTTTTGTAATAACAATTCTAAAGACTTAATACTATGATCAATTTACATTTGTATAATAAAGCAAAATCAATAAAGCACCTTAAAAAAATTTTGCCCTTATTTGTGTTATTTTTAACCGCCTGCCAATCTGATGATAATACTCCTCCTCCAATAGAAGATTCAATAAATGGCTTTTGGCTATTAGCTGACAAGGGATGGGTTTTTGAATTTACAGACGAGAAAGATGTCTTTTATAATGTAAATACTGTAGGATGTTCAATTCAGGATGATGATTTTAATTTCGAAGATTTTTATGGATTTAAGATAGATTTGGTAAATGAAAATGAATTGGTAGCAACTTCAGAATTATCAGATTCAGAAGTAACATTTACGCGGTTATCAGATCAAAATCCATATTGTCTACCTGGTCAGATTTCTACTACAGAAGATCCAAAGGTAAATTTTGACCATTTCTGGAATATTTTTAATGACTATTATGCTTTTTTTGAAACCAGAAACGTTGATTGGTCTCAATATGAAAACTTAAGAGAGCAAGTTACTACTGATAACTTCTATGAAGTTTTAGAAGAGCTATTACCGTTGTTTGAAGATGGACATGTAAGTATCATCGATAAAGAGAATGATATTCAAATTAGATCTGGAGAGCAAAAAAGATTGGAAAAACTGAATGCTAACCTGAGTGGAGATCTCATTATGGAGGATGTAGACGATTATCATACTCTTGAAGACCTAAAAGCGACAACAATAATAACAAAATATTTAGGAGGAAATTATGAAATAGATGAGAATAGAAATATTCTATGGGGATTGATCAATAATAATATTGGGTATATTAATATTATAAATATGGAGGGGTATGGAACAAATTTTAGTGATGAATTGACAACATTAAATGAGATATTAGACGCAATGATGAACGCCCTTAAAGCATCAGGAGTTTCTAAACTAATCATCGACATACGTTTTAACAGTGGAGGCTATGATATGGTAGCTTTAAATATCGTATCCCGTTTTATGGATCAGGAGCGAATATTATATTTTAAGAAATCCAGGCTAGGTAACGATTTTACCGAAAATAAATCCTTTTCTGTAGGACCTGGCGGAGATTTTCAATTTACAGAAGATATCATATTACTTACAAGTCCCTATACTATAAGTGCAGCAGAACTTTTTGCGCTATGTGTAAAAGATTTACCGTATGTAACCCTAGTAGGAGAAAATACAAGTGGGGCTTTTTCCACTATTCTTGAACATGTATTACCTAATGGAGCAGTACTAAGCTTATCTAATGAAGTATATAGTGATGCTCAAGGTGCAGTTTATGAAGCTGTTGGAATTGGACCTGAAAATCAAGAAAATCGAGTGCCATTTTTGTCTTCTCTAGATTTTCAAGAAGAAAAAGATAGTGGTATAGAACGCGCTTTAGAATTACTTCAAAAATAATCAATATTATTAATGTGATAAACATAGCTAGCCCCTATTAAGGGTTTTAAAATTAAACTACTACAGGCTTCAAAGCTAGTAATAGTTTGATTTTTAGCTAAAAGTATAAGCTAAAACCTACTCCACTACATTTTCACTCTTATATACCAAACATAATATGAATCATTTAGTCCATAAATAATCTTGGTAAAAACAATGAGATTTCAGGAATTAAGGTTACCAATATTAATACAATAAGGCTGATCATTAAGAACGGAATCCCAGCTTTACTTACCTTACTAATTGAAACCTTTCCTATACTTGAAGATACAAAAAGGCATATCCCTAAAGGTGGTGTGGTGAGGCCTATCATTAAATTTAAAAGTGCGATAACCCCAAAATGGATAGGGTCTACTTCTACAGCTAATGCTACTTTTAATAAAATTGGAAACAATATCAAAAGTGCAGCAATAGTTTCCATAAATGTACCTACAAAGATCAATAACAAATTAATCAATAATAATACGACATATTTGTTTTGTGAAAAAAGAAGGATTTCATTAGAAATGAATTGTGGCAATTGTTCTACAATCAAAATCCAACCAAAAAGATTAGCAAAACCTATTAATACCATAAGTGATGCCGAGGTTTTCATAGCATCCAAAATGATTACTAAAATTTTTTTAAAGTTTAATCTTTTATATATGAATATACCAACTAATAAAGCGTATAACACAGCAATGATAGAAGCTTCTGTTGGAGTAAATACACCACCTATAATTCCGAATAAAATAATAAATGTCATTAATAACGACCAAAAAGTATCTAAAAAGCTAACAAAAATCTGTCTCAAGCTACTTTTTTTAAGTTTAGGGTAATTTTTTTTCACAGAGATAAAATACGTAACAAACATAAGACTAACCCCTAATAAAAGTCCTGGAATTGCACCTGCCAAAAACAACTTACCTACAGATAATCCACTTAAAGTGGCTGCAATAATCATTGGTACACTTGGAGGAATAATAGGTCCTACAGTTGATGAAGATGCAGTAACAGCACAAGAAAAATCTGCATCATATCCTTCCTTTTTCATTGCAGGAATCATTACTGATCCAATACTTGCTGTATCAGAAATTGCAGTACCTGAAATTCCAGCAAAAAGCATAGAAGCTCCAATATTAGCCAACGCTAACCCACCTCTTACATGTCCGATCAAATGATTGCAAAATGTAATTATTCTTTCAGTTAAGCCTCCTTGATTCATTAAGTTACCTGTTAAAATAAATCCTGGAATACTCATTAATACAAAAACATCTATACCCGAATACATTTTCATTGGAATCACTGTTAGAGGAATTCCAGCAGCCAAAAGATATATTAAACACGAAATACCTAATGAAAAGGCTATAGGAAATCGAAACACGAGACAAATAACAAATGATACAATCAGTAACCAAATCATCCTAATTCTTTTTTGTATTAAACATCTTAATCATTTTAAGCACAGTATAAAAAGCAATCGCAAACCCCAATAATGGCATGCTCATAAATGCAATTGCCATAGGGAATTTCATGCTAGGTGATTGTTCCTGCCATCCAGAATAAACGAATAACATGCCATAAAAAGAAAACATAAAACATAAAACAAGAATTGATATATAGGTCATCTTTTGAATATGATTTTGCCATGCTTTGGAAATTTTATTAAAAATAAAATCAAAAGACACATAAAAATTACTTTTCATAGCCAATCCAGACGAAAAGGCTATGGCAAAAACAAAAAACAAACGAGCAGCTTCTTCTGTCCATGAAGGAGCTTTTTCCATAAAAAAACGCCCATAAATCTGGATAAGAGTAATGGTTATAAACCCTAATGTGCTTAATACTGTTCCTGCTTTTAGAAAGACTCCTACTATTTTTTGTATTTTTTTAATCATTTGTACTCATTGGTCTTTATGGTTGTATATATTTTTTGCATTTCTGGTGATAAAGTATTAAATATAGCATTACCGCATTTCTCGATAAAAGCTGGGTTATCGACAGTTACAAAGGTCATACCCAAAGCTTCTAATTCTTCTTTGATCTTTTTTTCATTTTCTAAAAACAGATTACGTTCATAGGCTTGCATATCACTTGCAGCTTCAAGAAATATTTTTTTTAAGTCATCAGGAAATTCTTGAAACTGTTTTTCTCCTATAACTGGATATGTCCAACTCACTACATGTCCTGTAAGGTTTACATACTTTTGAACTTCATAAAACCCAGAGACTTTAATTAGTGCTAACGGGTTTTCTTGTGCATCTATAGTACCCTGTTGCAGTGAGGTAAATACCTCAGAGAATGCCATAGGTGTAGTTTTGGCACCCAGAGCTTCCCAAGCTGTAACAAAAGAAGGTACATTGGGTATCCTAAGAATCAAACCTTTTAATTGATCAGGATGCTTTATGGGTTTATTAGAAGTTAAGTGCCTTGCCCCTGCCTGAAAATAACCTAGTGGTCGTAACCCTGTTTTTTCTAACATTTCTTTATGTATTCTCTTACCTAAAGGTCCATTAATCAAGTTTGAAACCTGATTGGGGTTTTCTAGAAGAAAAGGCATCTCGCAAAACGTCATGATCTCTGTCCAATTACTAAGCAAGGAACTTGTAGTAGTCATGTCGATTACTCCGGATTGAATTAATCTTATAGCTTCAATCTCTTTGGCTAATTGTTCTGAGTGATAACTATGTACTACTATTCGTCCACCCGATCTTTCTTTAATAATTTTTTCAAAATATTTAAAGGCTTTAAACCAAGAATGGTCTTCTCCTACCAATAAGCTGGCTCTTATCAAAAACTCAGGTTCTTTCTTAGTTGTACAACCACTGAATAATAAAAAAGTAACTGCTATAATCAAGCATTTACAATATAGTTTTAGAAATGTAGTATTCAACATTTGCAAAATTTATAAAACCTCTGAATAATGTGGTTACAATATACCACCTTTATAAAAAAGTACCCGATAAAAACTTTAAGAATAAAATACTTTTATTATAAATAGACATTTTTCCAAGGATCAAAAAACTGCAAATCTGATTATTTGTAGATAATCATACTATTCTCATGATTTTACTAAAACGTTTAGCTTTTTTTTGTAATCAAAATTCTTAAAAATCTATGTGCTATTATAATCACAAAATGACTTAAAAAACTATATTCGCGCCATGTGGATGTATTTAGGCTTATTGGCAGCACTTTTTTTAGGATTACACAATTTATGTAAAAAACATGCAGTACGGGGAAATGAAGTTTTTCCGGTATTATTGAGTACTGTTTCTAGTGGGTTTTTAGTACTAGCTATGTTTTATATATTCACTATTTTTTTTCCCGATTATGCAAGAACTTATGGTTATACTTTTCAGGAAATTTCTTGGCAAACACATGGCTTTATTTTTATAAAGTCCGCTATTATGGCAAGTTCATGGATTTTGGCTTACCAAGCTTTGAAGCATTTACCGATTACGATTGTAACTCCTATACGTTCTGCAGGACCATTTTTTACTTTTATTGGAGCTATTATAATTTATAAAGAAAACCCCAATATGTACCAGTGGGTTGGTTTTTTTGCAATTATTTTTTCTGTGATCTTGTATTCTAGAATAGGGAAAAAAGAAGGAATTCATTTTAAACGTAACAAATGGATATTTGCCATTATTGGGGCTACTTTTTTAGGAGCAAGTAGTGGTTTGTATGATAAGTTTTTGATTCAGAATTTATATTTAAATCCACAAACCTTACAATTTTGGTTTTGTTTATATACAATGCTCATTTTACTAGTGATTGTAACCATTACTTGGTTGCCATACCCAGAGAAGCGACAAGCATTTACATTTAGATGGTCTATTGTTGCTGTTGGCGTTTTGTTACAATTGGCAGATTACTTTTATTTTAAAGCTTTACAAGATCCACATGCATTAATTATGTTACTATCAGCCATCAAACGTAGTCAAATACTTATAGCTGTTGTAATTGGTGGTCTTGTTTTTAAAGAAAAAAATAAGAGAAAGAAACTTGTGCCATTAGTAGGGATTATGGTAGGAGTATTTTTAATTTTGTATTCTTGAGATAGTAAAAATATAAGATGTTCTCATTCGATATTTTTTAAACTAACGTGACCTCAATACAAGAACTTGATTGAAAATTTACTCGTCTTAGATACAATTTACTATCTTACTTACGGTTAGAATAATAGAAAATTTAGCTTGAACTACTATTTTTGTTTCCGTTTCTGATTTAAATGTAATACAAATGTAGCGTCAAATCCAAAAACAAAATTTCCATCCTTAAAATTAAAATTATTTGGAGTTTGTGTGATAAAAGCATCTTCTACCATACCTCTGGTATTAGTAAGTTGAAATTGTAACATCACATCACTTAACTCCCAATTGACACCTAATGAGAATGCATCATAAGTATCTATAGATTTTAAGGGATTTATTACATAAAAATATTCTGAAACGATAGATACATGTCCTCCTAATTTATAGCGGCCACCAATACCAATTGCAAAATGATGATTTGGATCTTCATCAAATACAGAAGAACTCCTATGGATATATGTTGGAGAAAGTTGCATAGAAAATTGAGGAGTAAATTTACGGGCAATTAATACCTGACTGGTAAAAGCTAATTGATCTGCAAAATCATCAAATCGATTAATATCCACAAAAGGTCTATTGCGTCTACTACGATATGAGCCATTTTGAAATAGAGTCATGCTTATAAATGAACCCTTGTTACCTTTTCTTTGTCGTAAGAGTTTATATTTAAGAAAACTATCAAAAATACCATCCAATGTACTTCCTCCTGCTCCAAATGTCAATCGATCATTAATACCATACTCTATTGCTATTCTTGCATTTAGTTTATCAGCAACAAAACTCTGACCTCCATAATTAGGGATATTCCAAAATCGATTCATTGCCTTTATTTCTAACACCCCTTTTTTGCGATTTTCTATCGAATGACCTATAGAAATACGCGTAGACTTAAAAGTGGCAATTTCATATTGTGGAGTATCAGGGTATTCTTTTTCTAATGTATCGAGTAAATCCTGACTCGTAACAGAATTATTTAATCCCATCAATATAAAAAAGTATATAAGAAAATGAACATTATTTTTCATAAGGCTGGTATTCAAATCTAAATGTTATCGATATAATTTTGGCAATATTGGGAACCAAAATAGGTGGGATTTTGATATCAAAATCTTTAACAGCAACTTCAAAATCGCCTGTAAATAAATATCTTCCATCTATGTTTTCTATGGTTGTTTTTATTTCTACTTCTTTGGTTATACCATGAATGGTAAGTTCTCCTTCAATCATACGAGTTTGTGTCCCATCGGTAAGTATATCAAAGTCTTTAATTTTTCCTTCAAAAGTAGCTTTAGGGTATAGGTCAGACTCGATATAACTTTCATTAAAATGCTCATGCATCAACGACTTTTTAAATTTAAAAGCATTCATGAGCATACTTATTGCAATTTCATTTTTTGATAAATCTATGATACTTAAAACTTGATCATTTTTTGCTTCTATATTTTCGACAGAAGTATAAGAAAAGAAAGAAACCTGTCCCTGTCGTGCTATAAATTGATCTGGTTTTGATTCAAAATCAGTAACATTTATCAAAAGAAATATCAGAATAATAACTTTATTCATTGATTGGTGTGTTAATCAGTAAGCAATGTAATAGAATAACGTCTTTAAGAAACCCTTTACAAACTCCTTTGATCTTTACTTTTTGACCTTTCCTGAGTTTTTCAATTTCTTCAACTTGATCATCTTTCATATCACACAATACACTAGAATATGTACTACTGCCTTGCAATAATACAGTATTTCGATTATTTAAAAAAGTAACCTCCTTTACAATACCTTCTACTTCTATAACTTTATTTCTGTATACAGAATTTGCCGAGTTTTCATTCAACATGAATAATGATATTAACTCTGAAGAATTAATAAAGGTGTCTGTATACATTGTTTCTATATCTTTATATGGACGTTTGTTAAACTCAAAATATGCATACCCACCTATAACCAGTACTGTGGAAAAAAAAAAGAATATTATTTTATTTCTGTTATTCATTTATAGTTCTTAAGCAGCATAATATTATCGTCCTGAATTTATGAATTTTATTCTAAACAATAATTTGTAGAGTATTGTGCCTATAAAAAGCACAGTGTTTTTTGTTAATCTTATTAAAAATAAGAAACCATAACGGCTTATGAGTGTGGGATTTTAAATGGAATACTTCGGTAAATAAATTGTAATCTTTTTCATTCGTTCTCATTATACTAATATTACTTTTTCAATATATGCGTTATTGCTTTCAACAAATAAACTATGATTTAAGCATTTCATACTACAAAATCTTTTTCAAGAGGAAAAAATAGCATTGAAAAGAGAAAAAAAACGATTAAAGGAACCAGTAAATTATTCCTTGAATAAAAAAATAGCTATAAAAATATATTATTTTCGTCTTTACAATCATTATTATAGTATACTTGATTGTTTAATTTTAGTAATGATATTGTATTAGTAGCATAATGAGAAAAGATAAATTATATTTTTTAACTTTTATTTCGATATCAGTTATTTTTTTAATAATCGCTTCTTTTGGGGTCAAATATTTTATTAAAGTTAGTGCTAATCAGCTCATTGAAATACAATTAGAATCCAGTAAAAGAGAGGCAAATGAGATATCAAAACTTATTCATTACCAACTTGCTGCTAATATTGAGAAAAAGACTATAATACAAAATATTCAAAACACGATTGAAAATACAAATACCGACGCTTCATTTGTGGGTGTGTTTGATTGGTCTGGAAAAGAAGTTTGTAATCCTGATATTACCAAAGTTGGACAAAAAGTTAACTCTAATCAATCTTTAGTAGAATCTTTAAATAAGGAAAATAGTGCCGATAAGCTATATGATTTATTGATGAATCAAAAGCAACAGAATGAAAATGATAGCATTAGTATAGTATCAGAAATAGTATACATATCACCTGTTAAAGATTCTGATTTAATCGTAGCAGCAAATATTAACTTGGATAAAGTAGCTTCTCAAATAAGAAACTTAAAAACAAGTTTTTATACTATATTTATTTTAATGGGAGGATTAATCATTTTATCCTCTTTTTTTGCTGTTCGAATTATAGGTAGCTATTATGAGAAACAATTAGAAATCAAAAATATAAACTTAGAAAGTGAATTGGTAAGTCTCTCTAAGCTAAACACTGATCTTGTAGCATATCAACAAAAGGTAGTTGTAGAAAATACAAATGTAGAACAATCAGAATTAACTTCGGATCATGGTAAAAAGAGAATTCTTACCTATATAAGAAATGAACTTATCCCAATTTCTATCCATGAAATTTCTTACATCTATACAGAAAATACTATTACCTATGTGAATTGTTTTAATGGAAAAAAATCCACTAGTAATGTGAGTTTAGATGATTTGTATATAAGCCTAGATTCTTCCTTGTTTTTTAGAGCGAATAGACAATTTATTATTAGTATCGCTGCAATAGAAAAAATAATAAAATATGGTAATAGTCAGCTCAAAATTTTGGTTCATAATTCTGACGTCGAAATTATTATTAGCAAAAATAAAGCAGCAGAGTTTAGGCAATGGTTAAATACTTAATTCTCTTTTAACTTTTTTGTCGTATTTGATAACCTGACATATCACATTCAAGTGATATAATTCCTTTTTACGTTTAAAATCCTATTTTCTACCCTCTCAATTACAGGTGTTGGTATTGATATGTGATATTTATATACATAAAACAAAAAAATGACTTTTTATTCAAGTCCATTTTTTCCTTTTTAACCGCTTTTTTTCCCTTTCGCATACATTAATTTGAATGTAAAGCCCCTATTGACGGTTATTTGCCTTGTAAACCATAAATAATTTTTAAAATGAAAAACTCAATTTTCTTACTATTTATTTCTATCTCTATTTTGTACAGTTGCAGTAGTGATGATTCAGATTCACCATCAAATCCAGAACCAGAACCAGAAGTTAATACTGTACAATTGGTAAATAATGCCACATTCGGAAATATCCTGACAGATGCCGATGGTAAATCTCTTTATTTCTTCTCTAGAGATTCTAAAGGAAATTCTGCCTGTAGTGGTGGATGCATTGGTAATTGGCCAATATTTTACACCAGTGACTTAACACTTGATGAAGGGTTAGAAGCATCAGATTTTGGAGAAATCACAAGAGAAGATGGTGAAAAACAAACAACGTATAAAGGATGGCCTTTATATTATTTTGTGAATGATAATGCAGCTGGTGATACCAATGGGGATAAAGTTGGTAATAATTGGTATATCGCAAAACCAGATTATTCTTTGATGTATGTAGAAGCACAGTTAGTTGGAAAAGATGCAGATGGTAATAATGTGAATTTTAAAAGTGACTATACACCTGGTGATGAACTTACCTTTTACATTGTAAACGCGACTACAGGAAGAACCTTGTATATTTTTATGAATGATACAAAAGATACCAATAATTACACTGCAGCCGATTTTTCTAACAATGCTATATGGCCTGTTTTTCATATTGATATAGATAAACTTCCAAGTATTCTTAACCCTAATGACTTTGGTACGATAGATGTTTTTGGAACCCCACAGTTAACTTATAAAGGTTGGCCTTTATACTACTTTGGGCAAGATACCGAAAGAGGAGATAATTTAGGAATTAATGTTCCTAGTCCAGGTGTTTGGCCAATTGCCAATACAGATACTCCTGAAGCACCTTAATAATAAGAATTGATTTCATGTTGAAGTAGTTAGTTGATAAGAGGGAGGAAACAATTCTTTCTTCCTCTTTTTTAAATCCTTAACCAATGAATTTACCATCAAAAATTAAAAGCATTTTATTGATAACAATATGCTTAACCATACTTTCTTGTGAAACTAATGTTGAAGAAGAAACTCCAATAGATGAAAATAATTCCTGTGATTCTGATATTTCATTTGCCTCTAGTATAAAAACTATTATAGATATTAATTGTATCAGTTGTCATGGTGGTAATCAGTTTCCTGATTTAAGAACATATGAAGTGATCAGTGCCAATGCCTCTAATATCAAAGGACAAGTTGTAAGCAGAAGAATGCCTCTAAATGGTTCTTTAACTAGCGAAGAAATAGAATTAATTCGCTGTTGGATAGATAATGGAGCTTTAAACAATTAGCACTATGAGTAAAAAAATCAAAAACATAATACTCGTTACCATTTTAGGGATCACCACTATAATCATAGTAATGAATGTGGTATACAATCAATCACATGTTAATGTATCAGAAGTATCACCAGATATCACTTTATTATCTCAAGATTTATTGAATGATTTTGAAAACAATGAATTAGAGGCAAACTCTAAATATTTGGATAAGATCATTGAAGTTAATGGTATCATATCAAATATTAGCACCAATAAAAACAAAGGAATAATAACACTTAGTGATAAAGATGCTATGGGAGGAGTAATATGTCATTTATCGTCTGAAGAACATACAAAGATTATGAGTTTAAAAAAGGGACAGAACATTAAAATAAAAGGTTTATGTACGGGATATCTCATGGATGTTATACTTGTAAAATGTATAATCATTAATTAAAAATTTAATCAAAATATGAAAACTACATATATACTACTACTCTGTTTTTTATTTACCTGTCTTTTACAAGGGCAAGAACGGTTTTTAACTAAGCAAGGATATACCTCGTTTTTTTCAAGTTCTCCTGTAGAGGATATTAAAGCTGACAATAATCAGGTACTAAGTATAATAGATACATCAACTGGAGCCATCGCTATTTCTATATTAATGAAATCATTTTTGTTTGAAAAATCATTAATGCAAGAACATTTTAATGAAAACTATGTGGAATCTGACACATATCCAAAAGCTACTTTTAAAGGTAAAATAGATGAAATTAACAAGTTGGGAAATAGTGAAGAAACTATTACTATAAAGGGTGATTTAACCATTCATGGTGTAACTAGAAGCATAAAGACACAGGCCAAAATAACTAAATCACAAGATAATATATCTCTTAAAGGAAGTTTCCCTGTTAATGTATCAGATTATAACATTAAAATTCCAGCAGTAGTGATAAATAATATTGCAAAGACAATCGAAGTAACATTTGAATTGGATCATAAACCATATAAGAATTAATATGAAGAATTTTTTAATAGTATTTGCTGTATTAGCAATTCATTTACAAGCATTTTCTCAAGATCTTTTTGACATTCTGGAAGAAGAAGCTCCACAAACCAAAAATTATGTTTCTTCTACCTTCAAAGGAACACGAATTCTTAACGGACATTCTATAGAAAATCGTAAAAAAGGAATATTAGAATTTGTGATTTCGCATCGTTTTGGAAGAGTAAATTTAGGAGCAGAAGAGCTATATGGATTAGATCAATCAAATATTCGATTTGCTTTCGAATATGGCTTATCAGATGATATCATGTTGGGTGTAGGAAGAAGTAGTTTTGATAAAACCTATGATGGTTTTGTAAAATATAAATTACTTAAACAAAGCTCAGGTAAAAAATCTTTTCCATTTTCAGCTTCGTTTTTTGGGAGTATTGCGTATAGAACAATCGATGATTTTGAACCAGGTAATGAACCTAGTGATAGTGAACGACTATCCTATACATCACAGGTACTAATTGCCAGAAAATTTAGTTCTGGATTCTCATTGCAAATAATGCCCACATATGTACATAGAAATTCAGTAAAAACAGAAGAAGATCCTCATGGTATTTTTGCTGTAGGTATCGGAAGTAGACTTAAGTTGACAAAGAGAATTTCTATAAATGGAGAATATTATTATACTGTGAACCCTTTAGAATCAATAAATACTACAAATTTATTAGCATTTGGAATTGATATTGAAACAGGGGGACATGTATTTCAGATTATTTTGTCCAACTCGATAACTATGATTGAAAAAAGCTTTATTACAGAAAGCACTGATGATTTTTTTGAAGGAGATGTACATTTAGGTTTTAATATTTCCAGAGCTTTTCAGTTTGGAAAACACAAAAAAAGAAGCTCCAAAAAATGAAAGAGTCTAATCAATAGAACAGTAAATACCATTTGCACTTTTGAGTTTACCGTAATAAAATTAACATGTTTAGAAAAATATATAAAGTAAAAGGAGAAGATGTAAACGATTATATGGTTATGCAAAACACAGCATATCATAAATATACTTCTTCTGTATTTGAAACTTTTTTGTTTGAAATAGGGTATTCAAAACAGAAATTAAGTACGCTAAACATAGGTGTTCAAATATGTAAAGAAGAGTTAGTACATCACAAACGGTTAATGTTTATGCAGAATTTTTTCTTATACCTAGAATTGCAGAATTCAGATAATAATGAAAGGGAAATACATATAAGAAGTCGTTTTTTTAATGTACATAACGAATTATGTACAATAAGCTTTACCAAATTCTATTGGTTTGACTATTACAGTCAGCAAATAACTACTACTCCAAAGAAAATGATTAAACATTTTTTAATTTAATTTTTCTGTTTCAGATAAAAGCTCTAGATAAAATTCAGTAATATTTACTAGAAAATTACGCACTTTAAGTGATACTAACAAGAATAAAATCTTCCAGCTCGGGAGGAACATTTGATAATTCTGAGCTAAGCATTCGAGATTAATTTTTGAATACCACTAAACTATTCATAATGCTTACAAGCACTCAATTCATTATTGAAATTGAGTGCTTTAACTTTCAAAAAGTATAGTTTTAATTGATTATATTTTTTTTTGCTTCTTCAACAATGTTTCGATGTTCTCGAATGAACATTTTTATAATATTTTCATTTGTATTCTTAATCTCCAAAAAATACATCAATACTATTTATTTGTATAGTAGTTGTTAGTATTTCTTTTATGAATTTTATAATTACACTGAAATTTTCCTTTTCCTTGCTATAATATCCCACTGTGTTATTTTTCTATTATTGACAATAACAGAAACATCATCATGAAGATTAATGGTCGGGCATATATGATACGGAATTCCGTAGACCACATCCCCTACTGCTATGCTCTCCCAATTGTCTACCTTCACCACTCCATGTTCTTCACTTTGCGAGAGCAATTCATAATCTTTTAGGTTTAAGAACTTCACTCTGTGATGAATTGGGTTTTCGGCAGCTACAGATTTATGTCCAAGATCGAGAGTAATAATATTCTTTTTGGGTTTTGAAATCACTCTACTCACTAATATAGCTGCATATTTAAACTCCTGTTCTACTAATTTCTCACTATACCCCCAATCCCAAAACAAACAAGTTCCTGGACTACAGAGACGATCTTTTTGTAACAGATGGGTGGTAAATGATGGTGTTCCTCCACAAATTAAACGTATATCAGTAGTATTCTTTTTTAGTGTATCAAACAAGGTATTTATTTCTTTTAGCCCTTCTTCTATTTTATCTTTTCTAAGTTGAGAGTCATTATCCCTAAGATGACCATCATAAACATGTAACCCTTTAAATTGAAGATGTTCATAAGTAGGAATACTTTCTATAAACTCATTTAAATCTTTACCCAATTCAATTCCAGAACGATTCATTCCATTATTGATATCAATAAAAAAATCTATTCTCAAATTCTTAGTAGAAGCTTTTTGCTGTAGCAATTTAGCAGAACCTTTATTATCGATTATAGTTAAAAAATTAGTTTGGGGAAATGTTGTTATAAGTGAAAGAAAACGATCTATTTTTGGACCAACTAACTGATGCGCTATTAAAACAGAATCAGCTCCTGCTATCGCAGCTATTTCTGCTTCTGATATCGTTGAAGCCTTGAAATTTTTAATACCAGAAGATATCATTTTTTTAATTACTTCGGGCATTTTATTAGTCTTAATATGTGGCATTAATCGCTCTGTATCACCATTTACCATACCAATCATTTTATCGATATTAAATAGTAAACGATTTTTATATAAAGCAATTGATGGAGAATCAACTTCGTCTATATTTTCTATTTCATACCAATTCATAGCATACAAGTTTATTCGTTAACAAAATCTCCTTCAAAAGTAATAAACGGATTTTCAAAAGTTGAAGGAGCTTTCTGTGGACTTCTAGTGTATTTTATTGATTTACCTATTATATGATTATTGTTTAAATCTATTGATGTAAATAATATTCCGTAAGGTGTTACCATTCCATATAAATTCTCTCTTTGTAAATAAACCATTTTAAATGTGTTTGTTTTACCATCCTTATCTTCTAAAACTAATCTGTCATTTAGACCATCTAGATAAAGTTTCCCTTTCTTAGTTACCTTATCTTCTTTATTTACCGTACTAAAAAGAACTTCAGCATTACCTTTTGGTTGTTTTTTAGGAGAGCTATTCATCATATATGGCAATGCCAAAATATGAGACATCTCTTCTATTTCATATGGTCTTTGTGTATTACACATAATTGCAATCGAAAGCTTTTGTTCTGGAAAAACACTAAGTATGCTCCTTGCTCCTTGCATCCAACCTGCATGCTCATAAACTTTTCTACCTTGTGGATCCCAGTTTTTGCGCCAGGCAATGCCTACTCCAGTATCTTCTCCAGATTTTAGTTTCTGAGTTTTAAACATTTCTTTTACAATTTCGGGTTTTAAAAAACCATTGTAATAAATATCCCCCATGCGTACAAGATCAGATGGTGTTGATATCATTCCTCCTCCTCCCCACTTGTAACTAGAGTCATCTGGATTTTCTACCATCGAAACATTACCAGATCGATCTATTGCATATAGTTTTGTCATGTTAGTTACTTTATCACCTCCCAAATCTGGTCCCGTAGAAGTCATTTTTAAAGGTTTAAATATTTCATTATCTATATATTCTAAAAAAGATGTTCCCGTTATGCCTTCTACTACACCAGAAAGTAATGTAAAACCATGAGTCGAATATTTATAATCTGTCTTAGGCTCAAAAAGGAGTTTTTTATGGGCAAATACGGTTAATGATTCATCTATAGATTTATAAAAGTCCTTTTTAAAACGATCTTCATCAGAGTAATGTGCGATACCAGATATATGAGCTGCAATATCTCTAGAAGTAATTGTATGTGATTTTTCTGGGAATGCAGGTACATAACTTTGTACAGGTTGGTCGAGATCTATCCTGTTTTCTTGAAGTAGTGTAGCAATAGCCGTAGCTGTTATTAATTTTGAAACTGAAGCCGCTCGAAATTTTGTTGAACTGTTCACGAGGTCTTTTGATTGAGCATTTGAGTATCCAAAACCTTCTGCATATACAATAGTATCATTCATGCTCACAGCAATTGAAATCCCTGGTGGACTATTTTTAGAATCCAAGAATACCTTTGTCATTGTCCTAATTAGATTTTTATTATCCTCTATTGCTTTTGTGGGTATAGTATCGGTTTGATTTTTATCTTTTGTTTTTTTATTGACAGAAGACTGTGAACATCCTTGTACGGTGAAAACTGTCACTAATAAAGTGATGAGAACAAACAGATACTTAAGATTGGATTTGAATATATTCATACATTGATTTTTTAATTGATGTTCAAAACTTATCTTGACATAAAGATAAATCATGCAATTATACAATATTTATCTTTACGTAAAGGTATTTTTTTGTAGTTTCATCACCTAAAATTAAGATTTGCATTAAAATGAACGATAATCATCAGGATATTATAGATACTTTAATTACCGATTGGAAGCAAGAAAGGCCAGATCTTGATGCTTCTGCAATGTTAATTGTCGGTAGAGTTTTAAAATTGGGGAAGACATTAGAAAAAAGGGCTAGTAAAGCTTTAAGAAGTAGTGATATTCATTATACTGATTTAGATGTGCTGGCTACATTAAGACGCTCAGGCAAACCATTTGAACTTACTCCAACCCAACTCATGCAATCAGTTTTAATTACCTCTGGTGCTATGACAGCCTTACTTGATAGATTGGTGCGATTAAATTTGATTTATCGTTCTCCTGATCAAAAGGATGGACGTGTCAAACTGGCTGGTTTAACAAAAAAAGGAATAAAAACAATTGATAAAGCCATAGAAACAAGATTTGAAGAAGCAAATGAAGCTGTTCATATTTTTGATGCTTCAGAAAAAGACACTTTATCGAAATTATTAAAAAAAATGATTTTACACTTAGAAAATGAATCTTAGTAGCAATTATCAAGTGATATATATAACACTTACAATTTCTTTCTAAATAATATATATAACAACCCTATAGCAGTCATTCCTGCACAAATGTACATGATTAGAGGTATCTTAGAAATTACATTTTGATAATATAACCCTGAAAAAAAAGCACCTAATCCTATACCTGCTTCGAGAGCAATATACATTGTTGCCATAGCCTTACCTTTATGGTTTGGATCACTCATATCTACTGTCCAGGCATTTAGAGCAGGAGATAATATTCCCATAGATAAACCATAAAAAACCGCTCCGGTTAACAACCCCTTAATCGTATTAAGATAACCAATTAGTATTAATGCTATAAACAATATAACAAGACCAATATTGATAACAGGAATTCTTCCATAAGTATCAGATATTTTTCCTGCAACAACTCTGATCAACAAAGAAGAAACAGTAAATGCAATAAAAAAAGTTCCCTTATTTATGATGCCCAGATGGTCACTCCAATCCGGAATTAAAGTTAAGATTACTCCAAATCCAATATATGCCAAAAAAGTGATAATAGCAGAAGGTAAAACTTCTCTTGCTATAATATCATTCTTTGAAATCCTGAGATCAGAAAAAGAAAATTCTTTTTTATAAACCAAAGTTTCTTTAATGTTGATAACCAATATAATAGATAATAACGCAATACATGAAGAAGTATAGAATAATATATCAAATGAGTAGTATAATCTAATAAAACTACCTAACGCTGGCCCCAAAGCTAAACCTGTACTAAAACATAGTCCTTGAATGCCTAGTGCTTCGCCCCAACGTTCTTTAGGAATAACATCTGACACATATGCAGATATTGCTGTTGGACTAAAACCCGTAGAAAAACCATGTAATAATCGTAAGAATAAAAATCCAGACACCGTAGTGAGTATGGGGTATAAAAATCCAGATATCAAACATATCATTGCTCCAATTACAATTACTGGTTTCCTCCCTATTCTATCTGTTAGTTTTCCACTAAATGGTCTAGATAAACCCGCAGTAAGAGTAAATAAGGAAATGATTAAACCTTTATATTCAGCCCCATCAATACTACTTAAATATGCAGGGAGTTCTGGAATAAGCATATTATAACTTGCAGAAAACAACAAAGAACTTAAAGAAATTAAAGCAAAATTGATAGTATATATAGAACTCTTTTTATTCATCATAATCAGCTCTTTTTATAATAAGAATGGATTAATTTCATAGCATAATTCCATAAATTAAAAGAACCATATTGTATAGATTTTGTTTTCTCTTCTACTTTTTCATATTCAACATCATACTCGTTCCAGGTGCCTCCGTTATTTGAACTATTTTGAAGTATTGGTTCAAATCTGTCCATTGCTTTTGCAAATTTTGATTCTTTAGTTTTGCCTTCTTCAAATTCTAGCCAAATATTTATCAGTTCTTTAGCTTGTTTTTTGGGTAATAAACCAAAAATTCTTTTTGCTGCTATTAGTTCTTCATCAGTATTGATGTGGTTTTTTATAGGATCATGAAGAAAAATATCACCCGTATCAATTTCTACAATGTCATGGATTAATACCATCTTTAAAACTTTAATCAAATCAACAGATTTGTTGGCATGTTCTTCTAAAACAATAGCCATCATTGCCAAATGCCAACTGTGTTCTGCATCATTCTCAGGTCGATCACTATTAAACAATTTAGTTTTTCGTTGGATGTATTTGATTTTATCTATTTCCTTAATGAATTCTATTTGTTTCGATAATCTTTCTGATAGCATCCTCTTATCTTTTTTAATTGTATAATTTTATAGGCGTCAAAGAAATAATTCCTTGAACTTTTATAAAAGGACATTTGTCCCAACACAAAAATGATACGCAGAAATCCAGAATTATTAGCATATATCAATGAATTTTATATCGAGAATGAGAGTGGTATACTAGAGGAAAAATACCATCCAAAACAACGTATAATTGAACAAAATAGGAGATATAATTGGGTATATATCATTAAGGAAGGTATTACAAAATGTTATTTATCTGATGAAAATGGAAAAGATTTTATTCAGGAGTTTTTGGGAGAAGGAATGGAGTTTGGTGAAATTGAAGTATTTAGTTGTAATCCTAGTTTTTGTTGTATAGAAGCTATAACAGAACTAGTGGTATATAAAATTTCATATATAGATTTTAATACGCTATTAGAAAACGATAAGAAGTTTAACAGGCTTGTTATCAAATCAATGGCTGCAAAAATAAGTTATAAAGCTCCCAGACATTCTTATCAACAATCTTACCCTATTGAAGACAATATTTTAAGACTTCAACAGCTTTTCCCTGAGTTTACCAAGATAATTTCAAAAAATGATATTGCTAATTATCTAGGTATTGCCTTAAGAAGCCTTAATAGAACATTAAATCAATTAAAGGATAGGAATAAAATTTAAAGGACGGACTGCGAATTGTAGTCCGTCTTTTAAATTTTATATGAACAAATTAAAGTATCGATATTATCTTTTAAATACAGCATTGTTCATCTTGAATTGTACCAAAGCAAATTGCCCCTGATGGGCTTGGAACGGCGCAGAAATTACCATCAACATCAGATAAATATGAACGATAACATCCAGAAATGCAGTCTGATACCATTCCTCCACTAATTTGTTTTTGAGAAGTCTTGGTGAGTTTTTGAACTCCATCGATCTTCATAATTGATTTTTTCATAATATTTAGGATTTTAAGAATAATAATAACCTAAACGTGTTTTTAATTTATTTAGGTTTTTAATAGTTTTATACTACCTGTAATATAATCTTTTTATTACTAAATCATTCTTAATTATTTTCAAAAAAAATTAAAATTCAGTCCTTATATCTATATCAATGCATTAAAAAAAATGTCGACTAATCATAAGAGGTAAATATATTTTAATATTTCACAAAGAACTGTTTTTTAATGTTTTAAATATTATTACTTAAATTAAAATAACAAGTGTTAATTCGTGTCATATATGGTTTAGTACAACAATTACAACTTTTATTTGACGATATTCATAGTATCTACCAATTAAATATATCTTTGTTTAAAAACAAAGTGCATCCAAATAACATTCATAATAAACCTTATGATTTTTCATCATTGATCCATATTCACTCTATATTAAAACCATTTGTATTTATAAATGCTTATGGAAATATGACTATTGATTTTTCTGACTCTGAAGCTATTTTAGAATTAAATAGAGCTATTTTAAAGCATTATTACAGATTAACAGATTGGAATATTCCTAAAGGCTTTTTGTGTCCGCCAATTCCGGGAAGAGCTGATTATATACATCATTTGGCAGACGTGTTAAAACAGAAAGGAATGAATACCCATATAAAAGGTTTAGATATTGGTGTAGGCGCTAACTGTATCTACCCTATTTTAGGCGCTCAAATTTATGGTTGGCAAATGATTGGAGCTGATATTAATGAAATAGCAATTACATCTGCTAATAAGAATGTAGAAATGAACCCTTACCTTTCGAAATCTATTCAAATACGACATCAGCCTAATCATGCTAATATATTTGAAGGGGTTATAAAAGCTGGAGAATATTTTGATTTTGTAATGTGCAATCCTCCTTTTCATCGTTCTAAAGAAGAAGCCTCTAAAGGTACCCTTAAAAAGCTAAAGAATCTAAAAGTATCAAATGATCTTGAGCTCAATTTTGGAGGGCAGGCAAATGAACTATGGTGTAATGGCGGTGAGGCGCTTTTTTTAAAAAGAATGATAAAACAAAGTATTCATTTTTCAAAACAAGTAGGTGTTTTTACCAGTTTGGTTTCTAAAAAAGAAAACCTAATTAAATTAAAAAAACAATTAGACAAAATAAAAGCTCAATATGATATTATAGAAATGTCTCAGGGTCATAAAAAAAGCCGTCTAATCACATGGATATTTTGATTCTTTTATATGATGTAGAATATTATCAAAAGAAAAATGCCTATCATAATTCATAATATGATAGGCATTGCATAAAAATTTCAGCGTATATATATTCTAGATAACCTTTACATTTACCGCGTTTAATCCTTTTTTTCCTTCTGTAAGATCAAATTCAACTTCATCGCCTTCACGAATTTCATCTATTAATCCAGAAATGTGTACAAAATGTTCTTTGTTTGAACCTTCTTCAGTGATAAAACCAAAACCTTTAGCGTCATTGAAGAATTTTACTGTTCCTTTACTCATTGTTATAATATTAATTTTAATAATTGTTTTAACATATTCAAATATGATGCCATAAATTTAATCAAAGTTTCAAGAATTATACTATCCAATTCCATTAATCTTCTGGCGGTCTCCCGTGAATTTCTTCAAATAACGTGTCAAAATTATCACGCAAATAAGAATTTAACTTCTTTCTGTAATCATCTTTTAACCAGCTTAAAAAATTATAAGTGCTCTTACTGATGCATTTTGCATAAGCTTGAATTCTATGATCGATATCCTCTCCTAACATTTTTGCTAAGCCTAGTGCATCATATATATCTTCACTGTTTTCAATACATATTTTGGCATGTTGTGCTATCGATTGTTCTAGAACAACTTTAGAAGATTGTCCCTTTTTTACTGATTCGATATATGTATCTTTAATATCAAAATATACTTCTTCTGAATTGGCAAACTCGGCCCTAAGTTCGGCAGGCATTTCATGCTTAAATTTACCTTCTATCTCCTCATCATTGAGAAGCCTATCCATATAATAGTTAGGAGAGTTGAATATTTTCTGCCAATCCAAATCTGCACCCCATGGACCAAAACGATAAAGGTTATTACCTAAATCAATAACCGAAAATTTGGATTTATTCTTTAAAATTCGAGAACCACGTCCGATCATTTGATAATATAAAGTAAGCGATTTAGTCGCTCTGTTTAAGATAATGGTATCTACTGTAGGCTCATCAAATCCTGTTGTTAAAATACTTACAGAAGTCAAAATAGCATTTGGTGTTTCTTTAAACCAGGTAAGAATCTGGTTTCTTTGTTTTTTGGTTGCTGTATTATCAAGGTGAGCTATTTGGTATCCTGCAGCTCTAAAGGTGTCGAATACATGTAAAGAAGTATTAATCCCATTATTAAAAATTAAAGTTTTCTTACCTAAAGAATGTTTTTTATATGCCTCTAGCAATTTCCCAAGCATATCACTATTGGTGTATAAATCTTCTGATGATTTTACAGTATAATCTCCGTTAGATCCAACTTCTAATGATGTTAACCCCATATTATATGCAAAAACTTCTGCGCGAGCCAAAAACTCATTCTCTATAAGGGATTCTATAGTTTCACCAGTAATTAGCTCATTATAATTATCCTTCATCGGTAACTTCATGTTAGAACTCAAAGGAGTTGCTGTTACTCCTAAAATAAAGGACTTGTCAAAAAATTTAAACAATTTAGTAAAAGAATTATAATGTGCTTCATCAATAATAACAAGGCCTATATCTGAAATATCTAATTTGTCTTCATTAAGTCGGTTATTTAATGTTTCTACCATAGCCACAAAACAACTATACTCTTCCTGATCATCAAGATTGGCTTTACTATCAACCACTTTATTTATAACACCAAAGCCAGTAAGCATATTAGAAGTTTGCTTACATAATTCGATACGGTGCGTCATCACAAGTACTTTCCTATTGTGATGTTTTAGATATTGTCGTACTATTTCAGAAAAAATCACTGTTTTTCCACCACCAGTTGGTAATTGATATAATAAGTGGTAATCTTCGGGGGCGTCTTCAAAGCTTTTAAAAATCTTATTAATAGCACCTTTTTGATAACTGTATAGTTCTTTTCCCGTTTTCCTCTCTTCTGAACTAGTAATTATTTCCGACATAATCTCTATTTTTTAAGGGATGTAAAATTAAGGCCTTTCATGGGTTTTTAAAGAATTTTATGAGGAAAAAAATCAATCATTTTGTAAAATTATCATTTTCATACTCTTATTAGAAAAGAATAATGAAGAAAAGTGATTTAATTCTTAACAAAATCTATAAAAGTATTAAATTGTATCAGCTTATTGCAATATTGATTATATCATACAGTAATTCTGGACATCGCTTAGATTATTGTTATTCTTACCTTCTTCTTTTTTAGTCTACTATTATCTAATTTTATAACCAGTTGATTTGCAATAGCTACTGGAACAGCAACAAAAGCACAATCTTGTTTTAACTCTATAACTCCTAATTGATCTTTATTAATTTCTCCTTGTTTAAAAAATAAACCAGCAATATCTCCCTTTGAGATCTTATCTTTTCTACCTCCAGAAATAAATAACGTTAGCCAATCTTGAGTGTGATTTTGTATAGATTGAGTATCGATCGACTCTATTTCAGTGTTTTTAATAAAATCTGGTAAATACTCTTTTTCCCATTTCAATACATAAGCAGTTCCTTTGGCATCTACTCTGGCAGTTCTCCCATTTCTATGTGTAAATTCTTCGATTTTTAAAGGAAGTTGATAATGGATAATAAACTTTATCTCTGGTATATCAATTCCTCTAGCTGCCAAATCTGTTGCAATAATGATTTGATGTGTACCATTTCTAAACTTGATCAAAGAACGCTCTCTGTCTTTTTGTTCCATTCCTCCATAAAAGCATCCATGACTAATATTATTTTTATCCAAAAAGTGACTTACTTCTTTTATGGTATTTTTTAAATTACAGAATATAATTCCTGGCTGATTACCTAAATGATTTAGGACCGATACAAGTGTATTTAATTTATTCTTTGATGGAGAAATTATGGTTTTAATAGTCAAGTTAGACTCCCCTTTTTTTAGGTAATTAACAATAGTAGGGTTTTCTAGTTGTACAAAATCCGGAATATCAATTTCTTGTGTTGCAGAAGTGAGTATACGCTTTCTAATATTAGGTAATGCATTGATAATCCCTCTCATTTCATACTCAAAACCAATTTCTAGAGATTTGTCAAACTCATCTAATATCAAAGTTTTTATATTTTCTTTTGAAAAACGTTCTCTACTGAAATGGTCTGCTATTCTACCTGGTGTCCCAATAAGTATTGCGGGAGTATGTTTTAGCTCTACTTTATCTTTAGAAATAGATCGTCCACCATACACAGCATTTACCTTAAAACCTGATCCCATTTCTCTAATCACCTGTTCTATCTGAATGGCTAACTCTCGTGATGGTACTAAAATCAAAGCTTGTATGTCAGAACAATCGGGATCCATACCTGAAATGACGGGTAATAAAAAAGCTAAAGTTTTTCCAGTTCCTGTAGGGGATAGAATAATTGTATTGTCTGTATGTTCAACAGCAACGAGTGCTTCTTCTTGCATTGGGTTTAAACTCTCAATATTTAATTTATCAAGAATATGTCGTTGTGCTTTAATATTATTTGTCATACCAATACTATATGTTACCTTCTTTTCTTTTTGGAAACTACTGCCTTTTCAATAGGAGCACTTGTTATATTTTGAATATGATAGTTTGCTATCATTTTTTCTATAAGCTCTTCTTTTGTAAGATGATGAAAAACAGTTTTTATTTTTTCTTTATATTCTTTAGAAATAGTACGGTTTGGTTTGGTCTTAAATATTTTCTTTGCCCATAAAAGCCCTTTGTTCTCTTCAATACTTTGAGCATCAACCTTACTATATTCTCTAAAGTTAATATCTAATTCATCAGAAAACTCTGCGATATCTACTATTTCTTCTTTTTGTAACACAGTTAGAGATAAGCCCTTTGCTCCCGCTCTTGCTGTTCTTCCACTTCGATGTACATATGTCTCATATACATCTGGTAAATGATAATTAACCACATAGGATATTTCTTTAACATCAATTCCTCTTGCAGCTAAATCAGTGGCTACCAGAATATGTATATGTCCTTCCCTAAATTGTTCCATAATTCTATCACGAATGGGTTGTGATAAACTTCCGTGTAGAGCACCAGAAGAGAATTTGTTTATTGCCAAATTTTTGGCCAGTTTATTTACTGCAGCTTTTGTTTTACAAAAAATGATACCTCTCTCCCCTTCTTTTGATGTTAGAAAATGCATTAAAACATCTAATTTTTCTATAGGTTCGACAACTACATACTTATGATCTATACCTTGATGACCTACTTTTTCCATATCAGCACTTTCATGTATGACATGTTTTGACATATAGTTTTGCACCATCTGTTTTATAGTTCCCGGCATTGTAGCTGTAAAAAGAATGGTTCTCTTTTTTTTTGGTAATGCTAAGACTATTTCATCTAAACCATCTTTTAGAGAGCTCACCATTTCATCTGCTTCATCAAGAATTAGGTAATTAGCACTTTTTATGTCAATCTTATTCCTTTTAATTAAATCTATTAAACGTCCAGGAGTAGCAACCACTATATGAGTCACTTTTGTTAATCGTTCTATTTGTGGTTTAATCGGAATTCCTCCACAAATCTCAGCAATTGAGATGTTAGGTAAGTAGGTTGCAAAAGACATTAAATTATTATAAATCTGATGCCCGAGCTCTCTGGTAGGAGCTAATATTACCGCCTGTATATTTGGATTATCAGTATCTATCAATTGCAATAATGGTAATCCAAAAGCTGCAGTTTTTCCTGTTCCGGTTTTTGCCAAACCAACAAAATCATCCTTTTTTTGTAATAAGACAGGAATTGATTTTTTTTGAATATTGGTTGGTGTAGAAATATTTAAATCTTCTAAACTTTTTTGTAAAGGAGCTATAATACCTAAATCGGAAAACTGTATTGACATAAAATGAATTTTGGCAAAGATAGAGGTATAAAATGGAAAGACTACTCGAATTTAAAACTCAATATATTAAAAGATTTTACCGTAATAATTTAAGTCTACAATTTCGCCTTTAGTAGTTTTATAATCACATCGTATAGTTCCCTCTAATTCAAAACCGCTATTTAGTGCTACTTTAATACTTCTTGTATTTCTGCTAGAAATTCTACACAATAATTTCTTAAAATGATGTTCATTTACAATATCATCAATTAAAGAAGCCATTGTAGTTGTAATGATTCCTTTTCCTTCATGTTTTGAGTCGATAAAAGCTCCTAATTCTGCTTTTGGAATATTCCAATCAATATTTTTAACATCAATAAAGCCTACAATCACGTTTGATTCTTTTTCAAGTATAAGGTATGGAAAGTAAGACTTTTCGTTAATTTTTTGCTCTATTTCTTCACAATAATTGATTGTATCTGCTATGGTTTTAGTACGTAAAACTGTTCCTGCAAAGAAATCTTCTAATCGCTCTCTATTAGTGTTAATTAACTGAAAGAATGCATTGTTATCATTTACACTTAACATTTTTACTATATACTTATTCATCTGCTAAAGAATTATTATTTGGTATTGGAATAGCTACAAAATAACCACATAATAAGCGTATAAAAATTGATTGAAATCAACATCTCTTAATTCTGGATAGTGTTTCTGGGGCCATTCTTAGATATGAAGCAATATACTTGTGCGGAATTTCCTGAAATAACTCTGGTCTTCTTTGTAAAACTCTTTGATATCGTTCTGCCGGAGATGAAATTAAAAGATCAATTTCTCTTTCGGTTTGTAAATAAATAAGTTCTTCTAAGATCGCATACCATAAAGATAAATTCTCTGGATTACTCATCATAAATTTCATAAAGTCATCTTTGGAAATAAAATCGACTTTTGTTTTTTTAAGGGCCTGAATTTCTAACTGTGATACTTTATTTGAAAAAAAAGAATCCAAAGCAGTTATCAATGACTTTTTATATCCCAAATACAAAGTATGTTCTTCTTTATCATTAACATAAAAAACTCTAAGGCTTCCCTCTGAGATAAAATACAAATTTGTATTAATATTATTAGCCGTTTTTAAATACTCCTCTCTTTCTAGAGTTTTGAATTTTGTTAGAATTCCTCCTCTCTCCAGATTATTTTTCAATTGCTGAATCGCATTCATTCTATCTAAATATGATGAAAAAGTTTTTAAATTTCATTTTTTAAACCACGATACACTTCATTCATCCTTAGAATATAATACATTCCTAAAAGAAATAATAAAACAATCGTTATCAATACTGGCATTTTTGAAATATGTATGTCTAAACTAAATAAATGATATGACGAGGCAAGTAACTTAAATGCACCGAAGCTTATTATAATTAAACTTGTAGCTATTCCAAAAAGAAGCTTCTTTACAGGAAAAACAACTTTTATTTCCTGCTTGTTTTTCTCTTCAATCTTATTCATCAATAAGTCTGTAAAATCATCTGAAGTATGAATCATACTTTTCTTTACCAAATCCTGAGTTAACTTATCATTCATAACAAACTATCTATATCTTTTTCTAATATCTTTCTTAAAATAAAATTCATATTATTTCTTCCTCTATGTAAACCTACTTTTATTTTTGAAACACTAAAACCTGTAACATCTTTTATTTCTGTTATCTTTAAGTCACAAAGATAAAAAAGTCTTATCAGCAACGCTTCGTCTGGTGTTAAGCGTTCCAAAGCAAGTGTGATATATTTCTTTTGATCCTTTTCCTTAAGTTTCTCGACACCTGTTTTTTGATTTGCCTCTATTTCATGACTATTAATTTTATCAATACTTATATGACTTCTTTGTTTTTTTAAAGCATTATAACTTGTATTAACAACAATACGATATAACCAGGTAGAAAAGTTTGATTTAAATTTAAATGTGCCTATTTTTTGATACACTTTAATAAATACATCTTGTAAAACATCTTCTGCTATACTTTGATCCTTCAATATTGATATAGCAAGAGTAAGAGATACATCCTTATACTTTTCGACTAAATGTCTAAAAGCGGTTGTATCTCCTTCTTTAATCTGCTTGATTAGATGGATATCATTATCTTCTATTCTATCTTTCAAGTCTTTTTCTTATAAAATGAGCAGCAACTAATCCCGCCGAACCAAAAATTAAAATGGTACCCCACACCAATAAATCTGTAGTGTCTTCTGTTAAATCAATTGATGTGAAAATTGACGAAAACAATAGTCCGATTCCTAATCCAAAAACAATACATCCTATATCTATATATTTAAATTTACTTTGTGACTGTTCTGGGACCAATCCTTTTTCTATCATTGCTTTTTTTATTAAATAATTGTATTTGGCTATGATAAAAACCATTACTACTAATCCAATTACTATGATCAAACCTCCTAGGGCTTCTCCTAAATTTTCCATGTTTTATACTTTAAAATTGTTGTTCTATTAATTCTCCTATTTTTTCTATTAAAGGAAGTAGCGTATCTGAATTTGTAAATAGTGCTATTCCGTATTGTTGTTTTGGCACAAACATGGCATATGATTGAAAATCATGATTATTGCCTGTATGTAAATGCATTAATCCATTAGGTGTCGGTTTTTGTGCAAAACCAAGCCCCCATCCTGTTTGTCCTACTTCTTTTGAAAGTTTGTTATCTGATTTAAAATGAGTATGTTCTTTCAACATTTCATCGATTAATTCTTGTTTTAAGTGCTTTGGTTTCATCATTTCTATCAAAAACCGAGCATAATCCAAAGCTTCAGAATGAAGGCTATATCCCGGTCCAACAGCATTGTACTTTTCTATTTCAAGGTTCACTTTTCCTTTTTGGTGTCCTTTTGCTTTATACTTTTTTATAGTATCATTCCAGGTATAAAAACTGGTATTCATCTTCAATGGATGAGCTACTTCTTTTAGAAACAAAGTATCCAATTTACTATGCCAACCTATACCTAAACTTGTTCCCATAGCGGCTCCAAGATGTTGATATGCTTCACCCGAGTACGAAAACCCTGTTCCTGGTTTAAAAGCGATATGAATAGGTTTTCCTTTTGCCCAATTTGGGATTCCCGTAGCATGCGAAAGTACAATACGAGGTGTAATAGTCCTATAATAATCAAATGAAACACTATCTATAGTATTAGCTGGAAAAATCTCTTTCAAATGTGGATATATAGGGGTATCTAAATCAAATTTTCCTTTCTCTACCATTTTCATGACAAAATAAGCAAAAAGTGGTTTTGAAAGAGAAGCAGCTTCAAAAATTGTCTTTTTAGTTACAGGTGATTTACCTTTTATATTGATCACTCCAAAAGTATTATGGTATACAACTTCAGCATTATTAATAATAGCAATAGAAAGTCCTGGCATTGTTATTGAATCCATTATTTTTTTAATATGATTATCTAATTGTGAAATGGATACAGGTTTTCCACTTACGGTCTTAATATATCTTTTATCGCTTTGTCCATAAAAAGCAAAAATTCCAAAAGAAAATATTAATAAAAATGTAGTATGGGATACTATTCGTTTTGATTGATTCATCTTGTATAAAATTAATATGATTACTTACTTTTATTGCGAATTCACATTGATTTGACAAAGTGTTGTTAAAAAAGGTTACAAAATTGTTATTTAACACTTCGACAAATACATTATTTGTATTAATATGTATACCTTAAATATTCTCAACTTACTAGTGATGCGTTAACTTTTTAATTTTTCCAATAACCTCTTTAATGACAGGGGTTAATAGTCGTTCTTTGATTTTTTGATTTGAAATGACTTTTAGTTTAGCAGCTTAAAAACTGTTATGAATTCTGGAAAATATGTCTTTGCTCAACTTTTACAATTTATAAACAAGTATGAGTTTGAAAAATGCGTAAAGAGATATAACGGAGATTATAGATCTAGAAATTTTAACTGTTGGAATCAATTTATTCAATTGTTCTTTGGTCAATTGACTTCTCGTAATTCTTTAAGAGATATTGCCACTTGCCTTAAGGCACATAGGAATAAATTTTATCATCTTGGTTTTAGTAGATATGTAAACCAGTCTTCTTTATCTCGTGCCAATGAGCGCAGGGATTGGCGAATTTTTGGTGATTTCGGACAATATTTAATTGATCAGATCCGACCTCTTTATAATTCATACCCAATACCAAATATCAACTTAAATAATGAGGTCTTTGCTTTGGATTCCACAACGATTTCTCTGAGTCTTATGTTATTTAATTGGGCTCCTGGAAAATATTCTAAAGGAGCTGTAAAGATCCATACATTATTGGATCTAAGAGGTAATATACCTTCATTTATACTAGTAAGTGACGGAAAATATCATGACAGTAACATATTGGATTTATTGATCCCTGTACCTCACGCTATTTATCTTATGGATAAAGCTTATGTTGATTTCCAAGCTCTCTATCGCATTAATGCTTGTCAAGCCTTTTTTGTCACAAGAGCTAAGTCGAACATAAGTTATGATACCATAGAGAAAAATTTTAACATCGATACGACAACAGGTCTTAGAAGCGACAAAATAATAGTTCTAAATGGGTATAAGTCTAAAAAACTATATCCAGAACCTCTTAGATTAGTTGAATACTATGATAAGAAAAACGATAGGATACTACTATTTCTGACCAACAATACCAAGGTGTCAGCACTTGAAGTGGCAAAACTCTACCGTAATCGGTGGTAAATAGAAACCTTCTTTAAGTGGATAAAACAAAACTTAACTATAAAAAAGCTTTGGGGACATACTGAAAATGCAGTTAACACTCATGTATGGATAGCTATTTGCACATATTTGATAATAGCACGTATCAAACACTCCTTAAAAAGTGAGTTATCAATTTATGAAATCATACAAATCTTAGGCATATCTGCAATGGATAAAACATCAATAAAAGAATTGCTTACCAAAACAATTTCAAATCAAAATGTCAATGAACAAATAAAATTATTCGATTAATGAATTTTAACGCATCAGTACTATTCTCAACTCTTCAATAATACTACGGGTTGATATATAAAAGTCATTTGCAAATGTTACTTTTGAAATATTAAAGAATAGCATTATGAAAAAGCCAACTCAATCAGAAATTTTTACAGATGTTAAAGACTTTGTTTCTAAATTCTCAAGGTTTCCTATTCATAAATTGAAGGACAATTTTATATTAAAAAGTCACCCAATTAAAATGAATAATCCACAACTAATTAGTATGGCATTGGCACTAAGAGGGTATGTTAAAAATTTTGAACCTAATGCTACAGTTTTAGCAACAGAAATAAAGAAAAGTAATTTAACCGTTGCTCTACTTTGTAGTTTGATCAATAACAAAATAAACCATAGGTTATGAAAAGTTATTTTATTCCAATTGTAGTGGTATTATGTGTATGTATCATTCCTATGGATCTCTTTTCTCAAGATGATACTCAAAATTGGTTAGAGCGAAATAATATTAGCATTAGAAAAACTTTTGATGGTTCGGTAAATGAATATAAACCTGCTACGTTTAGTTTCTTTGAGAACCATAAATCAGATAATGATTTTATAAATGTAGATTTGGCAGTTAAATTTGCTGAAATTGAATTATTGAAACATACAAATTCTGTTTTATTACTATATCCTGTGGCTGAATGGCATAAATCTTCTAATGACGATAATGAAAACGATAAATTAACTGCTGGTCTTAACGGAGAGTATTATTTTGGTCAAAGTTTTATACTAAAACCTTATCTGTTATCTAACTTTGCATTTAAACGTAATCTTTTGGAAGATCATAATGAGCTAAGATATGTAGGGCAATTATCATTTATTGGTGATCCAGAATATTCATATTTACCAGGTGTCACATGGCGTTTTAAAAATGACGAAGTAGATTACAAAGGGTTATATTTCCCATATTTTGGTTATGAATACAATGAAGTTCCTGATCTTGTTTTACAAGGAGAAACAGAAACTTTTTCAGCTTTATTTGCACGGTTATTTATAGAATATTGGGCTTTGCCACGATCTATACAACTTATTTTTGACGGAACTTACAGAGGGGTTTTGGGTAATAGTTCTATGATTAAAAAGGAGCTTCCTTTAGTTAATCTTTCCCTTAACTATTACCCAGGGAAACAAGAGCATATCAGTATAGGTGTTGCCTATAGAAATGGATATGCTCCGGATTTAAAGTACAATAAAATAGAGACTACAACCATTAATCTTAATGTGAAGTTTTAAATATAAAATCAGTTTTATTTGATATTAATTCCTTTTGGATCAGAAAATTTACCTGTAACTAACCAACCTCCAAAATCTTCAGAAACGGCTAATAACAATGTGTTTTCTCCTATTTTTAGGTTAAGATAAATAGCATCAAATAATCCTATTGTTCCCAGATAGCGATAATCTCTGGATCGCCATCTATTAGTCCCTTTATAGATTGCTGTATTATTTAATATAGCTACTACTCTATCACTATATCCGAATTCAAATAATTTTACCTGATCTTTATCTGATACGATAGTAATTTTTGCAAAAACAGTGTTTTTGGGAGTTCCATCTCTTAAAACTACCTCTCTTGCAATATTGGCGGCAGTACCTTCTTCTACCTGAATCATTTTACCCCACTTTCTGGACTTAATAATCTGTGTTAACTTTGTAAGATCATCTAATTGTTTTTCTTCAAAAATGTCAGAAACCCGCCATTCTGGAACTAACCCATCAATTGGTTTTCTTTCTACTGGTTTAAAATCTACAATATCGTATTCGTTTTTATTGATTGAAAAATTTGCGTAGTGCATAGCAGAAGCTCCACCTCCACCTATAGCAACTTCTCCTTCATGAGGTTCACGAATCAAACCCCATGATAAATTAGGTTTTTTTGCATAATCTAGATATATCTGTGCTCTACGACCATTAACCACTAACTTTACATGTGTCCAACCATTATAATTATAGTCATAGGGAAAAGAATATCTTGGCCCAAAATAGAGTTGCCAAGGCGAAATTCCATTAATGACAGGAGTGACTTGATTTGCATCTGGTTTTCCTGACAAATGAGCCCGCAGATAAAAAGATTCCATATTAGATCTATCCACTGCTCTAAATCTAACCCCTGGAAATCCTTGATTTTTGGTAAGGTATATGTCAAATTCTATAGTGCCATTTAAAAATTTGGTGTCCTTTAGATATGCTAAACCACGTTGAATATAAATAGCATCTTTACCTTCAAATTTCTTAAGGACATAAGATTGAGCATTAATTTCCCAGTGAGTTGTATCCATTGGGATAATGTTTTGTGATTTTGTTGTGTGAATACAAAACGTACTCAATACAACGAAAGTGAATACTTTGATCATAAGAATTGATTTTTTGATTGAGTCCTAAGTTCTTACCTCTTGTTAAATAAAGTAGAAACAAGTTCGTTCAAATCGATTCAATGTTGTTCAAGTCCTATTTTTTGATGATTTTTGTTAGAGATTATGAAATATCCCGAACATAAATTAGTACAAAAGTGTCTCCTCGAAATTGAAGAAAATCTCGAATGGGGAAGTTCTGATTTTTGGCACAATGATGTATTCATTGAATTAAGTGAAACTATTCAACAACATACTCAAGTTCTTTTAAGTCCCACTACATTAAAACGAATTTGGGGTAAGGTTAACTATAAAAGTGCTCCTAGTATTAGTACTTTAAATACTCTTTCTCAATTTGCGGGATATATAAATTGGAGAGATTTTAAACTTAAAAACGAAAGTCAAAAACCATTATGGTTAGAAAAAAGGATACTTCAAAATATGGGAATTATTGTAACATCAGCAGCAGTTTTGACTATTGTATTTATTTCTTTTTACTCTATGATTGGATCTAATCAGAATAAATTGAAAGAAATTGACCTTACAAAAATAGAATTTAGTAGCCAACCTATAACTGATGGTTTACCAAACTCTGTAGTTTTTGATTTTGATTTAAACCATATCACATCAGATAGTATTTATATTCAACAGTTTTGGGATGTTACTAAGACTATTAAAATAAATCCAGAACAGAATCAGGCGACTGGAATTTATTACTATCCTGGTTACTTTGGCGCTAAACTTCTAATTGATGGTAAGCTTATAAAAGAACATGATTTATTTATTTCTTCTGAGGAGTGGATTGGTACTATAGATTACAAACCAGTTCCAAAATATGTGCAAAGCAAAGATTTATTTCATAATAATTTATCTTTTTCAAAGCCTATTCTGCAAGAGATTACTGCCAATTCAACACCTATTGTTTCTTCTTTTCATTTGGTAAAAGATTTTAAAGATTCGTCTGGGGATAACCTATCCATAAAAACATCTGTACGTAATGTATACAAAGAAAAATGGGCCGTTTGTCAATCTTTGAAAATAGTAGTCTTAGGAACCAATGGTGCATTAGTCATTCCTTTCTCTATTCCTGGATGTGTTTCTGATATTAATCTTATGCTTAACGATGTATATTTAAACGGAAAGGAGCATGACCTTTCTGTATTTGGTGTTGATCTATCAGAGTTTAGAACGATTGGTATAAACATCAAAGAAAAACATGTAATCGTGTTAATAGACGATAAAGAAATTTACTCTGGACTGTATAATAAATCGATAGGAAATATTGTTGGTTTTCGATATCGGTTTTTGGGAGCTGGAGAAGTTGATTATTTAAATATCACTCAGGAACCTAAAGGGAAAGTAATTCTAGATCAAAACTTTTAAAAGGTAATTAAACTCAATTAAAGAACATTAAATATAAAAAAAGGACCATGTTTTATGGCCCTTTTCTATAAGTATAGGTAAGTTCAAGATATTGATTAAATTTTATTCTCCAGCTAATACTACATAAGAGTTGGTAACAGGAGATATACTATATTCTTTTACATTTTTAATATTCTTTAAATGTTCATCAGCTTCGTTAAATGCTGTTTCTAAAGCACTCAATTTAGAATTTTTATTAACAACAATAGTTTTAGATAATACATTACCATTGGTATACTCTATTGTTATCCTCCATTTTTTTAAAGAATGTGCATTTTTATTTTGAGCAGCATTTTCTTTTTTACGCTCTATTTTTTCTTTCTTTTTAATTGAAAAAGGATCTGTTGTCGATGCGGTGGCATTTCCTATAGATACGCAAAACACTACAGTTGCGAGTAAGAGTTTCATAGTTTGATGATTTTGGATTTGTATTTCACGAATATACAAACATTATTTTAATAATCAAATATTTTTTTAATAAAAATTTATTTGATTAATCAAACATTATATGTATGTTTGTTTTATGGTTAATAGAAAATTAAAAAAGCTCCTCAAAAAAAGTAAAGGAGCTAAAACGGTATATGGTATTTCAAAAGTTCTGGGAGTTAGTCCTCAGGCTGGAGATTATGTCGTTAAACGAAAAGATCTATTAAAAGACTTTGAAAGATTAAAAAAAATAGCAGATTATATGGGAGTGGAAATAAAAGATATCATCGATTATAAAGAGAAATAGATGAAGTTTCTTGTTTTCATTATTTGAATGTTAAGAACAGTCTTGAAATTTTATCATAAAACAAAGCCAGATCATTTCTAAGCGGTAATTATACGAGATATTACTCCCCTAAAATTATCCTTTCTTAGAAATGATCTGGTTGATCTTTTAAAAAGTATATTTTTAACCCGTTTTATGTATTAGAACTTCGTGATGAAGCTTTGAAATACCATAAATATTGATATTTTCTTAATTTCTGCATAGCATCGTTATGGTGAAATTAAAAAATATAGTGAAGCGCCAGTATTTGCAGTAGTTCAAAGATGTAATAGATTTTTTAAGGCATAATGCGGGTTTAATGATTAGTAATTAATCATTGATGCGCTATAACTTTTGTTGTAATTTTTTTAGCATTGTTCGAGCATTATCTCCAACACTTCCTTCTGGATCCAATTTTATAGCTTTATTGTAATACTCGATAGCTTTTTCTTTATTGTCTAAATTTAAATAACTCTCTGCAAGACTATCCCATGCATTTGCAGAATCTGGAAACATAAGAGTGTTAGATTTAAAAATAACCTGAGCTATTTTTGGTTTTTTACTTTGAATATATGAATATCCAATTTCGTTTACACTTCCTTCTCCTAGTATATTAGCTTTTACCAACAACTCAAGTTGTTTATATACATTATTGTTATTTTCATCGGTTTTATTTTTTTCCTTTAAAGCTATAAGTGCATTTTCTAATGGTTTAAAAAAGGAATTTTTATATTTTGAAGCTTCTTCTATTGCCAATTCTTTCGCTTTTTCTAGAGCATCATCAGCAGACATTTTAATATCAGGTTGTACACCAACTCCTTCCCAATTAGTTTTTGTGACTGTATTTATAGTTCTCGCAAAGGGTATACCTATTCCAAAACCTTGATCCAAAGGAAAATATTGTGTTGGATGTGCACCTCCTCCCGTGACTTCTCCAATTATAGTAGCTCTACTTCTACTTTGCATTGTATATGAAAAATCTTCTGCTCCAGAAAATGTAGATGTACTAGTTAGTATATACACTGGTACTTTGGGCCTTTTTACTCCATTTACATCCACCACCCAGAATTCTTCAGTATGATTTTGTGCACGAGAATAAATAGAATTAAGTAATATTTTTTCACTAAAGAAGTAACTGGATAAGTAATTAACTGTAGTAGGGTATCCACCTCCATTCCTTCTCAAGTCAATAATAATAGCATCTGCAATTTGCATTTCTTTCATGACAAAATCAATCTTTGCTAAATGCTCTTCAGATCCGCCAAAAAAAGCCAAATCTATATATCCAATATTATCTTCCAAAAACTTAAACCCCCTTAGCATTGGAGATTTATATCTGGCTAGGTTTTCTGTAATTGATCTTTCTGTTTTCTTTTCCCCTTTATTTACTCTTGGGTTTGAAAAATAAAGGTGTTTATCCTTTGTAATCTTTCGTAACTCCAAGGTAAGTGTTTTTGCAAAATCAATGGGAGATTTTTCATCAAAGAAACCTTTTTTCATTAATACATCAAGGTGTGCATTTGTTTCTTTTGCTTTATCCAAAAAGATATAATTCTTTTCTAATAATTTCTGCGCTTGCTTTATAATATCATTATTATGATACTGAGAAAAAGAAGGGGTTTTAATGAAAAGAAATGCGATTACTATTATACTTTTTATCAGGACTGTTTGTTTCATAATTGTTTTGAATGATTTAATTAGATGAATAATGTAATAATTTACTGATAATGTAAATTAATTAAGAAAACACCTTAAAAAATAGAATGAAATTAACCTGAAGTAAATAATCTATTAAATTTTTCTGAACTCATAAGGCCTAAAACCTGTATTGAGTTTAAATATCTTAGAAAAATGACTTTGATCAGAAAAACCACATAGAAAAGTAATTTCTGTGAGAGATTTATTGCTATGCTTTAAATATAAAATTGCTTTTTCTATTTTAATTCTACGCATATATTCTCCAAGCGTACAATTAAAATACTTAGAAAAGTATCTCGAAATTGTAACAGGGTGTATATGAAGTTCTTGGGATAGTTCTTCTAAGGTAATAAATTCATTCCACCGATCACATAATAATTCTTTAATGACATCTACCCAAGGAGGTCTGCAATCAATCACTTTACTATAACCCGAAAACAAAGTGAGTAATAAAGAATGAATAGATTCTGAGGAGGAAATATCATTAATTGATAGTTCTTTATACATCTTCAATAAATTAAACTGAGCCTCTGTGTTTTTAAGAATTGCTGTTTTAAAACCTGAAGTTGAAAGTTCATTTTGCTTAAAGAATAGATCATCTATTTCTATATTGAGATTCTCAGAAGGGAACGTGGTATGTAGATTACGATGTACTTCTTCTCTATCATATAGTACTATTCTTCCTGGTAGTATCTGAATATCTTCTCCTTTTCTGGATTCTAAGTTTCCTCCTTGTAGAATTAAGGAAAGATGATACTTTTCATGAGAATGCCAATCTTCTGAAACTGGTTGATGATATTTAACCATAGAAATATCATAATCATCAAAAGAAAACTGTCTTGTCGTTTTACCTAAAAACTCTTTAGTTTTTAATGAAATCATAGCATAGTATCAAATCAAAAAAATAGCAAATTTGATGCCATTAAAAAATGTTATTAATCATATTAGCAATTCTTTAACTGTAGTCAGACCTCTTTTTCTTTACTTTTAAATGCATCGATCATTCTATAAATCACACATCATGAAAACGTTAGTAACATTCACCATCACTCTAATTTTATTTTTGTTGGCCATTGTTGGTTACTCAAATTCTTCTTTAAAAGCTAATTTTACTACTGGTAATCCTAAGATTATGTCTATTAATTCTATGACCTTTGGACCAGAAGGCATATTATTTATTGGTGATAGCAAATCTGCACAAATAGTTGCAGTGGATCTAAGTTCACATCCCAAAGTTGATAATAGTAAGGTTAAAATTGATCTTTTAGATAAACTGATTGCCGATATGTTAGGTTCTACAATAGATCAAATACAAATTACAGATATGGTTGTTAATCCCGAGAATAACAACATTTATTTATCCGTACATCATGGTTCTGGAACTGCTTTACTATTTAGGGTAGATAATAATGCGTTAAAGCCAGTATCTTTGGATAATATTTCTCATAGCAAAACCACTTTGCTTGATCCAATAGCAAAGGATGCAAAAGATAAACGAGGCCGAGAACTTCGTAAATGGGCAGTAGCAGATATGAAATATACTTCGAATACGATTATGGTATCTGGCTTAAGCAATAAAGAATTTGGATCCACTTTTCGATCAATTGATTTTCCATTTACAAAAGAACAGAATTATGGCTCTTTAGAAATTTATCATGCTGCGCATGGTCAATATGAAACACATGCTCCAATAAAAACATTTATTCCTACCAAGATCAAAGGTAATTCTCATATTATTGCCGGGTATACCTGTACTCCGCTAGTCATATTTTCTAAAGATCAAATTAAACCAGGTGTCCATAATAAAGGAAGAACTGTTGCAGAACTTGGTAGTGGAAACAGCCCTGTAGATATGATTGAAGTAGAAAATGAAGGAAAACGATATTTACTTATAGCTAATACTAATAGACCTCTAATGAAAATGGATTTTTCTGATTTAGAAGCTTATGAGGATTCTCTTACAACTCCTGTTACCAAAAAGGGAGCAGCTGTAGGTGTGGATTACGTGAATTTACCCTTTGTAAATGTTCAACAATTAGATAAATATGGTTCATCAGGTTTTTTAATTGTTCAACGAGAATCAAATGGAAATTTAGCCTTAAAACAAGGGAACACTTGGTGGATCAAGAAATAACGCTAACGATCTATGCATAATAAGGGGAAAGGCATTGTTTGTATCACATTTATATCATTTTATTTTATTTTGGGGATGTTCTCACAGACAACTCCAAAATTTACTTTTAACAAAACCCATCTTACTATAAAAGATGAGTTTAACCTTTCTAATAATCTTAAAGTATATAGAGGTCAAATTCCTCAAGAAGAACTTGATCCTATGCATCCCATACTGGGTACAATACAAATAGACAAAGCAGAACTTCGTTTCACTCCATTGGTGCCCTTTGGATGGAATCAGGAGTATACGCTTATATATAAGAACACCATAGAGTATTTTATTTTAGAGATACCTGAAGTGTATGATTATCTTAAGGTAAAAGCGATTTATCCTTCTGCAAAATCACTCCCTTCGAACCTGTTAAAGTGGTATGTGCAATTTTCTCATCCCATTAATGAAGTTCATGTATATGATTATATTCGTTTTATAAATAGTCAAGGAGATACATTATCTAGAACCATTTTGTCTCTTGAAAATGCTCTTGTTAGTGAAGATGGCAAATTGCTAACTGTCTGGATAGAGCCTGGAAGACAAAAACGTGATCTAATTCCAAATAAACAATTGGGACCAGTATTCGAAAAAGATGCAATGTATCAACTAATCGTCCAAAAAGATATAAAGGACAGACAAGGTGTTTCTATGCAAAAGGATTTTACTCATTCGTTTCAAATTACCAATGCAGATCGAATACAGCCAAATATAAGTTCGTTTAAAATTTTACCTCCTGAACATAATAATAATTTGGTTATCTATTTTGAGGAACCCATGGATTATGGCAGTACTATTAATAATTTTAAAATTATTAATAGTGAAAAAAAAGAAATTCATGGGGAATGGCAACTAACAAATAATGAATCTACATTAATTTTTACTCCAAAATATTCATGGAAAAAAGGAGTATATCAAGTGCTGATTGATTCTAGTTTAGAAGATTTGGCAGGAAATAACCTGAATAGGTTATTTGATAGTGAAGTTAGTATTTCTGATATCCAACAATTGCTTATAGAATATAAGCTGGAGTTTATTATACATTAGTTATGCATAATTGAAAGCATACAAATTAAACATGAATAAAAAATTTCCTGAAGAAGTATGCATTATAAATTCAAATTTGAGTCATATACTTAAGTTCATTTAAGTTAGAAGAAATGAATCGTTATAGATATAACAAGGAAGCTGTTGCACCAGTTCTTATCTTGAATAAATTGATAATCTTCAACTTATTTCTTGAATTTATAGAATAAATGCAACAGCCACAAGGTGTAATGCTATTTCTGACTTAAATTCACCTTTTTATTTGAGTATTTTTAAATCAGAACTGATATGAAATAAATGAGTTTAAAAACTCATAAATTATTTATCATTTTATCATAAAGCACACTCTACATTAGTCATGTATAATAAATCTTTTTGCTATAGTCTTTTGACCCGTATTAACTTCCAAAATGTACATGCCATCAGGTAAGTTTGTAACATTAATATTGTGGTTAGATATTTTGCCCTTCATCACTGTTTGACCAATATAATTTACAATTCTAAACGCTACATCTTTCTGATGTATACCTTTTATAAATAGTACACCTTGCTCTATTGGATTTGGATACAAAAACATATCATGTTCTCCAAATTGAGTAAGGTCATTCTCTTTAGAAAGGGTTGATGTACCAATATTTATTGTATAGTCTTCTACTTCTCCATAAGTAAAAGTATCACAAGCTTCTGAAGCCGTACTATATTTCATAGATACTCTCATTCTGGTATTACCAGAAGCAGCAGTATTAGGAACATCAAAATTGAAAGATTGATTAGCACTAGTATTAGATGAGTTTGATACTATTAGCTCTGATGTGTCAAAAACACCATTCTGATTATAATCTATCCAAACACTAAAATGTTCTCGATATTCCGCATTAGCAAACCCTGCACTTAATACAATGGTATTAGCTCCATATCCAATAGAACCAATTAATCCAGTAAAATCTCCATATCCTCCATTGGCTACGGTTGTATTTGTAATACCTCCTATTTCAACATAATCAATATATTCAAAGCTAACATTGGTTCCGGTAGAAGTACAATAAGTAACGGTAGTTTCGGCAGTGGTTACATCAATGGTATTACTCAATGAAGAAGTATTTCCTTCGGCATCTCTGGCTTTCACCGAAAAAGTATATGCTGTGTTTGGAGATAGACCTGACACGATATGACTGGTTCCTACAACTGTAGTAAGAAGTGTTGTTCCTTGGTATATTTCATATCCAGAAACCGAAATATTATCTGTAGATGCATTCCAGAATAAGTTTACAGTAGTTCTGGTAACCGAATCTACTGCAAGTGCTGTAGGAGTTGACGGTGCTTCTGTATCTGGCGCAGAAGATCGAATAATAAGGTTGTCAATAGCCATATCACTTCTGAAACTTGACCCTGTGGCTCCTCTAAATTGCAATTTGATAACAGATCCAACATAAGCAGATAGATCAACTGATGCTTGATTCCATACATTTCCTACATCACCACTTTTTGTCCAAATCGAAGTGTAATTAATCCCATCATCTGTACTCACCAAAACTTCCATATTTCCCATATTAGACCCATACATATGATATCCAAACTCTAATGAGACATCTGAAAGTGAAGCTAGATCAATACAAGGGCTAGTAAGTAGTGCTATCTTATTAGAATTACCTGAAGCCTCTGTATATAGATAAAAAGAACCATCTTGTGCCGTAGAAGGACCTGTTGATGATGAAGGTGTTCCTCCAGAATCACGAGTCCAGTCAATATCATCACTGGTTTCATTAATCCAAACCCCTGTGCCAGATTCAAAACTCTCTGTATACGGAAAGTTGCTTACCCCATTACATGGTTGTACATCTGTAGTTGTAAAATTAATTAATGCACTATATGGTGAACTTGTTCCTCCTGTACAATTACTTCTAACCTGTGTTTCATATGTAGTTGACAGTGTTAATCCCGTAATATTAATTGTGTTGGTATTAGAAGATAAAGTAGTCCAATTTGTGGTTCCAGTCTCACGATATCTTACATCAAAAGTAGCTCCAGAATTAGCGATCCAACTTAGTGTAGCAGTAGTAGTTTGAATATTTGAAGCAGTTAATCCAGTTGGTGCTCCTCCTCCTATGGGGGTTAATTGTACATTTTTAACGACTGTATCATAATCTGCGATAGTAACATCTGTTAATGTAACTGATTCATAACATTCTGCTTCATATAAAATGTCATATGTTCCTGCTTTTATTGGTCTATAATAATCTCCTTCTGGTAATTCTGTAGGTACCCATGACTCATAATTCTCACGTCCTATTACAGTCACTTTTGCTTCAATAGGTTGATTAGTAACAGCATCAGTAACGACACCATGTATTCCATAATTTACTTGTTTTAAAAATGCAATTAGAGCATCACGATTATAATTCCAAAAATTCACTAATTGACTAGCAGCGGGTGTTTTATTGTCAGATAATTCAACGGTTACTTCTCTTCCTTTATGATTATATATCTGATAATCCTGTCTTCCACCTTGTACTTCATACCAGGCATATCCGTTGGTAATCCCGGTATTTAATCCATCAAAATACCCTGTAGGACTATTGGCCTGGCATAAATCTCTGTATTCTTCAGAAATATGAATAAAATAATCTTCATCCGGATGAGCTCCAGCATAGGTATCCCAGGGATAATTAATCAATTCTATTCCTCCATGAAAATTAGCGGATAGGACAAAATGTTTGGATGCTGCAAAATTCATAAAGGCAAGTGTTTCTGTTTGATATACATTACCATCTGGATTAGCACCATCATCTGGATCAGGATAATTTCTATTGAGATCTACATTATTAGCATTTCCTCTAGTTGCATTGGCAACAGATGTGTTATTAGGACTATTTCGATAAGTACCATCTGGATTTGCTAATGGGTTTATCCAAACCTCGTTATGATCAAGAAGATCTTTGATTTCTGCATGCTTTGGATGACTTGTATCTTTATATGTATTTAGTAAATAATCTATTAGATTTAGCATCATGGGAAACCCAGCTATTTCATCTCCATGCATTGAGGATGTGTACATTACTCTTGGTTCTTGTTCATTAAGATTAACATTATCTGATAATTTTACAAATAATATAGACTTGTCTCCTTCTGTTGTAGCTCCAATATTTTCTACTTTACACATAGATGGGTTATTAGTTGCAAATTCATTCATCATAGCTACATAATCAGCATATGTTGGATAGGCAGTAAGCGGATAACTTGTTGCTTTAATTGCTAAATCAGAAGTCATTAATCTTTTTCCAATAATATTATCTTCTGGGGTAATAGTAAAATCGATTTCTTTTTTTAAAAACGAAGAGAATTGGCTTTTGTTAGCCATTACTTTTACAGTATTTTTGTCATTATCATAATGAACAATTGATAGTTCCTTTGTAATTATACTTAGTTCTGCTTTGGTTTTTATAGCAAAGCTAAAAATTACTTCACCTTTTATATCAAGGTATTTGTTGGCGAGTTCTTTGTTGGCTTTTTGTGCAACAAGAGAATTGCTTATGATACTAAAGATCATAAACATTAGTAAGAGTTTGTTTTTCATTGGTTTTAAGAGTGATTTAAATTGAGTTAACTATTGATTAAAAAAATGTGTAATAAATTGGTAATCTAAAGATACTATAAATTCAATATATACACATACTCAAAAAAAAGAAGTCGATCTTATTGCGTGAATTTGACATAAGAATTTGGTTTGAAAAAGCCGTCAAATTGAGTGATTTTTTATAGTGACCCCTCTACTTCACTTAGTGACAGAAGAAAATTATATCGACTCTTCGGCCATGCTCAAGATGACAAGACTTTTTGATTGAAAATTAACTCTATAAAGACAATTGTTTTATAATCAATAATTTATGAAAATTAATATTAAAAAAATATTAATTAAGAAAGTATTTATTGTAATGAAATATGTTTAGAAGAGCTTTTTTGAGTTAAAATCCTATTCTAGATATTTTTTTCTTCCATTCATAAATTTGAATTAAAAACCTTCAATTGACCGATTTTAACATAAAAAATACCCAAATGTACAATGGGATTATTATCTATCTAATATGACTACCCCCATTTATGTCAATGGTAGCTCCTGTTGCATGATCCATTAATCCTGCACACATTAATCCAATTACAGGTGTTAGATCTTCTGGTTTGGTTACATCATTGAGTGCCATTTCATCCAATATTTTTTGTTCTCCATGATTACTAATAAAATTTTCAGCCATTTGTGTACGTGTAAATCCCGGAGCAATAATAAAAGATTTAATATTTTGTTTTCCAAATGACCGAGCCACACTTCTAGCTAAGGAAACCATTCCTCCCTTGGAGGCCGCATAGGCTAGATATTCTTCTGTTTCCCCTCTAAATACCGCCCTACTTCCAATATATATAAATCTTCCCTCTCCATTTTTAATGAAGTGATCTATCCCTAATTTGGTAAGCAATCCCACCGAATTCAGATTAATATCTATGGTTTTTTTCCAGACAGAAAACCAATCTATAGTACTTTCCTGAGTAGAATGAGGTAAAAACACTCCAGCATTTAGTATCACGACATCAATTTTTTTGAACTCATGACAAACATCGTCAAAAAGCTTATAGATATCTTGCTCTTTAGAAATATCAGCTTGAAAAGTTTTTGATTTAGTATTAGGGTACGAACTAACCAGTGTTTCTGCGGCTTTTTTATTAGTATTAAAATGTACAGCCACTCTTGCTCCCATCTTCATTAAAAACTCAGCTCCTTCTTTTCCTATACCATTAGAAGCTCCAGTAACAAGAATGGTTTTTCCCTTTAAATCTATTTGCATCATTATATATTAACTATTTCCAAAAAAATAAGGAGTAAATAAGTTCATTGTTGATTGTCTAACTTCAAAAAGAACTCAAAATACTCCGGAACAAAGTTATTGCAATTTATTATTTAATTGATGATCTTTTAAAAGAAATAAAACATCAATCAGGCAAATCGATGCTTTTGATGTTATATTAATGCAGTCACTAAAAATGAATTTATAAAGACCTTTATCTTTTCCTTTGAATTTTGGAGTTTGAATTGAAATATTCTGTAACGGAATTTTTGATAGTACCTTAACAGCATTGTTTGCTATGATATTATTATCGAACCTCTTGCTTAGACAACATTTTTTCTCATCTAAACACACATTCTCCCTTCCTTCTACTACAAAAAATCGTTCATGTATGTTTTATGATGATTTAACTTCTTTTTTGATCCATATGACAATGGTAAAGATATGAGTATCTGTAAATATTTTTTTAATAGGGTTTTCAAACTTTTTGTCTGGTTTAACATAGTATTCTACAAAACTTCATAACATCAATTTTAAAAAATAAGGTCATTCACTCTTTTTAACCTTTTTTACTGCTGGTGATCTATATCCTAAAAAAGGTAATTTTAAGAGTTCTCCTATACTTGTATTTGTATTTACATCAGGGTAAGTATCTATTCCGTATATAAGGTTATCGTTTTTTATTTTGGCAAATGTTCCAAAAATTCGATCCCAAATAGAAAAAATATTCCCATAATTTGTATCGGTATATGGAAGTGTATGATGATGATGAACTTTATGCATATCTGGAGAAACAATAACCCAACTTAGTATATCATCAATTTTTTTTGGTAATGATATATTTGCATGATTAAATTGTGATAATACAACGGATAGAGATTGATATAACATAATAATTCCTACTGGCGCTCCTGTAACAAGAACAGCAAGTGTTGTGAATATAAAGCGGATAATGCTTTCGCCTGGGTGATGTCTATTGGCAGTTGTGGTATCTACATGATTATCTGTATGATGAACCAAATGGAACATCCATAATGGTTTTACCAAATGTTCTACATAATGCGCTAACCATGCACCAATAAGATCTAGCAAAGCAACACCTATTAATAAGTTAACCCATAGGGGCATATCTAACCATTGCAGTATTCCGAATTTATTTGCCAAGGTCCAATCACTTGCTTTTAGTAAAACAAAAGCTAAGGCAAAATTAATAACAATAGTAGTTAGCGTAAAGAAAATATTAGACAAGGCGTGTTTAAACTTCTTATACTTAAACTTAAATAATGGCACTGCGTATTCAATTAGCCAAAAAAATGTTATCCCTCCTACCAAAATCAAACTACGATGGGATGAGGGTATTGTTTCAAAATAATTCACTATACTTTCCATGTTTACAAAATACCTCATTTTCAAAACATTAACAATGTTTTTTATTGTAAATATTAAGAAAGGATAGTTATATATGCAACCATATAGTTGCATATAAAGAAAATATAGTTATATTTGCAACCATATAGTTGCGCATTGATATCATTTAGCTATACATTGTTTAATCAATAAAAAATATTTAAGATGAAAGATGTAATTCGTAAAGAACATATATTGAATCATTCCATTGATACTGTGTGGAATGCTATTACAAAACAAGAACAGATTTCTAATTGGTTTATCAAAGCAGATTTTAAAGCAGAACCAGGGTATAAATACACTTTTACCGCTCCTGAAGAGCAAAACTGCACACAGATTATGGGGGAAGTAAAAAAGGCTAATCCATATACGTTAATTTATACCTGGATTGTTGCTGAAACCAATATTGAAACTGTAGTAAAATGGGAATTAGAAAAAACTGAAGAAGGTACTAGATTATCTCTTGAACATTCAGGAATTTCTAATTACTCTGGAGAAAATGCAATTAAAATGTTTAATAGTTTTAATGAAGGCTGGAATAATTGCATTTCTGGTTTATCAGAATATTTAAAACAAGATGTTCATGCAAGATAAAATCACTAAGATATTAAAAGCAATAGCAGACCCTACCAGACGTGAAATTTTTCACGCTCTGGTAGTTGCTGCTACTGCCCTACCAATTACTCATGTATCAGGGCAATTCAATATTAGTCGTCAAGGCATCACCAAACATTTAAAAACTTTGGAAGATGCTGGCTTAATAAAAATAAAAACCAAAGGAAGAGAGCGTTTTTGCTATGCAAATACTAACCCATTAAAAGAAGTAAATCAATGGTTAAAGTTTTATGAAAAATTCTGGGATGGTGCATTGGACAACTTGAGTGATTATTTAGATAAAAATGCTTAAAAAGTTAGCAATTTTTCATGTTTTCTATCTTAAAATGATTTTCAACGGATACTACTGCCATTTCAAGAGTTTCAAATATCTTTATTTTATCAGGGTAAAATATTCTTTCTATTTTCACACTAATTTCTTGAGCAGTAGTATATGCAACTACAACAAACATTTCTATATTTGGAAATATCTCTTTTGTTTTAAGATAGTCCATAGGCTTCAAAGAGTATGAATTTACTCTATGTGAAATGTAACCAAAAGGTCTGTTACCAAAGTGTAAATTTGTAAGTAATGAAATTTCAGTGGCTTTTTCGTAGTTAAAACATATACCTTCTGCAACTTCAATAATTAGATAATTCTCAAAAAAAAAGAGCTCACCTATACAAAGACTATACTTTTGTACAAGTCTTTCATTAATTAATGACTTCAACATATTCATTACTAGGTTTAAGAGTAAAATGATTTAGTTGTTTTGAGGCGCGAATCTAGTTAAAAACTTATTATAATTATAGATTTTATAATTTTGATAACATTTGATGTATGGATATTTATAATACTCTTGTAGCCAAATATTTAAAAATAAATTGCATTAATAACTAAAAATGATCTACAGTTATCGCATTTTTAGATTTGTAATTCACAAGGTTTCTGATTACATTGTTGTAGTAATATATCATAATATCAGTCAATTATGGAAAAAAAAGACATGCCTCCTATGAGATTCTGGGCAATCGGTATTGTGGCTCTTTTATGGAATATTATAGGAGTCATTGCCTGTATCACTCAAGTATACATGACACAAGAAACCCTAAAAACTTTACCAGAAGTGGATCAAAATTTTTATAATAATACACCTACATGGGTAACAGCAGCATTTGCTATTTCTGTATTTTCGGGTGCTTTGGGAGCCATAGGACTATTATTAGAAAACAGATGGGCCTTTATTCTATTTCTTTTATCACTTATTGGTGTCCTAACCCAAAATACTTATAATTTCTTTTTACAAAATTTTATACCATTATCAGGTACTAGAATGATTATGCCTATTATCACTATAGTTGTAGCAGTCTTTTTGGTCTGGTTTTCTAGAAATTCTATTTCAAAAGGTTGGATTTCTTAAAAAACAATTCTCTGTGTAACCCTGTTAGACATTCAACTTAAAAAAATATTTTTAGTTTGATAATAATCTAAGAGTTTCAAACTTTTCTTTTGACCACAGATACAGGCATCTAAGAGTTTTATTAAATCTACAATATATAATCCGAATCATTGGGATATGAACTTATTTTTCATTATTAAGGTAATTTTTTAAGAAACTTTAACATTTTTTTTAACATTGTCTTAAACACTAATATGAGTTTATAACTAGTTAATCTACTAGTAAAACTATTTAATTATCATAAACTCATAAATCAAACTTAATGAAAACAAAAACAGCCTTAAAAGGATTAAAAATTGGCGTTCTCGCTATTGCCCTATCATTTATTTCTTGTGAAAAAAATGAAAACTTTGATGAGTCAACAGACCCAATAAGTCAAGAAGAACAAACTATCGAAAAGTTTTTCTTAGGAGAAAGTGTTCGTGTAAAAAAAGAAGATGATGGTACGTATAGTCTTCAAGGAACCGATGTTAGATTATTTGAAGATCAATTGAGCGATACTGCTATACCTGTTTCTAATACAGAAGAGCCTAGTGATGAAATAAATGCAAAACTTGGACTAGGTGGCGGTGTACGTAAATGGACAAATAATACAATTGTTTATGTTATCCAAAATGGATTAAATCAATTTGTCAGAGACGAACTTCAAAAATCTATGGACGAATGGACAAGCAAAACCAATGTTCGTTTTAAAGAACGTACTAATGAGTCTAATTATGTAACTATTAGTAGTAATGGTAGAGATTGTAATTGCGGAGTTGCTACTCTTGGAATGAATGGCTCAAGAGGTTTTATTCGTTTGGGGTCGAGAACAAGTGCTGTGGTTACAATTCACGAAATCGGACATACTCTTGGGTATATCCATGAGCAAAATCGTTCTGATAGAGATGATCATATTATTGTTAATTTCAACAATATTCAAGATGGTGCAGAAGATCAGTTTTTCAAAAGTAACTCTGCAGCTTTAATTACCAGAGATTTTGATATCAGTTCTACGATGATGTATGGTAGTTTTACATTTAGTAAAAATGGTCAGCCTACAATAACAGATCTTAATGGAAACGTTTTACCTAGAAGAAGAGCTGTAATTTCTCCTTTGGATATTGAAGGAACAAATAATGCATATCCTGGTGATGGCGGTGGTGGTGGAAATCCATCTACAAACCCTTGTGAAGGAATTGCAGAATGGGTAAGAGGACAAAGTTATTCTGTAGGTGATAAAGTAACTTATAGAGGTTTCTTATACGAAAGAGATTTTACTAGATGGAATAGAATCGCTGAATGTACAGATACACCTGCAAGTGCAGATATTTGTGAAGGTATTTCAGAATATAACCGAAGTAATAGATACTCTTCTGGAGATCAAGTAACGTTTAATGGGTATTTATATACTCTTGGATCTAATGGTAGATGGTCTAATAATGGACGTTGTGGAGAATAGACATTTGTTTATTCGAATATTTTAAAAATTATAAGGGCTGTCGTTTGACAGCCCTTTTTTATGACATCCTAATCTTGTTCTTCAAGTTCTTTAATAAGAACTTCTGCAGAATTCATGCTTGTGATATAGGATTTATACACCCATCTCGTAAAAATAAAAAAGAATACAATTGCCAAAGGAATCGAAATTACCATTGGCCAAATAGATTTTGTCTCTGCAAAAAAATCTTTTCCATTAATAAGTTTTGAAGAAACTGGTATAATCATAAACATGAGTACAAAACCCAAATAATATCCAAGTTTCATAGTCTTTTTAAATCGTTTTTTACCCTTTGTATATTCAATTAATGTTTCTTTATAACTATTGCCAGAAATATTTATATTACGCATTTTACTTATCCATTTTAGAGATAAAATTGGTAAAATCAAAAGTGTAACAACAGATATTAGTCCTGATAATAGTGTATACCAATTGTCTAGTTTTTCTAGATTAAATAAGATTATTATTGCAACACTATAGCAAATAACTGCTCCTATTATTTCTGGGTATGCTATTTTATTTAATTTCTTTCTATACTGCTCTTGTGTCATCATCATAATCATTTTATCAGTTATTTTTTTTTGTTTTTCTATCTGATCACTCATTTGGGACCAAACTGCTTGCATTTCTTCTAATTCCATAGCCTTTATTTTTTTACAATTTGCGTCTTCAATTTTTGTTTGATTCTCGAAATTCTGGTACCAACATTACTAGGAGATAAACCTGTTATACTTGCTATTTCTTCATATTTCTTTCCTTCTAAAAGTAATAGTATTAACCCTTTTTCTAATTCATTAAGACTATTTATATGCAAATAAAGAATTTTTAAACGCTCTTCAAATTCTGTATCATATTGATCAATTTGCTTCATAATCACTTGATCTATTCCAATTTGATTTATTTTTCGCTTTTCTTTTTTCAGTTTGGTAATTGCGGTATTAAGACCTACACGATACATCCACGTACTAATTTTTGAATCTCCTCTAAAATTGTCAAATGACTTCCACAACTGATAGACAATCTCTTGATAGAGATCTTTTTGATCTTCTTGATTATTAGTATAGATGGTGGTTATTTTAAAAATAATACCCTCATGATCCTTAATGATTTGAGTAAACTCATACTCTTTGGCCATATATAAGCTTATGTTTTTCTTATTAGTAACTATTACCAAGAAAAAATCACAACGTATTTACAAAAAATAGAAAATAGCTGTATTTACCATAAAAATATATTGAAAATAAGTTGCATGAAAAGAGGGCATGCAACTTTTAAGAGAATGTTTGATTATTCTTTGACAACAATTAGAGATGCTTTAACTCCTTTTGTTAAATTCCATTCATTGCTAGTAAGCAAATTACCTTGGTCATCATATAAATGAAACTCTGCTGTATTAGGTCCTGATTCACCCTGATTAAGCGCTTGAATATCAATTTTATTAAACCCTTTTGTAAGATCGATTGAAATACTTTGAAATTTTTCAGAAAGATATGCGCTTTGCACGATTATATTATCATTAATAAAAATTCTCACGATATCACCATCAACAAATTGATGATCTCGATACAATAAACGAACAAATTTACCTTCGCTTCTAAAATCACCTAAATACTGATCGCCTTTATACTCTTCCTTTATTTCTTTATCTTTTTTAAACCATTTTGGAGTACCTTTAATTTCTGGTTTAAAAAAACCATCATTACCAGTCATATCAAATGTTTGTTTACGACGACCATATTCATTCAACTCCTTTGGTGCAGTATAAAGTGGAGTATTTGTATTAAAATCTGATTTTGATAATCCCGTTGATAAACTATATTTATCTGTTTTTAAATTATTTTGAGCATCAATACGCAAAGAGGTAGAACTTTCTACTTGGGCCTGTATTACTCCAACCATACATAACAAAAAAACTATATTCAATTTAGCTTTCATATCTTTCAAACACGCTACTTATTAATGTAAATATAAAGATTAAAGAGGGTTAATGATGTTAATTACTTGCAAAAGTACCTATTATCTAATCTAACCGTATATATTATGACGTTATAAATTTATAATAATTACATTGATATTCTTGGTTGTTGATTAAATCAAAAAGTAATTGTTTATTTTTCATGAACAATTACTAAATTATTTTCAATTCAAACATTTGATTTGTAGTTATTTAAAAATATTTTTCATAATTTCATGATAGTTGCTTTTAGTTTACTATTTATAATTATAGAATTACTCTTAAAACTATCTTACTACAATATTTATATTATATCTAAAAGTTAAGTTTTAATCTTAATGTATTTGATGTTAATTATGTACGGGGTTATAAAAGTCAACTAAAAAACTGGATTTAAACTTATGTGATAATCCTCATGTCTTTTAATTTATTTTTAAATATAATCTTATGATACAATATATAATTGTAGGTATACTTTCTGCATTAATTCTTTTTTTATGGTTTAAATACCAAATAGTCAAAAAAAGATTTAAGGAAAAATGTAATGAATTGGAATTGCTACTCAATACATCAGAAAAACAACTTCAATTTCAACAAGATTTTGTTTCTATTCTAAGTCAAGAGTTGAGAACTCCTTTGTATGGAATAATGGGATTAACCAATCTTTTAGCTGATGAATATCCAAAACTTAGAGAGGATAGAAAATTAAAATCGTTAAAGTTTTCTGGAGATTATTTACTTACATTGATTAATAATATACTACAAGTTAATTTTATTAATAAAGAGAAAATTAATACAGAAAACACTATTTTTAATTTAGAAAATGTTACTCAAAACCTTGTTCAATCTTTTAGTTATGCAACAGAAAATAGTGGTAATATTTTACACTTTAATTTTGATCTTAATATCAATTACAATGTTAATGGAGACCCTGCAATTTTATCCCAGATACTCATGAATCTTGTAAGTAATGCTCTACGATTTACAAAAAATGGTAATGTCTATTTCTCTGTAGATTTAATTAAGAAAAAAGGAAATACCGCTACAATTTCTTTTAAAATTACTCATGATGGATATGAAGTATCTAAAGAAGATCAAAAATCTATTTATCAAGAATTTATTAATGTCGAAAATGAAAAAAAAGGGTATTTGGGTACAGGTATAAATTCTAAAATAGTTAATCGATTGGCAAAAGCTGTAAATGCAGAGATAATCATTCAGAATAATTCTCATGTTGGATCAGAGTATACGTTTGTAATTGATTTTGAGATATCACAAATAAAGGAGAAGCAAATCCATCAAAGTTCAGCTTTTGAAATTAATTCTGATTCAAAATTTAAAGCTTTGATTGTAGATGACAATAAGTTAAATTTATTGGTTGCAGACAAAATATTATCCAAAGAACAATTTGATTGTACTACCATAGATAATGGTTTTGATGCAATTGATTTGGCAAGAGAAAATATATATGATGTTATTTTAATGGATATTAACATGCCAAAACTTAATGGAATTGGAACAACCAAAAGGATAAGAGAATTTGATTTAAAAACACCTATTATCGCATTAACAGCTGTAGATGTTACTCAACTGAATAGACAAATCATCCAGGCAGGATTGAACGATTATATTTTAAAACCTTATAATAAGACTCATTTATTAGAAATGATCCATAAACACATAGAAAATTCGGTGCTCAGTTGATAATTATTTGCTGTCCTATTTTTAATACAGTATTATATCTTATCGAATTTGTTTTGCAGATTTCTGCAACAGCCAATCCGTATTTGTTGGCTATTCTATGAAGAGTGTCCCCTTTCTTTACTGTATAAATCTTTTTTTTTTGTTCTTCTAGCAGTGTAATATCATCAATAGATTTATGGATAATTATTTTACTCTTTTTTGTTGATCTATGAAACCTTGGTGTTGCCCATTTTTTAGTTACATAGAGAACATCTGACCTTATTTTGGTATCTTTAGTAAACTCGAATAAATATTCTGGATTAATACTTTTGCCATGATATCTTACTTCTAAATGTAAGTGACTACCTCTCGCATTTCCAGTAACACCTCCTTTTCCTATTACATTTCCTTTTTTAATTTCATCATTCTTCTTAACAAGTATTTTTGATAAATGCGCATATACAGTTTCTAGACCGTTATAATGTCTAACCACAATTGTTTTTCCATGACCTCCATGATATCCTACGTATCTAACTTTACCATCTAATATAGATCTTACACTATCTCCAGTCTGAAGATCAATATCAATACCTCTATGAGGTCTTCCCCTTCTCCATCCATAACGAGATGTGACAACCATTTTACGAGAAACTGGTGATGAAAAATTTTTATCATGAAAAGTTAATTGAAAAGGAAAAGATAAAGATTCATCCCAATAGGGATTAAACTTTTGATTATTCCATTTGGCATTAAATTCTTCTTTATTCTTTATATCTATAAGATCAGAAAGTACTCTCCTTTTGGAAGAAATTACATTATTGGGATAAATAGGTAGATATACTATATTTCCTTGAAGTATCAGTTTTTTGTGGTCTATCGGTACCGCTTCTTTTGTTTCAGTAATTTCCTGAGCAGATATCAAAGAAAAAGATAATAACGTCAGAAAACTTAATACAAGCCTATTTTTAATTAAAGACATCAATTATAATACAATTTATAAACTAAAATAGATTTTGGGACTTTAAATTCTCCTTCAAATAAAACTGCAAAAATAATGGGTTATTACAACAAATCAATATTTTATTTGATCTAAAATTTGATTCACAACTTAAAACTGTATATATAACACTGAAAATCATGTATTTAAAAACAGTGCTATGATATTGTTCTTCCGTAAGAGTGGTGTGGGATATTGTTATTTATTAAAATAATTAACATATTTTAAGAAATTCATATGAAAATATTAATATCTATATAAGCAATAAATGTAATCAGTGATAGTTAAATTAAACACTAATTATTAATTAAATAACCATGAAAAGATCATTCACATTAATTGCGTTATCTGGAGTATTATTTATGACATCATGTGTATCTAAAAAGAAGTACGTAGCTCTTGAGCAGGAATTACAGGATACAAGAAGTACTTTACAGAAAACAGCAGTAGAAAAGGAAGAATTAGAAGACAAATTTGCAAAGATTGAGTCCAGAGTTGCTGATTATAATGCCAAAATTAATTCTTTAAAAGAATCTAATGATGAGAAAATGGTAATGGTAGACGATGTTGCGGCGATTTCTAATAAGACAAAAGAAAGCATGAAATTGACTTTGGAAAAAGTTGATCAGCAAAAACTACAAGGAGCTTCATCTCTAAAAGATTCAATGAATCTGGCAGTATCTCATAATTTAAAAAATAATTTATCTGATAACTTAAAAGAAGATGATGATATTTCTATAAATATTGACAATACTGTAGTTATGATTTCTATTTCGGACAAAATGCTTTTCAACAGCGGAAGTTATAGAATTAGCAACAAAGCAGATGAAGTATTACAAAAATTGGCAGATGTTATTAATTCAGAACCAAGTCTAGAAGTTATGGTTGAAGGTCACACAGATCCAAGAACAATAAGTAATGCTGTAGTACAAGACAACTGGGATCTTAGTGTAAAAAGAGCTACATCTATTATCAGAAAATTACAAAATTCTTATAATGTTGATCCTGCAAAATTAATTGCATCTGGAAGAAGTAGTTATAAACCTTTAGTAGAAAATGATACTAAAGAAAATATGGCTATCAATAGACGTACTAGAATAGTTTTATTACCAAATATGGATAAGTTTTTTGCAATGTTATCCTCTAACTAATTTATTTGTACTAGCCACTCTTATTTAAAAACGGGATGAATTATAATAATTCATCCCGTTTTTAATTTTGATATTTCTTAATGTCAAAATCAACAACTTCTAAGCGAGGCTACAAAATTTTCTTCTGAAAAAATATTTTGCCTCAAAGTAAGCCGTGGAGAATTAAACTCCCTATGAGGCATTAAAGCTTTTTGTATAATCAAAATACTCTGTAATATCCACATTTAAGATATGCTCCTTCTGCAAAATTTATAGGATGATCAATATCATGAGTTGTTTTTTCTAATACTTTAAAAGTTTTACCAGTATCCAGAATATTATCTTCAGAAATTTTAAAGAAATCTTCTTTTACAACTCTCGAGGAACAAGAAGCCAATATTAGTAATCCATTGTGAACTACCAATTGTGCTCCTAATCGAGCAAGACGCGCATAGCAATTTTTAGCCTTGTCAATTTCATTTTCTCGTTTTGCAAAGGAAGGTGGATCAATCACTACAATATCAAACTTTTTTTTTGCATTTATCATGTTCTGTAATCCTTCAAAAGCATCAGCAACAATTACTTTATGTTTTCCATAAGGTATTCTATTTAGATTAACATTTTCTTTAGCCATATCCAAGGCTTGTTTACTAATATCAAGGCTTACAACTTCTTTGGCTCCACCAGCTAATGCATGTACAGAAAACCCACCTGCATAAGAAAATACATCCAAAACTGTCTTTTCTTGGGATAACTCTCCTACCCTTTTTCGATTATGACGATGATCCAGAAAATATCCGGTTTTATGTCCTTTAATTACATTTGCCGAAAACAATACCCCATGTTCTCTAAAAACAACCACTTCATCTTCTAAAATACCAAAGATCACCTGGCCATCTTTTAAATCATATAATACTCCTTTAGACTGTAATAACCTGCTTAAACGTAGCACAACGGTGCTACAGCCACTTATCGCAACCAAATACTCTACAATGTAATTTAAATACGGAAACCAAATTTGTGAATACAATTTAATTACCAAAACTTGATTATATACATCTACTATACATCCGGGAAGGTAATCGTTCTCTCCAAATACTAATCTATAACTATTTGTGTCAGTGTCAAGTAAAGGAATTCTTAATTTATATGCTTTGAAAATGGTTTCTTCAAACCATCCCTCATTAATTTTTGTTGGTTTTCCATAATGTAAAAGTTTAACTCTAATAGGTGAATATGGATCATATAATCCACAAGCTAAAAAATTGTTTTTTTTATTATCATAAACAACTACCAAATCACCTGCATTACCTTCTTTATTTTGCTTAATAATACTATCTTCAAAGATCCAAGGGTGTCTTCTTTTAACCATTTTCTCTGCTGATGGTTTTAGTTTTATAGCAATTGTCTTAATGGGTATATTTGGAATAATATTCATCTTTTGCAAGATTAGTAATTATTTTTCTCTAATAACATGATCTAAGATTTTATTTAATCAAAAAGTAGTTTTAAATAGATCAATGTTATATTAATTTAAACTAAAAAAATCAAGATGAGTTTACCGCGAGATAAGATATTACGACAAATTTTCTCAAAATTTATGATTTGCCTTTAAATAAAAAACGAACCTGTATAATTCACAGTCTCGTTTTTAAATCTTTTTAGAGGAATGGTTAGTACCAAAAACATCCACCTGAGCCTCCAACACCTGTACACTTACGTAAATCACAAATAGATGTACCAGATGCAAGTTCACAACAAAGTCTTCCTCTTTGTTCACAAGCAATGTTATAATAAGCTTAATTTTTAAATTGAAATTTACTTTCCTTCATTGTAAAATCTTTAAAATCATCAATTTATACACTTCTGATAAAAATAAGACAATTACTAATATTCAAAATACAGGAAAAACTCAAAATAGATACTGTTTTAATGCTAAAAACCGTAAAAACAAAAAACACTTATCCAAAGAAGTATCAGGATAAGCGCTCTAATTAATAATGTTCGAACTTTTATTTTGTATCAGTAAGGATAACGTATTTTTTGAGGCCTGTTAATTTTTATTTTTAGAAAAGCACCTATCCTAAGAAATATTAAGATAAGCCCCCAACAGTTATCGTTAAAAATAATTTACTTGGATTCAATGTATTACATTTCATTTACTGTTTATACCTACTAGACGAGAATCACAAAATCTTGTTACAGATAATTTTTTTTTATAAAAAACTATAAAATAGCATTCTAAATTGTAAAAATATATTCTATCATAGTATTCATAACATTTTAACATATTTACAAAATTAAATATATGTATATTTGTAAAATGAATAATCAAATGATTCTTGAGATAAATAAAGCTCTGGCTAATTCTACTCGGTTCGATATACTTAAATGGTTGAAAGATCCTGAAGCAAATTTCCCTCCTCATGTAGAACTTGGACACTTTAATGATGGAGTCTGTGGACAGAATATTATAGATAAGTCTGGATTATCTCAACCAACAATATCTCATTATCTTACAGGGATGAGAAAAGCTGGATTGCTTATAGCAACCAGACATGGAAAATGGACTTATTTTAAAAGAAATGAAAAAGTAATAAAAGAGTTCTTAGAAATGATGAATAAAGAATTGTAAAAATTTGAAGAAACATATTTATAAAATCAAATATATAATTATAAAAATATAAAAAATCACATATGAAAATTTTAGTAATCGGTTCAACTGGTACTATAGGGTCGGCTATATATAAAAAACTAGTAAACCAGAACAACGAAGTTTATGGAGCTCATCGAGATAGCGTTGATTATACCATCGATATTACAGATGTGAATTCTATCAAAGGTCTATTCAAAAAACTCCCCAAATTAGATGCCGTAATTAATGCAGCAGGGACTGCATCCCGGAAACATTTTTCTGAACTTAAAGAAGAAGATTATTATATAGGGATAAAAAGCAAATTAATGGGGCAGATAAATTTAGTCCATATAGCAAAAAATTACCTAAAAAATAATGGTTCTATTACCTTAACAACTGGTATTCTCGCAGAACATTATGAGCCTAATACCATAGGACTATCTTTTGTAAATGGTGCAATACATAGTTTTGTAAATGCTGCTTCTAATGAACTTGAGCGAGGTATCAGACTTAATGTAGCAGCTCCAGGAGCAATTATTGGAGATTTTCCTGAAAACAAGAAATTTGCTGGGCATTTTCCTGTAAATATAGAAGACGTGGTTAATGTATATGCCGAAATATTAACTAGTGACACTACGGGTGTGATTTATAAAAAATATTAATCTAATTAAAATAAAACCAATGAAAATACCAATATATCAGGTAGATGCTTTTACTAAAACTTTATTTGGAGGCAATCCTGCTGCTATCTGTCATCTGCCCTACTGGCTGGATGACAAAACATTATTAAATATAGCAAAAGAAAATAACTTAGCAGAAACTGGTTATTTTGTAAAAAAAGATGATATCTATGAAATAAGATGGTTTATGCCATATGAAGAAATTGATTTATGTGGACATGCCACATTAGCTTCTGCTTATATCATTTTTAATTATCTGGATACATCTATAGTTGAAGTTACATTTTCTTCAAAAAGTGGAATACTTAAGGCAAAAAAAGAAGATAATGGGTCAATAACTTTGGATTTTCCTTCAAGAATGCCAGTTCCTATTGATATTCCAAAAGAAGTATATGATGCATTTAAAGTAAAACCTATTGCAACTTATGCGGCAAGAGATTTAATTATAACACTTTCTTCTGAGGAAGAAATATTAAACGCTTCGCCAAACTTAGAAGCGCTTAAAGAACTTCCATATTTGTGCACTATAATTACTGCTAAAGGTAAAAATGTTGATTTTGTATCTCGCGTTTTTGATGCCAATCCAGAAGCACATCCTGAAGATCCTGTAACAGGCTCAGCCCATGCTTCTCTTGTTCCTTTTTGGGCAGAAAAATTAAATAAAAAACATCTTTATGCAGAACAATTATCAGCAAGAAGAGGGCAATTAGAATGTAGAATTGAAGGAGATCGTGTTTTTCTAAGCGGGTATTCGGTACTTTATTTGGTTGGGGAGATAGAAATATAAACACATTATCTAACCTAAGATTAATCAATTGTTTAATCCATAAATAATTGATTAATCTTGGATCTTAATTTTCGTTTATAATCCTCTTCTAACCAATCTCGATAGTTTTTGGTGCTTTTACTAATACAATAAGAATATCTACGTACCCTATACTCTATATCTTGATCTAAAAGTTTACTCAAAATTCGAGCATCAAAAACATCTTCACTATTCTGGACACACATTTTTGCATGTTGCTCTATTGATTTTTCGAGAACCGTAAGACTTCTTAAACCAAAACGTTTTGTTTTTGCATATTCTTCTTCTATGTCAAATTCAATATCTTCAGAATTCGAAAATTCTTTTCTTAAATCCTCAGGAAGTACATATTTAAAATTACGTTCAATCTCTTCATCCCCTACTAGATTATCATAATAAAAATCAGGAGATCTAAATATTGATTGCCAATCAATATCCGAATTCCATAAGCCAAATCTAGCCGTGTTATTACCCAAATCTAATATAGAAAATTCAGATTTAGTTGGTAAAATCCTAGATCCTCTTCCGATCATTTGGAAATACAATGTAAGTGATTTTGTTGCCCGGTTAAGTATTATACATTCTACAGTAGGTTCATCAAAACCTGTAGTAAGAATACTAACCGAAGTAAGTATAGCATCGTTTGTATTTTTAAACCATGCTAAAATATCCTCTCTTTCTTGCCTGCTATTGGTATTATCTAGATGACGGATAGCATATCCCGCCTTTTTAAAGGTTTCATATACATAAATTGATGTATTGATTCCATTATTAAAAATAAGTGTCTTTTTACCTTTTGCTCTTTCTTCATATGAATGCAATAATTTATCTTGCATTAACATATTGGTGTATAGATCTTCTGATGATTTTACAGTATAGTCACCATTCATTCCTATTTTTAATGATCCTAATCCAACATCATAAGTATAGATCACAGGAGTTGCCAAAAATCCGCTATCAATTAATGAGCTAATAGTATCTCCTACTATCAATTCATTATAGTTATCTTTCATTGGGAGCTTCATATTAGAACTAAGCGGTGTAGCTGTTACTCCAAGTATAAAACAATCTTTAAAAAAACGGAAAAGCTTTCTAAATGAGTTATAGTGTGCCTCATCAATAATAACCATTCCAACATTAAGGAGTTCTAAATGATCGTCATTTAATCTATTATTTAAAGTCTCGACCATAGCAACAAAACACATATATTCGTTTTGATCATCGAGTTGTTTTACCGAACTATTTATGATTTTATTTTTAACTCCAAATTCAGTAAGCATCTTAGAAGTTTGTGCACAGAGTTCAATTCGATGTGTAAGAACAACTACTTTTTTCCTAGAAGATTCGATATATCTTCTGACTATCTCAGAAAAAATAACGGTCTTTCCTCCTCCAGTCGGAAGCTGATATAGCAGATTATATTTCTTAGGGAATTCCTGTAAACGACTGAATATCTTATCGATATCCCGTTTTTGGTAATCATATAATACTTTTTGTTCTTTTTTACCTATCCCTTTGGGTTGTAATCCCATCTAGCCTCTATTAAAAAATAAGCTACAAAATTAAATACTTTAAAAGGTTATACGAAGGAATTAGAGAAATATATTTGTACACTCATTTTTTTAAGGATGTTAATTAATCATAATTGTTTAAGCTCAACGTATTTCTTACTTTAATTTTAACATTTCAAAAATGAAATAGTTCTACAATGAATAAAGTTGATAAAAATGTAATTCCCGTTCAATCTCTTCTAATTCCAAAATCTATTTTATATACAGGAAAAATTCTAAATTGGATATCCCCTTTTTTGGCTTCGAGATTTGCAGCTAGAATATTTTTGACACCATTTGGTTATAAAACTCCTGAAAGGGAAAAGAAAATGTATGATACAAGCAAAAAAGAGCAAGTTTTTATAAAAAAAATTAATCGTGAGGTTGTTGTATATACTTATGGAAATTCAAAAAAGAAAATTCTTCTCGTACATGGTTGGTCAGGAAGTGGTACACAACTTTCAAAAATAGCTGATGTATTAATTGCACAAGGGTATAGTACTGTTAGTTTTGATGCTCCTGCTCATGGTGATTCTCCTAGTAAAACGACAATATTGCCACATTTTATAGAAACAATTCATCAGTTAGAAGAAACGCATGGTCCTTTTGAAGCAGCAATTGGGCATTCTTTAGGAGGAATGTCACTCCTAAGAGCCACAAAATTCGGTTTACAGATAAAGAAATTGATAATTATAGGTACTGCAAATAGTATTACTGCTATTACCAAAAATTTTGCAAAAAACTTACAATTAAATCAAAAGGTAGCTCGTTTAATAAAAGTATATTTTGATAAAAGATATGGAGAAGATATTGACAATTATTCTGGCGCAATTTCTGCTTTGGGTGTTAAAATTCCCACCTTAGTAATACATGACAAAAATGATGTGGATGTTCATTATAGTGCAGCCTATGAAATCAATGATAGTTTAACAAATGGTAAATTGTTGATAACACAACAATTAGGACATAGAAAAATTCTAGGTACTCCAGAAGTTATTTCAAAAATCAAAAAATTTATTTTGGAATAGTTGTTGATATGTTATTCATTGAGAATTTGTACGACTATTAATTAAAACTATAGTTAACTTTATTCAAAAAAAGCATGAAAAATTTGATTTTAATATGGTTGGGAGTTCTAACAATTAGTTGTACAAGTAGTGCTCAACAAAAAACAGTCAATATAAAAAAGACATACGAAGTTAATAAGACCAATGCCGAATGGAAAAAAATCTTGACCTCTGATCAATATTACGTTCTTAGACAAGCAGGAACAGAAAGACCTTTCTCTAGTCCTTTGAATAAATTATATGCAGACGGCACATTTCATTGTGCAGCTTGCAACACTCCATTATATGAGAGTGAACACAAATTTGATAGTGGTACCGGTTGGCCAAGTTTTGATCGTGCTGTAGAAGGAAGTATAGATAAAGATGTAGATCATAAATTAGGCTATGCAAGATCGGAATTGTTATGTGGAACTTGTGGTGGACACTTAGGTCACGTATTTAATGATGGCCCCAGAGAAACAACAGGGATGAGACATTGTATAAATGGAGATGCTTTAATTTTCACCCCAAAAGAATCGAAAAAATGAGCAAATACCCGATACAAAAATCTGAAGCTGAATGGAAAACAGAGCTTACAGAAGAACAATATAGAGTACTAAGACAAAAAGGAACAGAAAGACCGTTTACAGGAGAATACAATATGAATTTTGAAAAAGGTACTTATGCATGTATGGCATGTCATGTCCCTTTATTTGAAAGTACAACAAAATTTGATTCTGGATGTGGATGGCCAAGCTTTGATGAAGCCATAGAAGGAAGTATCGAATATATTAGAGATACCTCTCATGGTATGATAAGAACAGAAATATTGTGTGCAAACTGTGGAAGTCATCTAGGTCATGTGTTTGATGATGGACCTACAGCAAGCGGTCAGCGATATTGCGTAAACTCTGTAAGTATTGACTTTGATAAAAAATAAATTTACAACAAATAAATATTTAGAATTCATGAAGAAAATTTTCACATTACTTTGTATAACTACGTTTATGTTAACCTCTTGCTCTAATGACGATGATAACACAGATTTTGATACTATTGGACAAACTTTTGAAGTTGACAATGTAGATTTTAGACCAGATATTGATGGATTTATTGCTGTTAATATCCCATTTCCTGCTGGTGTCGAGGTATTTGATGCAGATGTAGTATTAGTATATCGTCTAGAAAAAGTTTTTGAAGGTAATGACGTATGGGAACCTTTACCTACTCCTCTAATTATAGAAGCTGGTGGAGAATTAACATACAGATTCAATTTCACAATCAATGATGTAGATATTCTTATGGATACTCCAGATTTCAATTTAGTTTTACCTAAGTACACCGATAATCAAACATTTAGAATTGTAGTAGTTCCTTCTGCCTTTGCCCAAAATTCACAAATAGATTTCTCTGATATTAACGCTGTGCAATCTGCATTAAAACTTGATTTTTAAAGATGTATTCAGTTGTAATTAACAGCATTGTTAAATAAAATACTAAAAATTAACACTATCCATGGATAGTGTTAATTTTGTATATGCTCCATAATTTTGATGGAATGCTCAAATCCTTTTTTGGTTAGCCGAATTATCCTTAAATTCGTGACTTCAAAAAATCGACATTTATGAGTGCATATGATATCATCGTTTTAGGGAGCGGCCCTGGGGGTTATGTAACCGCAATTAGAGCTTCACAATTAGGTTTTAAAACCGCAATAATAGAAAAAGAAAATTTAGGAGGAGTTTGCTTAAACTGGGGATGTATTCCTACAAAAGCATTGTTGAAAAGTGCACAAGTATTCGAATACCTTAAGCATGCTTCAGACTATGGACTTACTGTAGACAAGTTTGATAAGGATTTTGATGCCGTTGTTAAGCGTAGTCGTGGAGTTGCTGATGGAATGAGCAAAGGTGTTCAGTTTTTAATGAAAAAGAATAAAATAGATGTTATTAATGGATTCGGAAAACTAAAAGCTAATACAAAAGTAGAAGTTACTGATAATGATGGTAAATCTTTAGAGTATGAAGCTAAACATATTATTGTAGCTACTGGAGCGAGATCTAGAGAATTACCAAATTTACCTCAAGATGGTAAAAAAGTAATTGGATATAGAGAAGCAATGACACTAGAATCTCAACCAAAGAAAATGATTGTCGTAGGGTCTGGTGCTATTGGAGTAGAATTTGCTCATTTTTATAACGCTATGGGAACAGAAGTTACTATTGTAGAATTTCTACCTACTCTTGTTCCTCTTGAAGATGAAGAAGTATCAAAACAATTTGAAAGAAATTTCAAAAAAGCTGGTATAAAAGTAATGACAAATTCTTCAGTAGAAAGTGTTGATACTACTGGTGATGGTGTAAAAGCTACAGTAAAAACAAAAAAAGGAGAAGAAATTCTTGAAGCAGATATTGTATTATCTGCTGTAGGAATCAAAACCAATATAGAAAATATAGGGTTAGAAGAATTAGGAATTGCTACAGATAGAGATAAAATAGTTGTTAATGATTGGTATCAAACTAATATCCCTGGAATCTATGCAATAGGAGATGTTGTACATGGTCCTGCATTAGCACATGTTGCTTCTGCAGAAGGAATTACATGTGTAGAAAAAATAGCAGGAATGCATGTTGAAGCTATCGATTATGGAAACATCCCTGGATGTACCTACGCGTCTCCCGAAATTGCAAGTGTAGGAATGACAGAAAAGCAAGCTAAAGAAGCTGGTTATGAATTAAAAATAGGTAAATTTCCTTTCTCTGCATCAGGAAAAGCAAGCGCTGCTGGTACTAAAGACGGTTTTGTAAAGGTAATATTTGATGCTAAATATGGTGAGTGGTTAGGTTGTCATATGATTGGAGCGGGTGTTACCGATATGATTGCTGAAGCCGTTTTAGGTAGAAAACTAGAAACAACAGGACATGAAGTACTAAAAGCAATTCATCCTCATCCAACTATGAGTGAGTCCGTTATGGAAGCTGTGGCAGATGCTTACGACGAAGTAATCCATCTATAAAAAAGAAAAATAGTATACTTTAAAAAAAACACCTTACATATAAACATTGTAAGGTGTTTTTTATTAAATCTTTTTCACCAATTTAATTAAAAACTTTGTATTGCCAACTCATAACTTTGTAATCCAAAACCTAAAATAACGCCTTTGGCATGTGGAGATATATAGGATTGATGTCTAAATTCTTCTCTTCCAAATGTATTAGAAATATGAACTTCTACAACAGGAGTTGATATCGCTTTTATAGCATCGCCAATTCCTATAGAAGTATGGGTATAAGCTCCAGCATTAAGAACAACCCCATCAAATAGATCATCTGCTTCTTGTATTTTGGTAATTAATTCTCCTTCAATGTTAGATTGATGATATATCAATTCTATTGAAGAAAATTGTTTTTGTAATTGATCAAAAAATTGATCAAAAGTCTGGCTCCCATATATTCCTGGTTCTCTTTTTCCCAAAAGGTTTAGATTAGGTCCATTTAAAATTAAAATCTTCATATTATTGATCGTTCTGTCTTCTGTTATTTTTGGTTTTAAATAAATATCCTACTGATATTTGGCCTATAGCATTCTTATTATCAATATCTACTCCATCAATATCAACAATATTTGTTAATCCTAAGTTGTAACGCGCCTGAAAAAATAATCCGCTCTCTAATTTGTAACCTACACCAAACCCCCAACTAAAATCAAAATCAGAAAAAGAATCAAAAAACTCATCAGGGGTATCCTCTGCAGATTCACTAGCATTTGCTAACGTCGCCAATTGAGGACCTGTTTCCAGACTAAATTTATCAGTAAAATAAAACTTAGCAACAATAGGTAATGCCAAATAATTCAAACTGATTTTATTCTCCTCTCCTGCTTCATTAAATTTATACCCTTGAGCAGTATACAGAACTTCTGCTTGTATAAAAAAACGTTGACTAACAGGAAACTCTATTACTGCTCCCAGATGTAAACGTATTCTAGCATCGGTATCTTGAGTATCTCCAGTTATATTAGCATAATTTCCTCCAAATTTAAATCCAGCTCGTGTATATAACGCTTCGCTTTCATCCTGGCTATATAATGAAGAGGTCATGACCATTAAGATCGTCGTGATTAAAAAAAAACTATTTCTCATTCGTCTTATTTAAATTATAATAAAATAGGCATATCTATTCAGTCTCTATATACTATTAACTATTCAAAAGTAGTTTTATTTTTTAGAATCCAGAAGCTGTAACCAAAAAAGCATCTTAAAAAAATATTAGAATACTTAAATTCTTAGTATTATAAAAAATGCTTTTTAGGTATAATTGCAACTTCTATCCTTAAGGTATTCAATATGAAATCATAACATCAATGCATTATGAATCGAAATAAAAAAACAAAATTAATTTTTATCAAAAAGTATTATTCTATCCACAATTAATGGTCAAACATTAATATGTAATTAACATTTATACATGTAAAAATAAATATATTCGCCGCCTAATTTTAAACAAACAATTATTATGAAAAAATTAATACTAATAGTATTAGCTATGGTAAGTTTTACATTTGTTAAAGCACAAAATAATGATACATCAGGACTTGTAAAAGGTGATGTTTTTATCTCTGGTTCTTTTGGATATAGCTCACAATCTATAGGTAATGATGATGATAACACGTTTACAATATCACCAAGAGTTGGTTATTTTCTTACAGAAAATATTGCAGCTGGTGTGAGATTAAGATATCAAAATAGAAAAAATGAATTAGGACTAAATGAAATAGATACCAAAACTTTTAATATAGGAGCCTTTGGTAGATATTATTTTACTCCAACTAATAAATTTTCTGTTTTTGGAGAATTTGGGTTAGATTATTTATCCCAAAACTCAGATATTGGTGCTTCTGATATAACAACTGATGGATTTAGTATAGGTGGTGGACCAGGTGTTAGCTACTTTATTGGTAATCATTTTGCTTTAGAGGCTTTCTGGGGGGTATTAACCTATACAACCGTAGAACCTGACGTACCAAATTCTGAATCTACAGATAGCTTTGATATAGGAGTTGACTTTGATGATATAACTCTAGGTTTAGTCTATAAATTCTAACCAGAAAATAAAAATAAATGATTTTAAAACCATCCTGATGGAAACAGGATGGTTTTCTTTTTTATATTAGAGGTAATGAAATGGAACCATGCTATAAAAGATTATGAACATTATTTAAGAATAGAAAGGGGACTTTCTGAAAATTCTATCATTAATTATACTCTTGATATACAAAGGTTGTTAAAGTTTCTTGAGCATCAAAAAATAGAGTCTACTCCCCTTTCTATAGAAAAAGAAATATTGCAGCAATTTATCTTTGAAACAGCAAAACTGGTGAATGCCCGTTCGCAATCAAGGATTATTTCAGGGTTAAAAAGTTTTTTCAACTATCTTGTTTTTGAGGACTATAGAGAAACTAACCCTATGGAACTTATAGAATCTCCAAAAATAGGTAGAAAACTACCTGACACCTTGTCTTTAGAAGAAATAGATCTTATTATTAGCCAAATAGATCTTAGTACCCCTGAAGGAGAACGTAATAGAGCTATTATAGAAACTTTATATGGATGTGGGTTAAGAGTTAGTGAACTTACAGAATTAAAGCTCTCAAGTTTATTTTTTGATGAGGGATATATAAGTGTTACTGGAAAAGGAAATAAGCAAAGGTTTATACCTATAGGAGAAGTAACTCAAAAATATATTACTCTATATACATCACAAATAAGAAATCATATTGATATTAAAAAGGGATTTGAAGATACATTATTTTTAAACCGAAGAGGTAGACAACTTACTCGGGCAATGATTTTTACCATAATAAAGCGTCTGGTTGAAAAAGCAGGAATACATAAACAGGTTAGTCCACATACTTTTAGACACTCATTTGCAACTCATTTACTAGAAAACGGTGCAGATCTAAGAGCCATACAAATGATGCTTGGTCACGAAAGTATTACTACTACAGAAATATATATGCACATAGATAGAAGTCATTTAAGCGAAGTAATACATTCTTTTCACCCTAGAAGATAATGAATATACGTACAGTAAAAATATTGATTTCTATATGTATATTCTTAAACTGTTCTCTCTTACTTTCACAAAATATTAATGCAGATGGAGGTGTCCTTTTAAAAGCAGAAATTACCCTTGGAAATCAAAATCAATGGTTAAAGGTCGGTGTTTTTGGATTTGGAACTTTAAATTATGGAGATCTTTCTTTAGAAAGTGGAATATCATTTGCTTCCTATCAATTTGCAAAACGACATACTTTAAGAATGAATGGTTTTGCATATTCATATGAATTTTTTGCTTTAGGTGGAATCGGAAAAAACAGTAATTTGCTAGGCTCTTCTGTATCAAATATGAATAATGCCATCTTATTTAATCCTCTTGGAAAAGGAGGGTTTAACGGACTTGGGTTTGGTTTTAGCAAAGATCATCTGCCAGATAAATTAAAATCATATGGACTACGGAGAGGTGCAATTTTCATGAGATTTAGTAATGCATCTCATAATATACATCTTGCATTTTTAAATGATGTAAAGCTAGGTTGGTTTAATGGTCAGGGAACTGATTATGGAGTCACTGGCACATTAGATATTGGTTTTACAAAAATTCAAGATAACAAAACAATCTATCAACTTGGTTTTGGGGTCGATCTTTTTACTTCTAGACCCGATTACAGTAAATCTCCAAGAAACCCAATAAACTCTGATGATAGACGCAAAAATGTGTGGTATACCTTAGGTCCATATAAAGACTTTTTTTACGGTAATCTATATGGATATGGCACGTATCAGGATGATGGTTATAGTATCCATACAAGATTAGGTATTAACAGTCAAAAAGCAGGAGCTTATATTCAAAATACCTTGCATGATGGTAAAGGGTTAAATCCTCGTTTTCCTTGGAAAGTAGAAACAGCTGATAAGCTATATTTTGAAGTTACAGGAGATATATTTCATAAATCATCTACAGATGAATAACAAATGGAACATAATATCAGCATTCGCAATAGTACTATTATATAATAGCTGTACTACATATAAAACTTTCTATAGTAAAACCTATACTTCAATACCAAAAAATAATGAATCAAAGATTTATAGACTTGATTTTAGTAATAAAAACAACAATTCTTTAACAGAATATATTATAAATAACAAGGATATTAAAATGCTAAATCTTAGCAATACTAAGAATTTAGATTTGGATAATATATTAAAAAAATTAGGAGAACACACTCAAATAGAAATACTTATACTTGATAGTTTACATATGTCAAAACTACCTAGTTCAATCAAAACATTATCTCATTTAAAACAACTATCATTATCATATAATCCTAGTCTAAATCTTGAGGATACTTTTTCTAATATTTCGAATCTACCCATTGAGTTTTTAAATCTCAAGGGAAATAATATTCAAAAACTTCCTGATAACATCACTTCATTACATCATTTAAAGGATCTTAATTTATCATACAACAGACTATCAGAAAAACAAAGTTATATGCTTTTGGGGCAATTACCTAATCTCTATTCCTTATGGATCGATCATAACAACCTTAGTCAATTACCAGAAACTATTGGTGCATTAGATCAAATTCGTTTCTTATATATTGATCACAACAATCTAAATGTATTACCAGATAGTATAGCTGCAATGAAAAAAACATGGGTAATACATGCGGGATATAATCAATTTACAGAACTACCTCCTGTCTTTACAAAAATGAAGTCTTTATTCATGGTTCACATCAATAATAACAATATAAGAAGTATTCCAGAAGCTTATAAAAAAGAGAAATATTCCTTAGCAGGTTTAATTTTGGATAACAACCTTCTTTCTGATTTAGAAAAAGCAAAAGCAAAAAAACTCTTTAAAAGGTTCTTCTTACTCTCCTTCGAACAAAAATAACAGAACAGAGATTAAGAAAAGTATTTATGCTGTAATTGCGTGTAATTTTTTGATTTTTATGTGAAATTTTATTTTGCACTTCATAGCTGTGCTGTGCTACGATATAAAAAAAGAACACTTTTATAGCGAATTGAAAAAAGTATGATAAAAACCCTTACTATACATTTAAGTAAGAGTTTTTATCATTTTTTTATCGATTGACTTATTATACTATCTCTTTTAATTCTATCTTGTTAATCTTCCAGAAGGAACTGCATTATTTGAAGTCATCAATACTGGGTTAGCTGGTCCAGTAGTAATTCCTGCAATAGCACTAAGAGGTTCTATAAAAAAAGGATTAGGATCATTGTCTTGAAATGGTTCTACAGTAATGAATACTCTTTTACCAGTTACTTCCGCAGGAAATGAAATTCCAGATAATGAAACCTGACTTGGGATAACCAAAAAATCTTCCCCAGGAAAACTAGGAACATCCCCACCAGAACCTTTAAATAAATTTCCATCATCAACAGTGTTAACATCAGAAAAAGTTCCTGTAGATACAATCTTATTTCCAAAATCAACCCAACCTTCATATTTCCAGCCACTTGATAGAGCCGGAAGAGAAAGACCTGCCGCATTTGCTCCATCCATAAACCAAACTCCAAACTCATCATTATTATTATCTACGCCTCCAGCATTATCTGTTGGGGTTGCTAAAAAAAACTGCCCTGAAGTATTGGAAAGATCTGCTACCACAGTATCAAAAGTTAATTGAGCAGCGTTGCCACTAAAATTACCAGTTAATATTTTTGCAGCAGAAGGAATATTGTCATTATCTCCTGTAGGTTCTATGGTAAGTACAAATTGAGTTGCTTTTTCTGCATCTGTAGCAAGCACATTAAAGCTAACTATTCCATTTGGTTCTGTAAACTTATCTGTAGCTACTGCTTGCCCATCAACAATTAACCATCCTTGATAAGTGCTGCCTCCCGTAAGGTTTTCTAATCCAATAGTTTGTAACTGTATTGTTGTTGTCGCGGGACCATCATCATCACCAGAACATGAAGTGAATAATACTCCTAACATAAGAGTTACTAAAACTAAAATCTTTTTTGTCATTATTTTGCTTTTAAGTTATTATTCAAATGTAATTACATTACTATAAAATTAACTCTAAAACATTCACAAAATTGTACCTAGAAACTACATTCTTTTTGTACAAAGTAATAAATCTCTCTAATCCAAGATCATTTTACTTGCCCTTCTGCCTCTGGTCTTTTAAACAATTCCAAAAATGCTACTCCAATATGCGATGTAATATCACTTGCTAACAAACCTTCAAAACTGGTTTGTTGAATCGCTATATCAGCAGAACTTCCATGTAAATATGTTCCAAACACAGCGGCATGAAGAGGTTCATATCCTTGAGATAATAAACCTGTAATTATCCCAGTGAGCACATCTCCGCTTCCTGCAGTTGCCATCCCAGGGTTCCCCGTAGTATTTATATACAATTGGCTATCATAAACGGTTATAGAGTTAGCCCCTTTAATGACTACAATGCAATCATATTTCTTTGAGAATGCCTTTGTTTTTTCAATTTTATCAAAATCATCTTCCCATTCTCCAATCAACCTCTGTAATTCTTTTGGATGTGGTGTCAAAATCGTTTTTTCTGGTAGATTTTCAAAAAATTCACTATGCTTTGCCAAAATATTGATACCATCAGCATCTATAACCAATCCAGATTGATTTTCTTTTAAAAATTTCTCAAATGCCTTTACAGTTTTATCATTAGTTCCCATCCCTATTCCAATACCAATAGCCGTTGGTTTAAAATCAAGATGAATCTCTGCTAATTCATCATCATCATCAGTAATTACCATCGCTTCTGGAACTGAAGATTGCATAACCTCATATCCACATTCTGGCAAATATGCAGAAACTAAGCCTGCACCAACTTTCAAGGCAGACCTTGTAGCTAATACTACACTACCTACTTTACCGTAACTTCCTCCTATAACTACACAATGCCCAAACATTCCTTTATGACTAAATTTATGCCTTGGTCGATATAAAGGAAGCACCTCACTTTTGCTAATTAATATCCCAACCCCTGGACTTTGAGTTAAAAATTCGCTATCCAGACCTATATCTATTACCTTCAGATCCTGTGTATACATACCAGTTTGTGGTAAAAAGAAGACTAATTTAGGTAATTGAAAAGTAACTGTGATATTTGCGTAAATGACTGCTTTAGGATCATCAGGAACATTGTCAGCATATAATCCCGATGGAATATCAATAGAGAGTATAAAACACCTAAAAGTATTAAGGTGTTTTATTAACTGAGCTACCCAAGAAACTAATGGTCTGTTGAGACCTATACCAAAAATGGCATCAATAATCATATCTTCTCTACCAACTGTTGGAAAATCTTCATTAGATTTAAGCTGTATTGGCCAAGATGTTGTGATCTCTTTTAATCGATCATAATTAACCAAAAAATCTTTGGATCTGTTCTCACTAAAGTTAACAATATAGGTTTTAACATTATAACCATGTTCTAATAATAATCGTGAAACAACTAACCCATCTCCTCCATTATTTCCAATACCACAAAATACATGAATTAGAACTGGAGATCCTTGTAATTGATTATGAATCAAATTAAAAACTTGCTCTGCAGCTCGTTCCATTAATTCTAATGATGTAATCTTTTCTGATTGTATAGTAGCCTCATCAGCCATGCGCATTTGTTGCGCAGAAAATATCTTCATAAAGTTAAATTTTTATAATTATTTATATAACCTATAAATATGATTTTAATTAGGTCAATTTTTATTGTTTTTTTAGGAATTATATAATGAAACAAGTTATTCATTATTGAAATAATAAAAGTTTAAGAATACTGTTAATTTAATTTTCTCTAAAAGTAAAAAATTATACATTTGAACTCACAAAGCAAAGCAAATTAATGTTTAGTACCATTATCATATCGGCTTTATCAATAATCTTAGGGACAGTATTAACATCTGAGGTTTCTTCAATTATGAGTACTACTACAATTACTATTACTACCCTTAGGGGTTAATTCATTTATATAGTATCGCCAAAACATGTACGTAATTCATTAAAAATGTATTACCAGGCATAAGCTTTTTATCCTTAATTCAATTAAAAAAAATATTATGAACGTTCTAAAATTTGGAGGTTCTTCTGTTGCAAATGCAACTACAATAGAAAACGTAATAGATATTGTAAAACAACAATCTGAAAAACAACCTTTGTATGTTGTTGTTTCTGCAATGGGAGGAATTACTGATTTGCTACTACAAGCTGGTGAAGAAGCATCTTATAATAATGAAAATTACAAAAATACACTAATAGAGATTGAAAAAATACATCTTAAAGCTATAAAAAGCCTCATTCCTGTAATCTCGCAAAGTGCTATAATTAGTAAAGTAAAAGCCCAACTTAACGATTTAGAATCTTTATGTGAAGGAGTTTATTTATTAAGTGAATTATCTACAAAAACTGCTGCCGTGATTGCTAGTTATGGAGAAATACTTTCTTCTTATATTATTGTAGAAGCAGCAAAAGTAACAGGTGTGGATATCATATTAAAAGATTCACGAGAATTAATTGTTAAAACCATCAATTCAAAGGTTACCATTGATTATAAGGAAACCAATGATAACATTAAAGAGTTTGCTGATCAAAACACCCACAGGGTAAGTCTTTTTCCTGGTTTTGTAGCCAGAACAAAGGACGGGGAACCTACAACACTAGGAAGAGGAGGTTCTGATTTTACAGCAGCCATTCTTGCAGCAGCTATTAATGCAGACGAATTACAAATCTGGACGGATGTGAGTGGTATGTATACCGCTAATCCAAAATTGGTTAAACAAGCAAAGCCTGTTCATCATATCTCATATCAGGAAGCAATGGAGCTTTCTCATTTTGGTGCTAAAGTAATCTATCCTCCTACTATACATCCAGTTTTAGAAAAGGATATTCCGATATTAATAAAGAATACGTTTAAACCAAATGATCAGGGAACATTCATTACAAGAAAAGTAAATGATAGAAAAAAACCCGTTACTGGAATTAGTCATATAGATAGCATATCCATTATTTCATTAGAAGGAAGTGGAATGGTAGGAATACCTGGGTTTTCAAAACGTTTGTTCGAAACTCTTTTTCTCGAAAACATAAATGTTATTTTAATAACTCAAGCTTCGTCAGAGCATTCTATATGCCTTGCAATAGAAGCAATCGATGCAAAAAAAGCAAAAGAAGTGTTAGATGCTACATTCGAATTTGAAATTTCTAAGCATAAATTGGATGCCGTGAAAATCGAGGATAATGTAGCCATAATAGCTCTGGTAGGTGATAATATGTATCATCATCAAGGGTTAAGTGGAAAAATGTTTAGTACTCTAGGAAAAAACAATGTTAATATTAGAGCTATTGCTCAAGGTGCTTCAGAAAAAAATATTTCTGTTGTTATAGAGGAAAAAGATATCAAAAAAGCTTTGAATACATTACATGAACGATTTTTCGAAGTAAAAACTAAACAATTAAACCTTTTCATTACAGGTGTCGGAAATGTAGGAAGTAAATTAATAGAACAATTAGAACAGCAAAAAAACTACCTTAAGGATAAACTAAGGTTGAAAATAAGAGTGGTTGCCATTTCTAATTCGCGAAAAATGATTTTTGATGAGCGAGGAATTGATTTAGATTCATGGGGGCAAAAATTAGAAAATGGAGAAAAAGCAGATGCTGCAGATTTTTTTACCAAAGCAAAAGAAATGAATTTACGTAATTCTATTTTTGTTGACAATACAGCTAATCCCGACATTGCCAAAGTATATAAACATTATCTAGCAGAAAGTATGGCTGTTGTTACCTGTAATAAAATTGCTTGTGCAGATGAGTATACTAACTATGAAGAATTACAAAACTTATCAAGAAAATTTAATGCCTCTTTTTTATATGAAACAAATGTTGGTGCTGGTTTACCAATTATAGACACATTAAATAACTTAATTGCATCTGGAGATAATGTTCATAAAATACAGGCTGTATTATCTGGTAGTCTAAATTTTGTTTTTAATAATTATAAAAAAGGTATTACTTTTCATGAAATAGTAAAACAAGCACAGCAACAAGGGTATACAGAACCTGATCCTAAAATAGATTTAAGCGGAATTGATGTAGCACGTAAAATTCTTATTCTTGCTCGTGAAAGTGGAAAAGTGATGGAGTTAGAAAATATAGAAAATGAAGCATTTCTACCAAAAGAAAGTTTGGATACTACCAGTGTAGATGATTTTCTTCAATCTGTAGAACAAAACGAGAATCATTTTAAGAAAATTTTGGATGATGCCAATAAAAAAGAATGCCGTCTAAAATATGTAGCACAATATGAAGAAGGGAAAGCAAAAGTTGGATTACAATTTATACCATCTGATCACCCCTTTTATAACCTTGAAGGAAGTGATAATATAGTTTTGTTTTATACAGATCGATATCCTAAACAACCACTAATAGTAAAGGGAGCCGGAGCCGGAGCCGAGGTTACTGCTTCTGGTATTTTTGCAGATATTATTAGAATTGGTAAAAAATAATAACAATGAAAAGTATTAGAATATTTGCCCCTGCCACTGTCGCAAACCTTTCCTGTGGGTTCGATGTATTAGGGTGTTGTTTGGATACCGTTGGTGATGAAATGCTAATTTCACTTACATCAGAGCCAGGCATAAGAATTACCAAAATCGAAGGCGCTGATCTTCCTATGGAGGTAGATAAAAATGTAGCCAGTGTTGCTGTTCAGGCATTACTACTAGATTACAAAAAAGATCTAGGTGTGACTATAGAAATATACAAAAAAATAAAAGCTGGAAGTGGAATTGGTAGTAGTGCTGCAAGTAGTGCTGGTGCAGTCTGGGCTGTAAATTATCTATTGGAAAACCCTTATACACCACAAGAATTAGTAAAATTTGCAATGGAAGGAGAAAAGCTAGCCAGTGGTAATGCCCATGCTGATAATGTAGCTCCTGCCCTATTTGGTGGATTTACTTTAGTAAGAAGTTATAATCCACTCGATGTAATAAAGTTACATTCTCCAAAAGATCTTGTAATGACAGTAATTCATCCTCAAATCGAAGTAAAGACATCAGATTCTAGATCAGTGATAAAACATAATATAACCTTAAAACAAGCGATTCATCAATGGGGAAATGTTGGTGGATTGGTAGCTGGTTTATTCACAGAAGATTACGATCTGATAGGCCGAAGTCTAGAAGATATAATTATAGAACCTCTCAGATCAATTTTAATTCCAGAATTTAAAAGTGTAAAGAATGCTGCAATTAAAAATGGTGCTCTGGGATGTGGAATTTCTGGATCAGGGCCATCTATTTTTGCATTAAGTAAAGGTTTTAAAACCGCCAACGATGTAGCTGATGCTATAAGAGAAGTATACACAAAAACAGGACTTGAATTTGATATTCATGTATCACAAATTAATAGTAACGGAGTAAAAATTATTGAAGAAATCCAATGAAAGAAATAAAAAAAATATCAACAGGATCTCCTTGGGAAGAAATTGTAGGGTACTCAAGAGCTATAAAAATTGGAGATGTAATTGAAATTTCTGGCACTACAGCAAAGGGTGAAAATGAATACGAACAAACTATTGCCATTATTAAAATTGCAGAAAAAGCATTAAAAGAATATGGTGCAGATTTAAGCAATGTTATTAGAACCAGAATGTACTGTACAGATATCAATAAATGGGAAGAAGTTGGTAAAGCGCATGGAGAATTTTTTAGTACAATAAGACCAGTAACCACAATGGTAGAGGTCTCAAAATTAATCTCTCCAGATACTCTTGTAGAAATAGAATTCTCAGCAATTATCTAACTTAAGTAAAGAATACAAAATAATGCAATATTATAGTTTACATAAAAACTCGCCAAATGTATCATTTTCAGAAGCTGTAATAAAAGGACTGGCTCCTGATCGAGGTTTATATTTTCCTGAATCTATACAATCATTACCAGAATCATTTTTTGAAAATATTGAAAATCTGGATCATATAGAAATTGCTTTTCAGGCAATACAACAATTTGTAGGTGAAGAAATACCCGAAATAGAACTAAGAGATATTCTTTCTGATGTTTTGAGTTTTGATTTTCCTGTAGTAGAAATTGACGATACCACAGGAACACTAGAATTATTTCATGGACCAACAATGGCTTTTAAAGACGTTGGAGCTCGATTCATGGCAAGGTGCCTAGGATATTTTAATCGGAATAATGAAAATCATGTAACTGTTTTGGTTGCAACATCAGGGGATACTGGTGGTGCAGTAGCAAATGGATTTCTGGGTGTAAAAGGTGTTAATGTAGTCATTTTGTATCCTACTGGAAAAGTAAGTGAGATACAAGAAAAACAATTAACAACTCTAGGTCAAAATATAACAGCCTTAGAAGTAGATGGTGTTTTTGATGACTGTCAGGATATGGTAAAAACTGCATTCTTAGATACAGATATTACTACTTATAAACAGTTAACTTCTGCAAACTCTATAAATGTTGCCAGATGGCTTCCTCAATTATTTTATTTTTTATTTGCTTATAAACAGGTAAAAAATAAAGGAAAAGATATTGTGTTTTCGGTTCCAAGTGGGAATTTTGGAAATATCTGTGCCGGAATTGTTGCTCAAAAACTGGGTCTACCAGTAAAACATTTTATAGCGTCTACTAATGTTAACGATACGGTTGTTCGCTATTTAGAAACTTCTGAATATGACCCGAAACCTTCTAAAGCTACAATTTCTAACGCCATGGATGTTGGAAATCCAAGTAATTTTATAAGAATTCAACAACTTTTTGATAATGATTTTGCTCTCCTAAAAAGTAATTTTTCTGCGTACAGTTTTGATGATAAACAGACTAAAAAAGCAATGGAGGAAATTTATGAAAAATCAGGTTATGTGGCTGATCCTCATGGTGCAGTAGGATATTTAGGATTACAGAAACAAGAATTAACATCTACTGAGTATGGCATATTTTTAGAAACAGCACATCCTGTTAAATTTCTAGATGTCGTAGAGGAAACATTAAACATTAAGGTAAAAATTCCTTCACAAATTCAAAAAGTAATTAATAAGGAAAAGCACAGTATACCTATAAAAAATTATGAAACATTAAAGGAGTTCTTATTAAATAGATAAGAACTCCTTTAATTATTTTTTAGTTATTATACAAAGTGGCTTTTATTCTTCTGCTAAAGATTTCATCACTTTATATACAATACTTGTAGTAGACGCAAGGTACTTAAAGTTTACTGTAGTATATTTATCTTCACTTTGACGCACAAATGGTGAATTATCTGCATTTCTTAATTCTGCTGTAAGGGTAACCGTATCATAACCAAAATTTGCAAAAAATCTACTTTCTGGTGTAGCTACTGTTCTTTTATAAATAGGTACAGGAGATTCTAATCTATATCTGGATTCTAAACTCAAGTTTGAAGCCAATAATTCTATAGCTCTATCTTCATCATTATCCCATCCCATATAATCAGATCTATGCATTGAATGGATATTATACCCTTCCTTTTTAAGCTTTTTTGTAAACATTCTTGCTCCAACCATATTACTTTTCCAATGATCGAAAAACACGATCATAAAATTTTTGTTGCGCTCTTTTAATTCTGATATTTTTTTTGCAACATAGAAAGCAATAGCGGTTCCAGTAGCATTATGTACGGCTCCTGGGCTATTTTCTACAGTATCAAAATGAGCAGCTATTACAACAAACTCATCAGTTCTATTAGTAGCAGGAATTTCTGCATAAATGTTTACTCCATTAAAAAGATTTCCTTTTTTGTCTTTAACATTATAAGGGTGTTTTTGGGGTTTAAGCCCAATTTCTTTTAAAGAAGTAAATAAAAAATCAGCAGAAGCTTTCCTTTCAGAGGTACTGAATCTGCTTTTTAATTTCTTTTTTCCTTTAATAGGTTCATGTCCAGTAAGTTTTGCAACTATTGTTCTTTGGACGTTAATAATTTCGGCTTCGATTCGGTCTTGTTCAGTTTGAGCTGGGGCTATCTGAATTGCGAAAACGAATAATAGTAAAAATATTCTATATAAATTCATTTTGTAGAGTTTGTATTCTATTCAAATTAACACAAATTTAAGAAAAATTTATCAGTAAACAATTTCGTATTTTTAGTGCTTAAATTAATACTTTATTATGTCTTTTGCAAAAACCATACCTTTTATTATAGTAGCATTATTTTTTATACAATGTGGTTCTGATTCTTCAAAAAAAAATCTTTTGCATTCCAATGATAATTGGAGAAGCGAAGTTATTGAATTTCCATTAGAATTTGCACCTTCTTTACAATTTTTGGGCACAGAATATGTTCGTTTTTCTCCTGGATGGGGAGAACAAGATGCTCCTGATTATTTCTCATATGCTTTCTTATGGGTTCTTGAGCAAGATATAATGCTGTCTTCCAAAAAAATAGAAACATATATGGAAAAATATTTTAATGGATTGATGACCACGGTTTCTAAGTCTGATCAAAATTCTCTTCAAAAAAATATTGTGTCAAAAGCTTTTTTTGAAAAAATAAACGATGAAATGTATGTTGGGAAAATATTAACTTATGATGCTTTTACAACTAAAAAAGAAGTATCTCTTAATGTTATCGTAAATTATAGTTTTTGTAAATTACAAAATAAACATTGTATATTATTCACTATTTCTCCTCAAACACCAGAACACCAGATATGGAAAAAAATGAAAAAATTGAGTATTGATATACAATGTGAGTAATACCAGTTTTTTTAATTACTGTATTGCGGTAGTCAATCTATAGTATACTATTAAAATTTTTCTACCTTATTTATTATAAACCATTGTAATGCGATAATAGATTTTGCATCATTTATCGCATTAGATGTTAATAATGTTCTTATTTTTGAAATTGGAATTTTATGGAGTTGGATATCTTCATTTTCTTCCTCAACACCACCTCCTATGTTTATTTGATCATTTTCTAAAACTTCTCCATAATATAAATACATTCTTTCTGAAGAAACCCCTGGTGTAGCATAAAACGTAGAAATATGTTCTAATTTGTTAACTCTATAACCTGTTTCTTCTTCTACTTCTCTTATTGCACAATCTTTTGCGTCTTCTTTTTCTTCTATTCCGCCTGCAGGAATTTCTAATAACCAACCATTATTGTTTTTTGTTGTTGGATACCTAAACTGATTAACAAATAATACTTTCTTGGTATCTTTTTCATATAACAATACCCCTATGCAATCGCCTTTATCCATCATTTCACGTACACAATTGATGGAAGAGTTATGGTTAAAAGAGTCGTGAATAACAGAAGCTTTTCTAATTTTTAAAAAACCATCAAAAACGAGATCTTCACTTAATATTTTATATTCCATATAAATAAAAGTAGGGATTATTTGGAGTGATTATCCAAAACAATTCCTAAAATTTTGTAAACTTTAATTTACACTATAGTAATCAATGATTAAACTTTAAATATTAATCTTTTTCTAATGATATTTATCTATTTCATAATAAAGAAGTATTGTATTAAGAAAAAAATGGACGATATCAATACTATTCTTATTTCTTTTATAAATAAGGATACATTTGATGATAAATATATTATTAAACTGGTAATTTATTAGGATTATAACAAAAAAGCATTGTGTAGCTACACAAAGTTTTTTACTTTCGGCGTCAATTTGATAACACTATAAACCATTGCAATATGCAAAACACTGCTTTAACAGAAACTCACGTTGCTTTAGGAGCTAAAATTGTTCCTTTTGCAGGTTTTAATATGCCTGTATCTTATGAAGGAGTTAATATAGAACACGAAACAGTTCGTAATGATGTTGGTGTTTTTGATGTATCTCATATGGGAGAATTCTTAATTACTGGTCCGAATGCCTTAGACTTAATTCAGAAAGTAACCTCTAATGATGCTTCTAAACTGATTGATGGGAAAGCTCAATATAGCTGCTTGCCAAATGACAGAGGTGGAATTGTAGATGATTTGATTGTTTACAAAATTGCAGATGAAAAATATCTTTTGGTTGTTAATGCTTCTAATATAAAAAAAGACTGGGATTGGATTAGTAGCCATAATACAATGAATGCAGATATGCGCGATTTATCTGATGACTACTCTTTATTAGCTATACAGGGTCCAAAAGCTGCTGTTGCAATGCAATCACTTACTTCTGTTGATCTGAAAGCGATGAAATTTTATACTTTTAAAGTAGCGGATTTCGCAGGAATTGAACATGTTATTATTTCGGCCACAGGATATACAGGTAGTGGAGGTTTTGAAATATATTGTAAGAATTCTGAAGTGCAGCAAATATGGGATAAAGTTCTTGAAACAGGGGCTGATTTTGGTATTAAGCCTATCGGATTGGCCGCACGGGATACACTAAGGTTAGAAATGGGATATTGCCTTTATGGAAATGATATAAATGATTCAACTTCTCCAATTGAAGCTGGACTGGGTTGGATTACCAAATTCTCGAAAGATTTCATTAATGCAAAATCCATTGCTGAAGAAAAAGAACGAGGAGCAGAACGAAAGTTAATAGGTTTTGAATTAAATGAGCGTGGTATTCCTCGTCATGATTATGATATTGTGGATGATAATGGTAATAAAATAGGCGTTGTTACTTCTGGCACAATGTCGCCTTCTTTAGGAAAAGGAATTGGATTAGGATATGTACCTACTATTTTTGCTACACCAGGAAATAAAATTAATATTCAGGTTCGCAAAAAAGCTATTCCTGCAACTGTAGTAAAATTACCCTTTTATAAAGGGTAGCATTACAATAAATAATGGTATAATTAAGTTTCAAGGTTACTCTAGTAGTAATATTTGAAACTTAATTTTTTTATAATAGGAATTTGAAAAGAATTTTAATCATAGGAGCTAGTGGTTTTATAGGAAATGCCCTTTATAAAGAGCTAAATTCTTATTTTGATACTTATGGTACGTATCGCACTGATAATGCATTTTTTGAAAAAAACAAAAAATTCTTTCAGTATGACATGGAACTTGAAGATATTTCTATTCTATTAGATAACTTAAAGCCAACATATATTATCACTGTACTTAGAGGTAATTTTAATTCTCAATTAGATGCTCATCGACGTATCATTGGTTGGATACAAAAACATAAGTGCAGACTTATTTTTATGTCCAGTGCCAATGTATTTGATTCTTTTAGTAATTACCCATCTTATGAATATGATAAAACCCTTAGTGACAGCGTATTTGGAAGATTTAAAATTAAAATTGAAAATGCATTAATGCGCTTGCCAATAAACAAGTATGTCATTGCTAGAGTACCTATGGTTTTTGGATCTGGCACTCCCAGAATTCAGGAATTAAAAACATTACATGATTTAAAAGCTCCAATAGAAGTTTTCCCTAATGTAATCATTAATGCCACCTCTATATCAAAATTAACTCAACAAATACACTATATTATTAATCGTAACAAGAAAGGTATTTTTCATTTAGGAAGCAATGATCTTATCTATCATCTTGACCTTATTAAAGAAATCTGTGATATATTACAGCTTGATGATCCTTCTTACAAACAAGTTTATGATTCTAATAATGATCGTTATCTGGCAGTACTTCCTAAAGACAATAAGCTTCCAAAAAATCTTCAGATTACAACACAACAAGTCATAAACTCTGTTATTGCCAAGTGATTCTTAATGAATTCATAATACTATATTTCTTATCCATTATTCATACTATCTTTGTTCTATAATTATGGAAAACAAAAAAATCATATTATTTGACGGCGTATGTAATCTCTGCAATAGTGCAGTAAACTTTATTATTAAACGAGATAAAAAGGATATATTCAGATATGCATCTCTACAAAGTGAAATAGGTAAAAAACTAATATTAGAAAGAAATATAGACACTTCTTCATTAGATTCTATTTTATTAATAGAGCCAAAAATCGCTTATTATCATAAATCAACAGCCGCTTTACATATTGCAAAGCAGCTGTCTGGTCTTTATCCCATACTTTCTGTTTTCCTTATTTTTCCTAAATTCTTTAGAGATTGGGTTTACAATATTATTGCCAGAAATAGGTATAAATGGTTTGGCAAAAAAGAAAGTTGTATGATTCCAACCCCAGAACTTAAGGCACTCTTTATTGATCAATAATTATTGAATCATTTTCTACTCTTCATTTATTTTTTGGAATGACTGAAGACTTATCTACTTGATTATCATAAATAATATCTGTTTGATGTTTTTTACGCAATTCGTTAGATTGAGCATCTAACTTATTGACATTATCTATATGTACAATACTAAGACATATAACAGCAAAAGCAATAAGCACTACAGGAAGTAAAAGCCGTTTCATATTGTAAGTGTTTTAGTGTGAAAAATTGATATCCCAAAAATATAGATATGAATGATACGGCGTAAGGGGACTTTAACTAAAAATGATTAGGGGAAAATCCCCCTATAACAATCTTATAGTTAATGTTTTAATGCTTGAGTATGAGTTTTACTAACTCAGAATACTCTTTTACTCAATCAAGATTTTTCAAAAAGCACTAATAATCTATATTCGATTTTATAACTAAAATCTATAAAATTATGAGAACCTATACATTATTATTCTTACTCTTTTCATTCTTAGTATCTGCTAATAATGAAAAAATGACAGAATCTACAATCGAAGAAGTAACAGTGTATCTTACGGGAGCACAAATAAAAAGAACTACCTCTGTAAATATAAAACCAGGAATCAATGATATCATATTGCACAATCTATCTCCATCTATTGATGAAAACAGCATTCAAATATCGGGGTTAAAAAACAATTCTATAGTATCTATCAACTTCAACATTAATTATCTCGAAAAGAAACAACAATCAGAAGAATTAAAATCTTTGAAAAGTAAACTTCAAAAATTACTATTAGTGAGAAGTAACAATGATAATATTATTTCTGGACTACAACAAGAACAAAAAGTACTAGATAATAATCAACAAATCAGTGGTAACAACACAACCCTTTCTTTAGAAACGGTAAAACAAATTTCTACGTATTATAGGGAAAGATCTGTTATTATAAAGAATGATATATATACCATTACACAAAGGTTAAATGACTTACATAAAAATATTGATGCAATCAGAAATGAAATAAATACACTTGATGATCATACCAAAGAAGAACGTGGTGAAATTAAATTAAAACTTGATGCTACCACTGCGTCTAACCTAATACTAGAAATACGATATAATGTTAGTAATGCAGGCTGGTTTCCATTATATGATATCAAATCAAAAAATGTTGAATCTCCACTTAACATAGCCTATAAAGCTAATGTATATCAACAAACCGGAACAGATTGGAAAAATGCAAATATCATTCTGTCTACTGGTGATCCCAATACCAATAACCTTAAACCTGATCTAACTACAAAATACCTAAACTTTACTTATGGAAATTACAGAAGCAATACTACTGTGAATAGATATGGCTACAAATACAATCCAACAATAAGGCGAGTAACCGGAATTATTAGTGATTCTAATGGCCAACCACTTCCTGGGGTAAATATTATAGAAAAAGGAACAACAAATGGTGTTCAAACAGATTTTGATGGTCGATATACTATAAATATACAAGGAGGAAGAGAACTTTCTTTTTCTTACATAGGATTTAAAAGCTCAACTATTCCTATTTATTCCTCATTAATCAATCAAAAATTAAAAGAAGATGTATCAGCACTAGAAGAAGTTGTTGTTACTGGATATGCGTCATCTGTAGTCAAAATAAGAGGTGCATCGTCAATTTCAAAAAATAAGAGAGTGCAAGAAAAAAAAGAATATAACCAAGTAGTTGAAACTAAAGAAGAAGGGATTACGAATACTAAATTCAAAATTAAAAATAAATACACGATCAACTCTAATGCAGAGGTTACCGTAATCGAGATTGATAATTTTGATATGAAAGCAGATTATAGGTATTATGTAGCACCAGAACTTGATGAAAATGCATTTCTTACTGCTAAATTAGGAAACTGGGAACAATTTAACTTATTAGCGGGAGAAGCCAATATTTACTTTGAAGGTAGCTTTGCAGGAAAAACAAATATCGATCCTCTAGCTACAACAGACAGTCTCACTATATCCTTAGGTGTTGATCCTAATATCATTGTAAAAAGAGAACAACTTAATAATTTTAAAAGTAAATCCTTTACAGGAAGTAGTAAAATTATAAATCGTGGGTATAAAATCAGCATTAAAAATAACAAGAAAAATAAAATTTATATTACGTTACAGGATCGTATTCCTATCACTCAGAATAAAGAAATCAAAATAGATGATATTAATACTGACACATTAGAATATAATGATAAAACTGGTATTATAAGTTGTAAATTGGATATTCCTTCAAATCAAAAAGAAGAAAAACAATTTTCTTATCAAGTAAAATATCCAAAAAACAAACGGATTAATCTTTAACGCTGAAATGTATACCGAAAACCATCTCTAAATTGTTCATCAATGGTAAATTCATTATTGGTAAGTTCAAAACTACCTAAGCTTCTGTCATTGATGATCAATTCTTTGTTTTCATTCATCATGACCATAGAAAAATTATAGGTTCCTGATGGGAATATATCATTAATCATATCATTCATATTATTATTTACGATTACGATATTTTTATCGGTTTCGTTAAAATCCCAAACCACTGTTCCCTTATCAAGATTTTCATTAATTCCTATAAAGCCTCCAGACACATTGATTAAATTCCATTCTCCTTCTAAACCCAAAGAATTTGGATCTGGATTAAAAACCACATCATCATCTTCACTACAGCTCAAAATCATTAAAGAAGCGAAGAAATAAATAAAATATTTCATATAAATTGTACGTATTAATATATCCAAACTTATCTAACTAGATGAGTAACTTCTATGTTTGGTTGCGTAAAGAAAATGTTAAAAATCATAATATTTTTCGCTATCCACTTAGAGTGAATTACTTTAGATTCCTTAAAAAATAAAATCTATCATAATGAAACAATCCTTTATATTTATAGCTACTACTCTACTATTCTTTTCGATTACCATAAGCGCTCAAGATACCAATTCTAAAAACCTTCCATATGCTGAAATACCTACTTATCCAGAAACCTATACTGCTGGTTCTGTATCTTCTAGATTGATTGATGGATTAGGTTTTAGATATTATTGGGCAACAGAAGGATTACGCGATGAAGATTTACAATATAAACCTAGTGAGAAAGGAAGAAAATGCGGAGAAACTATTGATCACATTTATGATTTATCTAGAGTAATTGTTAACGCTACAACCAAAACAATAAATGACCCCTCCATAGAGCAACCAGAAATGACATATGTAGAAAAACGTAAAAAAACTCTTGAAAATTTCAAAAAAGCTAGTACAATACTTTTAAACAGTAATGATTTAACAGACTTCAAAATTGTTTTCAAAGGGAAAGAAGGAAATACAGAATTTCCTTTCTGGAATAACATTAATGGTCCCATTTCTGATGCAATTTGGCATACTGGACAAGTAGTTTTACTAAGAAGAGCTTCTGGAAATCCTTTCAATTCAAAAGTAAGTGTATTAACAGGAAAAGTAAAATCCTAGCGTTTTTTACTTTTTTGTAGCTATTTTATTGTTTCTGCGATAGTTTCTATTTCATTCAAAAGAGAAATTAAATCCTCTTCTTTTGTTAATGGATTCATGATTGCCGTCCTAAGGTATAATTCTTTCTTTATTGTGGTTTGTACTATGTAGAACTTTCCTGAAATAATTAAATTTTTTCGGATATCTGCATTAAAGGAATTTACATTCTTATTCTTTACTTTGGTATATCTAAAATTAACGATATTAGCTTCAGGTCTTAGTGCTAATTCAAAATTTGGGTTATCATCAATCACTTTTGAGAAAATTGAAGCAAGATTGTATAGGGTATCTATGTGTTTTTCAAATATTTCTTCTCCATGTGTTTTTAATATAGCATATACTTTTATTGACATCATAAATTTGGTGCATTCAAAAGTTCGTTTTCCTGAATTATACCATTCTCTGGTATCCTGAGAATCCCATAAATAATGAGCTTTTTGAGCAAAAGTTTGATAAGCATCTTCTGTTTTCTTAAAAATTAATCCCGTATTTAAAGCGGGAGTCATAAGCATTTTATGAAAATCAATAACAACAGAATCTGCACGTTCTATTCCGTTTACCAAATGTTTATTTCGCTTAGAAAAAATTACTCCTCCACCATGAGCTCCGTCAACATGAAACCACAAGTCATATTTTTCTGCAAAATTTGCAAGATGGTTCAGATTATCATAAGACCCTGTAGCAGTAGAACATGAACAACCTATAAGTGCAATAACATGAAAGCCTTTTTCTTTAGCTGTAGTATAATATTCTTCAAGTACTTCTATATTTATTTTGAATTCTGAATCAACAGGTACTTTTATAATACCATCATTTCCAAAACCTAAAATTCTTGCTGCTCTATCAATACAATAATGCGCTTCTTCAGAGACTAGTACAGCTAATTTTTCTTGATGTCCTTCTTCCCAAACAGCGGTTGGAGCTTTAGCTTTACGTGCTGCTAACAAAGCAGTAAGATTTGCCAAAGTTCCACCAGAAGTAAGAAACCCTGAAGCTTCAGAATTATATCCAATTCTTTTTGCAACCAAATCAGTAACTATCCTTTCAATTGCATTACTAGCCATTCCTACTTCATAAACTCCTGTTCCATTATTCAATACATCAGACAGCAGTCCAGCCAAACCAGAAATTAATGCAGGAACAGCAACTTGATGTCCCATATATTTTGGATGATGCATACTAATCGAATGCTTTAAAATATTATCAAATACATCCAATATTTCAGAATCAGAAGAAAAATCTTGTTTCCAAAATAATAATTCGTCTTTTGGTTCTCTATAAATAAGAACAGGCTCTTCACTATCTGTCTGAACTTTTTCAATATGATCAGCAAGTAGATCGATTATTTCATGCCCTATATTTCTAAAATTAGAAGGATCATATACACTTTCTAATGTACCTAGGTCTGGTATTGTTTTTTGCATTGAATAACTAAAATTATGATGTGAATCAACTAGATGTATAAGCATATCAAAATTAATCAACTTCATTTATAAAAAAAAATACTTAATTTTGATTGATTAATAACAAAAATGCATTAATGAACATTCAACAATTAGAAAATGCCTTGGTATTATCTGAGAAACTTAACTTCACCAGAGCAGCAGAAGAATTAAACATTGTACAACCTGCATTGAGCAGACAAATAAAGCAGTTAGAAGATCAAATTGGTGCAGTATTATTTAAAAGAAATAAGCGCAATGTACAGCTCACCCACGCTGGGCATTATTTTATATCAGAAACCAAAAAACTACTTGTTCAATTAGAAAGAATTAAAAAGCAAGCAGTTCAAATTCATAATGGTCAAGCAGGAGAAATCAAAATAGGCTTTACACATTCTATAATGCAAACCATACTACCAGAAATATTAAAAACCATTCATCAAAGAATACCTGGAATAAAAGCGGTCTTAAGAGAAATGAACAATCGAGATCAATATCTTGCTCTGCAACAAAACGAATTAGACATTGGTTTTGCAACCAATCCTATGGTTCCTTTTACTTTGAAAAGTAAAATATTACAAATTGATAATTTTGTAATATTATTACCAGAAAATCACCCTGTACATCAAAATAATTATAGTGATTTTTCTGTTTTTTCAAATGAAGAATTCATTTTTCCTTCTGTAGCAGATGGTCCTAATTACGTTCATATATTAGAATCCATATGTATTGATGCTGGTTTTGTTCCCAAAATTATTCATGAAACAGATTCTGCAAGCACTAGTTTTAGGTTAGTAGAAGCTGGTTTAGGAATTTCTCTTGAACCTATTTCTTCATTGTACGGTCATGAATTTCCTATACAAAATATTGAATTGAAAAATATAAAACAAAAAGCAAAACTCACTATGATGTGGAATCCCGAACGAGAACAAGAATATCCTTTGTTATTTGAACTTCTCAAGAATTGGAAAGTAGATTAATCACTTTACATTATCATAATGATCATCCCATTCTTTTACTTTAGGTTCTCCCAGCTTACCTACAGATTTGGCAACAATCATGGATACAGTTGCATCTCCTGTAACGTTTACAGTTGTTCGTAACATATCTAATGGTCTATCTACCGCAAATATTAGAGCTAACCCAATTGGTAACTTATCAGAAGGAAAACCTATAGCTTCTAAAACAATTACTAACATCACCATTCCTGCTCCTGGAACAGCTGCAGATCCTATTGATGCCAATAAAGCAGTTAAAACAATCGTAATTTGATTACTAAATGTTAATCCTTCTGGCCAAAGAACTTGCATAATAAACACAGAAGCAACAGCTTGATATAAGCTAGTTCCGTCCATATTGATAGTGGCTCCAACAGGAAGTACAAAACTAGATACTTCTTTGTCAACTCCTATATGTTCTTCTACTCTTTCCATGGTTACAGGAAGAGTAGCTGCACTAGAACTAGTAGAAAATGCTAGCAACTGTGCTGGACTAATTTGTTTAAGGAACCATAACGGAGATTTCTTAGTTATGACAGCAACCAAAACACAATAAAAAACGATCATCAAGGCCAAACCAAATATCACAACACCTGCATATCGTAATAATGCCAATAATATATCAGGATCATCAGAAGTAACAACTACATTGGCTAATAAAGCAAAAACAGCAAATGGCGCGGTTAACATAATTAAATCAACCATTTTTAATACCACATCATTTAAGCTATCAAAAAACTTTTTAAGAGGCTCTGATTGAGATGGCTTTATAAGCAACATACTAATACCCAAAAAGATTGCAAAAAATATGACTTGTAACATCATCTTATTATCACTCATTGCTTTGAAAGCATTTTGTGGTACCATATCAACAATAAATTGTAAAGGGCCACTTTCTTTTTGTCTTCCCGCCTCTGCAATACGCTCAGAGATTTTGGCATTGCCTGCGTATTCTGTAGTTAATTTCTCTATAGTTTCTGGAGTAATTCCATTTCCTGGTTTAAATACATTTACCATTAATAAACCAATTGTTATAGCAATAACGGTTGTTAAAATATAGATAACAATTGTTCTACCTCCTATTAATTTAAATTTTGAAATATCTTTTAGATCTGAAATTCCTTTAATTAGAGAAGCCAAAATTAATGGAACTGCGATTAGCTTTAATAGATTTACAAAAATAGTTCCCAACGGTGCAATCCAATCTCCTGTAAATTCTTTCCCCCATGAGAAGGTAGTCATTAAAAACCCGAATAATATTCCTAATATCATTCCGATCATGATTTGCCAGTGCAATGCGATTTTTTTCATGTGAGTATTTTAATATTTAAGCAAAATAGCATCGAAGATATAAATTAAAAACAAAAAACGGCAACCAAAATAAGATTACCGTAAATTATTAACTTATCTTTTATTATTTGCTATTTCTTGATTGTACGGTTCATTAACCAATAATCTACAAGTACCAAAGCTGCCATTGCTTCTACTATAGGAACTGCTCTGGGCACAACACAGGGATCATGTCTTCCTTTACCTTGCATGTTTACCATATTTCCATCTTTATCAATGGTTTCCTGATCTTGCATTATTGTAGCTACAGGTTTAAAAGCTACATTAAAGTAGATATCCATTCCGTTAGAAATCCCACCCTGTATTCCTCCTGATAGATTGGTCTTAGTTGTTCCGTCTGTATTAAAAAGATCATTATGCTGGCTTCCTTTTAATTCTGCTCCGGCAAAACCGCTTCCATACTCAAAACCTTTTACTGCATTAATAGAAAGCATAGCTTTTCCTAATTCTGCATGTAATTTATCAAAAACAGGTTCTCCAAGTCCAATAGGAACACCAGAAATTGCGCAACTCACAATTCCCCCAACAGTATCTCCTTCTTTTCTAATCTGTTTGATATAGTTTTCCATTTCGTTTGCCATTTTAGGATCCGGACAACGAACAATATTACTTTCGGTTAATGAAAAATCTAATTCGGTATGACTCTTTTCTAGTTTTATAGCACCAACTCCACTTACATAAGCATTTATCTTAATTTCAGACAATACTTGTTTGGCTATAGCTCCTGCTACTACTCTACTAGCAGTCTCTCTAGCAGAAGAACGCCCTCCTCCTCTATAATCTCTAATACCATATTTTTGGTCATAGGTATAGTCTGCATGAGAAGGTCGATATGAATCTTTTATATGCGAATAGTCTTTGGACTTCTGATTTGCATTCTTAATCGCAAAACCTATAGGAGTTCCAGTAGTCATTCCATCAAAAATACCAGAAAAAAACTCTACTGTGTCAGGCTCTTTACGCTGTGTAACGATAGCTGATTGTCCTGGTTTACGGCGATCTAATTCTGCCTGAATTGCTTCTAAATCTAATGTAACACCCGCAGGACATCCGTCAATGATCCCCCCAATTGCTACTCCGTGTGATTCTCCAAATGTGGTTACCTTAAAAAGGTTTCCAAATGTATTTCCAGCCATTACAATAATTTTGCACAAAAGTAATTTTTAATCTTTAAAAAAACAGTAGTAATATGATATAAAAAACAAGATTTTGGTTATGAAAATTCAATCAAGATCATTTTTTTAAGAAAAGTTAAAAAATAACCGAAATACATCTTTTCTTTGAAAACAAGGGTTTATAATGCAAAATGCTTTATAAATTGAGTACAAATGAAACACCATAGAAGCTCAAATTAATAGAAAATACCTTTATTGTAAAAAACACTATTACATGTTTAGATATCTTTTTCTAATACTTTATTTAAATTCATTGGATTAACTATTTATCTAGACTCCTTGCTCTAGATATTATAACAATATTTCTTGCATCAAACTAAACATAGTTTATACTTAAAACAACTACCCTACAAAAGGATTTAATTTCTTAACATTGCTTTCTTTGGTATAAAACCCAAATTGAAAACCTACCTCTTTGACATATACATAACTTTGGATAGAAAAATTATATTCAATCGGAGCATTTAATTCTTTCATCAGGGTAATCGTACGATAGAGTTTGGTTTTTGAGATTCTCAAACGAACAGCACATGTTTCTGGTGCCCCAGTGGCTTGTAGCCGAATCAATTGATCGATACGTTTTATAATTTCGATATGTTTAATGATAACGTTCATAATGTGTTCTTATATTTAGAGATTATTATGGGGTAGGATTACGTTTTGTCAATTAATTATGTGAATGTGAGGATGTGAGCTCTTAAGTACTTTAGTATGTTTTTATAATTTCTTCCAAAATTGGACTTCTAATACCCATTTTTGGACTTTGGGGGTTCAAATTTGAGACATCACTATAAAACGATGAACCAAAAAGACGTTCCGTTGGATCTCTTTGATGAAAAATTGGACTTTTAAGGCTCAACGTTGGGTCATCAAGCCCCAAATTTGGACTTATCACCTTCAAAATTGGAAGTGTCAGACCCAAATTTGGGACCCAAAAGTCTAAATTTGGGTATCCAAGCTCTAACCGAGCGTCTTTTTGACCCAACAGAGGGTCTATAAACTCACTTGATGCAGGACATACGAGGTGTCAAAATAGTATGATTAGTTAAAGAATATAAAATAAGTAGTAAACTTTTAAATTATGAATGACGTACAGATTAATTTCTCAAATTTACTATTATAATTTGTCGTAATGTATTGGTTTTAATACATTGCAAATAACTAATTTTGATAATGCCCCAATGAAAAAATTAACATACTATACTCTAATCTCTGTAGTAATTTTCTTTTTGTCTTGTAGTAACGAAAATTCAGATTTTATTATGAATAACTCAGACTATGAAGCAGATTCAGAAGATTTAGATACTGATGGACTTCCTAAGGTTACTTTTGATGTTAAATTACCTATAATATCAAATACTCAAGAATATATTATTGACTTAAATAGGTGGGATATTCCTAATAATGGTACAAATGCTATTAAAACAACTACAAACTTACAAGCAGCAATTGATTGGGCGCATGAAGAAAACTATGGTCGCGTTGTGCTACCTAAAGGCGAATATCTGGTTGGTGAGGATATAAATGATATATATCAAGGAGGAATTGAAATTCATGACAATACCGAATTTGTATTCAGTGAAGGCACTATTTTAGAAATTGACACGAATAATAAATGGAATTATTGTGTTATTAGCTTAAATGGAGATAACATAATCATACGTGATGGTACAATTAAGGGAGATCGAGATACACATGTTTTTACACCACGTGATAGTGACGGAAAAACAGCTCATGATGAAGGTCATGGTATTTGTGTTTGGAACACAAGTAATCAAGTATTAATTGAAAACATGAAAATTCATAATTTAACCGGAGATGGTTCTTTAGTACTAGATGCAAAAGACGTTACTTTTACAAATAACAATATCAATAATAATAGACGACAAGGTATTTCAATAGTTGGAGGTACACGTATCGAAATAAAAAACAATGAAATTCATAATATTAGCGGTACTTCACCACAATTTGGTATTGATATTGAAGGAGGTGGACGTGAAGATAAAGATATTATAATTCAAAATAACTACTTTCATCATAACACAGGAGGAGATATAGTAAATACTAGTGGTGAAAATGTTTATATCCTTGATAATGTGATGGAACAAGGTGAAGGGAGTAAGTATGTAGATGGTCCTATTGTTAGTTGGCATAAAACACATAATATTATCGCTAGAAATACCATCACCATGGTCACAGGGTCAGCTAATGGTAGACTGGGGTATATCCAATACTCTGGTGGAGGAGATAAAGGCCATAATAGAGCTACTTATGTACATGATAATATTTGTAACAGTTGTGGTATGTATATGTACAAAAGTTCTGATGCAGATGTTCGTCGTAATAAGTTTTATGGTTACTTTGTCGCTTTTTCTGAATTTGAAAATGTAATATTGGTCGATAATCTGGTTACTTATTCTGAAGATCATCCTAATCTTAGGTTTTGTTGGTCATATCGATTTAATGAGGTCACTGGCTTTGCAAGCGGAAATTATTTGGGAGACGCTCCAGAAGAGCTACCATTATCAGAAAGTAAACCTTACACACTACAATGTGTTTTAGATGGTTGGTAAATAATTCCTTAGTTATAAACAGTAAAAACTAATTAATAACAATGTCTACAAACCATCCTATCAGGAAAATATTTAATCTATCTAGACAATCAATTTGAAGATAAAGATAGTGCTATCATCATCAGTAAACCTCCTTATTAGAATGCTATAACAAAATGGAAGCATTATTATTCATTGTTTGGATAATATAATGCCAAATAAACTATAATAATACTTTGTCTTTTCAAATACTGAATTAAACCCGCATTATGCATTAAAAAATCTATTACATCTTTGAACTACTGCAAATACTGGCACTTCATTATATTTTTTAATTTCACCATAACGGTGCTTATGCAGAAATTAAGAAAACATCATTATTATGGTATTTCAAAGCTTCATCACGAAGTTATAATACATAAAACGGGTTAAATAACTATGTTATTCAAAATTCAACCTAGCTTTCTTTAAAACACATACCACAATAACAACGACATTATTAATCCAGTACAAGCAATTAAAGTAGTCATTACAGTCCAGGAATGAAAGGTTTGTTTTTCTGTTAAACCAAGATATTGACCCACTAACCAAAATCCACTATCATTTACATGAGACAATATAGTCGCTCCAGAAGCTATTGATATAACAAAAAGAGCAATTTGAGCAGCACTAAATTCTCCTGCCAGAATTATGGGCGATGCTATTCCAGCCGCTGCAATCATGGCGGTTGTGGCCGATCCTTGAAGGACACGTATCAAAGCTGCAACGATAAAAGCAAATAATAAGGGGTGTATAAAGGCTCCCTGCAACGAAGAAGCTAACATCTCCCCTGCTTTTGTGTCTACTAAAACTTGCTTAAAAGCCCCTCCTGCTCCTGTAAGTAATATAATTGCCCCTGCTGGCTGAAAAGATTTTATAGATAGCTTTAATAATTCATCTCTTCCTGTCCCCCTTATAATACCTAAAATGTACCAAGCAAGGAGGTTAGCAATAATTAAAGCTGTAAAAGGATGCCCTAATAAAGCTATGGTATAGGTTATTGATTTTGGTAAAAAATTCTCATCCATCCAGTCACCAAGAAAAACAGTTTTTAAAACAATTAGTAGAATTGGAAGCGCTATAATTGCAATTATAGTGATTGGGTTAGGGTATTCTTTATCTTTTAGTATGTCCATACCTTGTTCTGGTATTGAAACACTAATTTTTTTGGATATATATTTTGCAAAAATAGGCCCACTAATAATTGCCGCAGGAATACCAGTAATAAAACCTAAGATAATTACCCAACCTAAATTAGCTCCTAGAATATCTGCTACTGCAACAGGTCCTGGAGTTGGTGGTATAAAACTATGTGTAATAGCTAAACCTGCAAGTAAGGGTATCGCATATAACAGTACCGATTTTTTGGTGTTTCTTGCAATGGCATATACCACCGGAACCAAAATGATAAATGCAACATCAAAAAATACTGGAATAGCAATTATAAAGCCAGTGATCATCATGGCCCAAGATGCATTTTTTTCTCCTGCAAGTTTTAATATGTATTTTGCTAAACCTTGAGCTCCTCCAGAATGTTCTAATAATCCTCCAAACAAAGCTCCCAGACCAACAACTGTAGCCACAAATCCCAATGTTCCTCCCATTCCATTTTTTATACTATCAAGAATCATTTCTGGCGATAAACCAGCAATAATTCCCACAAGTACACATACAATTAGAAGTGCGATAAATGCTTGTATTTTTAATTTTAGAATCATAAAAAGTAGAGCCAAAATACCTACACCTACTGCAATCAATAATTGATATTCCATATTTTAATTTTTCCAGTTTGTGTGAAAGTATTCAGTCAATGGAGCATCAATGCGTTGGTATGTATGAGCTCCAAAATAATCACGCTGTGCTTGTATCATATTCGCAGAGGATTGTTTTGATGTATATGTTAAAAAATAGTTTGCAGCTGCAGACATCACGGGTAGAGAATATCCTGCTCTCATTGCTATAGAAACTATATCTGTTAATTTAGTAATATCTGTTTTAAGAATTTCAACAATTTCTGGAAGCAAAAGCAATGAAATAGAATCACTATCTTTAAATAAGACTGATATCTGCTCCATTAGATGACCCCGAATAATACATCCATTAGTCCATATTCTTGCAATTTCTGATAAATTAAGATTCCATTGATATTCTTGAGATGCTTGTGAGATAAGGTCAAACCCTATTGCATGATTAATTATACTTGTAGCATAAAATGCTTTTTCTAAAGTATTTAGAAGCTCTTCGTCATCAATAGCTATAGATGGTTTGAGATTATAAATCTCTGAAGCAGTTTCACGTTCTGATTTCATTCCAGAAAGATTTCGAGCCATAACAGCTTCTGAAATTGTTGATAATGGCATTCCTATTTCCAAAGCTGATACTGTTGACCATCCTCCAGTACCTTTTTGCCCAGCTTTATCCAGAATTTTATCTATCAAAAATTCTTCTCCTTCTTTTTTACGTAAAATATCTGCTGTAATTTCTAAAAGGAAACTATCTTTTCTATTTATTCTCCAGGATTCGAAAACGTCACTTATCTGTTCTGGGGTTTTATTTCCATAAAATCTTAAAAAATGATAGATTTCTGCCAACAACTGCATTTCTCCATATTCAATCCCGTTATGAATCATTTTTACATAATGCCCTGCTCCACCTGGGCCAATATAAGTACAACATGAATTATCATTTTTATCTCTGGCAGCAATAGCTTCTAAAAATTTTCCAGAACGCATATATGCTTCTTTCGACCCTCCAGGCATAATAGATGGTCCCTTAAGTGCTCCTTCTTCTCCTCCAGAAACTCCAGTACCGATAAAATGTATTCCTAATCTAGATACTAGTTGTTCTCTTTCTAAAGTTTTTTTATAATGAGAATTCCCTCCATCGATCAAACAATCCCCTTTTGACAACAATGGTAATATAGACTCTATAACCAGGTCTATTGGTTTTCCTGCATTGACCATAATCATGATTGTACGGGGTTCTTCTAATGAATTCACAAAAGACGATAAATCATCAAACCCAAGAACATGTGATCCATTAGGTTGTTCATCTACAAAATGTTTTGCTATATCAACTTCTTTATTTTCAACTTGGCGATTATAAACGGATAAACTAAAGCCTCGGGATAGTATATTTTTAGAAAGACTTTTTCCCATAACACCTAGTCCAATAAGTCCGAGCTGTGATTTTGACATATTCAATTTTAACTTTATTTGAGTAATACTTTTTTCAATACTCTGTTCTACATTGATACAAATTCCTTGTTTTGGTTGTTCTAAAGTATCAAATTGTGATACTAATAGTTCCTTTTTAAAAAAATGTCCTTGTCTAGCTTCCAAACGCTTTAAAATAGTTTCATACGAAGCTTCCAAAAAAATCCACTTTATGTATCGATGATCAATAGATTGGAGCTTATCTCTATATTCTTGTTTTAATGCAGAACATGCCAATACAGCTCCTTTTTCTTTACTCCAATCTGCAATACGATCTGCCAAAACTTGCAACCACGGAGCTCTATCATTATCCTCTAGAGGAATACCTTCTGACATCTTTTTAATATTTGGTTCTGGATGAAAATTATCAGCATCATAAAAAGGAATGTTCAATATAGTTGACAGTTCCCTTCCCAAAGTTGTTTTTCCGCATCCAGAAACACCAAAAATGATATATATATCTTTCAAATTCACTTCTGTAGAGAGGTTATTCTATAATAAATTCTAACTCATGCGTATTATCTAAAGCATGTTGTGCAACCCATAATTTGAATTTACCAGGTTCTAAAACCCACTTTTTGTCAGGGCCATAAAACGAAATATCGTCTTTAGTAAACACAAAATCAACAATTTTTGAGGCTCCTGGTTCGAGTTCAATTTTCTTAAATCTCAACAATTCTTTTACTGGTCTAGTTATGCTTCCAACCATATCTCTAAAATACAATTGTACGACCTCCTCTGCCTTCATATTTCCTGTATTCGTAATTTTTGCATTTATTATAATTGGCCTATCATCCTTAATTTCGTTAGATAAGATTTTAACCTCAGAATATTCAAAATTACTGTATGTAAGACCATATCCAAATGGGTATTCTGGTAAATATCCCAGATCCAGGTAATGAGATGTATTTCCCAGTGAACTTTGCCAAGCTCCTATAGGTATAGAGTCCATTTGAACAAATTCTTCAGGAATTGTAGGACGTCCTGTGTTTTTATGATTATAGTGAATTGGAATTTGACCTACTTCTTTAGGCCAGGTTATTGGTAATCGTCCTGATGGCGAAGTTTTACCAGTAAGTATATCCAGTAATGCAGGGCCACCCATTGTTCCTGGATGCCAAGCAAATAATACAGCATCTACTTTATCAATAATGTTACCCAATGTAATTGGTCTACCTGCCATTAATACCAATACTATTGGTTTTCCGGTTTTATGAAGTTCATTAATGAGTTGTTCTTGTTCTCCTGGTAGATTTAAGTTTGCCCTACTATGAGCCTCTCCAGATAATATAGCTTCTTCACCTCCAAAAAATACTATAACATCAGAATTTTGAGCTATTTTGATCGCATCACTAAATCCTTTATTAGATTTATCTCTACTATATGATAAACCTTCGCTATATAAAATTGGATTTTTATTACTTTCTTTAAAAGATGTTAGTGGAGTAATTGTATGTGTTTTTTCTCCATCAAAAGTCCATGTACCTAATTGATCATGAGATGCATTTGCTAAAGGGCCAATTATAGCTAAACTTTTTTTAGCATCTAGTGGTAAAATTTGCTTTTCGTTTTTAAGTAATACCATACTTTTTTCTGCTGCTTCTTTAGCTGCGTCCAGATGATCTTTGGCATACAATACATTTGATTCAGGTTCGAAGTATGGGTTGTCAAATAATCCTAATCTGAATTTGATTCTAAGAATATTTCGAACCATTTCGTCTAATTTTTCTTCAGAGAATTTTCCTTCTTCTATTAGATCCTTCATGTTATCCTGATATGAAGTACTTGTCATTTCCATATCCAACATTGCATTTGCTGCTTTTTCTGCTGCTGCTGACTCATCTTCTGCAAATCCGTGAGGAATCATTTCGATGATAGAGTTCCAATCACTTACTACAAATCCATCAAAATTCCACTGATTACGCAATACTTCTTTCAAAAGGTATTCATTTCCTGAAGCCGGAACCCCATTAAGTTCATTAAAACCGGTCATTAAGGTCGCTACCTTTGTTTTTACAGCCTTCCTAAATGGTCTCAAATATGTGTTATGTAAAGAAAATTCATTGATGTTTGCTGTATTATAGTCTCGCCCACCTTCGGCTGCCCCATATCCTACAAAATGCTTAGCACAAGCTGCCAAACTAGTTGGGGAAGACAAATCACTTCCTTGAAAACCTTTGATATAAGCTTCTCCCATTATACTTGTCAGATATGGATCTTCTCCAGCTGATTCTGCAATGCGCCCCCATCTGGGATCTCGTGATATATCCAACATCGGAGCAAATGTCCATCGAATACCATAAGTAGAAGCTTCGATAGCAGCTATTCTGGCTCCTTTTTGTACTAGATTAGCATCAAATGAAGCAGCTTGACCTAATGGAATAGGAAAAATGGTCTTAAAACCATGAATAACATCTCTTGCAAATATTAAAGGAATTTTATTTGGACTCTCCTCTATTGCTATTCGCTGTAATTCTTTAGCATCATCCTTTTCCATAATATTTAGAAAAGAACCTATTTCTCCTCTTTTTACAGCATCTTTAAGTTCTAAAGGTAACTCTTTAACTCGACTAGATTTACCCCGTTGAGCGGTTTGACCGATCTTTTCTTCTAATGTCATTTTTGAAATAATACTATCGATTTTAGACTCCACAGTATTTGTTTCGGGTATATCAGTTTTTTTAGTAGACGATTCCTTAGTACAACTTGACAATAAATAACAAAAGATAAATGCTAAAGCGAGGTAATTTTTCATATATTTTTAATTCTATCCAATAATTTCAAATTAAATAATTTGTTTAAATGCAATAATTTTTCCCATATCACATACTCTTAACGACTAAATTACAAGATAATAGAGATGAATAAACCCTCTATATAGACAGATTACAGAAGAAATTTCGAAATTTTATTGGTAATTATATATTCCTAAATATATCAACACAAATAATTAACCCCGGAAAATATATTCCGGGGTTCTTACATTTTATCAACTTAGATTCTAATAATCAATCATTTAAATTAATTTATTTATCATTTTTTTGAAAATCTTAGCACTTTTTTATTCTGATCTTCTTGTATAATGACAAAATACATCCCAGATTTAAGATTGGATACGTTTAATTCTCTTGCATTTTTCTCTGATTTGATAAGAACCTTAACGATTTTACCTGAAATATCTGAAATAGTTACTATAGCTTTCTTAGAAATTCCAGAAAGCTTTATCACATCTTCAGCTGGATTAGGAAATAATAACGATTTTTGGTCAAAAGAATTTATATCATTTACTCCTAACTTACTAGATTGATATGTAATCACCAATTGCGGAGCGGTTACTCCTGAGTTTTCTTTTGATGCAAATGCAAAATCATTTCCTGAGGTGGTACTAAGTATCAGGGATAAAGAATCTCCAGAGATCGAACCTGACTGCAAATCAATTGTTTCTGTTTGACCAATTGTATATGTTTTATTAATAGATCCCAATAAACTTCCTGATGATGGTTTGTTATTATTAGACAAATTGGTTTCGTTCCAATTATTAGAATTTCCCAAATTAACATTAAGATTTCCATTACCAGCATCTCCTGTAACAGTAAACTTTAATTTAGCATCAGTAATGGTTCCATTAATTCCTGATAAATCATACATTAAATACCCAACTCTATTTCCGTTTTCTATTCTAATAATAGTATTATTATAGTTAGTAGTACCTTGTAAATAGGCATCATTTACAGGTGTTAGAATAATTGTATCGGGCGTAGTAGGTGTTTCTCCTGAAGTAGTCTCGACTAATGTTATCAATGCAGACGGTGTTGGTGTTTCTCCATTGCACAATGCTCTGAATACAAAATCATATGAAGTATCCGCCTCTAAATTGTTCAATCCAATTGTTGTACTACCAGCAGATGCAGATGCAAAACCAATACTTCCTGTATTTATATCTCCATTAAACTCTCCTTGAGGGAATGCTCTTAACTCAAATGTTCTTTTATCGGTAGGAGTATTATCAAATGAAAAAGTAACAGAGTTATTTGTAATGCTTGATGCAGTAAAACCAGAAGGAGCTACACTACAATCTGCTACAGATGGTTCTTCTTTAACAGACAATACTATTTTATAACGATAATTTCTTGTCAGAGTAGTAACTGTATTTAAACCACCTGAGGGAGCAGAACCTTCTGTTACATTACCAGAATCATCAACATTTGTACCTCCAGAATACCAAATCTGATCTGCCGAAGCATTATCATCAAAAGGAATAACTGACCCTATGTTTCCGCCTGATCCATTTGCATTAGCATCAAGAAAACCAGATGCTATAGTTTCTCCACTAGCAAGAGTTATTTCTTTGGCAGTTCCTGTATTAAAAGTAAAAGTATTTTCTCCAGTATTATAAGCCGTTGAAGAACGTGAAGTTCCTACAGCAAGTACGGTAAAATCATTATCACTATTTACTTTTGCTATAAAAGGAGTAACTGGATCTCCTTTTCTTGATGCATAAAATGCAAATTCTTTGATCTTTAAAGTCTGTGCAGCTCCTGTATTGTTTGTATAAACATCTGTTTCATTAATAACCATATTAGATTTCCATCCATCTAAAGTAGCATTTGTTTCTGTTGGGTTACCAATTATAATATCTCCATTCGTTGGAGGTTGAACACTTCCATCAGTTTTTGCTATGATCTGTGCATCAGAACCTCCTACCGGACGAATATCAGCCACTACAGAATAATTACCTGCTGGAAGAGAATTAGTTATTGTAGCTACATATTGATTTTTACCAAATCCTTCTAGAGCGTTTATCTTTTTTGAAAAGACTTCATTTTGATTTGCATCATATAAATGAATCACTAAGTCACGATCCAGATTTGCTTTATACACATAATGTATGGTAACTTTTTTATTTGCTATATCCACTACAGGAGCATTACTCCACTTAATTTCTTCTTCGAATATAGCTGGTTTTGTGGGTCTATTATTATCATTTTGAAATTCTGGATCAAAAATAGGAATCAATCTATATGAACGAATCCAGTCATAGTATGAAGTGTTAATTGCATTATTAGCCAACTGAGCATCAGTAGGATGTGGTTTTGCCCAGTTATAAGTTTCGGTTACCATATTGATTCCCATTGGTCTAGAAAATGGTGAATCTACTACATCTCTTCTTACATTAACTGTACCTGCAAAATTATCGTCTACATAAAAATCAACGACTTTATCATTTTTCCAATAACATCCATAGGTATGAAAATCTTCCCAGGACTCACTTCCAACTAGATCAGCATTAGCCTCCTGTCCGTTTCCTTCTACTGCATTATTACCAGCAGAATAAAACTTTTCTGGAGCGCCATTACAATCGACATAACGATAATGTGTATTAAAGTTCATTTGTGTTCTAAACTTAGAACCACCATTAAACCTCCCTCCAATACTTTCGCAGATATCAAGCTCTTGACTCCACTTATCCCTTGCACAATCACCACTTAGCTTAGTTGGACCTATTATATCTCTTTTTTGATTTGACATCCAAAACGTGGTCGACATTGATATTCTCGAAGCTTTAAACTTGCATTCATAATAACCAAAATATGCGGTTTTTTCCAGAGATTGAACTGCACCTCCTCCAATAGTATATGGCCCATCTGGAGTAGTAAGTTTTTTGTTCCTTATCTGCATGTTCCCTTCTTTTACCGATATGGTAGAGGGGTCAAATTTTGCAGGAGAACGTCCTTTCCAACCCCTGAAAGAATCTCTCCATTTGGAACGATCTAATTCTGTACCATTAAATTCGTCAGAATATTGATCCCAAAGTACCCATCGATACCCACTTTTGGGTTCTGGAGGTTGTCCATATGATAACGTAATACTGAATAAAAGTAAAAAGTAAAATACATTTTTCATTTTTTTAGTTTTAAGAGTTTGTTTTTATTTTAACGAAATTAACGTATTATTATAAGTTTTATTTTTTACTAGGTAAAAAATATATTCTAAATAAAGATTTTTAATTTTGTACATAACACTTACTTAAAAAACGATCTATATATATTCCCCATAAATCCCTAAAAACAGCTCAGTTTTAATGTTTTAATAACAAATCGACAAAATGATTAAATTCAGGTAACAATAAGCTCATCATTAGGTAATTATATTATAAAACAAGTACAGTTAAATTTGTGATACTATACTATTTTTTATGAAAAAACGCACTGTAGAACTTGTTGTAATTTCTGATGTCCATCTTGGTACATATGGTTGCCATGCAAAAGAACTTCTCAATTATTTAAATAGCATAAAACCGAAAACACTAATTTTGAATGGTGATATTATAGATATCTGGCAATTCAGGAAACGATACTTTCCTAAGCCTCACCTTAAAATCATTAAAAAAATCATCTCGTTTGCATCAAAAGGAACAGAAGTCATATACATTACTGGGAATCATGATGAAATGTTACGCAAATTTAGTGATACACAAATGGGAAATTTTAAACTCGTTGACAAACTCGTTTTGGAACTAGATGGTAAAAAAGCTTGGTTTTTTCATGGTGACGTTTTTGATGCTTCTATACAAAACGCAAAGTGGTTAGCAAAATTGGGAGGCTGGGGATATGACATGTTAATTGTTTTAAATCAATTGATTAATTGGTTTTTAATACGGTTTGGGAAAGAAAAATTCTCATTGTCAAAAAAAATTAAAAACAGTGTAAAAAAAGCTGTTAAGTATATTAATGACTTTGAAGATGTTGCTGCCGAACTTGCTGTAAAAAACGAATATCAATATGTAGTTTGTGGGCATATTCATCAGCCACAAATGAGGGAATATACTAATAAGAACGGATCTTGTTTTTATCTGAATTCTGGGGATTGGATAGAAAACCTTACTTCATTAGAATATCATGATAAAGAATGGAAATTGATTCATTATGAAAATGAAAAAATGGAAATTTTTGCAGAGCATACTGAAGAAACAGAAAATCTAAAAATGGACCCAGAAGGACTACAAACTTCTTTTATGATACATAATTTTCTTACTAAAAATTCTTAGTCTATTTTTCATTATTCATATCAATTGAAATATTCGTTACTATTATTTTGCAAAGGAAGTAGTTTAACCTTTTTCAATAGATATCCGTTTGCTGCAAAGGAAGATTAATGATTCGTAATACGTACCTTTGTTCTGTTTCTAATCTTCAAAAAGATAATTATGCTCGGTTTAAAATTAGCCACAGATCCACGTTGGGCTGCTCTGGTAGAATCAAATATCGAAGAAATCCTTACTGATCATGCTTGGTGTGAACAAAAAGCCGCTACCAATGCTATTACTATAATTACACTAAATTCTGAACATGAAGATCTAGTCACAGATTTGCTAATTCTGGCTCAAGAAGAATTAGAGCATTTTCAAATGGTTCATGAACTTATAAAGAAACGCGGTTATAAACTCGGTCGTGAACGTAAAGATAGTTATGTAAATGAGTTATTTAAACATAAAGTGAAGCAAGGTGGAAGCCGTCAACAGGGATTAGTAAGTAGATTACTTTTTTCTGCAATGATTGAAGCCCGTAGTTGTGAACGATTCAAACTTCTTTCTGAAAAAATAAAAGATCCTGAATTGTCTAAGTTTTATCATGACCTTATGGTTAGCGAAGCTGGTCATTATACTACATTTATTGGTTTTGCCCGTAAATATGGTAAAGGTATAGATGTAGATAAACAATGGCAAGATTTGTTAGAGTTCGAAGGAAAGCTTATTCAAAATTATGGTAAAAAAGAAACTATACATGGTTAACTATATGGCTACTTATACCTGTATAGTTTCTTTATAGTTTTAATTCGCTTTTATTCTATTTTCTTAGCGGGCATTTGTCTTCCTCCTTGGTTTAATGTTAAGCTTTCTACTTTTCCTTCATCGTTTTTACTAAAAACAATTGCTGCAGGTACAACTTTAAAAAAAAACCGTTGTTCTGTCTCTGCGAAAATTTCAAATTTAGGTTGTCCCGTAGCTTGAGCAAAAATTGAATCTCCTTCTACAGTTACATCTATAATAAATGTTGGTTGTAGTTCATATTTCCCTATGTATGTTTTCAGAATATCAGATGATACTTTTATAGCTTTTTTCTCTGCTGGAGGTGCTTTATCAATTCCTTTCCCTTTAAAACTTTCTTCCCCCGATCTAAATATGGTTTGTCTTCTTCCTTCTTTTGTCATCGAAAAGTTATAGGATATTGTACCTTCATCAAATATAAATGAACCGTCCTTCATTGGGTATATTTTAAACTCTCTAGAATCTTCATCTTCTCTTAAACTATAGAGTTGACCATCTCTTAAGATAATATGTCTAATTACATTTTCTTCGAATTGATATGCTCCAACCCACTTTTTTAATTTATCTTCTGATAAAGTAATTGCATCTTTTTTGTTAGGTATAGGCTTTCCAATAGCAACAGCCGCTACCCTTCTTGTAATATCAGATACTCTTTTACAATTACAATTTGTTAATCCTATAACATATATATTTTCATTCTCTAGAAAAATACCGTTAGTAGTGTACCCAAAAATACCTCCACTATGAGCATATCCTTTTGACCCTTGTATAGATGTTTTTCCCCATCCATAGCCATAATTTATCTCCTCTCCATTGTTAAGGGTAGAGCCATTAATAGCTTTTTCTAAACTCGTCCTTTTTATAAAAGTATTGGCACTAATAGCATTCTGCCATTTTAATAAATCGTCCACGGTAGACATTAACGAACCCGCTGCATAGGGTAACGTCAAACTAAGATAATCTGCATTCACATATCCCTTATCTTTCTGTTGATACCCATATGCTCTATTTTTAATAAGTTCTTTCATACTTCCATAATAAGAAGAATTCATACCTATTTTTTCAAAAATATTCTTTTCTATAAAATTTTCATAAGTATTGCCTGTAATCACTTCTATTATATATCCTAATAATATATATCCAGAATTATTATAGAGGAACTTTTCTCCTGGATCAAAATCCATAGGTTCATTTTTAAAAACATCGATAAGTTCTTTTGGAGTCATGTCATTTCTAGTTAACTCCATAAAATTCTCCATTCCTGTATAACTCTTTATACCTGAGGTATGGTTTAATAAGTGATGAATTGTAATCACTTTATCATTCGTAGGGTAATCTGGAATATACTTTGTGATTTTATCTTCTATCTTTAACTTTCCTTGTTCCTCTAGCATTAAGATAGCTACCGCTGTAAATTGTTTGGTTATAGATCCTATCTCGAATACATTTTCGGGTTTCAAATCAACATCTAGCTCTAGATTTGCTTTCCCATATGCTTTTCTAAAAATTGGTTTCCCATCTTTTGCTACTAATATTGAAATCCCTGGTTCATCTGTAGTATACATAGAAGAAACAATATCATTTATATCTTTTTCTAAGCCTTGGGCTCCTATTGATAAACAGGCAAAAAGAAAAAAAGGGATTGACAGAAAAGTTCTAATTTTTTGAGATGATTTCATCTTAGTTTAGTTTTGAATGAGAGCTCATTTTCTTATATGACTATCAAACAACAAATTAGTTACCAAAATTCTGTATAATTCTTAAGCTATATACTTAATTGTATTGAAACAAAACTAAATCATAGCTTCTCTTAAAATAGTTACAGGATGAAAAGCAGTACGACTTGTTCCGTCTTTTATCTGATGTCTGCAACTTGTCCCAACTGCAGCAATAATAGTATCTTCTGTAGCTTTACGTACTGCGGGAAACAAGGTTTGTTCTCCTACTTGCATACTTATATCGTAGTGTTCTTTTTCATATCCAAAAGATCCCGCCATTCCGCAACACCCAGATGGGATAATGGTCACCTTAAAGTTTTTTGGTAGATTAAGATATGCAAATGTTGTTTGAATAGTAGATAATGCTTTTTGGTGACAATGTCCGTGTAATTTAATGGTTTTATTTTCTGAGGTAAACTGTTCTGAAGTGATATTACCTATTTTAATCTCTGAATTCAAAAATTCATCAATCAGAAATGTATTTTTAGCAAGGAATTCTGCTCTCTTTTTATCATCCACTAATCTTGGATATTCATCCCTAAAAGTAAGAATTGCTGAAGGCTCTAATCCTATTAAAGGAGTCTCTTTGGTAATCAAATCATTAAACACCTTTGTATTGTGATTTGCTAACTCTTTTGCTTGTTTCAATAGCCCCTTTGAGATAAAGGTACGTCCGCTTTCTTTATGATCAATTACCTTAACACCATAATTCAAATTTGTTAACAGTACTATTACATCTATTCCGATAGTTGTGTCCAGATGATTCGTAAATTCATCTATAAAAAAGTACACTGTTTTTATAGGTTGTATGGGTTGTATCTTATCTATATTGTTATTACACCAATTACGAAGTGATTGTTTACTTAATAAAGGTAAATTTCTATTTTTGGCAATACCCAATGAAGATTTTAAAATACTGGAAGTAAATTTATTTTTAAAAAAGAAATTTGTCATACTTGGAGCCATTCTTCCCAAATTATTTAAGCGATTATTATTCGCAAAAAGTTTTGTTCGCAATGATACTCCGTTTTTCTTTTGATATTGATATTCAAATTCGGCTTTTAATGTAGCAATATCTACATTAGATGGACACTCACTTGAACAACCTTTGCAACTTAAACACAGATCAAAAACTTCTTTTAATTCTTCGTGATTAAATTTATTTATTTTGTCGCTATTGGTTAGAAATTCCCGAAGTGTATTTGCTCTGCCTCTAGTGGTATCTTTTTCATTTTTTGTTGCTCTATAGCTCGGGCACATTGTACCTCCAGATTCCACTGATTTACGACAGTCTCCACTACCGTTACATTTTTCGGCAGCACGTAAAATCCCCATAGAATCACTAAAATCAAATATGGTATCAATCTCGGGCTCTTCACGATCAATTTCATATCTTAGTTTTTGATCCATGGGATAAGCATTCACTATCTTACCAGGATTAAAAATATAAGCCGGATCAAAAGCTTCTTTAATTCGTTCTATGATTTTATAATTCTTCTCACCAATCATAAATGGTATATATTCTGCTCTTACTATACCATCTCCATGTTCACCACTCATAGAACCATTATACTTTTTTACCAAAGCAGCTACATCATCTGTAATTTTCTTAAACAACGTTACATCCTCTCGTTTTTTAAGATCTAGAATTGGTCTAAGATGAATCTCTCCCGCCCCCGCATGTGCATAATACACCGCCTCTTGATCATATGACTTCATCAAACTTGTAAACTCAGAAATATAATTAGCTAAATCAGGTATTGCAACTGCAGTATCTTCTATACATGCTACAGCCTTCTTATCTCCAACTATATTACCTAGTAGCCCTAATCCTGCTTTACGAAGTTCTAATGCCTGATCTATCTCAGCACCATGTAAAACTGGATTCGCATAACTTAATTCTGATTCTTTAAGTGTTTCTAATAATTGAGATTTTTGTTTTTGTAGTTTTTCTTTATCCTTTGCTCTTAATTCTAACATTAAAATAGCTTCGGGATCATCAACTATAAAAAATCGATTCTTAAGTTGTTCTTTATTATTTTTTGTACAATCAAGGATGGTTTTATCCATCATTTCGCAAGTGTATAAAGAATGTTTCATTACTGGTACTACAGCATTCATACACTCATTGATTGTTCTAAAATGTGCAGCAATCATTAATGATTCATCTGGAGGTAGTTCATCAAGCTGTAAAGTGATTTGTGTAGTAAATGCCAATGTTCCTTCACTTCCAGAAAGTAATTTACATAAATTAATAGGTGTATTATCTTCAGAAAAGACCTCAGAATTAATCAATTCATCTATTGCATACCCTGTATTGCGTCGATGTATTTCGGGTTTAGGAAAATTAGCTATAATCTCCTCTCGAACAGCTTGAGGTGAGAGTTCGCTATAAATACTTTGATATATTTTTCCTTCTAAAGTGTCAATATTTCTTTTTGCATTAAATTCTTCTATAGAAATTTCAGAAAATACTGCCTCACTCCCATCAGATAAAACGGTATGCAATTCTAATACCTTGTCTCTGGTAACTCCATATTGTATAGAAGTAGTACCACTACTATTATTTCCTACCATTCCTCCTATCATACATCTATTAGATGTAGATGTATTAGGTCCAAAGAATAACCCATATGGTTTCAAAAATCGATTTAGGTCATCACGAATGACTCCTGGTTGAACAGTTACTGTTTTTTTTGATTTATCAATAGAAACTATTTCTGTAAAATATTTAGATACATCAACCACAATACCATCTCCCACACATTGACCGGCAAGAGAAGTTCCTGCAGTTCTAGGAATAAGTCCGATTTTATGTTCTAAAGCAAAAGCTACTATTTTCTTTATATCATCAACAGATTTAGGAAAGGCGACTCCCATGGGGATTCTTCTATATACAGAGGCATCTGTTGCATACAAAGACTTGGTAAGTATATCATGTTGTATTTCACCATCTAATATATTTTGTAAAGATGCTAGTGTGGTATGATCAATCATAAGTATTATTCTTTCCTAAAGAATTTAAAGAAACTGGTCTTCTAAAATTAGTATCAAAACAAATAAAACTATCTGTTCCCGCAACTCCATCAATCTGATGTACTTGCTCATATAATATTTTTCGTAAATGATGATTATCTATAGCAAAAATAAGAATGAAAATTGCATAATGGCCAGAAACATAATTACATTCTAATATTTCTGGAATCTTTTTTAATCCTTCGACAACTTCTTTTGCATATCGTGCTTCTCGTAAACGAATACCGACATATGATTTAGTATTAAATCCAATGTGTTTTTCATCAACAACAAATTCAGCCTTTTTTATAACTCCTTTTTGTGTTAATTTTTTAATTCGTTGATGAACTAAAGAATTTGAGATTTTCAAATTATCCGCAATCTGCGAAAATGGTTTTCGAGCATCTTCACGTATCTGTAATAGTATTTGTTGGTCTATATAATCAAAATGGTTCATAATGACTGAAAAATTAAACGATAAAAAGTAAAATTTTAGTTAAAAACATTGTGTATTTATGAATTGACACAAAACATCATAGATAAAAGCTAAAACTAACTAATTGATATTATATAATAGTCAAAACTAATATTTTTGAACCAAATAAAAACAAAATAAGATGGATTCAACTATTTTTTTTGAAGAGCTCTGGAAACAGTATACTGCAAAAACTCCTTCTGCTAAAAAAATAAAATCATTATTTGAAAACAAAGGAAATACTGTTTTTAATGATCACATTGCTATACGCACTTTTAACGATCCAAGAGTTAGTATTGATATTCTAGCCCAACCATTTATTGAAATGGGATATGAACCAAAGGGTGAGTATCACTTTAAAACCAAAAAACTATATGCAAAGCATTTTGAGCATAAAGATGATGAGGATGCTCCAAAAATATTTATTAGTGAATTACTTTTGGAAGAATTCCCTATAGAATTAACTGATATAGTACAAAATATTCTAAAACAAGTAGATCAACATATATTTAAACAAAAAGACCTAGTTTTAAAAGGTAGAGTTTGGCAAACACTTTCTTTTAAAACTTATCAAAAACTTCTTTTAGTTTCAGAATATGCAGCCTGGATGTATGTTAATGGATTTTGTTCTAATCACTTCACAGTAGATGTTAATAAATTAAGCACTTTTGACAATCTAGAATCTGTGAATGAATTTCTCAAGGAAAATGGTTTTGAAATGAATACTTCTGGAGGTGAAATAAAAGGGTCAGCTACCCAGTTTTTGGAACAGTCAAGTATTCTTGCCGATACTGTAGAGGTCCATTTTGAGGAAGGTGTTAAGAAAATTACAACATGTTATTATGAGTTTTCTTATCGATATAAAAAGGATGACAATACTATGTTTACTGGATTTATAGCAAATTCAGCTGATAAAATTTTTGAAAGCACCGACATGAAACTTCAAGAAAATTAAGTTAACATTAACAAAAATTTAAGGCTAATACATACAAAATAGAGGAATTGTGACGTTATATTCGAGGACTAAATATAAAACCCAATTTTACAATGACAAAACGAATTTTAATTTTCGCATTTTTTTTATTAGGTACGATTTGTACTATGCAATCACAAGACTTTTCTAAGCATGCTCTTGGAGTTCGAATAGGAGATAATGATGGCTTCGGTGTAGAAGCATCATATCAGCTGGGATTGAGTAGTACTAATAGATTAGAATTAGACTTAGGATGGAGAAGTGAAGATGCTTTTACTGCAATAAAACTTGCGGGTATATACCAGTGGGTTTTTAATCTTGATAAAGGTTTTAACTGGTATGTTGGACCAGGAGGAGGAGTTGGCTTTGTTGATTTTGATGATGATATCTTAGGAAGAGATAGTAGTGATAGTTATTTCTTTATTGCTGGTGACATAGGAATAGAGTATAATTTTGATATTCCATTACTTATTTCACTAGATGTAAGACCAGAAATAGGTTTTGGAGATTTTAATGATGACCTAGATTTAGATATTGCTCTAGGTGTGCGTTATCAATTTTAATCTATTATATATAAAACTTTAAACAATTTTGATCGTTCCTAAAATGTTGCTAATGCACCTTCGTATAAAGCAATATATTTAGGAACGATTGTATTTACATCGAATTTTTCTGCTTCTTTATATGCATTCTGCTTAAATATCTCTAATGTAATATCATCTTTTAGAATACGAATTGCATTTTCAGACATTTCTTTTACATCCCCTACTTTGCTAAGATATCCTGATACTCCTTGACTATTTACTTCTGGAATTCCTCCCGCATTACTTGATATTACAGGTACTTTATTCATCATCGCTTCTAATGCCGCTAATCCAAAACTTTCTCGTTCTGAAGGCAATAGAAATAAATCAGAAAAACATAATATCTTATCTATTTCATTACTATTTCCTAAGAAAATTACTTTATCTTTTATACCTAGTTCTTTACATTTTTTCTCAGCTGGTTTACGTTCTGGGCCTTCCCCTACCATTAACAATTTTGCTGGTATTTCTTTTTGAATATTGTAAAAGATATCTACGATATCTAAAATACGTTTTACAGGTCTAAAATTACTAATATGAGTTACGATACGTTCTTCTGGACTGGCCATTAACTCTCGCTGACAATCAGTAAAACTTGTTTTCTTTTGACTTAAATCAATAAAATTTGGAACAACTTCGATATCTTTTGTAATATCAAATAAACGTAAGGTATCTTCTTTTAAATTTTGAGAAACCGAGGTCACAATATCACTATTATTGATGCTAAAAGTAACTGCGGGTTTATAAAAAGGGTGATTTCCTACAAGAGTAATATCGGTACCATGTAATGTTGTGACCATAGGAACGTATATTCCTTCTTCTTCTAGCATTTTCTTTGCCATATATCCTGCATAAGCATGCGGAATAGCATAATGCACATGTAATACATCAATTTGATATTTCTTAATAGTATCCACCAATTTACTTGATAATGCTAATTCATATGGTTGATAATGAAAAAGAGGATAAGTTGGTACATTTACCTCATGGAAATGAATATTTGGGTTTAAAAGATTTAAACGAACAGGTTGTTTATATGTAATAAAATGGACTTCGTGATCTAGTTTTGCCAAGGCAATTCCTAATTCTGTAGCAACTACTCCACTACCACCAAAGGTAGGATAACAAACAATAGCAATTTTCATTTAAATACTTTTTCTTTTGGCACAAGGTACAAGAAATTTAGTATTGTTTTTTGTTAAAGTAGTTTTAAAAAACCTATTCAATTTTTGTTAAAAGAATATTTCCGGAATCTAGTTTTCGAATAAAGAATTTTTTTCCACCATCTAATATATGTCTTTCAGATATTTCTAGGATTCCACTTGTTTCATTATAAATCCATGAGGTTCGACGATTACCATTTCCATTATTGTAGTAACGCCTATGATCATTACCGCATCTAATTCTCTTACATATTATATGTTTTAGTTATCCTATCGTTTTCAATAAGAATCTTTTCATAATAATTAACAGTGTTTAGAATCTAAAAGTATGTACTCCGTTACTTCTGCTATATAATCTTTAACAGTCAATGTTCATTTTCCTAATAATTCTTTCCTATTTGGGATCTCTTCTTGCGAAAAAATAAAAGAGAATGACATTAATAGTATTAAAGTAGTTTTGATTTTCATATTCAGTTTTATATTCAAAAATTTGAATCAACTAACATGCCAGAACTTTATTATAAAAAAAGCAGATCATAAGCCGGATTCTGTTTCCTCGTCGAAACGAATATCCTTATCATTTATCTAGACTAACAATTACTTATTAGCTCAAACCGCCTACCCTCTAACATTGGACGCACAACCCTCAAAAGCTAGTTTACATGGCGTTGCACCGCATAGAGTTTACCTGGTTTCACTACAGCATTACCTGTACATACTTTCTGTTGCACTTGTCCTCTTCTGATTACTCAGAATGACGGGTGTTACCCGCTATACTGTGCTATGGTGTCCGGACTTTCCTCTCTCCGTCAAAAAACGGACAGCGATAAGGTGATCTGCTTTCTGCAAAAGTATTACAATTCTCTATTTAGAATTCAGATTTCAGAAATAATTTTTAGCTGTTAATAACTAAAGATAAAAAGCGAAAACTAAAATTTATTATTTGTACGCAATTTTTAACTTTGTATCGATGGAGCATTTTATAGTATCAGCCCGTAAATACAGACCCCAGACATTTAAAGATGTTGTTGGGCAGCAGGCGATTACTAATACTTTGCTTAATGCTATTGATAATAATCATTTAGCACAAGCTTTATTATTTACGGGACCTAGAGGAGTTGGAAAAACTTCATGCGCCAGAATTCTTGCAAAAACCATCAATCAAGATGGTAATGAACATCCTGATGAAGATTTTGCATTTAATATTTTTGAACTTGATGCAGCTTCAAACAATTCTGTTGATGATATACGAAGCCTTATAGATCAAGTTCGAATCCCTCCACAAGTAGGAAAATACAAAGTATATATTATTGATGAGGTACATATGCTTTCTCAAGCAGCTTTTAATGCTTTTCTTAAAACATTAGAAGAACCTCCAAAACATGCAATATTTATTCTTGCAACCACAGAAAAGCATAAAATTATACCAACGATCTTATCTCGTTGTCAGATATTTGATTTTAAACGTATTACTGTTACCGATGCTAAAAATCATCTAATGCAAGTAGCATCCCAAGAAGGTATTATTGCCGATGAAGATGCTTTACAAATTATCGCGCAAAAAGCAGATGGTGCTATGCGAGATGCCTTATCTATTTTTGATAGAGTTGTTAGTTTTAGTGGGAAGAATTTAACCAGACAAGCTGTTACAGAAAATCTTAATGTATTAGATTATGAAACGTACTTTAAAACTACTGATTTAATACTTCAGAACAATATTCCACAATTATTAGTAGAGTTTAATGAAATTTTAGCTCAAGGATTTGATGGGCATCATTTTATTGCAGGTCTTGCTTCTCATTTTAGAGATATATTAGTATGTAAAAACCCTGCTACAATTGCATTGCTCGAGGTTGGAGATCAAACCAAGACAAAATATCAGGAACAATCTCAAAAATCACCTCATGATTTTCTCATTAAAGGTATCGAACTTGCTAACGACTGTGATTTAAAATATAAAACCAGTCGAAATCAAAGACTACTCGTTGAGTTATGCCTGATGCAACTTGCCTCTATCCTTCTAAAGGATGGAGAAAAAAAAAATGACCAACCCTATATAATCTCACCTTCTTATTTTAAAGAAAAAGGAATTACTCCTGTTAAAATTTCACCAGAAGTAAAAGAAAAAGCTATTGAGCATGTTGAAGCACAAAAAACTGGCGCTAATTTAGAAACTGCTACCAACAAAACGACGGATAATATAAAAAGCGACGAATCTCCTATCCAAAAGGAAAATAGTTTTGAAAATACTTCTGTAATAGAAACTTCAGCAGTTATAGAAAAAAAACCTTCAACTGGTAATAGAGAACGAAGGACCTCTGGGTTATCTTTAAGCAGTATTCGAAAGAAAAAGGAGCATGAAGAAAGTAAAGAAGAAAAAGTAGTTGATCCAAAAAACCTACCATCCTCTCCTTTTACAGAAGCACAAATGCAAGATGGGTGGATCGAATATGGCAAAATGCAAGATAAAAAAGGAGAACGAATTATTGGCTCTATGTTTGCCATGAACATCCCTACTCTTGTGGATAATAAAATTAAATTAGAACTTCCAAACCAATCCATGAAAGTTGATCTTGAAGCTGCTCAATCTGGATTGTTACAATATTTATACAGAAAACTGGATAATTACAGCATCGAACTTAAAATCATTGTAAATGAGGAAGCTTCCAAAAAATACGCTTTCACTCCACAGGATAAATATGATAAACTACGTGAAAAAAATCCGCTAATTGACAAATTACGTTCCTCTTTTGATTTGGATATTTAGTTTTTTATTATTTAAATTAAAAAGTAAAAACACTCGAAATATTGAGGTATTTTTAACAAAAAACAATATACGATATACGTGCTAAATTGTATATTTATATTAGTTGTATTAAGGGATTTTTTAATTGATAAATGTTTTTGGAATACTTAATCATGAATATAACATTTTAGTCTATAAAAACTATAAAATATTCTTGCAAGAGTAGACATAAATGGTGAGTGTCTTTAAATGTTCACTGCAAATCAAATTTTCAAAAACACACTTATGTTAAAAAGTATTTTAAATCTTAATAATGTAAAAAAAATATCAAAACAACAACAAGAAGAAATTAAAGCTTCAGCTGGGCATCAATCTATATGCTGCAAATTAAACCCGTATACGCACGAAATAGAATGTGCTCCTGGGCGTCCTAGACCAGATGGAGGTTGCTTATGGTATTAATTTAAATTAATAGTCTAAAAAAGAAGCTGTCTAAACAATTTTAGACGGCTTTCTTACATTTCAATTTATATTTTATGACTCAAAGTTGACCAACACAACTGGTTATTATACGGTTCTAAGAAATAAATTTTAACTTTAATATTTTTTTCGGTACTAATTAGTTACTGTGATATCATTAGTTTTAATTAATTTTGCATAAAGAATAAAAATGCTTGGCCTTAAACTTCCTACAGATCCTAGATGGGTAAATATCGTAGAAAAAAATATCGAAGAAATTCTCACTGATCATGCATACTGTGAGCAAAAAGCAACATCAACAGCGATATCACTTATTGTAAGTTTTCCAGAATATACAGAATTGGTTCAGGAAATGGTCAAATTAGTTAAAGAGGAGATTAGTCATTTTAAAATGGTTCATGATAAAATTATCGAACGTGGATGGGTTTTAGGAAGAGATCGAAAAGATGATTATGTCGTGCAATTAGTCACTTTTTTTCCAAAAGGAGGAAGCAGAACTACTCAACTAGTACATAGATTACTATATGCAGCACTTATAGAAGCAAGAAGTTGTGAACGTTTCAAACTTCTTTCAGAAGAATTAGAAGATCCAGAACTTGCTGATTTTTATCAAAGTTTAATGATTAGCGAGGCCAATCATTACACAATGTTTTTAGGTTTTGCTCGTCAGTATGGAAATCGTAAGGAAGTTGACAAAAAGTGGGAAGAATTGCTTGTTTATGAAGCTGAAATCATGAAATCCCTTGGAAATAAAGAGACTATACATGGATAAAATTTTTATCTATAACTAAAAAAGGAAAGTATTTTTTATTTTAGAAGAGTTAATGATATTGACCAAAATCAAATTTTATTTATCATTCTTAAAAAACATTCTATTTAACCATTTAATTTACTACTCACCTTCCAGAAAATGGAAAAGACGGATCTACGATGTTATAGTATAATTATAGAAACTAATATACCTGTATGACAATCAAGATCAGGTAACACCTACCATTGACTTAATAAAACAGCTTACTATATTATACAAAATATTAATTTTAAATGCATTAGAATAAAACGATAAAGTTATTTTATACTAAGTACAACTGGACTATTTAATATATCATAACTGGATTGTTAAAACACTCCAGAGTGGTAATACATTTGTAAATATTATCAATAATACCATTCTGGTATAAAATTAGTTCAATAAATGATTCTAAATAGCACAAAAGAAGATTTTGAAAAAATATTCGAATTATATCATAAAGCTACTGAATTTCAAAAGAAAAAGTACAGTGTATTCTGGCCAGATTTTGATCCAAAAATTGTAAAAGCAGAGATTCTGGAAAATAGACAATGGAAACTTGTGATTGATAATCAAATTGCTTGCATATGGATGACATCTTTTGAGGATGCTGAAATTTGGAAAGAGAAAGATTTAAATGATGCTATTTATTTGCACAGAATTACCACAAATCCAGAATTCAGAGGAAAAAATTTAACATCAAAGATTTTTGAATGGGCCAAAGTATTTGCTAAAAAAAATGATAAAAAATATTTAAGACTCGACACTGTAGGAGAAAATAGAGGTCTGATTGATTTATATACCAAAAGAGGTTTTTCTTTTTTGGGATTAACAAAAATAGAAAATGCAAAAAACCTGCCCTCACATTACCACAATGCTCTAGTAAGTTTATTTGAGCTGAATCTAAATAATTGACTAGATGAATATACTTGTCAATTTAGATGACACTTATGTAATAGATGCTATAGGCTATTTAGCACTAACTATTAATCTTTATTCAATGTGTACTAAAGGTGAATCTAAATTAAGGATATTTTCTACAATAGCTAATTTAATCTATATCATTTACGGAATACTTCTTGGTACAACTCCTATTATTGTTGGGTGCACAATTGCAGTAATTCTTCATACTTACAGACTAAGTAAATTGAATAATTAATGAACATTATTTTGTCAACCCTAATGATTTTAAATTTGGTAGAATATCACTATAATTTATATCCGATAGATAATTGGATATTCCTTGTACTACCCTCTGCTCCTCCTGGAATATCTTCATCATCAATGATATTTGATAAACCAAATCCGTAGCGTAAATCAGCAAACACATTATCAGTAATATTTGCCCCTACTCCAATAACTCCAGCAAAATTAAACGTATTAAAATTGGTTTCTAAACCAGTATTATCTTCCCATTCCCATATTTTAACACCAACTTGAGGTCCAATATGAATATTAAAAAGTTGAGAAAAATTGTATTTTAATAACACTGGTAACTGCAGATAGTCTACTCGTAGTGTTTTATCATCATTTCCTAATGATGAAAACTGAAACTCTGGTTGAATGCTCCATTTTTGAGTAATCGGGTACTCTACCAAAAAACCTACAACAATACCAAATCGACTATCTTCAAGGTTTTCTGGAATATTATCAGAATCAATAGAACTAAGATTAGCACCAATTCTCATTCCATAAGAAGCATCTTGAGCTTTACAAGTCAAAAATCCAAACACTAAAAATAATGCTACAAATTGTAATTTTTTTTTCATGGTATATAGGTATAGTTATACATTCAATTTAAAACAAAATAACGGTTTTATGAAAAGAAATTAAAGTTTATGATAATAATTAATCACAAAAAACCGACTAATTGCACTCTTACTATTTTTTAATGAATTTTACCGGTTATTTAATTTATCATTATACAATGATTTGATAATCCCGTCGGATAACCCTATTTTGGGAACAAAAATTTTCCTTGCACCACTCCATTTCATTGCAGATAGATAAATACGAACCGCCGGAATGATAACATCTGCTCTATCTTGATTAAGATTAAGTTGCCAAATTCTATCCTCATAAGTTAAAGAGTTAAGCAATTCATAATAGGAACTCAGATATAAAAAAGTTAGGGGTTTTCCCGCACTTTTACCACTATTCTTAAAGATATTATTAATATTTCCTCCTGATCCTATTAGTGCAATTCTGTTGTAATTTTTAATATATTTTTTAATCCAACTTTCTACATCGCCCCATATTTGATCTGAAACCAAATTATTGAGAAGCCTAACGGTACCTAATTTAAAAGATCTTGATGCAATAACATTTCCATTATGGTATAATGTAAACTCAGTACTTCCTCCTCCAACATCCACATACAAATAAGTCGCATCTGTATTAATCAATTCGTGTAAATCTGTCATTGCAATGATTGCTGCTTCAGATTTACCATCAATAATATCAATCTGTATTCCTGTTTTTTCCTTTATAAGTTTCACTATTTCATTACCATTTTCAGCTTCACGCATTGCCGATGTAGCACAGGCTTTATAACGAGAAACTTTATGGGTCTTCATTAGGAGTTGATATGCCTGCATGGCATCTATCATTCTTATAATATTTTCTTCGGAAACACGCTTAGTTTTAAAAACATCTGCTCCTAAACGAATTGGAACTCGTACAAGGCTTGTTTTTTTAAATCTGGTAGTTTTTCCTTCTTCTTCGTGAATGCTACTTATCAATAGTCTTACCGCATTGGAGCCTATATCAATAGCTCCATATTTCTCTATGGTTAACAAAATAATTAATTTCCTAGTTTTTTCAAATAATAGTTATATGTTGCTATTTGTGATCTGATCTGATCTTTATCATTTCTAATATATACATTATCCTGCTCTTTGGAAAGCATTCTAGCTTTGATATTATCACTCCAACAGATATCAAATGTATCAATTAATTCTAATTTAATATCTTCATCATAAATAGGACAGGAAATTTCTACTCTTCTATCCAAGTTACGAGTCATCCAATCAGCCGAAGAAATATAGACTTTTGGATCTCCCGCATTGCTAAAAATATACAACCTTGGGTGTTCCAAAAATTTATCAATCACACTTATTGCTCTAATATTTTCGCTCATTCCTGGTATTCCCGGAACCAAGCAACAAATTCCACGTATAATCAAATCAATTTTTACTCCAGCCCTACTAGCTTCGTATAACTTATCAATCATATCATAATCGCTCAGACTATTCAATTTTAATCTAATACTTGCCTCAATACCTTCTTTACTATTCTTAATCTCTATATCAATTAATTTAATCAAAGAAGATCTTGTGTAGTGTGGAGAAACCAACAAATGTTTATAGCGATTTATTTTATAATTTATTTCAAAAAATTTAAAAACTCTGTTCGTCTCCTTTAAAATGGATTCATTTGTAGTAAAAAGAGTATAATCTGTATATATTTTGGCTGTAGATTCATTAAAATTTCCTGTACTTATAAATCCATACCTTTTTAGTTTGCCTTTTTCCTCTCGTTCTATTACGCATGCTTTACAATGCACCTTTAACCCTGTTACTCCGAAAATCAGATTTATACCTTCCCTTTGCATTTGCTCTGCATATCTAATATTTGCAGCTTCATCAAATCGAGCTTGTAATTCGATTTCTACAATAACTTTTTTACCGTTTTTGGCAGCATTTATAAGGGAACTAGCAATATGAGAAATACTGGCTAGTCTATAAATAGTTATTTTAATACTTTTTACCTTGGGATCAATTGCTGATTCTCTTAAAAACTTTACGGTATAAGCAAAAGTATGGTATGGTGTATATTGTAAAAAATCTTTTTTTGCAATCCTATCCAATAAACTACCTTGTAAAGCGAGTCCTGGAATATCTAATGGTTTTATTTGCTGATATACCAAATCCGAATTCCCCAAATCTGGAAAATTCATATAATCCCTACGATTATGGTACCTACCTCCCGGAATAATACTATCCGTGTTATCGACTCCCATTTTTTCCATTAAGAAAGAAAGTGTGTCTTTTTCTATGGTTTTATCATACACAAAACGAACTGGCTCTCCATCTCGACGAGAACGAACACTACTTGATATTTTCTGAATAAAACTTTTACTCAGGTCATTATCAAAATCTAACTGTGCATCTCTGGTAATTTTGATCATATGTGCAGATGCACTCACATAATCAAAAATACTAAAGTTAATGTGCATACAATATCGAATAAGGTCATCTAGAATAATGATAAATTGTTTTCCTTCTTTTTCTGGCAATACAACAAACCGGTCAGTATTTTTAGGAATTTCTATTAATGCATATATTCTTTCTTTTATGGTTTGCTGTAATATTTTTGAAATCCTTCCCTCTTTAGGTATTTTCTCCCTTAAGACTAGTTTTACAGCCAAATATGCAACACTATCCTTTAGATGAGGAAATTTATCCAAATCATTGAGGATATAAGTTACTAAAGCAGGACTAACCTTATTTATAAAATAATTACGAATGAAAGCATCTTGATCTTCAGTAACCTGATTTTCATCGATAATAAAAATATTATGATCTTCAAGTTTGTTTTTTATTGTATTAATTGCCTTAAGACTTTCTGATTGTTGTTTAATTACAATATTGGTGATTTTCTCTAATAACTCACTTGCAGTATTACCTTTTAATACATTTTTACCATCTTTTCCAGCCAAATCAATTCTCTTGATTGTAGCATATCTAACTTTAAAAAACTCATCAAGGTTATTAGAAAATATTCCAATAAAACGTAATCTTTCTAATAGCGGAACCGTATCATCAGCAGCTTCTTGTAATACTCTAGCATTAAATTGCAACCAGCTCAACTCTCTGTTAATATATTGATTATTAGTTTTTTCCTGCATTATCTCAAAGATTTAGGGTAAATTGTTAACAGGGTTTTTCCTACAGATGCATCTTTCCATTTATCTATATCAAACTCTATCACTACAACTCCCGCAGTTGGTAGATTATCTATTCGCTTACTTCCTAAAAAATTAGCTATTGAAGTAAATGCATGATTATGACCAAATATCATCAAAGTTTTAATCTCATCATTACAGCTTTTTATAACATCCATTACCATTGCCCCGTCAAAATCATAAAGATTTGGCTCTAAGCTAAATATATCTTTAGAAATATCTAAGTGACTTAGTATAATTTTTGCCGTACTATACGCTCTTTCAGCTGGACTACACAAGATCTTATCTACCTTTTTTACTATTGTTTTCAGCTCTTCACCAACCAAATCAGCATCACTCAACCCTCTTTGATTAAGTGGTCTTTTATCATCAGTAACATCAAACTCCCATGAAGATTTTGCATGTCTAATTATATATAAAGTTTTCATGAATCAGATACTTTTTTTGAAGAAATAAAATTATTTTATACAAGTTTAAGCATAAGCTTTCATAAATCTTAATATAACAACATAAAAAACACATTTTATGCAAATCTCAATAGTATATCAAGAAATAACAAAATATACCTTCATCAGAATTCTTTTTTTACAAAATAATTCCTAAATTAATGAAAATGAACATGATATATAATTGATTTTAATCGATGAAAAGGGTGTTTACATCGAAAATATGATTTTTTTCTTATAAATTCAAATGGTAAAATATAAATTTACATACGGTTTTCCCTTAAATCAAAGTGTTTCCCCAAAAATAATCCATGCAGGTTTATTATAATATGAACAGGGCTATTAAAAATGAAAAAGGTGGAAAAAGTAATTATTAAAAATAGAAACTTTAATAAGTTTCGAAACGTAATCCTACTTATCGTCATATGTTGCTTTGGTACTTCGGTTATACATGGCCAGGTAGAGGTGCCTTTGAAAAAACGTACTGAATTAACGCTTAAAGGAGATTTTAAGTTTGTATCCAATACAATTTTAGGAAAAGTAAGTAATGATGATGGTTCTGGTGTTTTTGACCCTAATAAGAGCTATAATAATGGAGGATTGAATAATCAATTCAAAATGGGATTTATAGACATTGATAATGATGAATCTACTTTTAATTCTAGTAGTGCTGATCTAAATATTGATTCTGATTGCAACACAATAAAACATGTAGGTCTTTACTGGACAGCATCGTATGCTGATGAAAATAGAAAACATGATATTACATCAATCAAAATTAAATATCCAGGAGAAAAAACATATTCTACAATAACAAATGCAAAAGTTATACATGATTATTACAAGGACAAGGAATCCTTGTTTCAACAATACTCTTGCTATAAAGACATTACAGAGGATGTTTTAAAACTAAGAAATCCTCAAGGTACGTATACGCTTGCCAATATCCCTGCGACAACTACTGCTGTAAATGATGATCCAATTTTGGGTAATGGATTAGCTGGTGGATGGACAATGGTCGTTATTTATGAGGATAATGCTAAGCCAAGAAAAAGATTTTATGTATATGATGGTTTTGTAAACATTGATTCTAAAGCAAAACCCGTAGCTTTTTCTTTTGATAATTTTCAGACCATACCTAATGGAGCTGTAAATGGAAAAATAGGAGTTATTTCTTATGAAGGAGATAAAGGAATCATTGGAGATCGTTTTCAAGCTATGTCTAATGAAACAGGTAAATATAGAAGCCTTGCAGACGGTACTAATCCTATGAACAATTTTTTCAATGCGAATATTACTGAAAATGGAAAGAATGTAAAATCAAGAGTTCCTGCTAGTCAAAATACGTTGGGATATGATGCTGATTTATTTGATATAAAAAATGTAAGAAATAGTATCATTGGTAATAACCAAACAGAAGCAAAATTTAGATTACTAACAAACAATGACGGATTTTCTGTCACAGCTGTAGCATTTAGTATCGAAATATACGAACCTGCTATACATATAGTTAAAAGGTCTAAAAATACAGCAAACGATACTTATATTCATCCTGAAGATGTTTTAGCACCAAAACAAGAAATAACATATCATCTTACAATACATAATGACGGTAATGATGATGCCAAGAATACAATTATCAAAGATATTCTTCCTAAAAATGTAATTTTTTCAGAAAAATCTTTAATACTACCTTCTAAAAAAATCAAAGTAAAATTTGATGATACTACAAGAACATTAAGTTTTAGCATACCTAATAAAATGGTAAAAACTGATAGTGAACCATTTAAGATAAGTTATAATGTTATTGTAGATACAAGCTGTGAATCTATCGATACCATAGATGACATTCTAGTTGTTGATCAACCTGTAACTGCTGAATTTAATGGGACATTAAATGAAACAGTAAAATATTCAAAAGGATATAATCATATTAATTCATGTAATTTACCTGATTTTTACCAGTTTAATTTAGCTATAGACATAAGTGAATTAAACTGCCCTAATGCTAATCTTCTTGCTTCTATCCCTAAAAAGAAAATGAACAATCATTTTGAAGCATTAATACCTGGTGAGTCTGACAAAGTTGATAAATCTAACAACGCTCAAAGCGGAGGTATAGCACCAGGAGATGTTGTGCAGTCAGATTCTACTCCAGAATCACTACTAAAATCTGAAATAAAATTAACTAAGACTATAAATGACCTTATTGATTTAAATGAAATTTATTTTGATTTTGATAAATGGGACATAACGTCTAAGGCTGAAAAAGAATTAGATAGAGTTGTTCAAATTATGAATAAGGATTATCCTGATATGGTTATTAAAATAGAAACTCATTCTGATAGCCGAGGAGGCGAAAATTATAATTTGGCACTTTCTCAGAAAAGAGCAGAATCAATTTATAATTATCTTTTAAGTAAAGATATTTCTAAAAATAGAATACTTTCATATATAGGCTTTGGAGAAAGCAAACCTGTGAATAACTGTAAGGATGGGCAAGATTGTTCTGAGGATCAATATCAAAAAAACAGAAGATCTAGTTTTGTTATCATGTAATACTTTTTTATTTAAAAATATTACAATAAACAAATATAAATCAAGGAGATAGTCTTGTTGTTTTCCAATTATGATCTTTAATAAAGAACCTAATCCTATCATGTAATCGGTTAGGTCTTCCTTGCCAAAATTCGAATTCTACAGGTTGTATTTGATATCCACCCCAAGAATCTGGCATTGGTATTTCTTTATCCTGATATTCATCTTCTAGCGATTTGAGTTTATTTTCCAATTCAGTTCTTGATAGAATAATTTCGCTTTGATTAGAGGCTAATGCTCCTATTTGACTCCCTCTGGGGCGTGATCGAAAATATTTTAAGCTCTTTTCTTTATCTATTTTTTCTGCTACCCCTTTAATGATAATTTGTCTTTCTAGATTTGGCCAAAAAAAAGAAATACAAACTTTGTTATTATTCGCTATAGCTTTTCCTTTTTCTGAGTTATAATTTGTATAAAACACAAACCCTTTATCATCAAAATGTTTTAACAACACAATTCTAGCTTTAGGAAAACCATCAACTCCAGCAGTAGTAATAGTCATGGCATTCGCCTCTTCAACCCCTCCCTTTTCTTCAACTTCTTTAAACCAATTAGAAAAAAGCATAAAAGGAGATTCTGGAAGATCATTTTCCTCTAAAAAATTCTTCTCATAAGATTTTCTATATGCTGTCAGATCTCTATTCATAATCAAAAATATAGTGCAATTTACTTATTTTACAGAATAGAAAGTAATAACAAAACAACAATTTTATTAGAAGTTAAAAACAGGTCTGATTAAAATTCAAAGACTTTACCATCATTTGCTACTTCAACATCTTCAAATACAGTCTTTGCCTCCTCCTTAAACAATTCAATATTATCATATCTAGTAGAATAGTGACCCAAAATTAGAGTTCCAACATTTGCTTTCTTAGCAATACTTGCAGCTTCTATTGCAGAACTATGCCCTGTCTTGGCACAAAGATGTTTATGACTCTCTAAAAATGTAGATTCATGATATAAAACAGAAACATCCTTAATTAAAGGGATTTTTGCTTCATCATATTTTGTATCACTACAAAATGCATAGCTTTTTACAGGTTTTGGAGCTTCGGTAAGCTCTTCATTCCGAATTACAGTATCATTATCCAAAACTACATCTTTTCCCTTTTTTATAGATCGATAATATGCTTTATCTATGTCATAATTTACAACTTTATCAATCAATAATGTTCTATCACCAGGTTTTTCACGAAACAAAAACCCATTACAATATACTCGATGTTGTAAAGGTATTGTAGTTACAACTACTTTTTCATCTTCAAAAATAACTTCTGATTCTGTACTAGTTAATTCATGGAAATGCAATGGATAATCCGTCCAAGAGTTTGAAAGTTTCAATTGAAGCGTAATTGCTTCTTTAATCCCTTTAGGACCATGAATATGTAATGGAACATCTCTATTTAATAACCTAAATGTGGAAACCAAACCAATCAAACCAAAAAAATGATCACCATGAAGATGGGAAATAAAAATATGCTTAATTCTTGAGAATTTGATTTTATTTCTCCTTAATTCCACTTGAGTGCCTTCTCCACAGTCAATTAAAAAAATATGGTTATTTATTTCTAAAACTTGTGATGTTGGATTTGTAAAAGTTCTTGGAGTTGCTGAATAGCATCCTAAAATCGTAATTTTCAAAATTATCTTTCCTCTTTGTTAAATAGGCTGTTAATATAATTCAATCTTAATTATAAATCAATCTAATGCCCAAAAGAATCGAATGAAGTTAATAAAGATATATACCCTTGCACATCCAAATCCCTTCTATATCCTGTGGCACCAAGAACTACTCCTTCTTTATTAAGGATCAAAATCGCTGGAAATTGCTTTTTCTTATTGTAGCGTTTGGCTAATTCTTTATTTTTATTTTTTTGTTCTTGTGAGATTCTGTTCTTTTTTCGTCTGGGAAAATCAGCTCTCAACCAAACGTACTTTTGATGAGTAAAGGCGGCAAATTCTTCACTAGACAACAGGTTCCTTTCTAATTTGACACAAGGAGGACACCAATCAGATCCAGTAAAAAACAATACAATTTTTTGGTCTTTTTCTTTGGCTAAAGCTAGTGCTTCATTCAAATCATATTTCCAATCCTGAGCTTTAAGATTCTGAGAAAAAAGCATAACAAATGCTACTAATAAAATTGGGGCTAATCTTTTCATAATGTATGAGACGAAAATTAATATAGGAAATTACAAAAAAACATTAGTTTTCTCAAAAACCAAGATCTCTTTCTATTTCTTCCATTTCAACCAAATCATACGCTTCTTGTAAAGTAGGTACAATTGTTATTTCAGCAGGGGCTTCATCATATGAAACCTTATTTGTAACAATCACAAAAGAATGATTAGCTGATTTATGAGTATTAGAAATTCTTAAAAACTCATTTAAATCATTTACCGAAATATTAGCCAATGAAAACAGATTAACAATAATATTATCGTTTTTAAGTGTATCATACTTACTTTCCATTCGATTAACAAATTCGATGATTGTAGTTTTTTCTTGGGTTATTATAGTCGTAGAACCTTCCTTATTAAAAATCATAAGTTACCGTTTAATTTTTGAAGCTAAAAGATATATCACTGCCATTCTCACTGCTACCCCATTCTGTACCTGATCTAATATAATGGCTTGATTAGAATCAGCAACATCACTCGTGATTTCCACTCCACGGTTAATAGGTCCTGGGTGCATTATTACAATGTCTTTATCCAGATTATCCAATATTTTTTTATTGACACCAAATTGTTGGGTATACTCTCTTGTAGAAGGAAAATAACTAATTTCCATTCTTTCATTTTGTACGCGCAACATATTAGCTACATCACACCATTCTAATGCCCTTTGGAGATTGGTTTCTACACCAACTCCTAACTTATGTATATACTTAGGAATTAAAGTTTTAGGCCCACATACTTTTACTTCTGCTCCTTGTAATTTTAAAGCAAAAATATTAGATAACGCTACTCTTGAGTGTAAAATATCACCTACAATCACCACTTTTTTTCCTCCCACACTACCTAATCGTTCGCGTATAGAGTATGAATCTAGTAAGGCTTGTGTTGGATGTTCATGTGCTCCATCTCCAGCATTTACTATACTTGCCCCTACATGTTTTGACAAAAAAACTCCTGCCCCTGGATTAGGATGACGCATAACAACCATATCCACTTTCATAGAAAGGATGTTATTTACCGTATCTATAAGAGTTTCTCCTTTCTTAACGGAAGAAGAAGAAGCAGAAAAATTAATTACATCTGCAGAAAGTCTTTTTTCTGCCAATTCAAAAGATAACCTTGTTCGTGTACTATTCTCAAAAAAAAGATTGGCTATTGTTATATCTCTAAGGGAAGGAACTTTTTTAATAGGTCGATTAATAACTTCTTTGAAATGATCGGCTGTCTCAAAGATAAGGTTAATATCATCTTTGTTTAGATATTTAATTCCTAGTAAGTGATTGACACTTAATTCACCCATTTTTTATTCTAATTTATAATTTTAAGTCTATTACCAAAAACGTTCTATTGTCCTATAAGGTAGACTGCATCTTCTCCTTCATTTTCTATCCAATGTACTTTTACTTTCTCTTGATTAATTGCATCAACCTGTCTTCCTCTATAATTTGGTTGTATAGGTAAATGCCTACTAAAACGCCTGTCAATTAGCGTCAACAACTCAATTTCTTGTGGCCTTCCAAAAGATTGCATCGCAGTTAAAGCCGCCCTTATACTTCGCCCTGTATACAATACGTCATCTATAAATACAATTCGTTTATCCTCAACGACAAAATCAATATTAGTCTTGTTAGCTTCTAAAGGTTTTTCCCCTCTTCTAAAATCATCTCGATAAAATGTAATATCAAGATATCCTAACTTTACATTTGTTAACCGATAATCCTCTTCTAAAATTTTTTTAATTCTATCTGCCAAAAATATTCCTCTAGGCTGAACTCCGATTAATACTGTATGATTAAAATGTGTATGATTTTCGATTAATTGACAAGCCAAACGGTGCAGAATTATATTGATCTCTTTTGCACTAAGTAGTAATTTTTGACTCATAATCTCCAAATGGATATTTGGAATACAAAAGTAGTAAAATTTTAGAATTAATTTATCCTAAAAAATGTTTAAAAAAAATCAATCCACATGAATACAATATAAATTTAAACCATCATTCTTTTATTTCTATCCATTCACCTCCTATATATGAGGTAATTTTATCTCATTATTTACTGGAGTTGGATAGAAGTCGCGATAAGGGTCTTCATAATTATACACTTTTCCCGATTCTTTTTGTATTTTATACGTTATAGGATATGAATTTCCTATTTGAACAGAATAGTAGTCTTTTTGCTCTCTAATAATCACTCTGGAATGCTTTGTCTAAAGAAACATGTACTTCCATTTTGGTAGCGTATCTAGAACCTCGAGGGATATATAATAAAAGAGAACGTTGAATAAATTCTACTTTTACCTCAATATGATTATACCATACAGAAATTATTACATCCTTTTCATTAATTAGAGATATAGGATTGTCACTTACTGCTTTTGCAGCTACAGCTATAATACCCGCCCTTCCTAATTTTCTAGTTTCAAGAACTCGTTTTCTAAATTCTTTTAGCTCTTTATCAGTAAATCTAGTCTGGCTTGTTGCTATTAGATTGGTAAATAAAATTGTAATGATTATGAAACATTTTATTTTCACATTTTCTTACTTTTTTCAACTCTTTATTGCGCATGAATTAATGTAAGCATTAATACTATATAATCTAAAGATATATATTAGTCTATTCAACTATAAAAATTTACCTTCCTCCTGTTAATAGTACAAATGAATTATCGGATACTGGTGAAACACTATACTCTTTTACATTATTAAAGGCCTCAAGGTACTTTTCTGCTTCTACAAATGCAGTTTCTAAAGGACTTAATTCAGTAGCTTCATTAATAACAATTGTCTTAGACATAAACCCACCATCAGTATATTCTATAGTTATTTTCCATTTCTTAATAGAATGAAAACTTGTAATTTTGGAAGCTTTTTCTATTTTTTTAGTTTTTGGTTCATTACGAAGCTTCTTTTCTTCTACACATTCTATCTCTTTGTCACTTGTAAAAAAAGACAAAATATTAGTTTCTTTGGCATTTGTATGAATGGTTACTAAAAAACTTAAGATTACCACTATTTTTCTTTTGACATTTTTCATTTTAAAAACAATTAAGATTATTTGCAATGCAAATATCAAGAGGTTTTCCTTCCTAAATCACGCCAATACTAGTGAAAATTTCACCCCCATTTTCAGTGAGTGTTTATCACAAAAAGTAAACTAAAGACATCAAGGCTTTGTCAAGAAATTTGGTTTATGATTACTATAGATTAACCAAAAATTAGAAGTTACAACAATCACAATATATACGAAGAAAGAATTATATGAGAGAATCAAAAACTAAGAACTTGTTCTGTTCATAGTGACCAGAAAGTTTAAGTAAACCTTATGTTTCAAAAAAACAAGAGCCATTCAAAATGAATGGCTCTTATCAAAATAATTCGGTAATGGTGAAAGGACTAGTTTCCTCCTTTTTCCATTTTAGCTTTAAGATCTGCTAATGCATCGATATCACCAAGAGTAGTTTTCTCTGATGGACTAGCCGCCTTCTTAGCAGCTTGTTTTACGATCTTAGCTTCTTCTTCTTTGAATAAAGCTGTATGAGAAGCAACCACTCTTTTGAATTCTTTATTGAATTCAATGATTTGGAATTCTGCTTCATCACCTTTTTTCAATTTGCTTCCATCTTCTTTTTCAAGATGACGAGAAGGAACAAATGCAACGATATCTTCATTGAAATCAATAGTAGCACCTTTATCTACTATTTCACCAATTGTAGCTGTATGCTTAGTTCCTAATGCGAATTCGGTTTCATATTTATCCCAAGGATTTTCTTCAGTTTGCTTATGACCAAGACTTAATTTACGTCCTTCTACATCAAGTTCTAGAACTACAACATCAAGAGTATCTCCAACATTAGTAAAGTCAGATGGATGCTTGATTTTCTTAGTCCAAGAAAGGTCAGAAATATAGATAAGCCCATCAATACCTTCTTCAAGCTCTACAAATACACCAAAGTTAGTAAAGTTACGAACGATACCGTTGTGTTTAGAACCAACAGGATATTTAGTTGTAATATCTGTCCAAGGGTCTGGAGTTAATTGCTTAATTCCAAGAGACATTTTACGCTCTTCTCTGTCAAGTGTAAGGATCACTGCTTCTACTGGATCACCAACTTTTACAAAATCTTGTGCAGAACGTAAGTGTGTAGACCAAGACATTTCAGAAACGTGAATTAATCCTTCAACACCTTCTTCTACTTCGATAAATGCACCGTAATCTGCGATCACAACTACTTTACCTTTAACCTTATCACCTACTTTAAGTTCTTTATCAAGAGCCTCCCATGGGTGAGGTTTTAATTGTTTAAGACCTAATTGGATACGTGTTTTAGCTTCGTCAAAGTCTAAGATTACCACATTTAATTTCTGATCAAGTTCTACAATCTCATTTGGATGATTAATTCTTGACCAAGAAAGGTCTGTAATATGTACTAATCCATCAACTCCTCCAAGATCAACGAATACACCATAAGAAGTAACATTCTTAACAGTACCTTCTAATACCTGACCTTTTTCTAATTGACCGATAATTTCTTTCTTTTGCTCTTCGATATCAGCTTCGATAAGCGCTTTGTGCGATACAACAACGTTTTTGAATTCGTGGTTTATTTTAACCACTTTAAATTCCATTGTTTTACCAACATATGCATCATAATCACGGATTGGTTTCACATCAATTTGAGAACCTGGTAAGAAAGCTTCAATACCAAATACATCAACGATCATACCTCCTTTGGTTCTACATTTTACAAAACCGTTTACGATTTCACCTGTATCATGTGCACCATTTACTCTATCCCATGCTTTGATCACACGAGCCTTACGGTGAGATAAAATTAATTGACCTGTAGCGTCTTCACGCACATCAATTAACACTTCTACCTTATCACCTACTTTAAGATCTGGGTTATAACGAAATTCATTTAATGAAATAACACCTTCACTTTTTGCATTAATATCGATGATAGCGTCACGATCAGTAATATTAATTACAGTTCCGTCTACTACTTCATCATTTAGAGTATCTACAAAATTTTCTGCTACTAACTTTTCAAACTCTTCAAGTTTTGAATCAGCGATAGGATCTATCCCTTCTTCATAGTTGTGCCAGTTAAAATCTTTTAGAAATTGCTCAGGGTTTGCTTGTTGCGGAGTTTCAGCTACTGCTGGCTTCTCTACTTCCTGAACGTCTGTGTTTTTTGTTTCTTCAGACATTGAAGATAAAATTTGTATCCTGTATATTATTGAGAATCAATGCGAAAATTATACAGAAGTATTAGTTTAAATTAGATTTTATCCTTTTTAATCCTCTTATACGCTAAAAAGGAGTGCAAAAGTACCATTTAATTTATTAGAAAGCAAAAGATTATAGATGTATACTAAAACTTAACAATCTCGAATTCGCTTCTTCGATTTATTTGATGATCATCCTCTGTACATACTTTAGAATCACAATCTATAAGTGGTTGAGATTCTCCAAATCCTACAAACTTCATTCTTCTTGCATTCACATATCCCACAAGTGCAAGATAATTACGTGTTGACTCTGCTCGTCTAGTAGATAAAACCTGATTGTATGAATCTGTTCCTCTACTATCTGTATGGGAACATATTTTTATATATACTGTTTTATAGCGTTCTAATTTAAGTGCCAGTTTGTCTAACACTTTTTTGGAGTCTGCTCGTATATTCCATTTATCATAATCAAAATAGATCGGAGGCATTTTAAAATATAGTTTACCATTTTTTTCTATTACTGGTGGACCATCTTTATCGCTCAAAAGAGTTTCTCTAAGTTGTATTTTTGTTATTTCTTCTTTTTTGCGCTCCGTACTAGTTTCATTAATCGTTGTACGCTCATTATTATTTGAACTATTAGTGTTTTGAGAACTATCGTTATAATTATCTTCGGCTGTGGTAACATCAACTTTCTTACCTACTCTATCCAAATACACTACATACACTTCTTCTTCCTTTTCTTTTACAACCAAAGGTTTGGTTCTTGTTTTATATCCTTCTGCTGAGGCTTTAAAGTTATATCTTCCAGAGAACAATTTGAGGTCAAAAGCGGCTATAGAATCTAACTGACTTTCATAAACTTTTTCATTATCATTATTATATAAAATAGCATCTGCATTTGCTATATAATCATCTGTTACATAATCTTTAACTTCGAAACGTGCTCGATACTCTTTTGGAAAAATATCTCCGATCTGAGAAAAACTATAAATATCATCACCTACTTTATTTCTATTAGAAGCAAAAAAGCCATCGGTATCATTATAATACGCCATAGAAAAGTCATCATAACTAGAATTAATTGGAGCTCCCAAATTAATTGGTGAAATAATACCTCCAAGTTCTGAAACAAAAATGTCCATCATACCAAGGCCTAAGTGACCATTGGAAGAAAAAAACAAATTACCATCCTTTGAAATAAAAGGAAACTGTTCTCTATTTTCTGTATTTATCGATGGTCCCAAATTTGTCGGAGTGCCATAAGTACCATCCAAATTAACATCAACCACATAAATATCAAAATCTCCATATCCTCCTGGCATGTTTGAACTAAAATACAACTTACTATTATCAGCATTTAACGATGGATGCACAATAGAATAATTTACATCATTAAAATCTAATTTTTCTGGAGCAGTCCACTTCCCGCCTATTTTAACAGCTTTATAAAGATGTACTGAATTATTTCTTATACTATCAAATTTTTTTCTTCCTTTCTCTGAATTACTTTTAGATACATACATTGTATTTCCATCTGTTGTAAAACAAAAATTTCCTTCATGAAGCTTTGAGTTTATTTCTTTTGAAATTTTTTCTATTTCTGAAATAGGATTGTTTTCTTGATCTACTTTTACTTTTAAGATATCCAAGAAAGGGCGATGTGTCCATTTATACTCTTTATCCAATGGACCATAAGCTTGTCTATCACTAGTAAAATATATCGTATCATTTTGTTTAATTGCTCCAAATTCTGAAGATTCAGAATTAAAAGATGCTCTCGTTATAGTATAATCATCATCTTTTAGTTTAAAATCTTCTATGGTAGAAATTGCATCTGATGTACTAAAATTACCTATAGTATTATTCGTCTTATACAACGAAAGATATTCTATTGATTTCTCATATTCTCCTAAAGCAGAAAGTACTTGATACATCATAAAATTATATCTATTATCATATGTTTTATCATCATCATAAAACTTACCCGATGTCAAAACCTTAAGATATCTATATGCTTGTCTAAACTGAAACGTATTGTAATATGATGTTGTTATATTTTTAAGAATATCTTTGGTATAGCCTTCCTGATTTAACTCTTTCTCATACTGTATTGCGGCATTTATATAATCTCCTTTTTCAAAAAAACGATCTGCTCTACTTTTTTTCTGAGAAAATGCAAACTGAGTAATCAATATCGTTATTAATAGTAATATTTTAGTCTTTATAATCATTTAAAAAAATCTTGGAGAGGAATATTTATTACTAAATTTCAGTAAATCAAAATTAAATAGCATTACTATTTCATGGCTTCCATTGTTGTAACCACTTAAGTCACTCACACTAAAATCATATGAATATCCTATCTTAAGGTTTTGTGTGATATTAAATCCAGCTAAAGCTATAAATGAATCTGTGTATCTATAAGAGACACCCAATTCAAACGCATTATAAATTAATGAGTTTAACGAAAGATCAAAAGTCATAGGAGAATCCAAAACCTGCTTAATAACCATAGAAGGTTTTAACTTAACCTCATCCACAAAATCAAAAACATAACCAGCAACACCATAGATATGCGTTTTTGTCTGTGCAACTCCGACACCATCAATATCAATATCACTAGGAAGTAAGTTTGGAGAAGAGATACCTGCATAAAAATTACTGGTAAACAAATATAGACCTGCACCTATATTTAATTGTGTAGTAGATGTATTATCAGCAAATGCAGGGTCTGAAGCTACATCAGAACCAGATGGGTCTATTTTAAAATTATTAACCCCAGCTTTTAGCCCATAAGACAACCTTGTTTGATCAGAAATCCTGGTGATATATGCAAAATCTACATTTATATAATCATTATTCACGGGAATAGCATCTCCGATCCTATCATTTACGTAGTTAACACTTAGCTCTACCTTTTCATTCATCGGGATATTACCAAATACATTAGCCGTTTGTGGAGCTCCTTCAATACCTGTCCATTGTCTTCTATACAAAAGTCCAGTAGAAATTAAACCGCTCTGAGCCTTAACATATGCTGGATTAACCGTACTCATATTATACATGTATTGAGAATATTGTGGTTCCTGTTGTGCATGTATTACCGAACAGAAAACTATTGCAGTAACAAAAATTAACTTTAACTTCATTTATTTATCTGCTTAGGTAAAAACTTCCTTGTATTGGAATGTTATTTTCAAAGTTTGGTGAAAAAATGTAATAATATGTACCAGAAGGAAGATCATCTCCTAATCGTACAGACACATTACTTTCACCTCTAAATTCCTCAGTATCATTATTCCCTTCATATACAAGGCTACCAAATCGGTTAAATATTTTTACATCAAAATCAGGAAATGCTTCTGGAATGTTATATACTTCTTCTATCAATAAATCAAAAGTATCATTTTGATTATCACCATTAGGAGAGACTCCATCCTGAAAATCTAATGTACACAACTCACCTGTGGATGATCTTTCTCCTGTATTTAATATTGTGATCATAACCTCAAGACGTTCAGATTCACAGTTATCAGCATCTACAGAAGTTATATAATATATTTGGTTGTCAAAAAGTATTGGATTGTCTATAATAGGTATTTCACTTTCTTGCGTACTATACCAATTATAGTTTAACACATCAACTTCTATATCTTCTAATCGCATCGCATCAAGGATACAAAATTCTTGAGCTGGCACATTTGGAATTGGCAAATCTATTATTTGAATAGAAACATTTAAAGACGATTCATCACATGGTGCAGCATTCCTTATCACGTACCTAAAATTGTAAATATCATTAGTAAGTGTTTCAAATTCTAACACTCCATCTACACTTAAAGCTCCAGTATTATCTGTATCCTCAAAAACACCATTACGAACCGTATCTCTATCCAAAAGAGAAAATAAATTTATTCTACCATCTATTTTACAGTAAGACTCGTTTATATCATCACCTATTTCTATAGGATCAGCTATTGTTATAATAACAGAAGCCGAATCTGATGTTGTACAACCCGCATTCGCTGGAGATGTATAAGTATATGTACCTTCTCCAAGAATTGGTAACATAGTATCACTAGCATCAAAAACACCTAAATGATCTGGAGACATATATCCAAAGGGGCCAGTCCATGTGCCAGTTGTATCCGGAGTACCTCCTAAGAGATCAAAAAGAGTAACCGTTAAATTATCAGAACAAACCCTCATACTTCCATTCTCACCTGCATTTGGCAACTTGTTTATAGTTAAGGTTAAATCTGAAGTTTCTATACATCCTCCTGCACTAATCGTTGTATAGGTAAAATTAAATGTTTGAGTAACATTACTAGTTGGAAAGACAAAAGTATTATTAGTAACAGTTCCAGCAGAATTGGTCCAAACACCAGTAGTAACAACTGGAGTCCCATTAGTATTTAATAAACTTCTAAGACTCACTTGTCCGATAGATTCGCATACACTAGCATTAGTGTCTTCTCCAGGGTAATCAGGTGCAAAAATTTGAATTTCTACACGAGCAGTAAGGAAATCACAAGGGTGTTCACAATAAAAATCCTCTCCGGGAGTCGTAACGTATGGATCACAAATTTCATCTATGAAAGGACAGTTTATTTTTGGACTCACTGCATACTCATATATATATGTTCCCGGCTCTGCTCCAAAAGTATTTATCTTTCCTAAATAGAATTCATAAGGAGGTGAAACATATATTTTAGGTTTTTCTTGTAGCCCTAGATTTCCTGAAGGACCAGAAATAAATTTCCAATTCACATAATTATCATTAGTATAAATGAAATCAAAACTTCCTTCTGTTGTAAATTCTAATAAATCAAATAAATTTAGATTTCCAGAACCTACATTATTACAAATATTAGGAGGAGGATCAGGCTGAATAAATGGTCTTAGTTGTTCATAAAAAGTAAAACTAACTATGGATTGTCTATCTTTACATACTGCGGATCGTTGTTTGGTTTCATAGGTAAAATAATATGTCTCACATCCAAATCGCAGATTATTACCACTATCCATGAGGTTATCATAGATGGTTCTTAAATTAATCACAGAATCTTGTTCATCCTCAATTTCTCCGGTAGGCTCAGATAACCATATTCCTTCAATATCTTCTCCATCCAAATATTCATCATCTCTTAAATTTATGTCAGCATCATAAACCCCTGCCAACATATCATCTTCACAGATTACCATTGATTTTGAGATTCCTGGATTTACTTGCCTTACCATAGCAATTTTTACAGTAGTACTTTGCGAGGTAGAACATCCAAAAATACCATTGACCGTATACGTTACTTCAAAAACTTCTTGATCTACCAAAGGAATTCCTGGTTGATACGGAATATTTACAAAAAGTTGTGAATCAATGATTTCTACAAAACTTGGACTTGATCCATTATATGTCCATTCTCCATTAGAATGAGGTGATGGTGTTATATCATCCAAAGCAAAAGCGCTAAACAAATCAAAACCCTCTGAATCACACCCTTGCGCATTTATACTTAACGGTCCAGAGGGTGGTAAAGCAACGCCAGAATAAGGACCTAAAATCAATCTGGCTGTTCTAAAAGGAACATCTCCACAAGTTGTATTTTTAAGCTCAAAAAAGTAATCATTTAATGTATTTATTGCAGTGGCCTTTTGTAACTCCCACATGAATAAATTACCTGTTGTAGCATCAAATGCAACATCAAATTCGGGAGCAATACTCCAAACACCATCTGTAGGAGTGGTACCTGTTTCAGTATAAAGATTAATAATTCCATCCGGGCCATTAATTCCATCAAAATCTACGTTCTCCATATCACATTCTTCTATTGTGATGAGTCCAAGATTACATTGACCGTATGTTGTTTGAAAAATTAAAAAAAAGAAAAATACAAAAAGTAGAAAGGTTTTTAGAGGTTTCAAAATTTGCTGGTTTAGCTTACTAAAATAAAAAATATTACAACTCAATAAAAGCACAATAATGACTTTAACTTATGTGATTTACACAAAACAAATCAAATTCTTGATTTCAAGATGTTTACAACACTATTTAAATCATACCCCTTTGCCTGAAGTAGAATTAAATAATGGAATAATAAATCGGCACTTTCATTTAAAAACAATTCTTCATTATCATCCTTTGCCTCTATAACAACTTCTACAGCCTCTTCACCTACCTTTTGTGCTATTTTATTAATTCCCTTCCTAAACAAAGAAGCTACATAAGAATTCTCATCATTTTGATTCTCTTTTCTATTTTGAATTATTTTTTCTAATTCTGATAAAAAACCAAAAGTTTGATTATTCTTTTCATCCCAACATGTATCCGATCCTGTATGACAAGTTGGTCCTTCTGGAGTAACCAAAATTAATAACGTATCATTATCGCAGTCATTGTTAATGTCTTCAAGATGTAAAATGTTACCACTTTCTTCACCTTTTGTCCATAATCTTTTTTTTGAACGGCTAAAAAAAGTAACTTTCTTAGTTTCAATTGTCTTTGTATATGCTTCTTCATTCATATATCCAAGCATCAAAACATTTTTGGTCAATGCATCTTGAATAATAGCAGGTACAAGACCGTCATTATTTTTATTAAAATCTATTTTCATCGTTATGTAACCCTTGCTTTGGTTATTTTTTTTAAATTAAACTTATATTTTGGATTCTAGTCTACGCCAGAATTACAAATTTGTTATAATCGTACAGGAATCTCATTATTCCTTAACTCCTTTTTCAATGTTTCAATTTCAATTTCTTTAAAATGAAAAACACTTGCGGCTAATGCCGCATCAGATTTACCTTCTTTAAAAGTATCTACAAAATGCTGAATCGTACCAGCACCACCAGATGCTATTATCGGAATATTTAATGTTGATGACAGTCTTGACAATGCTTTATTAGCAAATCCATCTTTGGTACCATCATTGTCCATAGAAGTAAAAAGAATCTCTCCTGCTCCTCGTTTTTCAACTTCTTTAGCCCAATCAAATAAATCTAATTCTGTAGGAACTTTACCTCCCACAAGATGTACTTTCCATGTATCATCTATCTGTTTTGCATCTATAGCTACTGTGATGCATTGAGACCCAAATTTACCTGCTAAATCATTAATAAGTTGTGGGTTTTTTACCGCCGAAGAATTTATCGACACTTTATCCGCTCCATTTTGCAATAAAATATCAACATCTTCTATAGAGGATATCCCACCTCCTACAGTAAAAGGGATATTTACTCTTTCTGCAACTCTAAGTACTAAATTGGCTAACGTTTTCCGTCTTTCTTCTGTTGCTGAAATATCCAAAAAGACTAATTCATCTGCTCCTGCATTAGAATATATTTCTGCAAGTTCTACAGGATCACCAGCATCTCGTAAATCTACAAAATTAACACCTTTTACGGTTCGTCCGTTTTTGATATCAAGACACGGAATGATTCGTTTTGTTAACATTATTATTAGTTTTTTATATTGAGATTGATTCCATCATAGAATCCTAAACTCTTTTTGTCTTTTAATTGCTTTGTCCAGAAAGCTATTTGCCCGGTATGATAAGAATAGTGCTCTGCTACATGAATTAAGATTCCTATTCCCGAAAACACAAACCCTTGCACTTCTCGTTCTCTAAGTAACTCAGATACAGAAACATTTTGGATAGTATCTTTTGCTTTATCAACCGTATGTGTCAGTTTTTCTAAAAGTTCTTTCTTTAAGTACCCCTCTTTAGCTTCAAACTCTGTATCTCTTTGTCTTTTATCCTGTTTATTTCCTAAAGAAGCTATAGCATACTGCGTAATGTTTCCACAAAGATGTAAAATCAAATTACCAACACTATTAGAATTTCCATTAGGTCTTTTCCAGATATCTTCCTCGGTGAGCTGATCAAAACTTAACCTTATCATCCTGGAACTTTCATCCATTCTATACATGATTTGTTTTGAAAATTCATTTGCTACTTCCTGATTCATACTCATTATTTATTATCTCTAAACCTGACAGGTTTTAAAAACCTGTCAGGTTTGTTAGCTTAAGATAAAATTCTCTAATTGTTTTAAACTAATTCTATTTTCATAAATAGCTTTTCCTATTATGGTTCCTTCACAACCAAGTGCTGCAAGTTTTGGTAATTCATCAAATGTAGAAATTCCGCCAGAAGCAATTAATTTAAGATCATTTGTTTCTTTTAATATCCTTTCATACAAATCAAACGAAGGCCCCTGAAGCATTCCGTCTTTACTGATATCTGTACAAATTACATAACTCACATTTTCTTTTTGATATGCTACAATAAAAGGAATCAATTCTTTATCACTTTCTTCTAACCATCCACTAACCGCTATTTTTTCATTATTAGCATCTGCTCCCAAAATTATCTTATGGGCTCCAAACTTAGCAAGCCAAGAGATAAATGTATCTGGGTCTTTTACAGCAATACTACCTCCTGTAATCTGGTTAGCTCCACTTTCAAAAGCAATTCTAAGGTCATCATCGGTTTTTAATCCTCCTCCAAAATCAATTTTTAAATTTGTTTTGGACGCGATTTGTTCTAAAACTTTATGATTTACAATATGTTTTGATTTTGCTCCATCGAGATCTACTAAATGTAAATATTCAATCCCATGGGCTTCAAACTCTTTGGCTACTTCTAACGGGTTTTCATTATATATCTTCTTAGTGTTATAATCTCCTTTTGAAAGGCGAACACATTTTCCGTCAATAATATCTATTGCTGGTATTATTCTCATTGGTTATTTTATAGTTATAAGTGCTTAGTACAAAGTATTAAGGTTTTTCAATACTCTTTTGAAGTGAATAATTCATCTTCTTAATTTCTGCACATAAGTTTAACAATTTTTCTACTTTATCTTTTGATGTAAATTTTAGTCTTATAACTAAAATTAATTGAGTTTCAAGTTCGGTAGTAGAACCATTTGCTATACTTAAAAAACGAACAAACTCTTTACTAGAATTCCTACCAGCTCCTTCTGCAATATTTGATGGTATGGAAACACTACATCTTTTTATTTGAGATATTAATCCAAATTTCTCCTCATCTGGCAATATTTTGGTTAAAGAATACACTTCTTCTACCAAATCCATTGCTTTATTCCATATTTTTAGTTCTTGATATTTATTCATTTAATCTAATAATATCAAAATAAAATTTATAATATACTTTGTACTATTTACTTAATACTAAGAAAATTCAAAAGAATTTTTTCCCCTACTACACTGCTCTTTTCAGGATGAAACTGAGTTCCATAAAAATTATCCTTATGTAAAGCTGTACTATACTTTATTCCGTACTGAGTTTCTGCAACCGTATCTTTTGTTATAGGGGCATAATAACTATGTACAAGATAAATATGTTCTTTTTCTTTTATACCTTCAAATAAAGGTGAATCCAGGTTTTCAATTTGATTCCATCCGATTTGTGGCACTTTCATTGTGTTGTTAAAACGAACTACATCTATATCAAAAACACCTAATCCTTGTGTATCACCTTCTTCTGTATACCTACACATAAGTTGCATCCCTAAACAAATCCCCAATACGGGTTGTTTCAGTTCTGGTACTAAACTATCTAATCCTGAAGTTCTGAGTTTCTGCATTGCACTGCTAGCTTCACCTACTCCTGGAAAAATCACTTTATCTGCTGATTTGATCTCTTTTGGATCGTCACTTAGCACAGCTTCGTATCCCAATCGCTGAATCGCAAATTTTATAGATTGGATATTTCCTGCTCCGTAGTTTATAATTACTATCTTCATTATCTAAATTGTTATTAAGTATACAGTCTTAAGTTTTACTTTTAATCTAATCAAAACTTTGTACTCAATACTGACTACCTTCTGCTATCTTCATTATCTACATTGGTATTAAGTATACAGTCTTAAGTCCTAAGTACTGCTTTTTATTTTAATATAAAACTTTGTACTAACTACTCACTATAACATTCCTTTTGTACTAGGCAAAATCATTTTTTCTGAGTCACGTTTCACAGCAACTTTAATCGCTTTTGCAAACGCTTTAAAAATTGCTTCAATCTTATGATGTTCATTTATTCCTTCAGCTTTTACATTCAAATTAGCTTTAGCACCATCTGTAAAGGATTTAAAAAAATGAAAAAACATTTCTGTTGGCATTTTACCAATCATTTCACGATTAAAATCTGCTTCCCAAACTAACCAATTGCGACCTCCAAAATCAATAGCTACCTGTGCAAGGCAATCATCCATTGGCAAACAAAAACCATAACGTTCTATACCCAGCTTACCTCCTAAAGCATCACTAAACACTTCACCTAGTGCTATTGCTGTATCTTCTATGGTATGATGTTCATCTACTTCAAGGTCTCCATTCACTTTTACATCCAGGTCCATTTGACCGTGTCTCGCAATTTGATCCAACATATGATCAAAAAATTCCAATCCAGTAGATATATCACTTTTACCTGTTCCATCTAAGTTCAACTTAATGAAAATGTCTGTTTCATTAGTTTTTCTGGAGATTTCTGCGGTACGATCTTTTAATTTTAAAAATTCATATATTTTTTCCCAATCGTTATTTTCTAAAGCAATAAAATCATCGAGTTCATCTCGTTTGATTGTAATTTCGTCTGTGCCCAGATTTGTATTATCATTTATAAAAATACCTTTTGCTCCAAGGTTTTTAGCTAATTCCATATCTGTAAGGCGATCCCCTATTACAAAAGAATTAGCAAGATCATAATCTTCTGAAAAATATGCTGTCAACAAACCTGTTCCTGGTTTTCTAGTATTAGCATTTTCATGAGGAAACGTTCTATCCAAAAATACTTTATCAAATACAACACCCTCATTTTCAAAAGACGACATTATAAAATTATGAACAGGCCAGAACGTGTCTTCTGGAAATGAATCTGTACCTAAACCATCTTGATTTGTAATCATTACCAGCTCATAATCCAACTCTTGAGCTATTTTGCCCAAATAGGTAAATGCTTTGGGATAGAATATCATTTTTTCGAATGCATCTATTTGTTCGTCTACTGTTTCTTTGATGATCGTTCCGTCACGATCTATAAATAATACTTTCTTTTTCATACACCCTCACCCTAACCCTCTCCCAAAGGGAGAAGGAACAAGGATTTATTTTAATTGTTTTAATACTTTTATTAATTTATCGTTTTCCTCTTTTGTTCCTACTGTAAATCGTAATGTATTTTCACATAGTGGTTGAGTACTTCGATTACGCACCACAATTCGTTCTTTAATTAACTGATCATACCTTTTATTAGCATCATCTACTCTTGTTAAAATAAAATTGGCGTCACTACGAAACACTTTTTCTGCAAAACTTACTTGTGACAAAGCTTTTTCTAACTCGGTTCGGCCTTCTATAATTGTGTTTACCTCTATTTTGATCTGATCTTTATCACGTACTCTCTGCAATGCACGTTGCTGAGTTAATTCATTTACATTATATGGAGGCTTGATCTTATTTAAGATATTAATTATTTCTTTGGAAGCATAACAAACTCCTAAACGTATACCTGCCAAACCATAGGCTTTAGACAATGTTTGAGTTACAATAAGGTTAGGATATGTATTTAAATTCCTCACCCAACTTTCTTTATCTGTAAAATCGATATATGCTTCATCAATAACTACTATTCCTTCAAAACGTTCTAAAATTTGAAGTATACGTTCTCTTTCTATTAAGTTTCCTGAAGGATTATTAGGTGAACATATGAATAGTATTTTTGAATTCTCATTAATAGTGTTGAATATCCCTTCTACATCAGGTTGAAAATCTGCATTTAACAATACTTTCTTTTCCTCGACATTATTTATATTAGCCAATACAGTATACATACCATATGTAGGAGGCAATGTAATAACGTTATCTATTTCTGGTTCGCAAAATGCTCTATATATCAAATCTAAAACTTCATCACTACCATTACCCAAAAGTATATTATGCTTAGAAACTTGTTTTTGGTCTGCTAAAATCGTTTTTAGACTTCTCTGTTGTGGGTCTGGGTATCGATTTACTCCATTCTCGTATGGATTCTCATTAGCATCAAGAAAAATCATATCCTGATCAAAATCTGTAAATTCATCTCTCGCTGAACTATATGGTTTCAACCCTAATACATTTTTGCGAACTAATTGTGTTATATCAAATTGTTTTTTACTCATTTCTCGTGTCATCCAAAAATCATTTCAGGATGATGGTTTTATTTTAAACTTTCTAATCTTAATGTAACTGCATTTTTATGAGCATGTAAACCTTCAGCTTCTGCCATAAGTTCAATCGCATTTCCTATGGTTTGAATCCCTTTTTTTGATATTTTCTGAAAGGTCATTGACTTCATAAAACTATCCAAATTTACACCACTATACTGCTTCGCATATCCATTTGTAGGTAACGTATGATTTGTTCCAGAAGCATAGTCACCAGCACTTTCTGGTGTGTAATTACCTATAAATATGGAACCTGCATTCAATATCCTATCAATATAAAAATCTTCATCTTCTACACATACTATAAAATGCTCTGGACCGTACTCATTAATGAGATCAATAGCTTCTTTATCACTTTCAACATAAATCAACTTTGAATTAGCAATTGCTCCTTCTGCTATTTCTTTTCTTGGCAATACTTTGACTTGTTTTATGATCTCTTCTTCTACCTTATTAATCATTTCTTTTGAAATAGATACTAGAATCACTTGACTATCTTTACCATGTTCTGCCTGACTCAATAAATCTGATGCTACAAAAGATGCTTTTGCAGTATCATCTGCCATCACAAGTAATTCACTTGGTCCTGCTGGCATATCTATGGCCACACCAAACTTAGTTGCTAATTGTTTTGCTACGGTTACAAATTGATTCCCTGGTCCAAATATTTTATATACTTGTGGAATGGTTTCTGTGCCAAAAGTCATCCCTGCAATCGCCTGAATTCCTCCTACTTTACATATTTTGGTTACACCACAAAGATCGGCTGTATATAAAATAGCCGGATGTATCTTTCCTTCTTTATTAGGAGGTGAACATAACACAATCTCTTCGCAACCCGCAAGGTTTGCCGGAATAGTTAACATTAAAATTGTAGAGAATAACGGCGCTGTTCCTCCAGGAATATATAACCCAACCTTTTGAATTGGTCTCTTTTCTTGCCAACATTCAACTCCAATATTTGTATTTACTAAAATTTTATTTGTCTTTTGTGCAGCATGAAATGCTGTTATATTAGATTTAGCTAATTGAATTGCATCTTTCAATTCCTGACTAACAAGTTCTTTTGCGTCGTCTATTTCCTTAGAAGAAACCAAAATATCATCAAGCTTTACCTGATCAAACTTTTGAGTGTATCGATCAACCGCTTGATCCCCTTCTTTTTTTATTTCATCAAAAATTTGCAAAACAACATCTTCTATATCTTCAACGGTTTGTGTTGGCCGTTTTAAAATCTCTGACCAAGAATTCCTATCTGGATTGTATATCTTTTTCATTATCCTTGTTCTTTATCTAATTACAATACCATTTTTTCAATCGGACACACTAAAATTCCCTCAGCGCCTTCAGCTTTCAACTCATCCAGAATATCCCAAAACTTATTCTTCTCTACAACAGTATGAATTGAGCTCCATCCTTTTTCTGCTAACGGTAGTACTGTTGGGCTACGCATCCCTGGTAATATTTTTACAATATTTTCTATCTTACTATTTGGAGCATTAAGCAATACATACTTTGAATTGCGAGCTTTTAAGACGGCTTTAATTCTAAATTGTAATTTCTCTAATAGACTTCTATTTTCTTCAGATATGCTAGGCGAAACAGCCAATACGGCTTCAGAAGTGAGCATTACTTCTACCTCTTTCAGGTTATTTTTAAATAAGGTACTTCCACTAGAAACAATATCACAAATTGCATCAGCCAAACCAATATTGGGTGCAATCTCTACTGAACCAGAAATTTGGTGTAACTCTGCAGAGATTCCTTGCTTATCCAGATAGTTATTAACCGTATTCGGATATGAAGTAGCAATTCTTTTACCTTCGAGATCCTGAATAGAATTGTATTCAAAATCTTTTGGAACCGCAAGAGAAACTTTACACTTAGAAAAATTAAGACGTTCTGCAATAGAAATATCTGTCCCTTTTTCTATAAGTACATTTTCCCCGATAATAGCAATATCAACCACTCCATCTCTAAGGTATTGAGGAATATCTCCATTACGTAAAAACATAACTTCCATGGGGAAATTACGTGTTTGAGCTTTTAATTGATCTTTTCCATTATCAATGGAAATACCACAATCTTTTAATATTTTGACCGAATCTTCGTTAAGACGTCCACTTTTCTGAATAGCAATTTTAATTTTTGACATTTTATTTTTGTTGTTGTTGTGTCTAATCAGTTCAAAAAAAGTTTTATGAAAACAAAAAACCCGTTTGAACTGCTCAAACGGGATTTTATTATATGATAACTTATACACATATCAACTTACCACGCTTGTGCGAGAATGTAAGAATGATGATGATGCAAAAGAATGTTTTTCATTTTTCTATTTAAATACTCCGCGAATTTATAAAAAATTATTTTTTCTGAAATGCATTTCAACTTATTTTTTTGAGGTTCATCTTTTTTCGGTCTATAAATCACTAGATTTTAACATTTTAAATAGGTTAGTAATAAACATTTTTATAACTTTAAGTAACTAACTAATCAACAATTTATGAAAGGCTTATTCTCATTCCTCTTTTTTTTACTATTTGCATGGCTAGGAATATGGTGGTATTATTCTTGTGATTGGTGCGCTAAAGATCTAGACAAAAACAGTATTGTCGTTAAAAATGAAATAGACACTGAAGCTGATGCGCTTGCCAAAAAAGCTTATGAAGATAGTATTGCCAATGCTAACAACTCTCAGGCTGGTTTATTTGCAATAGACAATAAAAATCAAGAAGTATTTAGATATTACGAAAACTTTAGAATCAACAGTACTAATGGTAATGTGCATATCCCCAGCACTCTTGAAGGTTTTGGCGAGCAAGTTGCCAATTACTTAGGCCAACACCAAGATCAAGAACTTATTATCACTGGTTTTGAAAATTCTATTGAGGCTGAAGACACCAGTAAATTTGGGATTTCTAGAGCAAATTTTATCAAAGATATTCTTATCGAAGCTGGTATTAATGCTAATCGTATTGTAACTAAATCCCAATTAGAAGAATACACATACAATCAGGATGGCACTTATAATGGAGGTATTCTTTTAAATTTTGGAGATCTTGACACATCCAGACTTGAAGAAGTAGAAAAAAGCATCGCTAACAGAACACTATACTCCAGTTTTGCTCAAAAAACATTTCAGCCAGATGCTACTTTATCTAATTATGCCTTAGAGCTTAAGAACTACTTAGAAAAATACCCTGATAAAAAAGTCAATATTGTTGGACATACAGATGATGTTGGTGGAAAGGAAGCAAATTTGTGGTATGGCCAACAGCGAGCTAATAATGTAAAAGCTTATCTAATTTCTCAAGGTATTTCAAAAGAAAGAATCAAAGCTTCTTCTCAAGGTGAATCCAACCCAATTGCTTCAAATGACAGCGAAGAAAACAAAGCAAAAAACAGACGAATAGAAATAACCGTAAACTAAATACACAACAACTATGTTAGATTTTATAAATGAAGCAAACTGGTGGTGCTTATTATTATTATTGTTCCTGGCATTCTTACTAGGTTGGCTTTTATCCAAATGGACACTAAAAAGTAAATATAAAAAAGCATTAGATGAATGTGAAAGAAAAAACACGTTACTTAAAAATGCTAATCATGAAAAAGCCAATTCTACTTTTTCTACTTCTAATGACAATGATATTAAAGCAATTAAAACCAGAGACCATGGTGGCGTAGCTATAACTAATGGAGATTCTCTTCCTGAGTTAAATTTTGATAGCTTTGGCAAAGCTGATGCATCACAAAAAGATGACTTAAAACTAATTAGTGGTGTTGGACCTTTTATTGAAGAAAAATTAAACAGTATTGGTATTTATACTTTTGATCAAATTAGCAAATTCACCAAAGAAGATATTGACACAGTTACAGCTCTTATTCAGTTTTTCCCTGGAAGAATTGAAAGGGATAATTGGTCTGAACAAGCAAAAAAACTAAAAGAAAAATAGTAACCACTAACCATTCCGCTATTTTAGATAAGGTCTTCATTATCATCTTTATGAAGACCTTTCATTTGCTGTTATTTATATTTAAAAAAAAAGAAAATACTATAGCTACCCGATAACTTCATTGTTTTTTCAAAACAGAGAGTCCTAATTTTATTCAATAACTTTGTATAGGTTCATTTTTTAAGTATTCAATAGCATTTTTTGTTTGCATATTATTTCAGTCAAATTCTGTTATACATTATCATATAGATAAAGTCTTATAATTTTTTATAATTTCCAAAAGGATCTAAACTTTCTTCAATTCGTTATAAAAAGATGTTTTTTTCATAATTAAAAAAGCCCTTCCCCTCTTCATATAATAAAAATTGGCGTCCAAAAGACGCCAATAGAAATATTATTTTGTTAAAGTATTTTTTTGTCATTGATTTCCAAGAATCAAAGGCATACCATCTTGTCCAGAACCTACAACAACTACTTTTGCATTAGGCGATTTTGCCAGTTCTAAAGTAGCTTCAATTCCTTTTTCTTTAAGAATTTTATCGGTTAAGGAAGCACTTAGAATTTGGTTAGCTATTGCTTTTCCTTCTGCATCAATCTTTTGTCTTTCTGCTTCTTTTTGAGCTTTGGTTAATTTGAACTCATATTCTAATGATTCTTGCTCTTGCTTTAATTTACGTTCTATTGCTTCTTTAATAGTAGGTGGTAACGTTACATCACGAACTAATACTTCATTAAGTTGAATAAATTGATTCTCTACAATCTTTTTAGTCTCTTCAAAAATCTCTTTTTGTATAACATCTCTTTTACTAGAATATAATTGTTCTGGAGTATATCTCCCTACAACACTACGTGCAGCTGATCGTATAGTTGGTAATAATATCCTAGCAACATAGTTCTCTCCTTTTTGTTGATGTAATAAACCTAATTTTGCGTAATCAGGTTGAAACCAAGCTGATGCATCTAGTTTAATTTCTAATCCATTAGAAGAAAGTACTTGCATCTTTTCAAAAACTTCCTGTTGTCGTACTTCATAAACGATTACTTTATTCCAAGGTGCTACTAGATGAAAACCTTCTCCTAGTGGAGGTTCATCTGTTACCACACCACCGCCAAATGTTTTATACAACACTCCTGCCTCTCCAGAACCAATAGTAATGGTAGATTTTGCAATAAAGACAATTGATAAAACAATAATAATCAAAATAGGCAATCCTATCTTTGGTAATTTTTCCATAATAATTCTGAATTTTAATTTTAAATAAGTCCTTTATATTTTCGTGCAAACCATTCTATTGAAAGCAATAAAATAACTATCACTAATAGATATTTCCAATCTATTAAAGATACCACATTTTCCTTTCTTTTCTGTATTGTTTGATATCTCTGATCTTCTATAAGATCTTTTATCAAAGCTTTGTTTTGGTTCAAATGAAATGACTTTCCATTAGTATTAGTAGCGACTTCGTTAAGTTTTGTTACATCTGCATTAAGAAATTGTTGTTCTACATCGTATTCCAGAATGGCAAAACTTCCTGAACGTGAAATATTTTCACCTAAAACAGTCACTGTATATTCATGATTTCCAGCAGAAAGACTACTTAAATCGACTTCATAAGAATTATTTTTTAATAACATAGGTATGGTCTGTGTTGCCTCTGTTTCTTTATTTTTTACTGAAATTCTTAAACTTCCTCTTCTATCAAACTCATAATTTTTTGTAAAATATTCTGCTTTGATATTAATATTTGCATTACCATAATAAAAGGATTCTGAAATCGTATTCAATCTGCTTTTTCTTTTATTTGAAGCAAGATATTGCACTAATTTTCCAAAAAAATCATCAAACTCTTCAAATCTTTGACTATCTAGGTAGTTTTGCGCTCTCCACCTCCATATCCCTTCACCAAATAACACTGCTTCTCTTATTCCATTTTGCTCTATTGCGGTTAATAACACTTCATTAGTTTCTATATTACTAATTGTTCGATATAACAATGGATCGTGGTTTGTGTTTATTTTAATTTCTCCAAAAGTTCCTATAAGAGGAGGATAATTCTGAAAACCAATATCTTCTAGGAGAAATGTACTATAGTTAGTATTAAATCTAGGAAGGTAATATTCTGTTTGTCGTGTTGTTTCCTGCTTATATTTGCTTTGTATTTTATTTAAAAATACCCAATCAGTTTTGGTACCAGTAATAGTAAAATAGTTCTTTTTTAACGTATTTAGATCTTCATATACTTTTCTAAATCTTGTATTTGGCTGATATAAAATAACTAATTGATATTCTTCTATATCTTTTATTTCTTGAGGTTTACTGATCGATATGCTTCGTCTTTCATTACTCTCAACACTTTTCTTTATAGCTCCGAGATCTGGATGTACTATATCGGCAATTAAAAGTACATTTGTCTTTTGATCAATAACCTCTACCGCAAAAGTTTTACTATTATTTACAGTATTTTTCTCATTTGTTAAAGGAGTTAACTTTGCAACATATTTAATAACTCCTGCACTACTAGCTGGTAATGTAAAATTAACAACGGCGGAATTATTTTGTTGAGAAAAAGTTACTGGTTGAGAATACACTACCCCATTACTTGATGTAACCTGAAAGGTAGTCGTTATATTTTCTTTACCAGAGTATGTGAGTATAACTTCAACTGGAAATTTATTTTTTAAATACGCATAACGATTAACATTAAGTTGTTGGATTTTGGTATCTGTTACCGCAGTTGTATCTCCAGATACGATTGGATATACCGCTTGCTTATACCCTAAACTACTAAATTGATAATCTTTACCATAAGTCTGATTACCATCAGTAATCAATACTGTAGGTGCAATTGTATTTTTATAGATCTGATCTAATTCATCTAAGGCTTTTGATATATTAGTTTGTTTTTGATCAAAGGAAAACTCTAACGAATCTTTTAATTGATTAGCAAATGAATAATATATAATATCAAACCTATCGTTTAATTCTTTATTTTCTTTTATTTGATTTACAAATTTAATAATCGATTGATCTTGTCCAAGATGTTTTATTGAGGAAGAATTGTCTACAGCAATCACCAAATCAGGTTTCTCAGTATAATACGTTTTTTGCTTGAATGTTGGATTAATCAGCAATAACAAAAGTGCAAAAACACTTAGAAAGCGTAAAAAAGCAAAGAATAGGCTATTTTTTTTCCTGTTCTTTGCCTTATATATATATTGAAACAATGCTATAACCAGTGCGATTACGAAAGCGACTATGATCAATAAAATTGTTTCTGTTTGCATGTTTCTAAAGTTAGAGGTAAAGGTCGAAAGTCAGAAGTTGAACAATAGAATTATCTAACAACTCTTACTTTCTAACTCCTTATCTTTATGTTAACATTCCTCCGTCAACATTAAGCACTTGTCCTGTGATGTACGCACTTAAATCACTTGCCAAAAAAAGACATGTATTTGCAATATCCTCTGGAGTACCTCCTCTTTTTAATGGAATAGCATTACGCCATCCATCGACCACTTTTTCATCCAATTTTTCTGTCATTTCGGTTTCTATAAAACCAGGAGCAACTACGTTACTTCGGATATTTCTTGATCCTAACTCTAAAGCTACAGATTTTGAAAATCCGATAATTCCTGATTTTGAAGCAGCATAATTTGCTTGACCAGCATTACCTTTTACTCCAACCACAGAACTCATATTAATAATACTCCCTTTACGTTGTTTGAGCATTGTTCTTTGAACCGCCTTAGTCATATTAAATACACTCTTGAGATTTACTTCTATCACTTTATCAAAATCCTCTTCACTCATGCGCATCAAAAGATTATCTTTTGTGATTCCTGCATTATTCACCAAAATATCTACACTTCCAAAAGTTTCTAAAACAGATTTTACCAGTTCCTGAGCATCATCATAATTTGCTGCATTGCTTTGATACCCCTTTGCCTTAATTCCTAATGTATTTAACTCTTTTTCTAAAGCATTTGCTGCTTCTACCGAAGAACTATATGTAAAAGCAACATTAGCTCCTTGTTTTGCAAAAATCTCTGCTATTCCTTTACCAATACCACGAGTAGCCCCTGTGATAATAGCTGTTTTATCTTGTAAAAGATTCATTCTTTATGTTTCTATTTTTTGTACTTCTGTACTATTTATAATTTGCAATGTAAATTTCAAATATAAGAATTACAAATATGTCATCAACAATAAACCCTGTGATTTCTCACAGGGTTTATAAACAAATTATAGTTTAACAAATTTTATAATTTTATGTCTTCTTTTTTCTTTTCATAATTAAAAAGATAATCAATATCCATTTCTTTAACCACTCCCAATTTAGACAAAGCTTTCATATCTGCATCTTTCCTATTCCCAATCACAAGAACATTATATGATTCACCTTTAATATTTTCATTAAAGAAAGACTTAAGATCTGCTAATGTCATATTTTTGATCGTTTTATACATCTCTTCTCTATTATCATAATCAATGCCTCTTTTCTTTAGATTTTCGTATGACCAAAAGATATTTGACTTTGTAATTCGCTTAGCTGCAATTTTCTTTAAAGTGGCTTCTTTTGCTTGATTAAATTGTTCTTCTGCCTCAGGCATATCTGTCATAAGATCCATCATTGCATCAACGGCTTGAGGCATTTTGTTTGCCTGTGTACCTATATATGCATATACATAATCTGAATTTCCTTTTTCACTAGCCATACTATATTGAGAAAAAGCAGAATATGCCAATGATTTTGATTCACGAATTTCTTGAAAGACTATTGAAGATAACCCGCTACCAAAATAGGTGTTAAACAAACTTGAAGCTGCCATTTTTTTAGAGTCAAACTCTGCTCCTTTTGCAAGGAATATCATTTCACTTTGAACCATGTCATAATCGACAAAATATACATTACCTCCAGTTTCTTTTTCTACATAGGTTTCTTTTTCTGGATATTCTTTCAAATCACTAGAAATCGTATGATTTTTATCCAAAGAAGCAATTGCAGCTTCTACATCTTTACCATAATAGAACACCCGATGTTTATAGGTATATAATTCTTTTATTTTATTAACCAAATCCTGAGGGTTAATTTCTTTTAGTTCATTGATTGTATATATATTACGCAATCTAGAGTTTTCACCGAATTTACCATAATTCAATAATCCATTCCAAAGAATGTTTTGCTTTTGTGTTTTCCCGTCTTGACGACCTTTTGCTATTTGATCAACAAATTTATCATATGCTTCCTGATCAGAAACTGCATTTTTCCATAGGTCTTCTAATAAAACCAATCCCTCATCTAAGTTTTCTTTCAAACCAGAAATGCTAACATTTGTCCTGTCTTTGGAAGAGTTTATACTATAATTGATTCCTAATTTATAGAATTCTTTTTTAAGTTCTTCTGCTGAATATTTATCTGTTCCTAGATAATCAAAATATCCAGAGGCTACAGACAATGTCTTATCATTATCTATTCCTAAATCAAAAATAATAGTAAGATTAAAGAGATCATTATTTTCATTTTCTATATAGGATACAGAAATATCGTTATTGGTTTTGGTCGACTTAATCGCTGTTTTGTAATCAATGAATTTAGGCTGTAATGCTGGAGATTCTATCTTTTTAAATTCTTGAATAAACGTTGATTCCTTATCCCTATTTAGTTCTACAGGCGTAATTCCAGGGTTTTCTACTTTAACAATATTCTTATCTTCTCCTTTGATTTTATGTACTTCAACATAATTATTTCCATAATGCTTATTAGCAAAATCAATCACTTCTTGCTTCGTAATTTTTTTCATATCATCTAACATAGTTAAACGATCTTTCCAATCTGTGAAATGAATAAAGGCATCAAGATACTCGTATGCAGTAGCGCTAGCATTTTCAAACTGTCGAACTCTTGTCAATTTTAAATCATTAACTACGGCATCAATTAGCCAGTCATCAAACTCTCCTTTTTTAATTTTTTCTAGCTCTCCTAATAGTAACTCCTTAACTTCATCCAAAGTTTGCCCTTCTTTTGGCATCCCATATAATAGATGAAATCCGTAATCATTATCAAAATTTGTAAAAGAAGATGCATTTTGTACCATTTGTTTTTGATTGAGGTTCAAATCGATCAATCCAGCTTGCGAATTTGCTAAAATATAATCAATAAGCATTACTATAGTCTCCTCTTTTGTTCCAAAACCATCTGTTCTAAATGCAACATATACCGATTCTGCTGTTGGGCCATATACCTCTTTTTTGATTGGTGAAGTTATTGCTGGTTCCTTTGGGAAATCGGGATGAGTGACTTCTTTAGACTTATACCCTACAAATGCTTCATTTACCTTCTTAATTGTACTATCAAAGTCTAAATCTCCTACTAAAATCACAGCCATATTATTTGGTACATAATACTTATCAAAATACGCATTAATAGCTTCCATAGATGGATTCTTTAAATGCTCTGATTTACCAATTGTAGACTGAGTTCCGTATGGATGATTAGGATACAGTCCTTCTAAAACAGCAAAATATTGTTTACGACCATCACTATCCTGACCTCTATTAAATTCTTCATATACTGCCTCGAGTTCTGTATGAAACAAACGTAATACTACTTGACTAAATCGCTCACTTTCTATTTTAAGCCATTTATCAAGCTCATTAGATGGAATTTTATTAACATAAACAGTTTGTTCATTTGATGTAAAAGCATTTGTTCCCTCTGCTCCTAATGAGTTTACCAATTTATCATATTCATTAGCAATAGAAATTTTTGAAGCTTCAAGAGATACTTCGTCTATTTTCTTATAGATTTCTTTTTTCTTTTCTAAATCTGTTTCTGCTTTATGCTGTTCATACAAATCAGAAATCTCTTTTAATAATACTTTTTCCTTCTCAAAATCTTGAGTACCAATTTCATCAGTTCCCTTAAACACCATATGCTCCAAGTAGTGCGCTAAACCAGTATTATCGGCAGGATCATAAGTAGAACCAGCTTTAACAGCAATTAAAGTCTGAATTTTTGGTTCTTCTTCATTCTTACCTAAATATACTTTTAAACCATTATCCAATGTATACAATCGTAAACCTGTTGGATCATTAGTTACAGTTTCATAATTAAATCCAGAAGCATCTGTATGTTGTTCTACTTTTACTTCCTGAGACTCTTCGTTAGTTTCTGATGACGAATCTTTACAATTACTTAGGCAAATGACCAATAGTAATAACAAAAATGTTTTAATTAATTTCATATGTTATTTTGATTGTTTTATGGTGATGCTACACCTGAGTTGATTATATGAGTTAGTTTATAATTAATGTACTATAATACGTGTTGTTACTTTTAGCGTTACAATTTTTAAGTTTTTTTTAACATAAAATACGTCTATTGAAACATAAAAACACGTATTTAATAAGTTTTAAAAATTCATTATTTGGTATTTATTTATCTCAACACTTAGTATTTAAAACATCATTTTGATTTTTCAAAAGAATACTTAATTCTAAATCTTATTTTTCTTACTAATTAATTGAATTTAAGCCTCTAAGTAATTCTAGTTTTTTTCTTTTTTATAGTCTAAATTTTTTAAAATAACATATAGGTTTTTAGTCTAAAAAACACTAATTTTTTCCAAAAAATTATGGTTTGATTTTTAAGGTAAGAATATCGTAAATATTATTAATAAAAATAAGGATATTACAATTTTAATAGTCAAAAAATTCGTTTTTTTAGCATCGCACTCCTTTTTTTCTTATGATGGTTATCTTAAAAAAAACATAAAAAATCTATTGACAAAAATTGTATACATAAAACCTACTTATAAATCTACATCACCAAAAATAGTTGTCAAAATTGATTATAACTACTTTTTATTAAACTATTTACACCATTTTTATTTAGCTAAAAAATAAATTAAAAAACTCTTTTTACCACCATTAAATTACTTTTTACCCATAAAACCTCTTCTTAACAAAGTCATAAATAAATTATGAGTCTTGATAATTTTAATAGTTTTATACCGCCTTACACGGTAATCTTAAAACTCAATTCCTTAATTAAAGTACGATGAAAATTACCAACAATTCAAGTCGACATGTTACTCCTTTTGAAGAAAAAAATAGTTCATCTTTTTTAAAAATAATTAGTAGAAAAAGAACCGTAATTCTCAGCTATTTTTTACTCAAAAAAAAATCATCGTTACCTCTATTTTTAATTAAAAAATTTGATGAAATATATATTTCTGAAATAAGGCAAAAAAAAACTATTACTAAAATACTTGAAACAAATCTTAGAATTTTCAGAGATAACCTTTCAATTAAAGTTGTTAATGAATTCCCAAATAGTTCCCAACTATCTGAAAGTTTAATTAATCAATTTAACATTAAAACTAAGATCAAAAAAGATTTACATTTCAGTTTATCAAAATATAAATACGAGAGTATTGTGTTTGGGTAGGATTCTTATGGCAAATAAAAACATTAACAAAATCTGTCCTACTACACGAATTATTGATGGAAGAATTAAACTTCAAAAAAGCTAATAGTTTACCTAATTACAACTAAAAAAATAAATAATGTACGATTGTATTTTAATTGGAGCTGGTCCTGCAGGAATTGTAGCCGTTAAAGAATTAATAGAACAAGGAATAACAAATATCTTATGCTTAGAGCAAACCTCAAAACTTGGAGGTACATTTTCTCAATCATATGATAATTTGACGTTAACCTCTTCAACAACTTTTAGCATGTTCTCAGATTATTGGATAGGAGATGATGCAGTAAATAAATTTTGGACGAAAAAAGAAGCCGTTAATTATTGGACAAGTTATGCCAAAAATTTTAAGGTTGATCAATATATAGAGTATAATAGTCAGGTAACAAAAGTTGAAAGTATCGAAAAAGAGGGCACGCTTGGTAAAAATGGTTGGAAAATTAGCTTAGAATCAGAAAAGTGTTTTCTAAGTAAAAGAGTCGTATTAGCTATTGGAAATAATAGAGTGCCTAAATTTCCTAATTGGAAATCAAAATTACAAAATATAGATTATTCTCATTCAAAGTCATACAAGAATGCTCTGCCCTATAAAGGAAAAAGAGTACTTGTTGTTGGAGGTGGAGAATCTGGTTCTGATGTTGCTTTTGAAGTTTCAAAAGTAGCAGATAAGTGTTGGGTAAGCCTTAGAAATTCAACAGGCTGGGTTGTTCCTCGTAGAAGAGGAAATGTCGCATCAGATAACTCTACACATAGAGGCATTTGGAATCTTCCTTTATCACATGGAACTATACTCAGTAAACGATTGATTAAAAGAGAACAAAACCAGAATAAACCTGTTTTTGATGCTGTTGTCAAATTAAATTCATTAGTCAATTCTAAATATGGAATTCGAGGTACTTATGGTACAAAAACACTAGCACTTCCAAAAGCTATAGCTAATCATGGCTGCGAAATTGTTAGAGAGATTATTGAAATAGAGCAGCAAGGTAAAAAATTGCATACTTCAGATGGAAAAGTTTTAGAAAATATTGATTCTATAATTTTTTGTACCGGGTTTCAAAATAATACGATTGAAATACTTCCAGAACAACTACGGCAAACAGATCCCAGATATTTATATAAACATATGATACATCCTACTATTGGAGATAGGTTTATTTGGTTTGGTGCGGCTAGACCAGGTTTTGGTAGTCAATTTCCTGTTATGGAAATGCAGGCTCGTTTTTTAGGTTTAATATTATCCAAAAAACATAAATTACCTACATCTTCTGAAATGGAACGAATTGCATCTATAGATAGAGCTGCAAATCTAGAACGTTTTCAGGAGAATGCATATCGAATTCGAAGTTTAGTTGACTATCATCAGTATATTGATGACTTAGCCTCTGTTATTGGTTGTACACCACCCTTAACCAAATATTTTTTCCAAAAACCTAAACTATGGATTAAGCTGGTTTTTGGACCAACTCAGTCGACTCAGTTTCGATTAAGAGGACCTGGTAAAAAAAGCAAAGAAGCCATGGAAATTATAAATAAATTACCAAAAATTTATCTCAATAAAGTTATTAGAGAAGGAATAAAAGGTAGAATAAGATATAGTTTAAAAAGCCTTTTAATGAAAGCCTAATTATATAATAAAAGCTTATTTATTTGGGTTTGCCACGATTTATAATTTAGTTCAAAAATTCTTATAGTAAGAGGTGCTTTTACAAAACAAAATATAGCACAAATAGATTTTCGAAAGAAAAGTTACTGATTTACAATTCATTCTATCATTGCATAGAATTGAGATGAGTAAACATATAAATTCATAAATATATTCTTGATTATTAACACTTAAACTTATTAAAAATTTTGTATTTTAAAACTGCAATAGCTTTGTTATTAATTTGGTTGGCTACCATTACTTTTTTTAATGAGTGGTATTTACTAATAAAACTTTGGGAAATTCCACTAATAATGTCATTAGGAAGTTTTGTTGCTGGTATTTCGGCAGAAGGAGGTGGAGCTGTTGCCTTTCCTATTTTTACAAAAGTACTCCACATATTACCAACTGATGCTAAACAATTTTCTCTTTTAATACAATCTGTGGGTATGACAATGGCATCTCTCTTCATTGTTTATAGAAAAATACCATTTCATTCTTTTGCTATATTACCAGCAGTTTTAGGAGGAATATTAGGGCAACTCATTCCTTTTATATTGGGGTGGTTTATGATTAGTAGTGACCTTAAATGGTTATTTACTATCCATATCGCAGCATTAGCCATTGCTTTAATAATTAAACAATTTACGCTCATTAAGAGTATAGATCACCTGAATTCAAAAAAGGGGATTCCAATATTATTTTTTGCAGGAATAATAGGTGGATTTTTAACCATTAATATTGGTTCAGGTGCAGACTTGATAGCATTTATTATGCTAACATTAGTTTTGAATTCTACTGAAAAAAAAGCAACTCCAACAACGGTAATAATTATGGCGCTAAGCTCTGTAACAGGCGTTATCATTACATCAACTCTCGGAGATCATTGGTCAACCTGGGCTTTAAATGCCTGGAAAACGGCAATTCCAATAGTAATATTTGGAGCTCCTTTAGGAGCCTATTTAGCCTCATTAATAAGTAATTCACTTATCATTAAAGTCTTAATAGCGCTTATAACTGTAGAAGTAATTAGTACTATATGGTTAGTACCCAGACCTAACTGGGTTATACCAACTTTTATGTGTATTTTATGTACAATGTGTGTGCTAATATGGACTATGAAATCTAACACCAGATCTAATCAACCTTAGTTCTATCTAAGAAAATTATATCAAAGATGAATAAATTTTCAATCAAAAAGTTTGTTGCATGAGTATGAAGGGTCGATATATTTTTTTTCTGCCACTTCGAAGGAGTAGAAAGAAATCTTGTAAAATTAAAAATTCCAGAAGAGAGTGGGCTCTTCTGGAATTTTTATCATTTTTTATAATCGGTTGGTTTATTGAAGACTAATCAAGATATATTATCTCTATCCTAATACTTCTGCCACTTTCTTTCCTATTTCTGCAGGAGAATCTACTACGTGTATTCCACATTCTCTCATTATTGCTTTTTTGGCAGCAGCGGTATCTTCACTTCCTCCAACAATAGCTCCAGCATGTCCCATAGTACGTCCAGCAGGTGCCGTTTCACCAGCAATAAAACCAACAACTGGTTTAGAGGTTCCACTTTCTTTTATCCATTTTGCAGCATCAGCTTCTAACTGACCTCCAATCTCACCTATCATTACAACACATTCTGTTTCTGGATCATTAATCAATAATTCTACAGCTTCTTTTGTTGTAGTACCTATTATTGGATCTCCACCAATTCCTATAGCAGTAGTAATACCTAATCCTTGTTTTACTACCTGATCAGCAGCTTCATAAGTTAAGGTTCCTGATTTTGACACAATTCCTACATTTCCTTTTTTAAATACAAAACCTGGCATAATACCAACTTTTGCTTCTTCAGGAGTAATTACTCCTGGACAATTTGGTCCTATAAGAGTACATCCTTTATCGCTAATATAGTTTGATGCAGTAATCATATCTGCTACCGGAATACCTTCTGTAATAGTAATAATAACTTTAATTCCAGCATCAGCAGCTTCCATTATTGCATCGGCAGCAAAAGCTGGTGGCACAAAAATAATTGTAGTATCGGCACTCACTTCTTTTACAGCGTCTTCAACTGTATTAAAAACAGGTTTATCTAGGTGAGTCTGCCCTCCCTTACCAGGAGTAACTCCTCCAACAACATTTGTACCATATTCTATCATTTGACTTGCATGAAAAGTACCTTCACTACCAGTAAATCCTTGTACAATAATTTTTGAATCTTTATTAACTAAAACACTCATTGCGTTATGATTTTTATTTTTTTTAAAGAGTTTCAAAAGTAAGCTTTTGAAAATTATGGTTAAAATGAAAAAGTAATTATTTTGAAATAAATGACTTCACATTTTCAGGAATATTATCTCCTTGTTTATTTATTTGATATTCTTTATACAATTTATTATATTAATTCTCTTGATAAATCCACAATCCCATCCTTCAATTTGTGATCTTCCATTGTCTTAGTGAAATAAGTGTATTTAAATAGTTACAAATTTACCTTCGGCTATAAGATAACTAATTTCACATCTACAAATTTCAAAAGATAATGCTTACCGTTCATTGTTTTTTAATTTTTCAATTAATTCAGGAACCTGTCTGATTGCAGCAATCTCTTTATATTTCTTTCTAAAATCATCAGCTGGAGTCCCGAAATAACTTTTATGAGCATCTAAAGATTTACTTACTCCTGATTGAGCAGAAATAATTGCTTTTGTTCCAATCCTAACATCACTAGTTATACCTACTTGCCCCCAAATGGTTACTTCATCTTCTATTACAACGCAACCTGCTATACCAACCTGAGATGCTATCAAGCACTTCTCTCCTACCACAGTATCATGTCCAATATGAACCTGATTATCTATTTTGGTTCCTTTTTTTATAGTCGTGTCACCTGTGACTCCTTTATCGATAGTACATGAAGCACCTATATCTACATTATCTTCAAGAACTACTCTTCCTCCCGAAATTAATTTATCAAAACCTTCTGGTCTTTTTTTATAATAAAAAGCATCTGCTCCTAAAATACTACCTGAATGAATTGTTACATTATCACCGATAACTGTATTGTCATATATACTCACATTAGCATGAATACAACAATTACTGCCTATAATTACATTATTACCAATAAAGCTCCCTGGTTGTATAATTGTATTCTCTCCTATTCTAGCTGTATCTGATAGTAAAGAATTTGTTTTTTGAAAAGGTTTGAAATATGTAGTAAGTGTATTAAAATCTCTAAATGGATCATCAGATATTAGAAGTGCCTTACCTTCTGGACAATCTACATTTTTATTAATCAAAATAACTGTAGCTGCACTTTGCAAAGCTTTATCATAATATTTTGGGTGATCAACAAAAACAATATCTCCTGGTGAGACCACATGTATTTCATTCATTCCCAATACTGGAAAATTAGGATCTCCTATGTACTCACTGGAAATAATAGTGGCAATTTGCTCTAAGGTGTGTTTCTGAGGAAATTTCATTTTCTAAGTCAAGAAATTCTGAATTATTCTTTAATACGTTCTTTATATGTTCCTTTTTCTGTCTCTACCTTAATTTTATCACCTTCATTTATAAAAAGAGGTACCATCACTTCTGCCCCTGTTTCTACTGTTGCAGGTTTAGTAGCATTGGTAGCGGTATTTCCTTTTACTCCAGGTTCTGTAGCTGTGACCTCAAGAATTACACTAGCAGGCATTTCAACAGAAAGTGGCATTTGATCTTCTGAATTGATAATTACAGTCACCACTTCTCCTTCTTTTAATAAACCAGGTGCATCTAAAACAGATTTTTCCAGAGTAATTTGATTATAATCTTCTGTATTCATAAAATGAAAAGTATCGCCTTCTGCATATAAATATTGAAATTTATGAGTTTCAACACGTACATCTTCAATCTTATGTCCAGCAGAAAATGTATTATCAATTACTTTTCCAGTGGTAACACTCTTCAGCTTAGTACGCACAAAAGCAGGTCCTTTACCTGGTTTTACATGCAAAAATTCAATAATTTTATAAATATCATGATTGTATTTAATGCATAATCCATTTCTAATATCACTAGTACTTGCCATTATTTAGTTGTCTTTAAATTCTTGTTATTGATTGTATCTACATCTCTAATTAGAGAAATAACCTTTCATAATTCCTCTTTGTGAATTTTTAATAAACTCTAACACTTCATCTCGTTCTGGAGTAGCTTCCATTTCTGCTTCAATAATCGCAACTGCTTGAGAATTGTTATAATTTTGTTGATATAGAATTCTATAAATATTTTGTACTTCTCTTATTTTTTCTGTTGTAAATCCTCTTCTACGTAAACCGATAGAATTTATTCCTACATAAGATAATGGTTCTCTTGCTGCTTTAACATATGGAGGCACATCTTTGCGCACTAATGATCCTCCTGTAACAAAAGCATGATTTCCAATACTACAAAACTGTTGTACTGCTGCCATACCAGCGAGAACTACATAATCTCCTACATTAATATGTCCTGCTAAGGTACTATTATTAGAAAATATACAATTATCACCTACAATACAATCATGCGCAATATGACAATAGGCCATAATCCAACAATTCTTTCCTATTTTTGTTTTCATTCTGTCAGTGGTACCTCGGTTTATGGTAACACATTCACGAATAGTTGTATTATCTCCAATTTCTGTTATTGTATCTTCGTCATTAAATTTTTTATCCTGAGGGGTTGCAGAAATAACTGCTCCTGGGAAAATACTACAGTTTTTTCCAATACGTGCACCCTCCATAATAGTAACATTAGAACCAATCCAGGTTCCCTCGCCTATTACTACATTGTTATGTATAGTTGTAAAAGGTTCTATTACAACATTTTTTGCAATTTTTGCTCCAGGATGAACATATGCTAAAGGTTGATTCATCTACTATTATTTATTATTATTTTGATTTTACTATTTGTGCCATAAGCTCTGCTTCGGTCACTAATTTACCATTGGCATAAGCAAATGCCTGCATATGACATATACCTCTACGAATTGGAGTAATTAACTCTAACTTAAATATTAAAGTATCGCCAGGTTGTACCTGTTGTTTAAACTTTACTTTGTCTATTTTCATAAAATATGTCAGATAATTTTCTGGATCTGGAACTGTACTTAATGCCAAAATACCTCCCGTCTGAGCCATTGCTTCAATCTGAAGTACCCCAGGCATTACTGGTGCTCCAGGAAAATGACCTTCAAAAAAAGGCTCATTCATTGTAACATTCTTTAGCCCAACAACATGACTATCTGACATTTCAAGAATTCTATCTATCAATAAAAAAGGAGATCTATGCGGAAGCATATCCATTATTTTATTGATATCCATCAATGGTGGTTTATTTAGATCAAATTGAGGAACTTTATTACGTTTTTCAATTTTAATAATCTTAGAAAGTTTTTTTGCAAACTGGGTATTAACAAAATGACCTGGTTTATTAGCTATAACCTTACCTCTTATTCTAGTTCCTATTAATGCTAAATCTCCTATTACATCTAATAATTTATGTCTAGCAGCTTCATTAGGATAATGCAAAGTTAAGTTATCCAAAATACCATTAGGTTTTATTGCAATAGATTCTTTTCTAAAAGCAACTTTAAGTTTTTCCATTGTAGTTGTACTGAGCTCTTTGTCAACATATACAATAGCATTATTTAAATCGCCACCTTTTATTAGACCATGCTCTAATAACATTTCTAACTCATGCAAAAAACTAAAAGTTCTTGCATCTGCTATTTCTTTTTTAAAATCAGAAAGGTGTTTTAAAGAGGCATTTTGAGTTCCGAGAACTTTAGTACCAAAATCCACCATAGTAGTAACTTGATATTCATCTGAAGGCATTACTATAATTTCACTACCTGATTCCTCATCAATATAAGAAATCACATCTTTTACAATATACTCTTCTCTTTCTGCCACTTGCTCTACAAAACCAGCAGATTCTAAAGCTTCTATAAAAAACTTACTCGAACCATCCATTATTGGTGGTTCTGAAGCATTTAATTCTATTAAAAGATTATCAATCTCTAAACCAACGCAAGCAGCAAGTACATGTTCTGAAGTCTGGATACTCACACCATTCTTTTCTAAGTTTGTACCACGTTGTGTATTTACAACATAATTAGCATCTGCCTCGATGATAGGATTTCCTTCTAGATCAATCCTACAAAATGCATAACCGTGATTTTCGGGGGCTGGTTTAAAGGTTAGTGTTACCTCTTTTCCAGTATGCAACCCTACTCCTGTAAGTATTACCTCCTTTTCAATGGTTCTTTGTTTGCTCATGACGACGTCACTCATTATTATTTATCTTTTTCTCTAGTTTGTATACTCTATCTACTATCTTAGGTAAGTTTTTAAAATGCACATAGGATTTATTAAAATCTGAATACCCTAAAGCCGGAGATCCCTGAATAGCTTCTCTATCCTTAATATTCCTACCAATACCAGACTGAGCCTGTATTCTAACATTATTCCCTATAGTTAGGTGGCCAGCAATACCGACCTGCCCTCCTATTAAACAATGTTTTCCTATTTTGGTTGATCCAGCAATACCTGTTTGTGCTGCAATTGCTGTATGTTCTCCTATCTCTACGTTGTGAGCAATCTGTATTTGATTGTCTAATTTTACTCCATTATGTATAACTGTAGACCCTAGCGTAGCTCTATCGATTGATGTGCCAGCTCCAACATCTACATTATCCCCGATAACGACATTACCTGTTTGTGGTACTTTGCTATATTCTCCTTTTTCATTTGGTGTAAACCCAAAACCATCAGCACCAACTATAACACCGCTATGGATAACACAACCATTTCCTATTATTGTCTCAGAATAAATCTTTGCTCCTGCAAAAACAACAACATCATCACCTATGGTTACATTATCTCCTATATAAACATTGGGGAAAATTTTTGCATTCTTTCCAATATTGACATTTTCTCCCATATAAGAAAATGCACCAAAATAAATCGCTTCTCCGTAGATGGCTGTATCAGAAATAAAACTGGGTTGTTCTATCCCAACTTTATTCATTTTGACCATATTATAATATTCAAGCAATTGAGAGAAAGCTTTATATGCATCATCTACTCGTATAAGAGTAGTTTTTATATTCGATTCTGCTTCAAAAGTTTTATCTACAATAGTTATAGATGCGTCAGTAGAATATATATATGGGGTATATTTAGGATTTGACAAAAAGGTTAATGAGCCTTTAGTTCCTTCCTCTATTTTAGCTAGTTTAGATACTTCAACGGTTTCATCTCCCTCGATTTCTCCGTTTAAAATACCCGCAATTTGTGTGGCTGTAAAAATCATTCTAGCAAAAGTATAAAAAAATGTATTAATGTTTATGCTTTGGATAGCACATAAAATATTTGGTAACTGGTTTTGATAAAGCTTCAAGATTAAACTGATCTGTAGCTTTTACTATATCAATAATTTTCCTAGATTTATATAAGATATTGATATTCTGTTTATTTAAATGATATGCTTGATTCGAAATAGCTCCTTCAAATATAAAATAACGGGCTTCTTCACTCGAAATTTTATATTTCTCCATAAATTTCTCTATAAGTTCTTCCTTCTTTTTTTTCTGAAAAGGTTTCTTTTTAACTTTTATTTTTAAAAGATCTCTATCAATAATCATTGAAGATAATGTACTCAAAACAAAATCATCTGAATTAGACCATTCTTTCATTGCAGAAACAATATCATAATCGTCTAGTCTTGAAAATGTCTGTAACACTTCTGAAGTAAAGTTTTCTGAAGTGATTTTATTTTCTAAAAAAAAAGTTAGAGGTTCACTTGCAATAAGCTTTACTCCTTTATTCACAAGTTCTTTTGCTCTCTGTAAAACTCTAATAAGTAAACTCTCTGCAACAATACTTGTCTTATGAAGATAGACTTGCCAATACATTAATCGTCTTGCAAGTAAAAATTTCTCAACAGAATAAATTCCTTTTTCTTCTACTACCAGAGCATCATTTACCACAGTAAGCATAGTGATCAAACGTTCACTATTAATATTACCCTCTGCAACTCCAGTATAAAAACTATCTCTTTTTAAATAATCCAAACGATCCATATCCAATTGCCCAGAAATCAGTTGATGTAGAAAATCACGATGATATTCTCCTTTAAAAATTTGGATAGCAAGCGTTAAACTCCCGTTAAATTCTTCATTAATTTCCTCCATAAACATTAAGGAAATAGACTCATGATTAACTTCATTTACTATACTATGCTCCATCGCATGAGAAAAAGGACCATGACCAATATCATGTAACAAAATCGCTGCATATAATGCTACTTCTTCATCTTCAGAAACGTTAACCCCTTTGAAACGAAGAACTCTCACTGCTTTTTGCATAAGATGCATACACCCCAAAGCATGGTGAAATCGTGTATGATGAGCTCCAGGATATACTAGGTAAGATAACCCCATTTGTGATATGCGTCGCAACCTCTGAAAATACCTATGTTCTATTAGATCAAAAATTAGTTCATTAGGTATCGTAATAAAACCGTAAATTGGGTCGTTTAATATTTTGAGCTTATTTCTTTTTTTCAAGTTCGTTTTGCCTTTACAGAAGCAAATATACATATATGACAATCATATATGTGTATTTATAAATGAATTTAAGAGAATCAAGTTTAATATTTGGGGAGAACCAAGCACTGTCACAAGTCAACACATAATTAAAATTAAAACTAGAATGAGTAAAATAAAGATACTTTGGGTAGATGATGAAATTGATTTACTGAAGCCACATATATTGTTTTTGGAAAAGAAGAATTATGAAGTAACAAAATGTCAAAGTGGTACTGAAGCTATTGATATATTGGATGATGATAATTTTGATATCATTTTTTTAGATGAAAACATGCCTGGACTTTCAGGAATAGAAACTCTATCTGAAATTAAAGAGAAAGAAGATGGTATTCCAGTAGTTATGATCACCAAAAGTGAAGAAGAATACATTATGGAGGAAGCTATTGGTAGTAAAATTGCTGATTACCTTATTAAGCCTGTAAACCCAAATCAGATTCTTTTAAGTCTAAAGAAAAATCTGGATAATTCACGACTAGTATCAGAAAAAACTACCGCAAATTATCAACAAGAATTTAGAAAAATAGCGATGGATATGGCGATGGTAAATTCTTATGAAGAGTGGTCAGAACTATATCAGAGGTTAATCTATTGGGAATTACAGCTAGAAAACATAGAAGATACTGGTATGTTTGAGATATTAGAATCTCAAAAAGTAGAAGCCAATTCGCAGTTTTGCAAATTTATAGATAAGAATTACCCAGACTGGTTTAATGGCAGCAATGATATTCCTGTAATGTCAAATACCTTGTTTAAAGAAAAAGTAGTTCCTGAAATAAGTAAAGATCAGCCCACACTACTTGTAGTCATAGATAATTTACGTTATGACCAATGGAAAGCTTTTGAACCAACCATAAATAACTATTATAAAAAGGAGCAAGAGGATTCATATTTTAGTATTTTACCCACTGCGACTCAATATGCTAGAAACTCTATCTTTTCTGGGCTCATGCCAAATGAGATGAAAAAAAGACATCCAGATTTATGGCTAGACGATACTGATGAAGGTGGAAAAAACATGAATGAGAACGAGTTTTTAACAGCACAACTAAAACGATTGGGACTGGATATCAAACATGAATATTATAAAATCACAAATGAAAGATCTGGAAAAACTTTGGCCGCAAATTTTAAAGGACTCAAGGACAATGACCTAACCGTAGTTGTTTATAATTTTGTAGATATGCTTTCTCATAGTAAAACCGAAATGGAAGTTATTAAAGAATTGGCATCAAATGATAAATCTTATAGGTCACTTACTCAAAGTTGGTTCAAAAACTCTCCTTTATTAGAAATGATTCAACAAGCACAACAGCTAGGTTTTAAACTCCTAATAACTACAGATCACGGGACTATAAATGTAAAAAATCCATCTAGAGTTATAGGAGACAAAAATACTAGTCTTAATTTAAGGTATAAAACAGGAAAAAGCCTAACTTATGAAAAAAAGGAAGTTCTGGAAGCTATAAACCCAAAAGATGTCCATCTACCTTCAATTAATATGAGTAGTTCGTTTATTTTTGCAAAAGGAGACTATTTTTTTGCATATCCAAACAACTACAACCATTATGTAGGTTACTATAGAAACACCTATCAACACGGTGGAGTTTCTCTTGAAGAAATGATTATTCCTTTTATTGTTTTAAATCCAAGATGAGTTCAATTTTAAAATGTAAACAAATTTGATGTTACTAAAGTATATTTGCATTAATTTATTTCTAAAGTTAAATTTATCAATATCATAATGATGTTAGTATACACTCTAGAGGATCTGCCCAATATAGCTGAGCAATTAATTTCAAATGTCAAACATAAAATTGTACTGTTTGAAGCTTCTATGGGGACTGGAAAAACCACATTAATAAAAGAGATTTGCAAACAATTAGGTGTACAAGATGTTATTTCTAGTCCTACATACTCCTTAGTAAACGAGTATGAAAGTAATAATGGACTTGTATACCATTTTGATTTTTACAGAATAGAAAATGAAGAGGAAGCTTATCATATCGGATTTGAAGAATATTTAGATTCTGATGCTTGGATTTTTATAGAATGGCCTGATAAAGTAATTAATTTACTTCCAGAAAATGTATCAAAAATTAAGATCGATATACTTGATAATCAAAAAAGGAGTTTGTCTTACAATTAAATAGGTTTTTGTAAGTCAAATTTTAAATACTCACTTCAAACTTGTTTTCCTGAGTTTTTTATTCGTAATTTGAGTTAAAGAATTTCACACAAATGAGTATATCTAAATCTCCTTTTACAAAAGAGCAATTGCTACCACAGGAGGAAATGATCGAAGTAGCACGCAAAAAAGGAAAACTATTTATAGGTATCCCAAAAGAAACTCACTATCAAGAGAAACGTGTTTGCCTAACACCCGATGCTGTTGCAGCATTAACAGCTCATGGTCACAGGGTTTTATTAGAAACTAATGCTGGGATTGGAGCCAGTTTTTCTGATAGAGATTATAGTGAAGCTGGAGCAGAAATAACCAATGATAAAAAAAAGGTCTTTGGCTGTCCTATTATTCTTAAGGTAGAACCACCATCTATAGAAGAACTAGAACACATAAACCCACAAACTGTACTAATTTCTGCTTTACAGCTTAAAACTCAATCAAAAGAATATTTTCAGGAGCTTGCAAAAAAAAGAATTACCGCATTAGGCTTTGAGTTTATTCGTGATGCAGACGGAGCTTATCCAGCGGTTCGAGCATTAAGTGAAATAGCAGGAACAGCAGCTGTTTTAATTGCGTCAGAATTAATGAATAGTGTTTCATCACAAGGTTCTGGATTAATGATGGGCAACATAAGCGGAGTACCTCCTGTAGAAGTCGTTATTGTAGGAGCTGGGACTGTTGGTGAATTTGCTGCTCGTTCTGCAATTGGTTTAGGTGCTAATGTAAAAGTTTTTGATAATTCTATAACTAAACTACGTTGCATACAAACCAACATCGGAAGACCTTTATTTACTTCAACCATTCAACCCAAAAACTTACTCAAAGCATTGCGTCGTTGCGATGTGGTAATTGGAGCTGTAAGAGGAAAAAATCGTGCTCCAATAATAGTTACAGAGGCTATGGTAGAACGCATGAAGCCCGGTTCTGTGATAATTGACGTTAGTATTGATATGGGAGGATGTTTTGAAACTAGTGAAATCACATCTCATGATCACCCTACTTTTCAAAAACATGGAGTGGTTCATTATTGTGTTCCTAATATCCCATCTCGTTATGCCAGAACATCATCTTTGTCTATAAGCAATATTTTTACTCCGTACCTATTACAAATAGGAGATGAAGGTGGAATAGAAAATACAGTACGCTTTGATAGGGGACTGAAAAATGGATTATATTTTTATCGTGGAATTTTAACCAGCAAACCTATAGCAGATTGGTTTGATCTTTCTTATCGTGATATCAACTTGCTCATTTTATAACATACATTATTAAATTTTTCTACTTAAAAACTAGTCTTGCTTTTGTATCATAGAACTCCAAAATTTACTTATTTTTGGCAGCATAATATTGTATTCTATTTATGAAACTAGCACAGCGATTATTTTATTACTTAGGTGGATTTGCTATTGGTCTTATAATTTTATTTTTCTTTTTAGGCGGAAAAAATGCTTCTTGCGATTATAGCCCATCTGCTAGAGTTCTTAAAAATATTAGAATTAAAAAAAGAGCTTTTTCTAAAGAAGCAATAGACAATATGAAAACTTACCAAGTTGATACTGCCGATGTATCACTCATTTTAACAGAAGGAAGTGTTGATTTTTCCAAAAGTAATACAAAATTAGATTCCTGTAGAACATACTTTATTGAAGGTTCTACCAGAAAAAAAAGCATATACATGTTAATAGAAAATTGCGATTCGGTTGCAAAAATCAATATACTCAACAAAAGTGATTAAACAACAACCTCTACTACTCTAATCATTTTTAAAGAAAATCAATTACATACTTTTATAAAAACAATTAAAAAACTATTGGAGATGATAATTTGGTTTTCATCGCCCAAAATTGAAAAGTTTCATTTCCAATTGTAAAATCATGTTCTCCTGCAATTTGATATCCTTTAGCTTTATAAAAGTAAACCGCTTGTTCTTTTTTCTTTAAGTTTGATAACCACAGATAATTACATGACCTATCAATCGCTGCTTCTATTATTTCTTGATGTAACTTACTTCCAATACCCTGACCTTCATATCCCTGTAAAAGATATATTCTCTGAAGTTTACATACATTTTGATCCTGTATAAATTCTGATGGAGAATTCAATTTCAATTTACCATAACCAATATGTGTTAAGCTTTCTCTATCTTCAACCAGCCAATATAAATTATCTGGATTAGCCAAACTTTTTTCTATTTTATCCAATGAAAATGCTGTATTCAGATACTTCATTATGGTATTTCGACTATCAAAAAACTCCCTATAAGATTGATCAAATGTCTTTGCTCCTAAATAGGAAATACTTTTTGCGTCTTTAGTATTAGCTCTCCTTATATCAATCATAACTTTATCTTTTAACTGGTTCAACATCTATAAATATTTTCAAAATCTTATTAAAAGATTCTTTATTTATAGGTTTGTAAACGACCCTTTTTCCAACAGGATACTTTTCTACACAATTCCCTGTTAAGCAATTAACAGGGCGTGTGGGTCTTTTTTCAAAACCACCTCCACAATTTGGACATACATTAAATAAAATATTTTCTACACAATCTTTACAGAAAGTACACTCAAAAGAACAAATCATTGCATCTGTACTATGATTAGGCAGATTCTTATTACAATTTTCACAAGTGGGTCTTATTTCAAGCATATTATTCTTGTTTTATCTATTTTGTTTTATATAGTCAAGCACCTCTTTTGGTTCTTTAACTCCTTCCTGTAGGTTATCATCAGAAATCGCATTATTAGCGATTTGTCTTAAAGGAACTACTCCTGCCCATATTGGTAATTTATAATCCTCTGCATCATCAACCGCTCCTTCTGCCCTAACTTTTGCCGAAGCTGTTTTAATACTTATTTCTAAAACCAAAGTAGCATTAAACTCTTTTTTATTAGGCTGCCTTACATTATCCCAATGACCAGGGATCATATGATTTAAAATACATGCAAGCGCATCCATTTTTTCTTTTGGATTTTCCACTTTACGTATATCCCCATATATATTTACTGATCTATAATTAGCAGAATGATGAAAAGCAGACCTCGCTAATACCAAACCATCCAGATGCGTTACTGAAAGACTTGCTTCACCAGCCTCTAATAAATTGAGCATCATTCGATTCTTTAGAGATCCATGAATATAAATTTTATCCTCCTTTCTTCCGTAGGCAGTAGGAATTACTATAGCCTGACCTTTAAACACATAACCAACATGACATAAAAATGTGTCATCTAAAATTTGATGTATTGTATCAACATCATATATCGCTCTTTTAGGACCTCGAACTACTTTATTAAGTTCTGATATTGGATAATTTGCCATAATATATTTTTATTTTACATTCAAAGATAATAGCTTTATGGACCGTTAAAACAACCCAGTTTATAAATATTTAATAGTCCAGTGATGTTTCCATTTAAAAATAATATAATTCTAGATCGCAATATCAATCGAAATCTATATCTACAATTATGTGATCAAATTATTGGTTTTATAAAATCAGGAAAATTACCTCCATCTACTAAGTTACCAGGGTCACGAAAATTAGCTGAAGACCTATCAATACATCGCAAAACCGTTATAGCTTCTTATGAAGAACTTATTTCTCAGGGATGGATAGAAACCATTCCTGCAAGAGGAACATTTGTCAGCAGTATATTGCCTATTGTTAATCCGTTAGGCTTTGATCGATCTTTTACTGAGATAAAAACAAAAGACAAAAGCGGATTTACTTTTTTAAAGCGTACTCATTTGGCACGAAAATTAAGTATTTCAAATACAGAGCAAACCTTAAAAATAGACGATGGAAGCCCTGATCATAGATTAGCTCCGATAGACGAAATAGCAAAAATATACCGAAACATTACCAAAAAAACGTATAATAAGGATTTATTGACTTATGGATCTATCTATGGAAACATCGAATTAAGAAAAGCTTTAATGTATTATCTAAATCAAACTCGTGGGTTAGATATCAAAGTTGAAAATATATTAATTACCCGAGGTAGTCAGATGGGAATTTATCTTGCAGGTCGACTACTACTTTCTAATAAAACAAGAATTATAGTTGGTGATACGAATTACATAACAGCAGATAATACATTTATAGAATCAGGAGCTATTATAGAAAGAGTTCCTGTAGATAAAAATGGTTTGGATACTAATCGTATTGAAAAACTCTGTACATCTAAAAAAGTAAAAGCTGTCTATGTTACTTCTCACCATCACCACCCAACAACTGTAACCCTTTCTGCCAAAAGACGTATGCATTTACTACAATTAGCTCAACGCTATAATTTTGCCATTATAGAAGATGATTATGATTATGATTTTCATTACAGCAATGCTCCTATTTTACCTTTGGCTAGTAGTGATAATAAAGGTAATGTAATTTACATTGGAGGGTTTACTAAGATTATTGCCCCAGCTATGAGAATTGGATATTTGATAGCTTCAAAAGATTTTATTGATGAAGCTGCTAATTTTAGGCGTATTATAGATCGTCAAGGTGATCAGTTACTCGAACAAACCATAGCCCAAATGATTATTTCTGGAGATGTACAACGCCATTCTAGCAAAGTATTCAAGATATATAAAACGAGACGTGACTTGTTTTGTTCTATGTTTAAAAAAAGACTAAATCGTTATTTTGATTTTGAAATCCCCAATGGTGGTATGGCAGTATGGACAAAACTTAACAAATTTTATCATTGGGATGATGTTTATAGAGAAGCTAAAAAGTTTCACCTAGAGCTCAATCCTAATTGGAGAAATTATGACAATAATAATTCTAATCATAATGGTATTCGAATGGGTTTTGCTTCTTTAAATAAAGATGAAATCGAAAAAGTTATTGAGAGGTTAGAAAAAACTATGAAAAAATTAGACAATCGTTCTAATTAATATCCATTTTTAAATAATAGTTCTTTTAGAAACATTAACTTTTTTTAATGTCATGCGATGTTTGGCTACTATCTTCTTCATTTTAAGCATTATAGTGTAAATATCTAAAAATCAGTTAATTGTATTTTTTTAAAATAAAAATACCTATTTATAAGTATTAACAAATACCTACTTATGGTGACTTATATATTCCCTTTATTATTTAATTTTACCATTGAAAAATTTTAGTTCTAGATTGTAATTTTAAAACTTAAGAATATCTTAGAGAATTAAATTCTTAATAATATAATTACTCTATTTTTTTGATTACATTAACCTATAGAAACATTATTGTCATTGACTTAAACCCCAAATCACTTCAATACATGAATATAAAATTAGTTTAACACATCTACTTACTTAACACTCCTATTATATTGACAAATCTTAATAAAATTGTCTAAAAAAGAGATGTACCTATTTAAATTTTAAAAAACTTAGTTAAGTTTTGATGTTTTATAATTTTTATAAAACAAAAAGGCTACAGTTCATTTGCCAAACTGATCAACACGTTTTGTTTTCAGATTAGTATTAATGATGATGTAATATAACATAATAGTTTATTATAAGTTAAATCAGGAAATATAAGTAAAAACCTATAGATGAAATCATTTAAATAAACTAGAACCTTATTTTTCAATTCATTATTTATTAAAAAATAATGAGTATTAATTTTTACAAGATTTAAAATCACATTTATGAAAACCATATTAAAAGCAATTTTTTTATTACCTCTTATATTTTTCAGTTGTACTGATGAATTACCAGATGAAGAAAACCCTACAGGTGAAGAGAAACCACCTGGAGAAGAAACTCCACCACCAACATCAGAAAACGGAGTTATTGATATAGATTTAAAAGCTTCTAGGCTTAGTGGTCCAGCTCCATTAGCAGTACAGTTTGACGCAATTGGTACAACCCATGATGATTCAGAATTGGATACATTTCGTGAATTAGGTTATCACTTTACTTTTGGTGACGCAGCCAGCGGTACATGGAAGCATAATAACAAACCAAAAAATTCACAAGTAGGAGGTCCAATTGCTGCTCATGTATTTGAATCACCTGGAACATATCTGGTTCAAGTAAGAGCTCAGGATGCTGACGGTAATTATAGTGATGAATCAGTGCAGATTACTGTTACAGATCCAAATACTGTCTATGAAGGTACCAAAACTGTAGTGATTAGTACAAACAACAACACTGCTGGAGCTCCAGCTGGAGCCGAACTTCTAACAAACCAAAGCGAATGGCCTGCATGGGAATCAGGTAAGCGTTACTTATTAATGTCGGGGCAAGACTTTACTTCTTTTGGAGATCTTAGAATATTTAGAACTCAGGATATACAGATTGGTAAAAACGGTTCTGGTAGCGATCCGATAGTTAAACAAATTGATGTTGATCGTGGGAGTGCTCCTGCTACAAACTGGTCGAAAAGAGTGGTTTTTTCTGACTTGAATGCTGAAAACGGAAGAGTAACTATCCCTAACTCATCAGAAGACATCTATATCATAAGAGGAACCAATATAGGTATAAGCGTTGGTAGTTCTGTTAAAGGATGGGTTAGTGATAAAGCAACTCAAGAACAAATGGATAATTTAATCTGGCCAGAAAATATTTTCATGTATGAATCAACAAGTGTTAATGCATGGATATTATCTAAAGGGTTTAATATACTTGGGTCAGAAATGTTAAATCCAAGAGAACATAATATAAGAACTGCATATATTGTTAGAGCGGTTATCGCTCACAATTTACTTTATAATGCTGCGCGAACAAAGCATAATATCAAAATACATAGTGAAGGATTATTTGAAAAAGAGGATGAACCATTAGTAAAAAACAGCTTAGGAGGCGCTAGTAGATGGATTGTAGTTGCTGACAATGTCTTAGGAAATGGAGCAGCTCAACCCAATGGATGGTCTATAACAGTAAAGCCAGAAAATAATATTAAAGGACAGGGTGTTCAGGATGCTATTGTAGAAAACAACAATTTTCTTTCTGACTTTAATGTTCAAGTTATTTTAGGTGGACGTCGACTTACAGAAAGAGGAAATACTACTAGTATTGGCGAATACAAAGTATTAGTAAGTAATGGTATCGGTGGTATACCTGCTACTTGGGATGGACCTCAGTATGTTGATGATAGTCAAATACTTCCTGATGCCCCAGGAAGTTAGATCAAAACCTTAACTGACAAATCCAAAAAAAATGGATAAATCAATAAAGTAAAAAAGGCAGACACATCTGGGTATCTTAAATGATACCTGGATGTGACTCCTAAAAAATATAATATATGACCACCTTATTTTAAAAATCACAAATAATAATTAATCCAATTCCAATTCAATCTTGTTTTTTTAAGACGAATAACAGATTTTTTTCGAATAAAACTCTACTACTCTAAACCATGAAACCTAATATAATCCACTTATTATTTACAGAAAGCAATAATAACATCCGTACATTTTGATGTAAGGATTTTTTTGAACCGACCCCAATAACATCTATTCTTTCTTAATAATTTATTTTACCAAATAGAATTTAGCTTCTTGTGTGTTTATAGCTCTTTAATTATAAACAATTTATGGTTCCTACACACACTATTGCTCTTCAAATAAAGACAATTTTTAAAAATTTTCTTCCTATAAAATAGTGAATTAGAATAGATCTGTTGGTGACAATATTGATCATAAATTATCAGTAACCTCAGACTAAACAAGAAGTTATTCACACATAATAAATAATAAACAATATGAATTTGGTAAATTTTTCTTCAAAAAAAAGTATTGATTTTTCATTAAGCAAAGATTTGCTTGAAAACGACGCTTTATTAACACCAAGACTTCAATCAAATTTTGGTCAAATAGATGCATTTGAAACAAGTGATATAGAATGCTTCGAAACACAAAAAACATATCTTCGAGAATCTATTTTAATACAAAAATGTAGTGGCGAAAAAATATTAGAAGCTACTCTTAGAATAGTAAAACAAAACTTACCTCCTGCTTTTGTTCAAGATCTACGCACAACCAATACCCCTTTTGGTGAACTTATAAAGAAATATAAAATCAGTGTTAGCATAATAAACCGTAATTCTTTAATTATAAAAGAATTTAGCACAGGAAAGACAAGAATGGGACGCAGTCACACAATTATCCATTCTAATTCAAAAAAAATAATATGTCATGTACGCGAAATCCTAACACATGAAGAAAATCTTATAAAAGCAAAAAAGAGGTATTCGCAACATAAACAATAAACAAATAATTAACACAATAGTCATTAAAGTAAAATCTTGTAATATAAAAAAGCATCATTTGCTTTGGATATAAAATATACATTATATATTTAACCCAAACACAACAACCATATATTAATATCTTTTACAACCTTTTATATTATGATTAATAGGCTGAAGACAACAGAATGTGTATTTTTTTTGGAAAAAATATGAGCAACTAAATATTTTGACAAAATCCCCCTATTCTGATTGCTATTTATAGAGTAACAAAACACAGCAAGCTTAGAAGTAAAATATACAACTCTTCCTATTTCATGAATGTTATTAATCAGTAGGATCCATAAATAACAACGTGAATTTGATATAAGAATTTGATTTCAAAAAGCAGTCAAATTAAGTATTTTTTTGCAGTGATCTCGACTCCACTCAAGATGACAGAAGAAAAATTATATAGAAAATCACCCTGTGACTGATTCAAGTTTTCTTATACGAATACACATTAATAAAAAGGATCATAAGTAATCTAATGATTATGTAGTATAACTCTATCACAAAGTAAAGTGTTACATTTAAAAAATACGTTTTCACCTTTTAAAGAAGGATGTTTTGCCATTGTTTTTTTCTTAAAAAATTCAAAAAAACACTCTTATCTTAATTAAACAAGGTTCTACAAAAGGTTGTTTATCATTATGTAAAAACTAATAAACTTAAATTGTTTAATTAACTGATTTTCAATACAAGAAGAATTATTCACCATATAAACAAATCCATTTGTGATATGTTTATAATCATATGAGGCACATTTGTATGGAATCATTATGAACATTTACATTATCAACTAATTCAATAATTTTTTTAGTTAATTTTTAATAAAATTCAATAATTAAACCAATAAAAACATGAAGTTTTTAAAACGAATTCTAAACCATAACTAAGATTCTTCATAACTCTCAATTTTATATTTTTTTAACTTTCAGAATTATGTTTTGAATTAGAGGTTTCTTTATGATAAAGAAATTCACTTGATAACTTTTAATTGGAAACAAAAGTTAATAACCCAAGTACAGTATTATTCTATAAACCAAATAAAAAATCACCAAGTGAATAATACTTTGCAAGTTATTATGGCATTTTAGTAAGGGATGCTTTATTAAATTTTTTCACATTTCAACAATTAATTATGAAAGAACTATTTTTTAATTTATCCAGAAAACATTTGATTCTGGGATTACTCACAACATTAATGGGAGTGTATCAAGTCCATGCACAGCAAACAATAACAGGTAAGGTTACTGGAGAGGACGATGTAGGTATTCCTGGAGTAAATGTTTTAGTAAAAGGTACTACAACTGGGCAAATTACCGATTTTGATGGCTATTTTAATATTTCTGCTACACCAGAGGATATACTTACCATTTCTTATTTAGGGTTTATTTCCCAAAATGTAACAGTAGGTAATCAAACGACTATCAACATAAAACTTTTAGCTGATACTCAAGCTTTAGAAGAGATCGTAGTTATTGGATATGGAACAGCAAGGAAAAGTGATCTTACAGGTGCAGTTTCTCAGGTTTCTGCAAAATCTTTTGAAGACCAACCTCTTGCTCGTTTAGAAGAAGCATTGCAAGGTAGAGCGGCAGGAGTTACAGTTGCAAAGGCAAATGGAGCACCTGGAGCAGCCATTAAAGTACGAATTAGAGGAGCAAACTCTATTAACCGTAGTAATGATCCTCTGGTAGTAATCGATGGTTTTATTGGTGGCGATTTAAGTACTTTAAATCCAAATGATATTGCATCAATAGATGTATTAAAGGATGCTTCTGCAACAGCCGTTTATGGATCACGAGGTTCAAACGGAGTTGTTCTGGTAAGTACAAAAAAAGGTAAAGGTGTTACAAAAGTAGATGTTGATTTTTTTACAACTATCTCTACAGTACCAGATTTACTTCCCACCTTAGGTGCAGCTGATTTTGCTAGAATTGAAAATTCTAGAAGAATACGAGGAGGCGGAACAGCAATTTTTACAGATCAAGAAATAGCTGGTTTTACTGCAAATGGAGGGACAAATTATCAGGATAAAATATTTCAAACTGCAATAAGCCAAAATTTACAATTGTCTGCAAGCGGATCAGAAGGCAAAATTGGATATTTTATATCTGGTAATTATGCAAATCAAGAAGGTGTCGTAATTAACACCAATTATGAACGATATTCACTACGTTCTAACGTAAATGCAAATATCTCTGATAAACTTAAGATTGGGTTTAATATATTTGGTAGTAGAACCTCTACAATAAATGATTTAAATAAATTTAATCGATTTCAAGGTAGTATAGTCTTAAATGCATTAACTTGGGATCCTACTACTCCTATCTTTGATGCAAATGGAAACTATAATAATGTTTCTGAAAGAAGTTTGGCTTCCTTAAATTATAATCCAGTTGCAAATTTAACTCTTGCAAATATTGAAAATATAAGGGATAGAATTGATGCCAATTTTAATCTTAGTTATGATATATTAAAAAATCTTAACTATACATTAATAGCAGGAGCAACAACTTTTAATGGATCAAATGAAAGCTATAGAACGTTTCGTGTAGATCCTCCAACAGCAGGTTTTGGAGATAATAAAAATACAACACATCAGATTAGTAATATCCTTACTTGGAAAAAAGAATTTGGTAAACACAATGTAAAAGCTACAGGAGTTTATGAATTTTCTGGAATACAAAATCGTTTCAATGGATATAATGCAGCACGTCTATTTGTACCTGGTGGATTTTATTTTGCAGAAACTGCACCTGGATCAAGTCAAACAGTCAATAATAATTTTACAGAAAGAACGATTCAATCATTAATGGCTCGTGGAGAATATATATATAATAATGCTTTATTTGTTACTGGAACCATTCGTATGGATGAATCCTCAGTATTCAGATCTGATAACAGAAGAGGATATTTTCCCTCAGTTGCCTTAGCGTATTCCTTAAATGATATGCCATTTATAGAAAACAGTGATGTGTTTAGTAATCTAAAATTAAGAGCTGGTTGGGGACAAGTAGGAAATGAAAATATAGATCCTTATACTACTTTTCCAAATGTACAAAACGCTAATTTTTCATTCAATGGGTCAGAAACCATACCTGGTGTAGCACCCAATAGTTTTGGTAACCCAGATTTAAAATGGGAAACTACAACACAAACTAACGTAGGTGTTGATGTTGCATTTCTTAATGGAAGAATAAATTTATCTGTTGACGCTTATCAAAAAAATACTACAGATTTACTTCTGGATGACCCTGTGATTCCTTCTAATGGAGGAAACGTAACTATTTCAAAAAATATTGGAGAAGTAGAAAACAAAGGAATTGATGTTTCAATTTCTGCCGATGCAATCAGTACAGATAATTTTAATTGGAATACTAATTTTAATCTATCTCATAGTCAGAATGAGGTAATTGATTTAGGTGGACGAGATGAAATTCAAGGAACCTTCGGTAGTATTGACGGACAAGAAAGAACATGGAATATCATACAAGTAGGTCAACCACTAGGACAGTTTAATGGAACTACTTTTTTAGGTACTTGGAAAACATCTGAAGCAACAGAAGCAGCAGTATTTGGAAGAATTCCAGGTGATGCAAAATATCTTAGAGATGAAAATGGAGATATTGTATTTGGTGCAATTGGTAATGGTACACCTACATTAACATGGGGTTTTAACAACACTATTACCTATAAAAATTGGGACTTAAATGTGTTTTTTCAAGGAGTACATGATTTTGACATACTAAATGCCGTACAAGGTGTAATTGTTGGTAATACAGGGAATCAAAGAAGTTTTCTGGCTCCTGAACAATTAAATCAATGGACTCCACAAAACGAAACCGATATTCCTGCAGGAGGCCCAAATGAAGCTGGGTCAACACGTTATGTAGAAAAAGGAGATTTTATCAGACTTAGTAATCTTACTTTAGGGTATACTATAAAGGATATAAAAAATCTAAATGCTAACGTTAAGTTATACGTAACAGGTCAAAATTTATTTCTGATTACAGATTACTCGGGATATGATCCAGAGCTTACATCTATACCAGCTGATGACAATGCTGGAAATAAAAGTGTAGATGTTGCAGCAGGAATAAATGCAGGAGCCTACCCTAATCCAAGATCTTTCATTTTTGGAGTAAAAGTAGGATTTTAATACAAAAAACAAATTTTATGAAAACAGTATATAATAAAAAACAATGCAAAATAAGATATTTATTATCGCTTCTGATAATAACATCTATTTTTCAAAGTTGTGCAGATTTGGATGAAGATCCTACAATAGCACAATTGGCTCCAGGTACATACTCAAAAATTCAAGAATTAGAATTAGGAGTAACGGGAGTTCATTCTAGGTTAAATGATGCTTCTCGAATGACTACTTTTTATGCTCCTTTCTGGGCTGGAGACGATATTACTACTCACATCGGAAGTAATAAGGCAGAGTTCAGAGAGTTTGATCAGAGACTGGTTTCACAGACAAACTCAAGAATTAAAAGTAATTGGGAAGAAATTTATGAAACGATTCGTGCAGCAAATACCGTTTTGTCAAATAGTGAAGGACTGGTTCTCACAGATCCTGGTGAGATAGAAACTCAAAATCGATTAATTGCAGAAGTTCACTTTTTAAGAGGAGTTCTGTTCTTTCATTTAGCTAGAATTCATGGACAAATCCCCTTACCAATAATTCCTGACCCTGATCAAGAATTAGGTATATCAGATCAAGTAACCGTCTATGAGCAAATCGAATCAGACCTATTAAAAGCAGAAAGTGGATTACCAGACGTATATCCAGGAGTTAATGCAGGTGCTCCAAGACCTAATAGCGGTTCTGCAAGAGCATTATTGGCAAGATTATACTTAGATTGGGCAGGATTCCCTGTAAAAGACAATGCCAAGTATAATGAAGCTGCTTCTAGTGCCAAACAAGTAATGGATAACAGCGCTGCGCACAACTTTGCGCTAGTAGATGATCTCGAAGATTTATGGACTTTAGAAAACAGGTTTAATAGTGAAGGTGTTTGGACAATACCTTATTGTAGAAGTTGCGGTAATGCTAATCGTAAATTTGGAAAATTAGGTCATCCTTCAGATTTAGAAGGTTGGCAAGAAACTTTTGCAGAAATTCGATTTTTTGAGGATTTCCCGGATAGCCCTAGAAAAGAAGCAACATATAGAACTGATTATGACTGGGAAAATTTTAGTGATCAACCCACTCCAGTTTTCAAAAAGATTGTTGGACCTGAGCAAGATAATTTGGGTGAAGATTTTCAAACCGATAGAAATGATTTCTTTATTCGATATGCAGAGGTATTGTTGATATACGCAGAAGCTTCTGCCAGATCTGGTAATATCACAGCGGATGCATGGGAAGCATTAAATATGATAAGAAGAAGAGCTGAAGGACTACCTTTTAACACTCCAAATCCTGGAGTAGATGTAACTACAGGAGATTTGGCAGAATTAGCTTTTACAGAAAGAAAGTGGGAATTCGCAGGAGAATATTTACGTTGGAGTGATTTGGTAAGAATGGAACGCGTAGAACAAGTGCTTTCTAATAGAACTCCACAAACATCTATGAACAATAATGGTGAACTATTACCAGAATTCAATCTCATAAGAGGATCTTTAGGCACTGATAATTACTTTGCTCCTATTCCAGAAAGAGAAGTTGATCTCAACCCAAGTATTAATAATTAATATGGAAAGAGGTTAAATAAAATTGAATTAATTATTTTTAAACACAACGGTAGAATTTTAATTAGTTTTACCGTTGTGTATTTTATAATAGTCACTATAAATCAGATTGAAGATAATATAATAACATGAAAGTTTTGGATATAAAATTGTGCTCATTAAAATATGTAAGAACTATAGTTCGGGTAGTAATAATCTGTCTTTTCTACATTTCTTGTTCAGAATCAGAAAACAATGCTATACCAAAAGAAAATACTGACTCAAAAAAACTCTTTACTACGGTCCTACCTGATCAATCTGGAATTGATTTTGAAAACACATTAATCGAAACCTTAGAATCTAATTATTATCAATATATGTATACCTATATTGGAGGAGGTGTAGCTTCTGCAGACTTTAATAATGATGGTCTGACAGATTTGTTTTTTATTTCAAACACATCTGACAACAAGCTTTATTTAAATAAAGGAAATTTTGAATTCGAAGATATTACCAAAGCATCTGGAATAGAAAAAAGAAAAGGGTTTGATACAGGAGTGACCATAGCCGATGTAAATAATGATGGTTTTCTGGATATCTATATTTCTCGTGGAGGATGGAAAAATGAAGATAATGCATTTGCAAATATGCTTTATATAAACAATGGCCTCTCAGAAAACTCCGGGCAAGTTACCTTTACAGAAAAAGCTGAAGAACTTGGATTAGCTGATGCCAATAGAACAATACAGGCTACATTTTTTGATTATGATAATGACAATGATCTGGATGTATACATTTCTAATACTCCAGATATTACAAGCAGAGCAAAAGTGATAGATCTTGATGCTGTACAAAAAGATCCAAAAACGCTAAGCCTTAAAGGAAGTGACCGACTATATAACAATGATGGTACTGGTCATTTTATTGATGTGTCTGAAAAAGCTGGACTCCTATATGATATTGGATTTGGCTTAAACCCTCAAGTAGGTGATCTTAATAATGACGGTTGGCAAGATATATATGTTTGTAACGATTTTAATGTTCCAGACTTAGTATATGTCAATAATACTGATGGTACATTTACTGAATCTAGAGATATTTTATTTAAACATATGTCTTTCAATAGTATGGGAAGTGATATTGTTGACATCAATAATGACGGACTAATGGATGTTATGACTCTAGACATGAATCCTGAGGATTATGTGCGATCCAAAACTACTATGGCAATGACTTCTATAGCCAAATTTGAAGCTATGGTCAATAATGGCTATCACCATCAGTATATGCATAATATGCTACAACTTAATAACGGAAATTCAACCTTTAGTGAGATTGCTAACATGGCAGGCATAGCAAATACGGATTGGAGTTGGTCTATATTATCCGCAGACTTTGATTTGGATGGTTATAATGATATTTATGTTACTAATGGTGTGTATAGAGATGTAATAGATCGTGATAAGAATAATGAAATTCTTCAGATATTGAAAAAGAATAATAGGAAACCATCACCAGAAGATTTTTTGAAATTTGCTCAGATGTTACCACAACAAAAACTTACAAATTATTTTTTCAAAAATAATGGAAATCACACTTTTGAAAATACTTCATCAAAATGGGCAGATAGTATCCCCACATTTTCAAATGGTGCAACTTATGCTGATCTAGATAACGACGGAGATCTGGATATAGTAGTTAATAATATAAACGACAAGGCTACTATACTTAAAAATAACACCATACAAACCAAAACTGGTAGTTTTCTTAAAGTTGAATTACAAGGACCTGAAAAAAATAAATTTGGAGTCGGTGCAACATTACAACTTCACCTTACAAATAATAAAACACAGTCTCGTCAACTCATAAACACAAGAGGTTTTCTATCCTCTGTTTCAAATATTTTGCATTTTGGCTTCAAAAAAAATGATTCTATTGCAAAAATTGATGTCCTGTGGCCAGATGGAAAACAACAGGAAATTACAAATATAATTGCAAATCAAACCATCAACGTAGATTATACAAATGCATCCATAGAAAATACTGTAGCAAAAAAGGAATCTAAAACTACTATTTTTAGTAAAATATCATCTGCTTACAATCATATCGAACAACCATTTAGCGATTATGATTTACAAGTGTTACTGCCTCATAAACTTTCTCAAACTGGACCTGCAATAGCAAAAGCAGATATTAATAATGATGGATTAGAAGATATTTATATAGGTGGAGCTCATAAACAACCTGGTACTCTTTTAATTGGGCAAAAAAATAATAGTTTTAAAAAGAAACCTATACAAGATTTTGTAACCGACAAACAAAGAGAAGATGTCGGGGCTTCATTTTTTGATGCCGACAATGATGGCGATCAAGATCTTTATGTGGTGAGCGGAAGTTATGAATTTAGCAAGAATCCAAAATTATTACAAGATAGATTATATATTAATGATGGTCAGGGAAATTTTTCAAAAACAACGCAAGCACTTCCAGAAGTAATAACGGCTGGATCTATTGTTGTTCCTGCTGATTATGATAACGATGGAGATATAGATCTATTTGTTGGCGGACGTGTAGTGCCGGGAAAATACCCTTATGCCCCTTTAAGTTATTTGTTGATTAACACCAAAGGTACATTTAGCCGCGCTACGCAAGAACTAGTTCCAGAACTAGAACAAATAGGAATGGTTACCGATGCTGTATGGACAGATATTAATGAAGATAATGCCTTAGATTTAATAGTTACGGGAGAATGGATGGGAATCGAAGTCTTCATCAATACAAACAATAAACTTATAAAAAGTACTCAATACAAAAGCTTATCAACTACAACCGGTTGGTGGAATACTATATTGGTTTCTGATGTTGACAATGATGGTGATCAAGACATTATTGCTGGAAATTTAGGAACAAACTACAAGTTTCATGCTTCTAAAGAAAAACCGTTTCATGTATATACACATGATTTTGATTTTAATGGAAATGAAGATATTATTTTGGCAAAATACTATAATGATAAAAAAGTCCCTGTAAGAGGAAAAGTCTGTACTGCGCAACAAATTCCGCATTTAGCCAGGAAAATTCCAACATATAATGAATTCGCAAATGGTGATTTAAATAGTATTCTAGGGAAAGGACTGGAATCTGCTTTACACTATGAAGCTGTTGAATTTCGTTCAGGTATATTTTTGAATATGGGAGATAACAATTATACCTTCTCCCCTTTTCCTCAAGAAGTTCAACAATCTCCAATAAACAGTATTCTGTTTGATGATTTTGATGGAGATGAAGTAAAAGATTTGCTTTTAGCTGGTAACAATTATCAGTCAGAAGTAGAAACTACAAGAGCAGATGCAGGAATTGGTTCTTTTTTAAAAGGTAATGGTAAAGGAAACTTTTCTGTTCTTTCGAATATAAAATCTGGTTTTTTTGCCGATAAAGATGTTAGACACATGGTATCTATAAAAACTTCAAGAGGTAAATTGATCATAGTTGCCAATAACAATGATTCGATGGATATGTTTAAAAATGAATTATAACATCAAGAATGTTTTGTAGAAAATGTACCAAAAATATTTATTTTTTCTAACCAAAGTATCAATATAAATCCTAAAGTATATGCAATCATATCAAACCATGAAAAAGAGCTTCCGATAATAATCCTGGCAAGTTTTGACTCTTGTAACCCCAAAACATTTACTAGTTTAAAGTATTGCATGATTTCTATGAGATAGCAAAACAAAAGAACTCCTATAGCAACTATCTTTGGCTGTATGCCAAAAAAACTTTGGATTCCATAATATAAAAGAAGTACAACAAGTGTATCTCCAAAATAAGGTCGAATGATAGCATCATCAACATACATCGCAATGCATACTTCTATCAAAAAAACAAGAATTGTTAAAGCAAAGTATTTTTTATGAAATCTAAAGATCATATTTAATATTTCAGGAGTGATACTTGTTATTCTATATCTAAATCATACTTCATTAATAATCCTGCGAGATCTCGAGTACTAAATTTTGCTTTTTTAAGCGTATTGGTTTCTGGATGAATACTAAAATGTTTTGCGGCTCTAAAATCTGCCTTGCTTGCATTGGTTCTTTCAAACACAGCTTCTGCTAAATCACAATTTGCAAATACAGAACCCGTAAGATTAGTTTCTGTAAAATCTGCACTTTTAAGATTACAATCTCTAAATACTGTATTCTTTATCGTAAATCCATAAAAAGAAGCATATTCTAGATTACACCGATCTAATTTTATAGAGAATAAAAAATTATTACACGTACTAAAATCAATCCCCAACATTTTACATTCTTTAAAAACCACTTCCTGAAAAGAAGTTTCTTTTATCATCACATTGTTAAAATTACAACCATCAAATTTGCATTCTAAAAAAGTAACTACAGATAGGTCTGCATCAGAAAAATTACAATTGATAAAAATACAATCGTCATATTCTCTGGCAGGTAATTTTTGTTCAGAAAAATTTTTGTTTTCGAAAGTTTGATCTAGAATTGAATTGTTCATCATTTACAATTTATAGAAATAATAGTTCATATTACTAATGTATCCTCCAAGGTGGATTTTTTCTGTTATCTCCACCAAAGTATAAAATGATTTGATTTGCATCAGGATCCTTTAATCTTGCTTCTCGCCAAAGCCAACGTTGATCAGTCGGTAATTGATCAAACTTAAGTCCTTCTTTGATAAGTCGTTGCACTTCAGTATCTAATTTTTTAGTCTCAAAATACACATATACTCCATCTCCTTTTGGTAATTCTTCTACTCTATGGATAGAAAATGTTGCATTACCTTCTAAGCATTCAAAACGTGCATAATGTGGTAAAGACTCTACAATAAGACGTAATCCTAATTTTTTATAAAATAGTATAGATTTCTCTATATCAAGAGAAGGTACTGTAATTTGATTTAAATTCATTTTTTAGATGATTTCTTAAATTTTGCAAAACATAAAAATAAACTGAAAATTATTAACCAAATAGATTTTTGCTTACAACTTTCTCCTTTTCTTTTCTTGTGATAATAGATTTAACTCTCTACTAGTTTGGCCGGCAACAGATGTGTTTTCTTCTGCTCTTCTTATTAAATAAGGCATTACATCTCGCACTGGTCCAAAAGGTAAGTATTTTGCCACATTATATCCTTCTGCGGCCTGATTGAAGCTTATATGATCACTCATGCCATATAGTTGACCAAACCAAACTCTAAAATCACTTTTGTCAATATTTAATTCTTGCATTAATTTCATAGCTTTATAACTACTCTCTTCATTGTGCGTTCCTATAAAAACTGAAATATCATTAATATGTTCTAGAATATAGGTCATTGTTTCATCAAAATTTTGGTCTGTATGCTCTTTATCTTTGCAAATAGGTGTTGGATATCCCTTTTCTTTGGCGCGTTCATTTTCCTTTTCCATATATGCCCCTCTAACGATTTTAACCCCTATTTTAAAATCATTATTTTTTGCTTCTTCATGTAACCGTTTAAGATAATCCAAACGATCATGTCTATATAATTGCAATGTATTATAAACAATGGCTTTTTCTTTATTATACTTATGCATCATTTTGGCTACCAATTCATCCGCTGCATCTTGCATCCAACTTTCTTCTCCATCAATTAACAATGCTACATTACAATCGTACGCTTTTTTGCATACTTTATCAAAGCGTTCCTCGATACGTTCCCATTCTTTTTCTTCTTCTGAAGTCAATATGGCTCCTTCTGTTCTCTTCTGCCAAATTAGAAAACGTCCAAATCCTGTAGGTTTAAATACACTAAAAGGCATAGCATCTTTTTCATCTGCAAACTCTAGAAGTTGTAATGTTTTTTTTAACACCATGTCAAACTGAGTTTCTTCTTCTTTTCCTTCCACAGAATAATCGAGTACAGAACATACTTTTTTGGCATACATCTTATCAACTACAGACAAACAATCTTCTTCACTAACTCCTCCACAAAAATGATCAAAAACTGTTGCTCTTATTAATCCTTGAACTGGCAAATGTGCTTTTATAGCAAAATTTGTTACCGCTGTACCTATTCTTACCAAAGGTTCATTAGAAATCATTTTAAAAAGGAAATATGCTCTTTCTAACTCTGAATCACTCTTCAAAGCAAAGGCTATGTTTGTATTGTCAAACAAGTTATTTTGGATCATTAAGAATTAATTTTCAAAAATCTTCAATCTAGAAGATGTATTACTAAAAATATGATTGATTTTTAAGAATCTTTACCTCCCGTTTTAGGATATCTGCAAATATAGAACTTGCGAGTTTATTTTTTTACAAATTCTACTTAATTTCGCCTCTCATTAATTCATTCATATATGAAGTCAATAGTTTCAAAAGATTCAACTGTATATTTTGGTCAGGAATGTTATTCTACTCTAAACAACTATTTAGAAAAAGCTAATCATTCTAAGATCTGTATTCTTGTCGATAACAATACACATGAATATTGTTTATCGCTGCTTATGAGTAAAATTGAAAAAGAATACGATATTGAAGTTATTGAAATAGAAAGTGGTGAAATTCATAAAACTATTGAAACTTGTAGTGGTATCTGGAATGCGTTATCTGAGCTAGGAATGGATCGTAAAAGCCTTATGATTAATCTGGGAGGTGGTGTAATTACTGATATCGGCGGTTTTATAGCCTGTACATATAAAAGAGGAATTACTTATATCAATATCCCTACCACATTATTAGCTATGGTAGATGCCTCTGTTGGTGGAAAAACAGGAGTAGATCTAGGAAATCTAAAAAATATGGTTGGAGTTATTAGTGAATCTGAAATGGTTTTAATAGATACGGAATACCTCGCAACATTACCAGTTAACCAAATGTGTAGTGGCTTTGCAGAAATGTTAAAACACGGACTCATACAAGATCGTCAATATTGGAAAAAAATAAGTGATTTATCTCAATTGGATTTTGAAGATTTGGATCAAATGATTTATGATTCTGTAGTTATTAAGAATAAAATTGTTTTTGCAGACCCTACAGAACAAAATATCAGAAAGTACCTAAATTTTGGACATACTCTGGGGCATGCTATAGAATCCTTTTACCTCACACATCCAGAAAAGACCACATTATTACATGGGGAAGCTATAGCCATAGGAATGATAATGGAAGCGTACCTTTCTACTCAGGTACTATCACTAACTTCTGATGATCTTGAGCATATAAGTCAGGTAATTTTAGCTACATTCCCCAAAATAGATATTGACCCCAATACATATCAAAGTATTATGGATTTACTAATTCACGACAAAAAGAATGAAAAAGGAAATATTTATTTTGTTTTATTGTCTACAATTGGAGAAGCAAAATATAATTGCACTGCATCAGATGAATTTATCCTTAAGTCTTTTGAATATTATGCTTCACTCTAATTTTACGACATTATAAAATTTAATTTAAAAATTTATAACATTAAGAAACGGTGAAACAGACCTTTTAAGAAGGTTACGTTTTGTGGTAATCTTTTTTTCTGTAAACGGTACATTTATTTCTATAACCGTTCCTCTATTTTTTAATGTATCTATATACATAGTACCTCCCAGAGTTTTTGTTCTAGAAGAGATATTACTTAAACCTATTCCTTTTGAGGATTTTTCCACATCAAAACCAATTCCATCATCCTCAATGATAAGTTTAATCTGATTATCTAGGATTGTGAACTGTAAATCTACTCTCTCTGCATATGCATGTTTAATGATATTACTCATTAATTCTTGTGTAATCCTATATAGTTCAATTTTAATTATGTCTTCAAGTTGATTAAATCCAGAAGGCGGAAAGAAATCATTATGTATTACAAAAGTGCATGTCTTTGATAAATCAGCTAAATAATCGTTTATTAATTCTTCAAACGTATTATTAAGAATATTAGGAGGGATTAAATGATGTGACAGTGCCCGTACCTCATTATATGTTCCGTTTACATTTTTAATTATAGTTTGTAAATCAGAATCAGACACTCCTGATAATTTATTTAAATCCAATTTTATAGCAGCTAGATTACCTCCTATCCCATCATGTAACTCCTTAGCTATTCTTTCTCTCTCCTTTTCTCTTCCATTATGATTCGCATTCACCGCTTCTATTTCTTTTTTGGCTATTATTTTTTGCGTTTTTAATCTTTGACGATAATACATTATTATAAAAAAAGATGCCAATAAAGCAAGAATCCCTCCTACTATAGCCATATTTCTTAGAATAGCTTCTCGCGCTAACTGTGATTTTTGAATTTTTATTTGATTATTTTGAATTTCTTTCTCTGCAATTTGCAAGCTATTTTCCATATTCAATTGATCAATCAAGCTTTTTCGTTGTGCTGCTTTTAATTGAATAATATCTCGCTCTTTTCGTTCTTTTTCTAAATCTGTTTCCAGATTCACCTTATACAATTCATTTTTTTGACTATTGAATAGAATAGTCTGATATTCTTTCTCTTTTTGAAGAAGTAAAATTTCTTTTTCTTTTTTATCAGTATCGTATTTTATCTGAATATCTGCAATTTGTTTAATCTTATTAAGGCTAAAAATACTATCTTTTATAGATGTATATTTCTTATAATACAATAGTCCTTTTTCATGTTCTACTAATTTTTCATAACATTTAGATAACCAAAAGTAATTATTCTGAATTTCAGTTCGAGATTTTATATCAAGTGAAGATTTTAAGCTTTTCTGAAAAAAAAGTTCTGCTTTTTTATAATCTTCTAATTCATAATAAATCATCCCTAATCTAGTATACAATTCTATTGCAACTTTTTTAAACTCTCCTAATTCTTTATCCATCTCCAAAGCTTTATTAAGAATATCAAGAGCTTCAAGATTTTTACCCTGACTGAGCATACATTCTGCCATGGCATCATAGTAAAGTAGAATTTCTCTGGGGTTTGTATTTTTATCAAATTCATTATAAACTTGATTTAAATATGATACGGCAGTAGTAAATTCTTTTTGTTTAACATTAGCTCTACCTAGGTTTAAATTTGCAATCGCTATTCCTGACTTTACATTATTTTCCTTGAATATGGCTAACGCTTTTTCATAATTCTCTTCAGCCATATTATAATCATTTAACAGAAAAAAAGCTTCTCCTATATTATTATAAATACCTGGTAATTCGCGTTTATCATTTGATTTCTCATAAAAAGCAAGGCTTTCATATAAAAATTTAATTCCTTTTTGATAATTACCTTGTTCTATATGTACAGCTCCAATCATGCTAAGAAGACTAACTTCATTTTCTTTATCCTCTACTTTTTTTGCGATTTCTAAAGCATTATCAAAATATTCTAATGATACTTGATAATCTCCCTTTACAATAAGAGCTGATATTCCTAAATTAGTATAAATGCTTATGATTCTTTTAAAATACTCATGTTCTTTACACAGCTCTAGAGCCTCTAAATAATATTTTTCAGCTTCGTCATAATTTCCTTTTCTAACAAAAAACAAGGCTTTTCTCATAATAAGGTTGCTAACTGCTCTGGGGTTACCAATTTTTTTTGCAATTTGAAGCGCTTTTTCATAATGGTCATTTATATCTTCTATACTGCCATTTTGTTTGATTAATAGATCCGCTATTTTTGCATGTAGATTGATTTGTAAATTATCATCATTAATTACTCTTGCAAAATTTAATGCTTCCTTTGCAAAGGATTTGGCTTTTTCATTTTTTCCATCTTCAGAATAAATTTCGACAAGTCCATTCATACTCCAAGCTATACCATCAGTATCGTTTATTTTTTTACAAATTGTTAAACTTTTATGATAATATTCCCCTGCTTTTTCACTTTTATAGGTTTTAAGATATAATTCTCCCATATATCTATATAACATAGCCTCGTCTTTTTCACTTTTAACTGTAGTGAATATGACTCTTGCAATTTCAAAATGCTTGGCTGATTCTTTATATTTACCATTTATAATGTATGCGTCGCCGATCAGAGTATGTGCCCTGCCAATACTTATTTGATCATTTATTTTTTCACTTAATTGTATAGCTTTTTCTGAATATTTAATTGTCTTTTTTTGGTCTTTGTTTTGATAAACCTTGGCTAGAGTTAGTAATGTAGAAATATGTTCTTTACCATTAGAATTTGCCAATCTAGAAACGAGGCTATCAATAACATGACGTTTTTGTGCTTGAATAGTAGAAAATGAAATTATGACTACAAAAAAGAAAGCAACAGTGAAATGTAGATTATGTTTATTTTTCAAAGCAAAGGGGCATTTTTGGAAGTCAAGCTAAAATAATAAATTTGTCAATTAAAACCTAAAAAACCTCCTCTAGATTACGGTAAAACCTTCTTTATTGATCATTTATAACCCAATAAGATTATTATCAAAAATTTTAAATTATTTTTGCCAGTTCATCAAATTGTTACTTTAACTTCTCTGAAGATATTCAGAATACGTAAATCTTTCTAAATTACTTTTACATTGAAAAAAAAATTAGTCCATATTTTCAAAATTCTATTATTAAGCATATTTACCTTAGTAATTATTACAATTGTTATTTTATATTTTTCTTTACACGAGAAACTCCCTAAAGGAGAAACAGGGAATAAGGCAGATAATTTTGCATTAAAAATTCAAAATGCTGTCAAACACGATCAATATGTAAAGACAGATTTTCTACAATGGACTTTTAGAAATAAAAATCATTATATATGGGATAAAAAAAAGCATATAGTGCATGTAGAATATAATGGACATAATGTGACACTTGATCTCGATCATCCAGAAAAAAGCAAGCTATTAAACCCAGAACATTTCTCAGAAAAAATAATTAAAAAAGCTTTAGCTAATTTTAATAACGATTCATTTTGGATAGTTGCTCCACATAAATTATTTGACAAAGGAACTACCAGACAATTAATTACTCTAAAAGATAATTCTAAGGGATTATTAATCACATATTCTTCTGGCGGTACAACTCCTGGTGATTCTTATTTATGGAAAGTAGATTCTAATTATCGTCCTATTAGTTATAAAATGTGGGTCTCTATACTTCCTATTGGTGGATTAGAAGTTACATGGGAAAATTGGATAAACACCGATAGCGGAGCATATCTTTCACAACAACACGAATTATTGGGATTTCAAATCCCAATAACAAACCTAAAAGCTTGGAATGATTAGAAAACAATAAAACTCCCTTTGATAAAATTGTGTAATCAATTTATTACTATTTATTCTTTGAGCTTTCTCCAATGAATTGCTGAGATTTATTCTTAAACAGTACATTAAAAGTAGTTAAACTACCATAGATTCTAGTTATATATTGTTGTAAATCTATTTTATCCTGATCATCAAGTTTTGAACTATTTATTTTTTGTTCCATAACTCTAATCCTGTCTCTAACCATAACTATTTTATGAAAGAATTTATCGATAGGCAATTCTTTAGATGTCAAATTCTGATCTCCCGGTTGGAGAATTAGATTTCCACCTTTCCACTTATCAGCAATAGGAATAACTTCTGAAATATCACTGTATCGTTTTAAAATATCCTTTAGAGTTTTCTCTACTTCACTAAAACTCACTGTATCCATCTCGTCTTCAACACCTTCTATAACTTTATATTCTTCATCGATATCAATAGTCTCTAATCCATTTTCTATAAAAGTTACCCAATACATTTTTGAAGTTACATTGATTATAACACCTAATCCAAATTCTGGGTGTTTTATTCTGGATCCAATTCCTAAAATCATAATTATATTTTTGATCTAAAAATAGTAAGATTAATATTAACTAGAAAAACTAAAGTATTGTAAAAAGTAATGAATAATATACTTTGACTACTTGTCGTATATAAAGTAAAGTAAATCTCTTCGAGGCAAACTTAGAGGTATTAGATCTAAAACCCCATTGAAAAAGCAAGATTATTTCAACTATTTATTTTGAGTACACTGCTTCACAATTTTTCAAAACAAAGTTTAATTAATTAAAATTTTAATACTTTTTACCTTCAAACATTAGTAATGTGGCCATTATATTGAAAAAATAAGATTCAATTAACAAAACAGGAACAAAACCTATTTTACTAAACGCTCTCAAATAACTACATTTGCAATCTTGGTTTAAAAAATTTATGGTTGCATCAGAAGATAATATTGAGGTTTTAGGAGCACGGGTTCATAATTTAAAAAATATTGACGTTACCATACCTCGTGAAAAATTAGTAGTAATTACTGGATTATCTGGTTCTGGAAAGTCATCACTGGCTTTTGATACTATTTATGCAGAGGGGCAACGCCGTTATATAGAAACATTTTCTGCCTATGCAAGACAATTTTTGGGAGGATTAGAACGACCTGACGTAGATAAGATTGACGGACTCTCACCTGTGATTGCCATCGAACAAAAAACCACCAGTAAAAGTCCGCGTAGTACAGTAGGTACAATTACAGAAATTTATGATTTTTTGCGCCTCTTATTTTCCAGAGGAAGTGATGCCTATAGCTATAACACTGGTGATAAAATGGTAAGCTATAGCGATGAGCAAATCCAAAACCTAATTACAAAAGATTTTGCTGGTAAAAAAATAAATATTCTAGCCCCTATTGTAAGATCAAGAAAAGGGCATTATCGCGAGCTTTTTGAACAAATCGCTAAACAAGGATTTGTAAAAGTTCGCACAGATGGTGAGATTAAGGATATTACAAAAGGGATGAAACTCGATCGATACAAAACTCATGACATTGAGATTGTAATTGATCGACTAATGATTACAGAAGGGCAAGACAATTCAAAACGCCTAATGGAAACCATCAACACTGCAATGTATCATGGTGATGATGTTTTAATGGTTATTGAAGAAGGGGTTACAGAAGCACGTTTCTTTAGTAGAAATCTGATGTGCCCTTCTAGCGGGATCTCATACCCTAATCCAGAACCTAATAACTTTTCTTTTAATTCTCCAAAAGGAGCATGTCCAAAATGTAACGGAATTGGTAATCTTTATGAGGTAAACCTAAAAAAAATAATACCTGATGATTCTTTGTCCATAAAAAATGGTGGTTTGGCTCCCCAAGGACCACAAAAGAATAATTGGATTTTTAAACAATTAGAATTAATAGCTCAACGTTTTGACTTTAAACTTACCGATCCGATACATAAAATTCCGGAAGATGCAATGGAAATTATTCTTCATGGAGGGAAAGAAAAGTTTACTATCAATAGTAAAACTTTGGGAGTCAAACGGGAATATAAAATTGATTTTGAAGGGATTGCCACTTTTATAGAAAATACCTATAAAAATAATGATTCTACCTCTTTAAAAAGATGGGCAAAAGATTTTATGGATAATGTTCAATGTCCAATTTGTGAAGGTTCCCGATTACGCAAAGAGTCATTATATTTTAAAGTAAATAAAAAAAATATTGCAGAGTTAGCTGCAATGGATATCATAGAACTTTCAGAATGGTTTACTGACCTTCCAAATCTCCTAAGTGATAAACAAAAAGCAATTTCGGGAGAAATCTTAAAAGAAATTAATGCTAGACTTCGATTTTTAATCGATGTAGGTCTTACCTATCTTTCTCTTAATAGAAGTAGTAAATCTCTTTCTGGTGGGGAAGCTCAACGTATTCGGCTTGCGACTCAAATAGGTTCTCAATTAGTAGGAGTTCTATACATTCTTGATGAGCCAAGCATTGGTTTACATCAAAGGGATAATGAAAAACTAATCAACTCTCTAATTCAATTACGAAATATAGGTAATTCTGTTATAGTTGTTGAGCATGATAAAGATATGATTGAGCGTGCTGATCACGTAATTGATATAGGGCCGTTGGCAGGAAAACATGGAGGCGAAATCATTAGTGAAGGTACTCCTACCGATCTAAAACTTCATGATACATTAACTGCAGACTACCTAAGCGGCAAAAAACAAATAGAAATACCTGCTAAACGAAGAAAAGGAAACGGAAAAACCATTTCATTAAAAGGAGCAACAGGTAATAATTTAAAAAATGTTTCTATAGATATTCCATTAGGAAAAATGGTTGCAATAACTGGAGTATCTGGAAGTGGAAAATCTACTCTCATTAATGAAACTCTATACCCTATACTAAATGCATATTATTTTAACGGAGTAAAAAAACCTATGCCTTACAAAAGCATAAAAGGACTTGAACATTCTGATAAAGTAATTGACATCAACCAATCTCCTATTGGCCGTACTCCCAGATCTAATCCTGCAACATATACAGGAGTATTCTCTGAAATACGAAGTTTATTTGCAAAAACTCCTGAAGCAATGATTAGAGGATATAAACCTGGACGTTTCAGTTTTAATGTACAAGGAGGGAGATGTGAAACGTGTAAAGGTGGAGGTTTACGTGTCATCGAAATGAATTTTCTTCCAGATGTATACGTAGAATGTGAAACCTGTCAAGGAAAACGTTTTAATAGAGAAACTTTAGAGATTCGTTACAAAGGAAAATCCATATCAGATGTGCTAGAGATGACTATTAATGAAGCTTGTTTATTTTTTGAACACGTTCCAAAGATTTTCAGAAAATTAAAAACAATACAAAATGTTGGCTTAGGATATATAACCTTGGGCCAACAGTCTACTACCCTATCGGGAGGAGAAGCACAACGTATCAAATTGGCGACAGAATTATCAAAACGTGATACAGGTAATACATTTTACATCCTAGATGAGCCTACAACAGGACTTCATTTTGAAGATATTAGAGTATTAATGGATGTATTAAATACATTGGTAGACAAAGGAAATACAGTTCTCATCATAGAACATAATCTAGATGTAATTAAAATGGCTGATTATATTATAGATATTGGATATGAAGGAGGAAAAAATGGAGGAAAGGTTGTTGCTAAAGGCACTCCAGAAGAAATTATAAAAGATAAAAAAAGTTATACCGCCAAGTTTTTAAAGAAAGAACTAAGAGCGTTTTAAATTAAAGTGTACGATTTATGAGAAAAGAACAACACCATAAAGGTTGGAATGAAATAAAAACAAATGATTCTTGGGCTATCTTCAAGATCATGGGAGAATTTGTAAATGGATTCGAAAAAATGAGTAAAATTGGACCTTGTGTTTCAATTTTTGGATCCGCACGTACAAAAGTAGATAACAAGTATTACCAACTGGCTGTAGACGTTGCAAAAGAAATTGTTAATCAAGGATATGGTGTTATTACAGGTGGTGGCCCTGGAATCATGGAAGCTGGAAATAAGGGAGCTCATTTGGGAGGAGGAACTTCTGTAGGACTCAATATCGAATTACCATTTGAACAACACGACAATCCATATATTGATAGTGATAAAAGCCTTGATTTTGATTACTTCTTTGTTAGAAAAGTAATGTTTGTCAAATATTCTCAAGGGTTTGTAGTAATGCCAGGAGGATTTGGAACATTAGACGAATTATTTGAAGCAATAACACTGATACAAACAAAAAAAATTGCAAAATTTCCAATAATATTAGTAAGTACTGAGTTCTGGGGAGGACTCATTGATTGGGTTAAAAGTACATTGCTTGAAAAATTTGGTAATATCAGCCCAGGAGATTTAGATCTTATCCATGTTGTAGATACCCCTAAAGAAGTATTAGAGATTTTGGATAAATTCTATGGAGAATATAATTTAAGTCCAAACTTTTGAAACATTTTATTATCAAATGAGTTACTTAAATTGAATATTAACACAAATAATCACATATTAAGGTGTAGCTGCTTAAAAAAGACATTGGATATTAGTTATAAGAAAAGTAAAATTTCCAATTGTTTTATCTGTTAAAAAGCGTTTTTACTAAATTTAAAAATTGAATATTAAGAAACTATATAATTTTGCTCTTGTTTTTTTTGCGTTGACTATCACGTCATCTGCACAGCACAACATACTTATAGATGCCAAGTTAGATCCCGAAAAAAAGATAATAACAATTGAGCAAGAAATAACGTATACAAATACATCAAATGATACGCTTTCTAAAATATTCTTTCATGACTGGGCGCATAGTTTCTCTGATAAAAACACCCCATTGGGGAAAAGGTTTTCTGAAGATTTTTTAAAGAAGTTTTATTTTGCAAAAGATAATGAAAGAGGAAACTCTTTACTTCAAAAAGTAACGGATAGTAATTCACAATCTCTATTATGGAGTCGTTATAACAAGACTCCAGATATTATATGGATAGAAACCTCTCAACCTATTTACCCTGGGCAAAATCAAACATTCTATTTAAAATATCAAATTAAAGTCCCTAGCAGTAAATTTACACGCTATGGATACCATTCAAATGGAAATTTTAGTTTAAAATATTGGTATATCGTTCCTGCAGTATATGACACAAAATGGAATATCTACAGTAATAAAAACTTAGATGATCTATATGTTCCTCTTGCTAATTATAAAATCAATTTCACTCTTCCAAAAGAATATGAAGTTGTTAGTGGGCTTAAAAAAGAAGCAACCTTATCTTCTGAAGAAAAAGCAAATAAAACAATTCAACTTACAGGTAATGATAGAAATGAAGTAAACTTATACATTGAAAAAGAGCTTTCATTTTATAGTTTTACCACAAATGGCACAAAGCTAATAAGCAACATAGATGACAATAATCTAATACCAAAAATGAAATCAGTTGCTATAGATCGAATTATATCTTTTCTAAATCAAAGGCTAGGTTCTTATCCATTTGATAAGTTAATAGTTTCTGAAAATGATTATAAAAGTAATCCAGTATATGGTTTAAATCAACTACCAGATATCTTAAGACCTTTTCCAGATGGTTTTCAATATGAAATAAAGCAGTTAAAAACAATAACTGGGAATTATCTTGAAAATACCTTACTCGTCAACCCTAGAAATGATACCTGGATAAAAGATGCCATACACATCTACATAATGATGGCATATACAGAAAAGTATTATCCAGAAATGAAAATCATTGGTAAACTTAGTAAAGTGATAGGTATACGATGGTTTCATGCAGCTGATTTAAATTTCAATGATCAATATTTTCTTGCCTATAAAAATATGGCTAGATTGTTTTTGGACCAACCTCTATCAATGCCGCGAGATGAATTAGTAAAATTTAATCGAAATATTGCCAATTCATATAAAGCAGGAGTTGGATTCAAGTATTTAGAAGATTATTTAGGAGATGATAATATTATTGACCAAAGCATAAAGGATTTTTATATTCAAAATGTTCTGAAACACACAAATTCTAATACATACAAAGAGATACTCTCATCACTATCTCCTAAAAATATAGAATGGTTTTTTGAAGATTTTATCAAAACAAACAAAAAGCTAGATTTTAAAATAAAATCTGTAAAGAAAAGAAAAGATTCTCTAGAAGTTACCATAAAAAATAAAGGTGATAATAACATGCCTGTCTCACTTTATGGGTTTAGAAAAAAAGAGCTTGTATCAAAAACATGGGTTACAGAAATCAATGACACCAAAAAAGTAAAGATTGCTAATGAGGACATTAGTAAACTTGTACTAGATTATGATCAAAATATTCCAGAAGTAAATAGACGAAATAACCATAGAAATCTAAAATGGATATTTAACAAGCCTATTCAGTTCAGGTTTCTAGAAGATGTTGAAGATCCTAGGTATAGTCAAATATTTTTTATTCCAGAAATAGAATTCAATGTATATGATGGCTTTACTCTGGCTTCAAAATTTTACAATCGATCTCTTATAAGGCGAAATTTTGAATACAATATATCTCCTGCATATGGCTTTAAGTCAAACAAATTATTAGGATCAGCATCTATTTTTAACAGACATCAAATCGCGGATCATGGATTATATGAAATACGATATGGCCTGAATGGAAGTATGTTCAGCTACGCTCCTGATTTATTATTCAGACGATTTTCTTCCTCTGTCAGTTTTCGTTTTCGACCAAAAGATTTAAGATCCAATGAAAATCAAAGATTAATGTTAAGGAACATTAATGTTTTTAGAGAAAGAGATGAAGACAACCCTGTTGTTACTCCTGATTTTAATGTTTTTAATGCTCGGTATAGATATTCTGATTTTAATCTAATTAATTTCTTAGGATATACCATTGATTATCAACTATCAAAAAACTTTAGCAAAGTATCTACCACTATAAATTACAGAAAACTATTTCTTAATAACCGTCAATTAAACCTAAGACTATTTGCTGGTACTTTTCTCTTTAATGACACCGAAAAAGATGGAGATTTCTTCAGTTTTGCCCTAGACAGACCAACAGACTATTTATTTGACTATAATTATTTAGGGCGTAGTGAAGACACTGGTTTTGTAAGCCAACAAATTATTTTGGCAGAAGGAGGTTTCAAATCGCAATTAGATTATCCGTTCGCAAATCAATGGATCACAACCTTCAATGCCAATACTAATATATGGAATTGGATTTATGCTTATGGAGATGTTGGTTTGGTAAAAAATAGAAATGTTTCTCCTAAGTTTGTATATGACGCAGGAGTTCGGCTAAGTTTAGTCGCCGATTATTTCGAAGTTTTCTTTCCAGTAGTTTCAAATAAAGGGTGGGAAATCTCGCAACCCAACTATGAGGAACAGATTCGATTTATTATTACGTTAAGCCCTGAGACTCTGATAGGGCTTTTCACTAGAGAATGGTATTAATAAAATACCACATATTTAACAAATGTGAAAATTTTGCGCATTTGCTAATCGATTCTTAAAATACCCCTCAAAAAAAATAATTTGACAATAAAAAAGCTTTTTAATTAAATTATACTCAAAAAGATTAAAGATTTTTGCCTTGCAATTGGTGTCTATTTTAATTAAATTTGCAGCCTATAAAAAAATCGTTCAAATGCAGCCTGAAACCATAACTTCATCTAATATTTCATTCGAAGAATATAGAAATCAAATACTTAGTGATTATAAAATTGCATTGATTAGTAGAGAATGTAGCTTATTAGGAAGACGTGAAGTATTAACAGGCAAATCAAAATTTGGAATTTTTGGTGGAGGAAAAGAACTTCCACAACTTGCAATGGCAAGGGTTTTTCGTAATGGTGATTTTAGATCTGGGTATTATAGAGATCAAACCTTCATGATGGCCATAGATCAATACACTATAGAACAATTTTTTGCTGGCTTGTATGCACATACAGATATTCAAAAAGAACCTTTTGCTGCTGGAAGACAAATGGGAGGACATTTTTCAACTCATAGTCTAAATAAAGATGGTAGCTGGAAAAATCTTACTCAACAAAAGAATTCTAGTTCTGACATCTCTCCTACTGCTGGTCAAATGCCTCGATTACTAGGATTGGCTCAGGCCTCAAAGGTTTATCGTAATGAAAAAAGTGTTGAGGGTCAAAATAATTTTTCTATTAAAGGAAATGAAGTAGCATGGGGTACTATTGGTAATGCTAGTACTAGTGAAGGCTTATTCTGGGAAACAATAAATGCTGGAGGAGTTTTACAAGTACCTATGGTGATAAGTATTTGGGATGATGAATATGGGATTTCTGTTCATGCAGAACATCAAACTACCAAGGAAGATATTTCTTTAATTCTAGAGGGTTTTAGACGAGATGAAAACCACAATGGTTACGAAATCTTAAAAGTAAACGGATGGGATTATCCAGCACTAATGGATACCTATGAACAAGCAGAAAAACTAGCTCGAGAAAAGCATATTCCGGTTATTATTCACGTAAAAGAACTTACTCAACCACAAGGACATTCGACCTCTGGTTCACATGAAAGATATAAAAGCGAAGAACGATTAAATTGGGAACGTGAACACGATTGCAATAAAAAATTTAAAGAATGGATTATTGATCATAATATTGCAACATTAGAAGAGCTACTTGATTTTGAAAAGGCTGCTAAAAAAGAAGTACGACAAGGAAAAACAAAAGCTTGGAATGCTTTTATTTCAGAAATAAAAGCAGAGCAAAAAGAAGCAATAGAAGTATTAAAAGCTGTGGAAGGAAAAAGTACTAATAAAAACTTTATTTCACCTCTAATTACCTCATTAGCTTCAAAAGAGGAACCAATTCGAAAAGATATTCTTGAAGCTACAAGAAAAACATTGCGCTATATTACTAAAGAAAATTTTGTAGAAAAATTGGCACTCCAAAATTGGATAAATACGTATATCTCCAATATACAACCTAAGTATAGCGATCATTTATATAGTGAAAATGATAATAATGCTATCAGCATCAAAGAAGTACCACCTGTTTTTGACGACAATACAGAGTTAGTAGATGGTAGGCTCATTCTTAGAGATAATTTTGATCTATTGTTTAACAGAATCCCAGAAGCTTTAATTTTTGGAGAAGATAGTGGTAAAATTGGAGATGTAAACCAAGGTTTGGAAGGTCTTCAAGAAAAATTTGGTAAAATCAGAGTTTCTGATACTGGTATTCGTGAAGCTACTATAATTGGCCAAGGAATTGGGATGGCAATGAGAGGGCTAAGACCTATTGCAGAAATCCAATACCTAGATTATATTTTATATTGCTTACAAGGGTTAAGTGATGATCTTGCTACACTAAGATATAGAACTTTTGCCAAACAAAAAGCTCCATTAATTATAAGAACCAGAGGTCACAGACTAGAAGGAATATGGCATTCAGGGTCTCAAATGGGAGGAATTATTCATCTACTTAGAGGAATCCATATTTTGGTGCCGAGAAATATGACTAAAGCTGCTGGTTTTTACAATACACTAATGGATAGTGATGAACCTGCATTGGTTATAGAATGCCTTAACGGTTATCGTTTAAAAGAAAAAATGCCTTCTAATTTATCCGATATCAGAACTCCAATAGGTATGGTTGAAACCATAAAAGAAGGAAGCGATATCACTCTTGTTTCGTATGGCTCTACATTACGATTAGTACAACAAGCTGCAAAAGAATTATTATCTTTGGGTATCAATGCAGAAATTATTGATGTCCAGTCTCTACTACCTTTTGACTTGAATCACGATATAGCAAAAAGCGTATCCAAAACCAATAGATTATTAATTATTGACGAAGATGTACCTGGTGCTGCCACTGGTTATATCCTACACAAGCTTATAGATGAGCAAAACGTATATCAATATCTGGATAGTAAACCCCAAACATTAACTGCACAACCACACAGACCTGCGTTTGGAACAGATGGGGATTATTTCAGCAAACCCTCTATTGAAGATATTTTTGAAAATGTATATTCTATTATGAATGAAGTCAACCCTACTGTTTATCCAAAATTGAGATAACCGATCGATTATTGAAATTCTTCGATTTTTAATCGTTTACCATTTTTATACGAAATCACAAAGATTTTTTTGTCAAACCCTGAACCTATTAACATTTTTCTAAAGCTTTGGGCTTCAGGTAATGTTTCAAAAATACCTAAACTCATTTTATAAAACGAAGTATCACTATATATCAGTGCATTTATAAATTTTTCAGAAATTGCTGGTATGTTTTTAGCACTAAACGCTTTAAGTTGTACTGAGTACACCGTATCCTCATTAATTAAGCTTCTATATAGATATAATTTTTTAAGTTCATCAAGTTCTGCTTTTTCTTTTTTTAAAGTTTGCAACTCTTCCTTGGTCAAAGCAATTTCTTGTTCTAATAAAACATTTTTATTTTTCTCATTTATTACATCTTCTGGTGGGGATTTGCTAAAATAAAAAGCATTAGCAACTAAGAAAATTGCCAATAAAAACAGAACCAGAGAAAATGATCCGAATAATCGATTAGACTTTTTACTTTTTTTCAACTTTTCTGACTCAGTATCTAGAAGGTCTTCAAGTTTTTTTTGTTTAACTTCGGCTTTTTCTATCTGATAGTGCAGAGATAGAAGATCCTCATCTTTCATAACTTTCATTGTGGGGGTAGTTTCAAAAGTTTAGTTAGTTATTTTTCTAAAGATATATTCTAAACAATGCTTAAGGGAGTTTCTTTTGGGTTATTTTATAGACAATCCCATTATTTATTTCCAAAACTAAAATAGGTTTGTCCTTAATAATTTTTTGAAAAGCTTTTAATGGAAAACCATTAGAAATTCGATTGACACTTTCAATCTTCACCCTCGCCTTATCGTCAAGTTCTAAAATTATTGACTTAGAACTCTGGTTATGAATATAATAATTATTATATAAAAAATATAATGTATCTCCATTTTTATCCAAATCATACTCAGCATCACCATACTCCCTTGCTTTTTTAACTGCTTTTTTTCCCTGATAATACTCTATAATATCTGCTTCAATAAAAACAACCTCATTGCTTTTATACACCTTATTTATATAACAATATTTTTTCTCAAATTTAAGTTTTGATTTTCCACTTGTTGTATCTACAACTACGCCTATATCAGATACTAATCTCTTATTTATTGAATCTACATTATTAGTAAGATCATTTGTTGTAGCCAAAGTATCTGATACTAGTTGATTTTGATATTTTGAAATATCTGTTTTGAGCTTACTTACCTCTTTTAGTAATGAATCGTTTACAAATAGTAATTCTTCAATATCTTCAGGCTCTACAGAAGTTCCATTATTTATGTAAGTCGTATTTTTATCAATCACATAAATACTCCCAGCAGTGAGTAATAATATCAAAAATAAGATGAAAATAAAATAAAAATTACGTCTAGTCTTACTTTTTTTTAAATCTTCAGAAATAGACATAAGCCGATCTTCCAGTCGTTGCTGTTTAATATCAGTTTTTTCCATCTGATAATGCATCGATAAAAGTTCTTCTTCCTTCTTATTCATGAACTACAAAGATAATTTTTTATAATACTTATGGCATCCATTTAACATTTGTAAAATCTGGTTTTCTTTTTTCAAGAAACGCATTCCTTCCCTCCTTTGCTTCATCTGTCATATAGGCCAACCGTGTAGCTTCTCCTGCAAAAACTTGTTGCCCTACCATACCATCATCAGTAAGGTTCATTGCAAACTTTAACATTTTGATTGAAGTTGGAGATTTTTCAAGAATCTCTAACCCCCATTGATATGCCGTTTTTTCAAGTTCTGCATGAGGAATTACAGCATTTACCATTCCCATTTCATATGCATCTTGTGCAGAGTAATTTCTTCCCAAAAAGAAAATTTCTCTAGCTTTTTTCTGTCCTACCATTTTAGCAAGATAAGCTGATCCATATCCTCCATCAAAACTAGTGACATCAGCATCAGTTTGTTTAAAAATTGCATGTTCTTTACTAGCCAAAGTAAGATCACAAACTACATGCAGGCTATGCCCTCCTCCTACTGCCCATCCGGGTACGACTGCAATAACAACTTTTGGCATAAATCTTATAAGTCGCTGTACTTCCAAAATATTTAATCGATGTCTTCCATCATCTCCTACATAACCTTGATGACCTCTGGCATTCTGGTCTCCTCCACTACAAAAACTATATACCCCGTCCTTTGTAGATGGTCCTTCTGCTGATAATAATACAACTCCGATAGATGTATCTTCCTGCACATCATAAAAAGCATCATAAAGTTCACTCGTTGTTTTTGGTCTAAAAGCATTACGTACATTAGGCCTATTAAAAGCTATACGAGCAATTCCTCCTGATTTTTTATATGTGATATCTTCATATTCTTTTACTGTTTTCCAATCTATTGAACTCATAATTTATGTTTTTGTATTTTCAAAAATACTATAATATAGCATATCATACTATATGATTTTGGAGGTAAATTATCAAAAAATAATTTTATTCATAGAAGCACTTTTTTAAACATCACTACAAAATAAAAACCAAAAAAAAATTAAAAAAACTCAGACCACCACTACTATTATTTCTGACTTAAAACAAAATTTAGCATAGTTTTTGATGTTTTTTTCATCAATTGATAATATATTTACCTTCATGAAGAGTTTTTTAGTAATATTTATTGGGAGTATTAGTTTTTTATCATATGCACAAGAGAACCTGATACAGTCTATTTCTATAGAGTGGGAACAATTAAGCGCACCTATATCTTTTGCTAATAAAGAATTAAAAACATCATCTTATCAATTGATGGAAGTTAATCTTGATATTGACTTAAGACAGCAAGCTTTAAGAAAACCTGCTACAATGTTTCTTGAATCACCAAAGAGCAAAGCTATTTCTCCAAAATATAATATTGGTATCCCACAGTCAAAAACATCTGGTTTTTCGATCTCAGGTAGAGGTTATAATCCAAACGCTAATACAACTGGAGGTATAAAAAACATAGCTTATAAAGATGCTAGCCTATACAGCGGAACCTACTGTCCTATTACTGGATTGGCTTATTAGAAACTGAAAAACTCTTATCAGCTCACAACGATTTTAATCTAGTCTTTTTTGATTACGTCGTTTTAAATGCAATATTTCTATTCTACGATCCGGATACCGTCTTGTTCAATAGTAATTTTTCGGGCTTTATACAAAGAACCTATCGCTTTCTTAAAGCTTTTTTTACTCAATTGAAAGACTTCTTTTATATCTTCTGGATCAGATTTATCATTTAAATCAATAAATCCACCATTAGCTTGTAACTCTTTTAAAATCTGTTCTGCATTAGGTTCTATAACCCTATAACCATGTCGTTGTAATGTTAGATCTATTTTACCATCTGGTCTTACCTTTTTTATATATCCCTTGAATCGATCACCAGGAGTAATTTTTTGAAAAATCTCATCTTCATATACTAAACCTAAGTGCTTTTGGTTCACAATCATATTCCATCCAAATGGTGATGGATGCGAAGCAATTAAATCTACTTCATCATAAGATGATAATAACACCAGAGAATTATCCAAAAAAGCATTGGTCTTACTTGAGGCTAGTAATCTATTGGTTTCTTCATCAAGATATACATAAACAAGATACCAATTTCCTTTCTTCATTTTATTTGCTTGTTCTTTAAAAGGAACAAAAAGATCTTTTTCTAATCCCCAATCCAGAAAAGCACCAATTTCAGAAACACTTGTACATTTTAGATATGCAAAAGATTTTATGGTAGCATATGGTTCTAATGTAGTAGCTACAATACGCTCAGAACTATCCAAATATACAAACACCTTTAGAAGATCTCTTATCATAAATTCTTCAGGAACATATTTGTTCGGTAAGAGCACTTCATTTCCATCTTCATCACAAAGGTAAATTCCTTGATCCCTTTCTCTTACAACTTCTAACGTATTATACACACCAAGCTTTAACATTCCTTTATTTTTTGCGCAAAGATAATTCTTTAATCTTCCTATTTACTAAAATTAAATAAAAAAGGTGTGTACTGTTTGTTGTACACACCTTTTGCTTTTGTAGAGTATCTTAATACTATTTGTATGCAGATTCTTTTCCAAAATGTTTTGTTAATAGATAATAAACAACAGCTCTGTATTTGTTTCGGTTAGATTTTCCATATTTTTCTATTACAGAAGCTATTCCTTCATCCAATTTTGCACTATCAGAAAGCCCTAATTTTTTAATTAGAAAATTTTGTTTTACTGTCGCTAATTCTTTTTCATCACTACCTGATACTGTAGAAGCATCATTATTATAAATCGAAGGACCACATCCAATAGTAACTTTTGTAAGAAGGTCCATATCAGGAGTTTCCCCTATTTTATCTTTAATATCAGCTGCATATTTGGTAATCAATTCGTCTCTTTTGCTCATAAGGTGATAATGTTTTAGGTTTTTAGTTATTTTTTTACTTTGATTATATCAAATATAGATTAATTATTAATAAATAATTAACCTATAAAGCATATAAAAATCTTTGTTTTAGCTGAAATGCTTAAAATAACCGATTAAAGTACTATCATTTTGTTTTCTAGGTGTAAAAACTTCTAATAACTGAGGAAAACTATCATCGTTATACATATTTTTCACTCCCTCAACGGTTTCGGCAAGAGTATTCGCTCTATGATACTTAAAACCATACATTTTACACAAATGTTCTGCGGTTAAACCATGAGTGGTTTCAAAAAATTTAGCAAAATTATCACTCTCTTCCTTACCAGGTAAAATTCTAAATATCCCTCCTCCATCATTATTAATAACGATAATTTTAAAATTTGATGGTATATATTCATTCCATAATCCATTACTATCATAGAAGAAACTAAGGTCACCTGTTATTAACGTCGTTGGCACTCCTGAAGCCAATGCTGCTCCAATTGATGTTGATGTACATCCATCGATACCACTTGTACCTCTATTACAAAAGACCTTTAGAGATGGTTTTAACGAAAATAACTGCGCATAACGCACAGTAGAGCTATTACTTAACTGAATCATTTGGTGATCAGGAATCCCATTAAAAAGAGATTCAAACACCTTAAGATCTGTAAAAGGAATCTTACTTAAATAAGCATCATGATCTTTTCTTCTTTGATCCCGTACTGAAATCCAATCTGCTTTATAGGTACTTTTTACAAACTCTGTATTTTGTAAAAAGCTTGAAAAGAATTGGTTTGGTTGTAGTTTTATATGCTCAGTAAGGCAAAAATAAGTATCATACGCTTTCTTTGAATCAATATGCCAATGCGACTTGGGTTGATATTGACGTAAAAAGCTTTTAACCCTTTTAGATACTACCATTCCACCAATAGTTAATAAAACATCTGGTTGTAACATCTCAAATTCACCTGAATTTAAAGTAGAAATCAATTGATCAATACAATTTACATGAGAGTCATGATGAATATTTGATGTTGTTTCGGTTAATACTAATACCGAAGGGTCGTTTGCAAAATATTCCACCCATTTTTGATCAACGGTTCCAGGAGAATTAACACCTATCAATATCATTTTACGTCCTGCGCTATTCCACTTCCTTAACATTTTGGATTGTAAATCATCAGAAAACCTATAATACGAATGTTCTAAAGGTATATTTTTGGGAATAACCGTAGGTACATCCAACTTATCATATAAAGGCTCATAAAATGGAACATTAATATGTACGGGGCCATTTTTTTCTATCGCAGTATTTAGTGCTATATTGATCTCTCTTTCATTATGTTTTTGAGCCTCATGTTGTTTTTGACGCATTTTAACATCATCAATTGTAGTTTCTGCAACCACTTCAGAGTATAAATTTGCAGAATATGTAATATGATTTTCAAATACGTTTTTTTGCCTAATCGTTTGTCCGTCTCCAATATCAATTCTCTCTATTGGTCTATCTGCACTTAATACCACCAATGGAATGTCACTATAAAATGCTTCTGAAATTGCAGGATAGTAATTTAACATTGCACTCCCAGAGGTACATACTAGCACTACTGGTTTTTGAATCTGTTGTGAAATACCTAATGCAAAAAATGCAGCACATCGTTCGTCAACAATACTATAACATTTCATCTCAGGATGTTCGCTAAAACCAATAGTTAGTGGTGCATTACGAGATCCTGGTGAAATAACAATATGATAAATCCCTTTTGCCTCACATAGGGCAACAATAGTTTGTGCTAAAGGAATCTTTGAGTATAAGCGTTTCTTCATTCGAGTCGCTAAATTACAATATCATACTATTTCTAGATAATTTAAAACAAAACTTTTTTCATTGTTTCTGTCTTTTTAACGGTTTCCTCCCACTCTTTCTCTGGGTCAGAATCTTTAGTAATGCCGCCTCCTATATACAGTATAGCTTTATCAGATTCCAGTTCCATACAACGAAGATTAACAAATAGATTAGATTCTATTTTTCCATTCTTACTTATATTTAATTCCCCCAAAAAACCCGTATAATATTTTCTATCATAGCCCTCATAATCAAGGATAAAAGATTTTGCTTCATTTTTAGGTAAGCCGCATACTGCGGGAGTTGGGTGAACTATCTGTATTACTTTTGACACATCAAAATTTTCTTCTTCTAACACTACTTTGATATCTGTTCTTAAATGTAAAAGTGTTCCTGCTTGATATGTATATGCATTCGATGATTCTATAGTTTTGGAAACAGGAGTAAGTTCATCAAGAATAAAATCGGTAACCATTTTCTGTTCTTTAACTTCTTTATTTCCCCATTCTACATCTATTTCTCCAAGAAAAGGTTGTGTACCTGCTAATGCCATTGTATAAAAATGATTTTCTTTTATATGAAGCAATGTTTCTGGAGTTGCTCCTAGCCACAAACCTACTTTGGGATGATACCAACAATACACAAAAGCTTTGGGATAATTTATCACTAATCGCTTATAAATTTCTAATGCATCATTATTTTCACAAACAACTTCTTCTTTACGAGATAAAACTACTTTTTTAAAATGTTTTGCATTGATAGCATCAATTCCCTGTTTAACTAACTGTATATGATTTTCTTTTGCACCAGATTCAAAAATTGAATCATATTTTACAACATTTTTATTTTTATCAATATTGATTCGTGAAGAAATAACAACATTATAACAAGTGCTTTTCTCCATTGGTATAAGCACCGTTTTTTCTAACGTATTAAATGGAGCGAAAACAAATCCAGAAACCGCATCGTTTTTATACTCATACAATTCATCATCTTCCTGAAGAAAAACATCTATTTCATGAGTATTCGCTTTTCTATATATAACAAAAGGTAGCTCGTCCTTTAATTGCTTCTTAAGGTTAGCATAAACATTATCTATGTTCATCCTACTTAGTTTTAGGAAGTGCAATCGTTGTCAATTTTACAACCGAGATTAATTGATTTTCTTCATCTCTGATCTTTATATCCCATAACTGAGTAGTACGACCTGGATGCACAATTTCTGCTTTTGCAAACACATATCCTTCTTTGATACTTCTAACATGATTTGCAGAAATTTCTATACCTCTAATATAAAATTCTTTTAAATCTAAAAACATGAAAGAAGCTGCACTACCTACACTTTCTGCAAGTGCAACCATAGCTCCTCCATGTAAAACACCATCTGGCTGATGCACTCTAGGTGTCACCGGCATCTTAGCCACCAAATAATCTTTACCTACTTCACAAAAAGAGATATCCAATGTTTCCATAAGTGTGTTTTTACACATTTTTGCACATTGTTTCAGTATTTCTTCTTCTGTCAAATTCATATCCTATAAAATTTAAACAAAAGTATACAATGCCTTTTAATAATTCTAACTATATTTAATCGTTATTTTAACGAACGTTCAATAAAATGCCAAAAATAAAAACATCCAAGGAAGAAGTATTGCAAAAGGTGATTCCCATCCTAAAAATGCGAGGGGTTCAAAGTAGCAGTATGAGCGAGCTTTCTAAAGCCTGTGGTATTCAAAAATCACATTTTTATTATTATTTCAGTAATAAGGAAGAATTAATAAAAGAAGTACTAGTAACAGTACATAGTTATTTTAATTATAACTTTTTTAAAATTATCAAAAATGATACGCTTGAGATTCAAAAGAAAATAACCCAAACTAAAGGACTTATGGATAAAATTTTCAAAGTTTCCGATGGAGGATGTATAATGGCAAATACAGCTCTAGAAACCATTCACCTTAACCCAATATACAAAAAAGAAATACGATTATTTTTTCAAGATTTCATTTCTGGATTACAATATCTCTTGGAAATTAATCATGAACCTCACGAGGCATTGATGATTGCAGAACAAATAGTTCAAGATATAGAAGGTGGTATATTATTGATGCAAGTTTATGAAGACCCAAAATATCTTAATAATGCCATTATAAGGATGGAAAAACTAATCCTAAATAATTAATTAAAGACACTACTTCTAATTTTTCAACTTTAAAAATACGATTAACATGGAATCTTACATAATAAAATCATTTGATGGATATCCAATATCTGTTCATGAATTTATTCCCAAATCACCTAATCACAAAACCATAGTGTTTGCCCCCGCTGTTGCTGTTCCTCAAAAATTTTATTTTCACCTAGCCGAATATTTGGCAGAAAAAGGATGTAATGTATTTACTTTTGATTATCGCGGAATCGGGACTTCACTTTCGCGAAGTATCCAATCCTTAAATGAGCACGGTTTTTTTTCATGGGCGATGGATTTTAAATCAATATCCAAATATGCAGCAGAAGAATATCCTGATAACAAAAAATACATGATAGGTCATAGTTATGGAGGAAACAGTATTGGATTTAGCGATGCATACCAATATTATGATAAATACCTTACTATCGCATCACAATTTGGATTCTACAAACACTTCTCATTAAGAATGCAAATATTGATTTATTTTAATTTTAAACTTTTTGTACCTATCACTACATCTCTTTTAGGATATTACCCGTCTGGTTGGTTTGGATTAGGTAAACCTCTTACTACCAAAGCGGCTAAAGATTGGGCTATTTTTCTATTACATCCCGATTCTATGTTATATTTCACCAAAGAAAATACTAACACTCACTACGAAAATATAAAAAACCCTATGCTTTTAGTTAGTATTGATGATGATAATTTTGCTCCTAAAAAATCTGTGGATATTCTTGGTAATCGAGTATACCAAAATGCAAATGTAACTCGAAAACACTTAAATCCTTCTGATTTTAATTTAAAAACAATTGGGCATTTTGATTTTTTTAGAATTAAAAATCGAGATATCTTGTGGCCAATAATTAATGATTGGTTTCAGCTTAATTAAAAACAACATACTCTTTATGATTACCCTTATGAATAGTTCTGAAAAAGAAATATCTTACACTACAACAAACACCTACTCCACTTTAAATAGCTTGAATGCTAATACAAAAACAGTTTGGATAGTTTTTCACGGAATTGGATACCTCAGTCGTTATTTCATCAGGTTGTTTGAAAGCCTGAATAAGGATGACAATTATTTCATCGCTCCTCAAGCTCCATCAAAGTATTACAAAGGAAATGATTACAGAAGAGTTGGTTCTAGCTGGTTAACCAAAGAAAATACAAAAACAGATACCCAAAATGTATTACGTTATATTGATGCAATATTAGACACTGAGAACATTCCTGTTGACACAAAATTAGTCGTATTGGGGTATTCTCAAGGAGTGAGTATTGCCAGTCGATGGATTTCATCCCGAAAAATACGTCCCGATGCTTTTGTCATTATCTCTGGTGGGTTTCCGAATGAATTATCAAAAGAGGATTTTTACTTTCTCTCTGAAACAACAAAAGTTACCCACATTATTGGAGAAAAAGATCCTTATTTTGAAATCGCAAAAGTTGAAGCAGAGAAGGTTCGAGTAAAGCATATCTTACCACAAATAAAATTTAGAACTCATACTGGAGGTCATGAATTAAATCTAAAAACATTAGAAAATATTTTTTAAATTTTTCGATTAGGATTAATCTCGTATTACTTTACTAGGTTCTATCTGAAAAATTGAATTTATTGCGACGCGATTTATTTCTTTTTTATTAATTGTCATGCTATTGGATTATTAAACAACATCACATCAATAAGACTCTTAAGATCATATAGTAACCATCAAAATTCTAAAAAATAAAAACATATTTGTGAGTGTTAGATCCAGTGTCTTGATTTACTTTTATGACAATACTGCCGTATTTGGTTTTATTAATCATAGACAACTTGTTCTTTAGTCTTCAAGTTAAAGATATCTTTCTTTAATAATTTCAAAATGATGTTTTTGATGTCCAGATAATATATACCCAACAGCTCTCGCACTCATTGGACTTTCACTGGCTTTGCCTATTCTGGTTAACATTTCTTCAGTAAAACTTTTGAACAATGTTATAGAACTGTTTCTTACTGCTACAAAATCAGATAATATATCTTCCTTAGTATAATGATTTGCATTAGAATTAGGAACATAATCATCTTGTTCAAAACCCATAATAGGTGTTTGATCATTTCTTGCAAAACGCAATGCTCTATAGGAGAAAATACGTTCTGTATCAATTAAATGTTGTAACACTTCTGCAATTGTCCATTTTTCATCAGCATAGGCATAAGTCATCTTGTTTTCTGGGATAGATTGCACAAAATCAGCAAATTCTTCACGACTATTTTCCAGCCCTAATACAATATCCTGGTATTCTGCTTTTGAAATATACATAGCATAGTAAGAATTGTATTCGTTTTCATTTATTTGAGACAACATAACTTTTTATTATAAATTAAAAATGACTGTTAAAATCCTGATATAAACATGAAGGATAATTTTCAGAAATAAAAATGAGGTAGAAAATTAATAATTCTACCTCATTTTTTAATGTTCTTAACAGTACTTTATTAGTTTTTATGCAGAATTACGACTTGCATTAATATTCCCAAACAAAGAACGAGTCACCATTTTCTCATAAATAACTAATTCTTCCGGTTTTATACTGTCATCTCTTCTTAATTCCTGAATTTTTTTCAGAGCGTACTGTTGTATTGTAAGTAATGGTAGTACAATATTTTCTCTAATATCAATAGATGCCTTCCCTGCGGGTTCATTTTGCATCAATTCAGTATATCCTGTCAATTTAAGAAGTAATCGTTTTGTTAATAAATACTCTTCGTGAATAATATCCCAAAAACCTCCATATTCTTTATCTTCTTTCATATAAGAAGTCAGTTCAAAAAATGACTTAGTAAGACTCATCATACTGTTACCTATCAAAGTTCTAAAAAATGGAGAACCTTTATATAATGATTCTACTTCATCAAACTTGCCTTTATCTTCAAATGTTTTTAACGCTGTTCCCACTCCGTAGAAACCAGGTACGTTTTGTTTTAACTGACTCCAGCTTCCTACAAACGGAATAGCTCGCAAGTCTCCAAAATCCAGAGTTGTACTTTTACTACGTTTGGATGGGCGGCTACCAATATTTGCTTTTCCATAATATTTCAAAGTACTCATATGTTCTAAGTACGGAAGAAATTTAGGGTGACTTTTAAAGTCAACATAGGTTTGATAACTTATATCTGCCAATTCCTGCATTGTATTCTTATTTTCTACAGAAAAAAGATTACCTTCATTACTAGTTAGCTGGTTTTCTACTCCAGCACCAAGTAATTGTTCTAAGTTATACTGACATGAGTCCAATGTTCCAAAATTAGAACTAATCGTTTGTCCTTGGACGGTTAATTGAATTTCTTCATCTTCGATAGTCGGCCCTAAAGATGCATAAAACTGATTTGTATTTCCACCTCCTCTTGCTGGAGGTCCTCCTCTACCATCAAAGAACACTACTTTAACATCATACTTTCTTGAGATTTCGGTTAAAGCTTCTTTTGCCTTAAAAATCCCCCAGTTTGCCATAAGGTATCCACCATCTTTAGTTCCATCAGAGAATCCAAGCATAATGGTCTGTTTCATCCCTCGACGTTTAAGATGTTCCATATATACAGGATTATTGTATAGTGATTCCATAACTTTGTGAGAAACTTTTAAATCAGGAACCGTCTCAAAAAGAGGAATTACATCAACTGTTGGAGACTCCCAATCACATAATCGTATCATGGCAAATGTTTCCATTACATTAAGCTCATTACCATTATTACTGATTATATAACGATTAGCTGCCCGTTCTCCATTGTTCTCTTGAATAGTTTTTATAGCATAAATAGACTCTATTGTTGCTCTTGTAATATCATCATCAAAAATAGATGGATCTAATTTACCATTAACTTTAGAAAGTACTTCAAACTGTTCCTGAGAAGATAAATCATCATAATTTTCAGGGAAAAAACCTAGCCCTAATCCATTTGTTTTTTGTACTACTTCTGTAAGTACCTTATGATGAATTCTTGAATCCTGGCGAATATCAAGAGTTCCAAAATGAAACCCAAATATCTTTACCTTATTAATCATATCCTGTAATTCATCAAGAAACAAAGACTGATGTTGAGAAACTAATTCTTCTTTTATTTCTAACAATCCATTCATTAATGTTTCTACTGATAATGGTTCTGCCGTTTTTGCATAATAGAAATTTTCATATAATGCATTTTCTAAAACTGCAATTTTATCTTGTAGATTACCAAATGTGATCCTACGTTTTAACGACCTCATATCTCGATAGTAATTTATCAAAATAGTCTTACGTAGTCTTTTTGCTACTTTCAGAGTAGTTTCTGTAGTTACAAATGGATTTCCGTCTCTATCTCCTCCTGGCCAAAAACCAAGATTAATTAGATCATTTTCCAGATCTTCTCCTTCAAAAATATTTTGCTGTACATAATTATAAATTTTTCCTGCTGCATGATAGAATACATTTTCTAAATACCAAATCAGACTTACTGCTTCATCATAAGGAGTTGGCTTTTCTTTCTTAAAGAAAGCAGTTTTACCTAATTGTGCTAATAATTTTTGAATTCTAGAGGAATCATTATTGCGAATTGCTTCATCCAAATCATGAATAATTCCCAGTACCGTTCCTGGATAAAATTGAGTAGGGTGAGCAGTTAGTGTTGGACGAATTTTAAAACGTTTTAAATAATTTTTAAGTTCTTCTAATTGACCTTTTGCCTGAGCTTCTTCTTTAATACTCCTCAAAGTCCCTCGTCCATCCATATTATTTACTACAGGAAAAGCAGCATCTTCTATAGCATCAAATAGTACTACCTGACGCTCTATATACTGGATAAACCTAAATAATAAATCGTGTTTTTCTGTAATTGAAGGATTATCTTGATAAAGGTTAAAAAAATCTTCTACAATTTCAGTAGGATTTTTATGCTGATCGTACCCTTTTTCACATACTTCTTTAAATAGTGGTAATAAAACCCCTGTATTACTAATCGTATCAAAAGGTAATGTAATAAATATACTATTGTATATCTGATACTTTGCTAGAACATTCTCATTAAAACGTTCGATCTTTGGTTTTCTAGCCATGTGTGTGGTGGTAATATAGTTTTTGTGGTTAATATAACTATCTTAATATCAGTAGATTTATTATTATCTTCTACTAATATTTCAGACGTTTTTCTTTAATTAAAAAACCCTCTAAGAAGTCTTTCCTAAAGGGTTCATTTTATATTTAAAAGTTATCCCTTTATAATTCTTGAAAAATAGAATGCATCAAGCGTTTCTTGTCATTAATACTTTCTTCTAAAGAAATCATAGTCTCAGTACGGTATACTCCATCTATATCATCTAATTTAAAGATGATATCCTTAGCGTGATTAGTTTCTTTCGCCCTCACTTTACAGAAAATATTAAATTTACCTGTTGTAATATGAGCAACAGTAACATAAGGTATCTGATTAATTCTCTCTAAAACAAATTTAGTCTGTGAAGTATTTTGAAGATAAATACCAACATATGCTATGAATGAATACCCTAACTTCTTGTAATCTAATGTTAATGAAGATCCTTCAATAATTCCAGCTTCTTCCATTTTTTTTACTCGTACATGTACGGTACCCGCAGAAATTAATAATTTCTTTGCAATATCCGTAAATGGTGTACGGGTATTTTCAATCAACATATCCAAAATTTGGTGATCAACTTCGTCTAATTTAAACTTTGCCATAGTAATAATATTATTTTTCCCGATTATTTACATTGCAAATTTAGCAGAAAAATCAAGTATTCACATACTTTATTTCAACTTTTTACTTATTCTATTAAGAATAATTCAGAATCTAAGTAAAATTTTAACAGCTCTGCCTCTGGAACTATCTCTACTGTAACGTTTTCGTTACGTATCGTTCTTTTTTCTCCTATAATTTCTCTATGTCCATAAAAATTTTGAAGATTATCTATTTTAACAATTTTAGGTATGAATTTCACATTATTTTTGGTTAATTCCTCTTTAAACTGTACGGCGATATCTATGTTTTCTCCATTATGAATAACATCTCTTATAATAATATCATAAAAACATTTTCCGTTTTCGGGAATTAGATAATAATCCTTATATCCTTCTCCTGTAATTTCTGTAGTACTTATAAAATGTATTGAAGTTATTAATGAATAGAATATGTATTGTCTTGTAATTTCTCTATCATAATCATTGGGATAATGTCCAGATTCAAATAATATTGCTGGTATACCCATATCTGATAATGTATCCCCAACACAATTTAAATTAAAACCATCATCATACCTTCCTACTTGATTTGGTATACATTTCTGAAGTACTTCATTCATTTTTGCAATTACTTGCATAGCCAATTTTCGGTTTTTGGTTATAGAACGTTCAGCATCACCTGCTGGAGATAAAAATGATACTGTTGCAGGATAATTGGTTTCTCCTGCACTAAAAATAGTTCGTTGTCCATGAAGGTTAAACGCAAAATCAGGAATTATATGTTGGATTAAGTCATTCAAAATAACACTTTCTTTCTGAGTCTTATCCTGTGCATCTCTATTAAGATCAACTTTATTGTAATTAAGTCTTGTATACGCCTTTGCTCCATCTGGACTTAATATAGGTACAATATATAAGGTACATTCTTTTAAAATAACTGAAGTAATATCATCATCCGAATCTATTAATAGATTAATAAGATCAAACATTGCTTTTGTAGTGGTACTTTCATTACCGTGCATTTGCGACCAAAATAAAAGTTTCTTAGATCCAGTACCTAATGTTATTAAATGTATTGGAGCATTATTTTCTGAATAACCTATCTGTTTAAGATCTACTTTATCTGACAACTTCTCTAAAAGAGGAGTAATATGATCTAGACAAATATATCGACCAAATAAGGAAAGTTCTTTATATAAAGTAAACCTGTTTTTTAATGTATCAATATTCATAACGTGCATAAGAAAGATGCGAAATTAATATAGTTTATCGAGGATTCATAACAAATAAAAGAATTAGTTACAATTGTAAACCTGTATGAAATTCACAATTGTAACCGTGTGCTATTTACATTTGTAAACAACTGTTTTGTCATTAATCGTTTACAACCGTAAACAGCTAAACTTAAATAGTTTCCAATTGTATAAAAGTTTATAAAGAATCTATTTATTTTAAATAAGCTTGTATTTAAATATTTAATTATCAAGCATTTAAGCGAAGTTATCTTAACTAATAATTTAAATCTAGGGACCTGAGGTTTACAATTGTAAACGATATATTTAACTAAAATTGTTTACTTTTGTAACCAATATAATATCTAAAACTCGTTTACAATGGTAAACAATAAAGATTTTGGTAAAAGAATCCAAAAAATAATGGATCATTATGGTGTATCTGCCTCATCCTTTGCTGATTACATGGGAGTAGGTCGCTCATCTATTTCTCATATTCTTAGTGGGCGAAATAAACCTAGTTTAGACTTTGTTATGAAAATAGTTGATGCCTACAATGATGTAGAACTACAATGGTTATTGTACGGAAAAGGTACTTTCCCTAAATCAAAAGATATCGTTGTAGAAGAAAAAGTGGTTTCAGAATTCCCCGTTAATAAACAAGAAACCTCTACTTCTATAATAAATACAGAGCAGGATTTATTTTCACAATCATCTTCAGAAAAAGAAAATACTCAAGAAGATATATCTCCCCTTGAGAATGTTTCGAAAATTAGTTCTTCGGAAGATGAAATTGATCGTATAGTGATTTTTTATAAAGACGGTACTTTTACATCTCATCAAATGAAAAAATCTTAACAACTTTTTTCCTCCTTTCCTATTAACTTTATAGAAATAGATTTATTTTCGTTTCTCATTTTAGAGTTACCATGAAACAAATTCTCTTATCATTCTTTTATTTATCATTAATGATCAGTTGTCAGCAAGAAGAGCGTAATTGTTTAAACTTTCATACGGGAACATTTGAATTTGAGACTCTATTAAATGGCGAACTGGTAAAAACTACTTTTATTCGCAGTGATAAAATTGAAATAGACTATTTTAGAGGGAAAACAGATACTTCTAGTGTTAGATGGATTAATGACTGTGAATATATTGTACAAAAACTACATCCAAAAAGTATGGCTGAGGAAAAAGCTATACACATGAAAATCTTAACTACAGAAAAAAACACCTATACTTTTGAATATGGACTTGTAGGTGCAATCAATAAAGAGCGTGGAACTGCAAAAAAAATAAAATAATGTTAGAAATTTTTACATCGGCTGATGCTTGGGTAGCTTTACTTACACTTACTTTTCTAGAAATTGTACTAGGTATAGACAATATAATATTTATTTCACTAGCATCTAGTAAATTACCAGAACAGCAACAAAAAAAAGCTACAAATATTGGATTATTTTTAGCTATGTTAATGCGTATTATATTATTATTTGGTATTTCATTACTAGTCGCAATGGAAGCCCCGTTTTGGCACATTAACCTGCCATGGATAGAAGCTGGTATAAGCGGCCAAGCATTAATTTTATTTGGAGGAGGTATTTTCTTATTATATAAAAGTGTACATGAAATTCATGAAAAAGTAGATGAAAAAGGTGAAGAAGAGAAAGAAATCAAAGCTAAAAGTTCTTCATCATTATCTAATGCTATTGTACAAATTACATTGATTAATATTGTATTTTCTTTTGATTCCATACTTACTGCGGTTGGTATGACAAATGGATTAAGTGACAATCCTAATGATGCTTTATTAATCATGATTGTTGCTGTTGTTATATCTGTTTTAATTATGATGTTATTTGCAACTCCAGTCGGTCGTTTCGTAAATAAGCACCCATCGGTTCAGATTCTTGGGCTTTCATTTTTAATCCTTATAGGGTTTATGTTAATTGCTGAAGCAGCACATTTAGCTCATTTGCAAATATTTGATAGTGAAGTAGGTACAATACCTAAAGGGTACCTTTACTTTACCATTGCTTTTTCTTTATTTATAGAGTTTTTAAACTTCAAATTGCGAAAAAAAACAAAAAAGTTAAACAACTAGTAAAGAAGAACTGTAGTTTACATAAATATCTCTTTTCATATGAAATTGTATAAATAGTCAATATATTGTTATTAAGGTAAATATTTTTATTATAAATATGCTGATAAGAAAACTAATACCATACCGTTCCAAATGGATTAGGTACAACTTTAGCTAGCTGGAAAGAATTTAATTACTTGCCTTTTATTTTCATAGTCTTAAAAAATATAAATGATTTAGAATTATCATAATTATATTTTTTTAGGCACTTTTGTAATTATAAAGAATTTATCAAATATTAATGGCGAATATGAGTCTTGAAAGAGAATTACTTAAACGTAGCGGATCTATATGTGAATTATCCGGAGAAACTGAAAACCTAAAAGTTTATCAGGTTCCAAAATCTCCTGGAACAGGTATAGATACTCATATTCTTATTTCTCAAACTTGTTTAGATCAAATTGAAAATCCAGAAAATATAGATCCAAACCACTGGCGTTGTCTTAATGATAGTATGTGGAGTGAAGTTCCTGCTGTGCAGGTAATGGCTTGGAGAATGTTAAATAGACTAAAATCTGAAGGTTGGCCTCAGGATTTACTGGATATACTCTACCTTGATGAAGATAGAATGGAATGGGCTGCAGCAACTGGTGAGGGTGATGACCCGGATGATGCTATAAAACACTTAGATGCCAATGGGGCACTTTTGCAAGCTGGTGATTCTGTTGTTTTAATAAAAGATTTAGATGTGAAAGGAGCAAATTTCACAGCAAAAAGAGGTACTGCGGTTCGTAATATCTCTCTAGTTCATGATAACCCTGAGCACATAGAAGGACGTGTAAGTGGTCAACATATAGTAATCCTTACCAAATTTGTCAAAAAAACATAATAATAAATTATTTTAGCTGTATAGCTTTAATATTTTCCTGTTCAATTTACTATTTTTCGAATGGGTATTGGCATTTCTATATTTTCTTCTAAAAATCTTTTATGTACATTTTCTTTGAGTTTACATTTCATTTTAAATTCTTTAAAAGGCTCTGAAATCCATACATATGCTCTCATATGAACATAAGATTCATGAACATCAATTACTCGAACTTCTGAAACAACCTTATTTTCTTCTTTAGTGAACTTAGCTATAAATTCTAATTTTGCTGCTTCTTCTAAAATTATTGTTCGAACAACATCTATATCTGCCCTCAATCCAATTTTAAAATTATTAAAACTGAGCACTTTACTATCCTCAATAGTATGATTTAGAATAGACTCTGTACTAATTATAGAATTTGGTATAATTAATCTTTTATTTTCGAAAGTATTAATTACCGTATGTCTCAGCGTAATATCAATAACAATACCAACTCGTTCTAAATCTAATTTAATATAATCTCCTATTCTAAAAGGTTCGAATAAAACAATAAAAACTCCTGCGATCAGGTTAGATATTGCTGCCTGAGCTGCGAAACCTATAATTGCGGCAAGAATACCTGCTCCAGAAAATATTAGTGTGGCCTGTCTTCTTAAAAAAGGAACTGTCCCAACAATAATCACAAAAGCAATAATAATAAAAATGAAACGTATGGAATTCTTTACAAATTTTAGTTTTGTGACATTATAACTCCCTTGTTTTTGTCTTCTATTTAAAAAAACAATAAGTAACCATTTGAAAATCAAAGAAATACCCCAGCTAATCAGAATAATAATAAAAGCATATAAAATGACACCTTCTATATCTTCTACATTGATATATTTTTTAATTATTTCTGTCACTTCATTATAATCTAAAACAACGTTGGTTGCTCGTTATCATCACCTTTATTAGGCAATTCTCCAGTTCCATTAGCATCTGATGAAGAAATATTTTCTTCTTCTATCACTTCTATCTCTTCAACTGGTAGCTCTTCTGGCTCATCATATGGTAATGATTCTAATAAATTGATCTGCCTTACCTTATGTGTAGTTAATTGATTTCCTAATGCTTTTGCTCCCTTAATGGCAATGAATTCTTCAAGATTTATTTCTTCATTCGAGCGTTGATCTTTTCCACGAATCTTTGTAAATACCATTTCTGCCATTGGTCTATAATCTGTAGAAACTATTTCTAAAAATGATTTTGGATGTTCTGTAATAAACATTTCTTCCTTTTCTGGGCTATCGATAAGAAAACGTTTTACATAATACTTTTCTTTTTCTCCATCCCAGTAGATAGCCGATATTGGTTTTTTGGGTTTCCATTTTTCGAGGATGATCATATCAGAATTAAAGTGCAATGTCATCTCTGGGATAATCGTTTTGGCTATACCTTTTTGAGTTATCACCAACAAACGATCTTCTCCTCTAAATTCGCCTAGTAATTCTCCTCTCCCATCAACATTGAGACGTTGTACAGAATCATCAAACCATATTCTTCTAGGTTTCAAAGTAGAAACTCCTTGTTCCTTCAACTCTACTCTTTTAATATTGTATTTGGTAACTATATTTCCTTTTACTCCTCGACCTTTGATCAATAAGTCAGAAAAATCCAAGTCAAATTTTAATTTTTTAATGCTTCCTGCTTGACGTAAGAAAATAGTAATTACTTCGGCTTCGCCATTAGGATTGGCAGAAAAATAAATAACCTTTGACATTTTTTTACCTTGTGCCAAATCGTATTCTTTATCTCGAGTTACACTGGTAACGGCAAAACGTTTTACATAAGACGCACCTCCTTTACCATCTTGGTAAATCATATTATAAATGGTACGCTTATCTTTTTTCTTAAATACTGCTACGTGAATTATATTTTTACCTATAAAAGTCTTAGCTCCCACCTTGGTTATCATTAACTTTCCTTCTTTTGTAAAACAGATAACATCATCTATATCTGAGCAGTCTGCTACGTATTCATCTTTTCGTAAAGAGGTACCTATAAAACCTTCTTCGCGATTCACGTATAGTTTTGTATTACGAATAACAACTTTGGTAGCTTCAATATCATCAAAAATTCTGATTTCTGTTTTACGCTCTTTCCCTTTTCCGTATGTTGTTTTCAATCTTTTGAAATAATCAATTGAAAACTCTATAAGGTGTTCTAAATTGTATTTTACTTTGGTTATATCTTCTTCAAGTGCTTCTATTTTTTGTTGAGCTTTATCAATATCAAATTTTGAAATGCGTTTGATTCTAATTTCAGTTAAGCGAACGATATCTTCTTCGGTTACTGCTCGTTTTAAATGTTTTATATGTGGTTGTAAACCTTTATCGATTGCCTCTATAACTCCTTCCCAGGTATCAACCTCTTCAATATCACGATAAATACGGTTTTCTATAAAAATTCTTTCTAATGAAGCAAAATGCCATTGTTCTTGAAGTTCTTCTAGCTGAATCTCTAACTCTTTCTTGAGTAACTCTACTGTATTATCGGTGGAACGTCGCAGCATTTCTGACACTCCAATAAAATTAGGTCTATTATCTTCAATGACACAACCTAATGGCGAAATAGAAACTTCACAATTTGTAAATGCATATAATGCATCTATTGTTTTGTCAGGAGAAATTCCTGAAGGAAGATGTATCAATATCTCTACCTTTGCGGCAGTATTATCTTCAATTTTTTTAATTTTAATCTTTCCTTTTTCATTTGCTTTAAGGACAGAATCAATTAAACTAGTAGTCGTTGTAGAGAAAGGAATCTCATCAATAACCAATGTGTTTTTATCCAATTGAGCAATTTTTGCACGTACCCTTACCTTACCTCCTCGATTACCGTCATTATAATTTGTAAAATCGGCTATTCCAGAAGTAGGAAAATCAGGTAAAATAGTAAATCTTTTACCTTGTAAATGCTTGATTGAAGCTTCAATTAATTCTATAAAATTATGAGGAAGGATTTTTGTACTTAATCCAACCGCAATTCCTTCTGCTCCTTGTGCTAATAATAATGGAAATTTAACTGGCAGGTTTATGGGTTCTTTCTTTCTTCCATCATATGATAATTGCCAATCGGTAACTTTTGGATTATAAACTACATCTAGTGCAAATTTTGATAATCTTGCTTCTATATATCTAGATGCTGCTGCTCTATCTCCTGTAAGTATATTACCCCAGTTTCCTTGCATATCAATCAGCAACTCTCTTTGCCCTACTTGCACCATAGCATCAGCAATACTTGCATCTCCATGAGGGTGATACTGCATTGTATGCCCTACAATATTGGCCACTTTATTATATCTACCATCATCTAAATCTTTCATAGAATGAAGAATACGGCGTTGTACTGGTTTCAAACCATCTTCTATTGCTGGTACTGCTCGTTCCAGAATAACATAAGATGCATAATCCAGAAACCAATCTTTATACATTCCTGTAACTTTGGTAATCACCTCTTGCGGTTGGTGATCATCCGGAGTCAAATCGTGATCTAGTTCTTCGTTTTCTTCTGACATGTAATCCTACTATAATTTACATTAAAATTTTGGCATAAATCGTTGATGATCGTCACCTTTTGTCTTATCTTTTATATCGTTTTCTTCAATTTCAGAAGCATATTGTGTCTTTGTATCTGATGATGTGGTTGTATTTGTTGATATTGCTTTTCTACTATCAGAATATTTAAATAAATTAAAACTAGTTTGTAACATTTCCGAAGTAATTCTTTTTGACAAATGCGGATGTGTAGATAATTTTTCTGAAAACCATACCCAAAAACTGTTAGATACATCCAATTGATTAGCAAACAGTTTAGAATCCATTTTAACATACAAACGTTTTCCGGAAGCTAAAAGTTTTATCCCATCAATTGAACCCTTTGGACTTAACTTATACCCCACATTATCACAGGTATATTCACAAGCTCTAGAATATGCCTGAGGAAGAAACGGAATGATCAAAGAGGGAAAAACATACATAGTTTTATATACATGATTTCTTTTTACATGACAAAGTTCATGTCCAATAATAAACTCAACAATATCTTTTCTGCCATCCATAATAACTTCATAAAGATCACTATAAATAATTAGGTAATTAGACCCGACAAATTTTGTGGCCATAGCATTAAGGAGCCCTCCTGATTCTATAATATAAATTTCTGGTACTTTCTTAATATCAAGTTTTTTGCATTGCTCAACAACAATATTGTATAAATCAGCAAACTGACCTTTATTTACTCTTACCCCACTACCTTTTATATATCCAATAAAAAGTCCTGTACTAAATAAAATGAAAAGCCCTATCAAAAGTAAATACGGTAAAAATAAAATACTTGGAATATAAAGAAGTATACTTAATGTAATCATTACATTATAATATAATTTTTCTTTTTTATGTACCTTAATTTTAATTTTTTCCATGAATTTACAAACTCTCTTCCTCTACTGTATCTAATTCTACTTTTAGGTTATCAATAATAAACTCCTGTCGCTGTGGAGTATTTTTTCCCATATAAAAAGACAGTAATTCTTCTATGGACTTTTCTTTATCTAACATTACTGGGTCAAGGCGTATATCATCACCAATAAAATGTACAAATTCATCTGGTGAGATTTCACCTAATCCTTTAAACCTAGTAATTTCTGGTTTTCCTGATAATTTTGCTATCGCATCTCTTCTTTCCTGTTCAGAATAACAATAAATAGTTTCTTTTTTGTTACGTACTCTAAACAATGGTGTTTGAAGTATATACAGGTGACCTTCTTTTATAAGTTCTGGAAAAAATTGTAGAAAAAATGTAATCAACAGTAACCTAATATGCATTCCATCAACATCGGCATCAGTAGCAATTACTATATTATTATATCGTAAATCCTCCATGGATTCTTCAATATTTAATGCTGCTTGTAACAGGTTAAATTCTTCATTTTCATACACAATTTTTTTACTCATATTGTAGCTATTGAGGGGTTTTCCTCGTAAACTAAATACTGCCTGGGTATTCACATCTCTGGACTTAGTAATAGAACCACTTGCCGAATCTCCCTCTGTTATAAATAATGTACTTTCAAGATTACGATCTTTCTTACTATCAGTAAGATGAATACGACAATCTCTTAATTTTTTATTGTGTAAACTGGCTTTCTTTGCTCGTTCGCGAGCAAGTTTACGAATCCCAGATAAGTCTTTACGTTCTCGTTCTGCTTGTAAGATCTTACGCTGTAAACTTTCTGTTGTATTAGGGTTTTTATGTAAGAAGTTATCTAACTTAGTTTTTACAAAATCGTTAATATAGGTTCTCACTGTTGGCAAGTCTCCTCCCATATCTGTAGACCCTAATTTTGTTTTTGTCTGACTTTCAAAAACAGGTTCCATAACTTTAATACTTATGGCAGATACAATAGATTTACGAATATCACTCGCTTCATAATTCTTACCATAATATTCTCTGATCGTTTTTACAACAGCTTCCCTAAATGCAGCCTGATGTGTACCTCCTTGTGTGGTGTGTTGGCCATTTACAAAAGAATGATATTCTTCGCTGTATTGTGTTTTACTATGGGTAATCGCGATTTCAATATCATCTCCTTTAAGATGTATAATATCATATAAACGATCTTCTGTATTTATATTATCAGCAAGTAAGTCTCTTAATCCGTTTTCTGAAAAATATTTTTCTCCATTAAAAATAATGGTTAATCCAGGATTAAGATATACATAGTTTTTAAGCATTTTTGCCACATACTCTGTACGATATTTATAATGCTTAAAAATAGAAGCGTCAGGAACAAAAGAAACTTTGGTTCCTCTTCTTCGCGATGTCTCATCCAGCGTTTCCTCATTAGTAAGGTTTCCTTTTTCAAATTCTGCTGAAGCTGATTTACCTTCTCTAGTGGACTCAACTCTAAAAAAAGTAGATAAAGCATTTACAGCTTTTGTACCTACTCCATTTAGCCCAACAGATTTTTTAAATGCACGAGAATCATATTTCCCACCTGTATTCATTTTTGAAACGACATCAACCACTTTTCCTAAAGGAATTCCACGACCATAATCTCTTACGATCACCTTGTCTCCCTGAATAGAAATTTCTATAGTTTTACCAGCACCCATAACATATTCATCTATCGAATTGTCCAGTACTTCTTTTAGTAAAATATAAATTCCATCATCTGCAGAAGATCCATCTCCTAACTTACCAATATACATTCCAGGTCGCATACGGATATGCTCTTTCCAGTCGAGGGATCGTATATTATCTTCGGTATATTTGGTTTCCTTATTCATAAATTTTGGGTAGAATGCCTGCTAATATAAGGTTTCACTCATTAAATTAAAATAGCCATCCTACAAAGTAATTAACAAATGCATAACGAATTTTGTTGATTATTTGGTATACAGTGAATTGGTGAATTATGCCTTATAATTTTAGAATCTAATCATAAGGAAGTAAAAATGGGTGAAAAACATCTTAAAAACACGTAAAAGTAAATAATCCTCGGGGCAAGCCCACGAGGATTATTTACTATACTTAATATAAGTCGACCCATGACAGAGAATCTTTTGGTAAAAAGGATACGAATTTTTTATCATAAAAGTGATGATGTAAGTAATGAGGTGTATACACAGTTCTCTCCTATTATTGGTACTACTGGCTATCCGGCCAATTTAACATTCTCTATTTCATTTTTCAAATCACTAGGCTTCGAATCTGGAGAAACCCTTATGGTTTAAAGTATATGGAGATAACTTTTATAGTAATTCTTATGAAGACCCAGATCTGGAAAGAACTGTATTCCTCAATGTCAACACCAATACTGTGGATGCAATTTCAGTTGTTATTCCATAAAACCAACTTAACAAAACGAAATCTAACTTATTAAATAGTAATGAGGTTCAAAAAAGCTTCTCCAAAATTTAGAATAAAGTTATTGATATTCTTTTAATAGTCCTTTATCGGTTCATTAGTACATTATGCTAAAGAATTGTTATTAAAGGTCTAAATAATTTATTTCCTTTTTACCTTTAATCTCTTATTATCAAACTATTCTTTATAAAGAATAATTAACTATTATTTCATAATTTAAAATTCAAGAATGAAAAAAATAATCGTCTTACTATCAATCTTATTTTTGTCCATACACGTTTTTGCACAAGATAGTAGTAACTGGAAACTCATCTATCATAATGATAAAGACGGAAAAGCCTTAGAAGGAAAAATTGAAACCCTTATTAAAGCTGTTCGAAATGGAGAAAAAATACGTGTATATTGGTCATCACAAAGACGTAGTGATAAAACCAAAAAAGTTGAGCATTTTACTGATGCAAAATTTTTAACCATATTAAGTGACACCATTGTTTTTGCACAAATAGATCCTATAATTGGGCAAACGCCAAGTTATGACACACAAACTGTAAAACTAAAAGAAAACCTGGAATGGTCGCTAATAGCAGCAACAAATGGCAAATCTGATACAATGATGCGAAATGTAGTTACAGGAGAAATATTAGGACATCGTTTGGTACCATTTGCTATTAAATGGTATGTAAAACGTTAAATTTCTCTTTTGGAAACAGGCATTATTTATGTAACAAAAATCTAATTAAATTGAATATAGGTACTACAAAATATAATGTAAGAGAGGCTAATCAGAATGAGTTTGAGGAACTAGGAGAATTAATGGTTAATGTATATTCTCAATTAGAAGACTTTCCTGATAAAAATGAGCAACCAAACTATTATTCAATGCTTGCAAATATTGGGAATTTAACAAAAAACCCAAAGACTAAGCTATTGATAGCCGTTTCTCCTAATGGAAAGATTGGAGGGAGTGTGGTTTACTTTGGTGATATGAAATACCATGGCTCGGGAGGTACAAAGGCGCAGCGGGCTTTAGGCTGTTAGCGGTTGATGTAAATACCAGAGGCAATAGCCTGAGTAGACTCATGAATGATGCTTGTATAGAAATAGCGAAAGATGAAAATCAAAATCAGATTATGATTCACTCAACAAAAGCAATGCAAATTGCATAGAAGATGTATGGGAATATTGGATTTAAAAGGTCTGAAGATTTAGATTTTAAACAAGGAGAACTATCTGTTTTTGGTTTTCGACTAATGTTATAGTATAAAAAAAGGCCCTTTTAAAGAGCCTTTTTTTATACTATAAGGAATAGTTATCCTTTTAACCACGCATCCCTAAGCGTGGATTTTTGTTTTGATGCTGCCGTATCTGCTTTAAGTTTTTTACCATTTGTAAAAGACTTAGTCACTTTAGTTTTTATAACAACGTCCTCTCCTGCTCTATTTAACTTTACTTCGACATCATCTCCTTCTTGCCATTGAAAAGTTGAGCCCAATACACTATTTGCATTCTGTAAGGTTAATTTTGTACCGTTTACCTCTACGATATCGTCATTAGGCTTCACTCCATTATCTGCCCAGAAACTGTTGTCTGAAACTAAATCAGTAAAAAAAATAGTGCCTTTTTCTTGATTACCAGCAACAATTAACGCTCCCGAATTTTGAATATAATTTGTTTCCACTTTTTCAGACGCTACAGAAAGTCCTACTTTATTAAAGAAATCCTCATAATTAATTGGTGTTTTTCCTTCTACGTGTTTTTTCAAGAATTCACCAATCGATGGATACGTCATGGCAGTAATTTCTTCAATAATTTTGTCATCTTCAAAAGGTTTGTTTTTACCATATTTTAATGATAATTCTTTCATCAAAGATAAAATGCCTCTCGTACCATTACTTTCTTCTCGTATCAAAATATCGATACACATTCCTATGAGTGCTCCTTTTTCATATACATTAACATAATTGGATGCATATGGTTCTTCTAAGATATTCTCACTCATTACCGTAAAACTCATTGTATCATCAAACCCATTTGCGCTTTGAATTTTACCCATTACTTTATCATAAAACTCTTGTTCTTCTACTAAACCTTGATTTACTTGAAATAATGTAGCAAAGTACTCAGTTACTCCTTCATACATCCATAAATGTTTTGAAAAAGTCGGTTTGTTATAATCAAAATAATGTACATCTTCAGAATGTACGCTAAGCGGAGTTACAATATGAAAAAACTCATGAGACACAACATCAATCATGGCAGAAGCAAGAGCCTCATCTGGCATTTGCTCTGGCAAAACAACAACAGTAGATGTATGATGTTCTAACGCTCCAAATCCTGTTGGCGAATCTTCTGTTCCCTGAGCTAGATAAAGATAAATATCATATCGAGGAGTACTATTAATATCTCCAAGATATGCTTTTTGTCCCTTCATCATTTTAAATACAGTCTCTTTTATTTTTGCTGCGGTATGTACTTTATTGGGAGAATATATACTCAAAACAATTTTAATATCTCCAACCATAAATTCCTCAACATCCAGATTACCATACATCATAGGATTATCTGTTACCTCAAAATACCTAGCTGCAAAATACTTATCTGTAGTAATCTTACCATCTTCACTAGTTTCTGATCCTACTTTTTGCAGCGCAGATGTCCTTTTCATATCTGTTGGTGCTTTTACATCTAAAGCATATTGATTATTTTTTAAAACATCAAAATATCCAATAAACCCATGAAGGTTTAATACGTAGTTTTCTGGTTCTGTATTAGTTCCTGATGGAGAAAAAGGAGTACCTATATCTGTGTTTTCAATATCATATGTATCATTTACTAAATAAGTTATTTTATCTAGTTGTTTAGCATTTGGTATTAACCATATATTAGTATCTTTTTTCTCGATATTAATTTCATTACCCTCATAATCAAATGCTTTAAGATCATCTATAAACTTTCCAAAATCACTTACGGCATAGGTTCCCTGCACTACTTTTGGGATATAATACTTTATAGAATCTTGGGTAAAACGTCCTGGATCTATAGTAACTGGTATTTTATCTTCTTTAACTTGAGTTAAATCTATTGTTGCTGCTATTGGTAGGTTTGTAGCAGTATCATTGGATAGGTTTGGGGTTCCACAACCTATTAGTAATACACCAATTGAAATCTTGGCTAATGTGTTCTTCATTGTATAAAATTAACTATTTACTATTTTTAAACTAAAAAAAAAGCTGGGTGTTTCAACTTTAATAACGCAAAGTATACATTTTGTGCTGACTTTGGCTTAATTTTAGCACTTTTTATAACAAAACCACAATTTTAGGCTTAATAATTGATAATCATCGATTACGATTCTCTAGAGTCATCAAAATGATTCACTTGAAAAATACTTAAATTCACCTTTCTACATAACCAATTAAAAAACAATAAATTGTAGAAAAATTTTCCTGCAAAGCAAGACATTATTCTACATAAAAAACATATGCCATATGGCTTGCTAACGCAATTTTCATCCTTCTTGTGCTATAAACACCCTTTCATAATAGTTAGAAACATTGTAGATATGCAGGAGTATGAATTTTGGTACAGAAAGAAACCCTTTATTTTTATCGTTGAGCATTTTGAGAATATTTTGATCCAGATGAAATTCTAAAAAATCAAAATAATAAACTATTCAAAATCTTTATCCATTTTTGACTCCTCAGACTTACCAGAAAAAATCAGACTATTTCCTTATCATACGTATCTAATGAACTAATTCTATATCTCTTTGATTGTAATTAAAAACACCCTATAAATTGTAATAGTTAACAAGAATATTTTTAATAAAACTAACATAAAAAATGACTTCAAATAAGAATTCTCTTAAAATGTTATAGTTCGGTTAAATATTTTACAAAAACACAACAGAACCATAAATTGCCTCAGACCAAATTAGCCAAATGAGAAATATTGAAACACAAAAACCAACATGTTTAAATGTAATTCAACCAAAAAGCATACAATAAAACCTACAAACAGAAGCATATGTTACAATTTTATTCTATTGATGATTATAATTATTATATCAAGTTGTCAAAGACAAGCCTCTACTCTATTGCAAATAAAAATTGAAGAAACACAAGGGTTAAACAGACCTTTAGAATATGTCGAAATAAGCTTACCTGATTCTATACAACTTCAAAAAGATTCCAACATTTACGTTTATTCCAAAAAAGAAAATGAAAGAATTCGTGGTCAAATGATAAATGGTACGACAAACATAGTGTTTCCTATTTCAATAAAACCTTATGAAATCAAGGAATTTATAATTCAATCGGAACAAGAAAAAGAATTCACTAAAGATACAGATTTGACTATTATTGGAGATTCATTGAATGTAATTGTAGAAAATGACTTTTATTCAGCTTCATTCAAGGAATTTGTCGGCTTCGGGGATGAAAAATTAGGAGCTGGTCATTTAGGAAATCTAAAGCTTAAAAAAATTGGTAATCAAGTATTAGCTAGAAAAAACCCGAATCTAAAAATTCATTGGGCTCCTAATTTTTCAAAAGAAAAAATGCGTTATAAAACCATGGCTCATATTACTTCTCCTGATTCATGTTTTATATCAAAAAAAGGGCCTCATTATTTTACAATTTCAAGAAGCGGTCATGTAGAAGGGTATGAAAAAATCTTATTAAAAGGAAAATATAAAGCTTATGCTGGACTTCCGTACTTTATTTTCAAAAGTGAAATATATTTTAAGGAAGATGATACTTTAAATCTACTTCGTAACGACGAGATGACCTTGGACAGCCTGTTTACCAATGTGGTCTTTACAAAGTCTAATGGAAAAATTATGGATTTACCTCTCTACGATGAAGCTACTACGACCTATTTGAATGAAAATCCTATAACAGATAAAGCTCCTTGGCTGTTTTTTTATAACAAGGAAAAATCCTATGCCTTTGGATCCATCAGATTACAATATAATAACAAGAATATTTATGGTGATGATTCTCCGACGGAGAACAAACATACAAAAATTACCCAGAGTATTAACTCAGGAAGGTATTGGAACAGGAGACTCATCGACAGTAAAAATACAATCATTCCGAAAGGAAGTAGATATCAAGAGGAAAACGCCTATATAGTTTTCACGGCTGATGATGAAAATCCAGCCAAAAAAATAGAATATTATAATGAATGTCTAAGAAATCCTGTCAAGGTAATTTATATGGATTAATTTGGATTGAATATTTAAACCACTTTTTTATCATGAAATCATTAAAAATGAAAAACAGCATACTTTTCTTTATCATAACCTTGTCCATATTATATTCTTGTTCTAACAAAGACAACAATGACAACAATGACAACAATGACAACAAATACCATGTTAAGGAAGATGGCACAATTCATGTACCTGCATATTTATTACCCGAATCGTCTTTTCTAAGTAAGGAAAGCAGAGCCATTATCAAAAAACAACATGAGGACGATGCAAAGTTTTATAAAGAAAGGTCTATCGCCTGTCCCTATCCAGAAAATCCGACTGAAAAAGAACTGAGAGCTCATGAAGAATGTAATCGCCAACAATATTATACCACTCCAATCTATCGCAACGCATTAGCAAGATACCCTGTAAAGATAGAAATTGACACCATAAACGAAGTGTATACAGAAGTTTTTACACCTATCGAAGGAATCAAAGAAGAAAATCGGGATCGTGTTCTGATTAGTCTTCACTCTGGGGCATTTTTGTACGGTTCACGTACGTTTAGTCGATTAGAGTCTATCCCTATTGCTCATTTAGCTGGAATAAAGGTTATTAGTATAGATTACCGACAAGGTCCTAAAAACAAATTTCCAGCAGCAAGTCAGGATGTCACCACAGTATACAAGGAGTTATTAAAGGAATATAAGCCTGAAAAAATCGGTATATATGGATATGCTGCAGGAGGAGCTTTAACATCACAAGCATTGGCTTGGTTTCAAAAGGAAAACTTACCACCACCAGCTGCTGTAGGACTTATTTGTATGGCAGCTGCCTCGCCAAGGCCAAAAACAGATTCTATGCATATGATTTCTGCAACTCTGGGACATGACGGAATAGCACCATTTACTTATTTTGAGCCTTATTATGGTAGTAATCCAGATTTCGACGACCCTCTTCTGGTACCTTTGAACTCCACAAAAATATTATCAGAATTTCCTCCTTCACTATTAATCGTTTCTACTCGTGATTTTCATCTTAGTTCTGTTGCACATACGCACTCACAACTTGTAAAGCTTGGCGTGGAAGCCGAACTTCATGTTTGGGAAGGATTGGGACATGTATTTTTAGATAATACTGAACTACAAGAATCCAGAGATGCCTATAATGTAATTGTCAATTTCTTCAACAAGCGCTTGAATTAAAATTAATAATATTTTGCAATGTTGTTTACTCATATCTATTTGTGAAAAATTATGAGTAAGCACTTTATGAACACTATTACTTTTTTGGTAATTTTTATAATAAAAACCATAAATTTTGGACTTAACAATTAATAGTCATCGTTTACGATTCTCCATAGATACAAAACATTTTGATCCTAAAAGTCTTACATTTATTTTTCTACACGACTCCTTAGGTTGTATTAAATTATGGAGGGATTTCCCTAAAAAAATAGCTCTTAGGACAGGATATAATATCATTTCTTATGATAGACAAGGATATGGAGAATCAGATGCCTTTACTGTTTCAGAGCGCAACAATGATTACTTAAAAAAAGAAGCTCAAATATTAGGGAAAATAATAAAACAATTATCATTAAATAATGTTATACTATTTGGTCATAGTGATGGTGGAAGCATTGCACTAATTGCTGCCGCATTATTTCCAGAAAGGATCAATGGTATTATTACAGAAGGAGCACATGTATTTGTAGAACAAGAAACTATCCATGGTATTAAGGCAGCTGTTGAAGCGTATAAAAATACTAATCTCAAAGAAAAGTTAATTAAATATCATGGTGATAAAACAGATAATGTTTTTAGAGCTTGGACCAAAACTTGGTTATCTGAATCATTTCAAAATTGGAATATTGAAAAATATCTACCTCATATCGTCTGCCCTTCATTAATCATTCAGGGTGAAAAAGATGAATATGGGACAATTGGTCAGGTTAATTCGATTATAAATAAGACCACAGGAGATTCAATACCATTACTAATTCCTGAAACTGGTCATACTCCGCACCGAGAAACCCCTGAGATTGTTATTAGCGAAACGATTAAATTCACCAAAAATTTGTAAGATATTATCGTACCAAATGTTTAGCAATTATATTCTTGAGGTCATTTTTATTAAGTGGCTTATTTATAATATCGTTCATTCCTATTTCCATACATTCCTCTTCTATTTCACTTAATTCTGAAGCAGTAAGTGCAATAATCGGTGTTGTTTTATCAAATTCACGAATCCGTCTAGTAGCCTCTATTCCATTAAGATATGGCATATTAAGATCCATAAGAATCAGATCAAAATCTTCTTTTTTGACCATTTGTAAGGCATTAAAACCATTTTCTACAATAGTACAATCATATCCAATTATATTCAAAAGATTTTTGGTCACAATTTGATTAATTTTATTATCCTCTGCTACTAATATTCTTCTATACATTGCATTAATCCCATCTGCATTGGTATCTACTTCTTGTTCTTCATTTTCATCAACTGCTTCTAATTGTAAATCAAAATAGAATTTTGTACCTCTTCCCTCTTTACTATCCAAATGAATCTCACTATCCATCATTTCTAAGAGGTTTTTTACAATCGACAACCCTAATCCCGTACCTTCTGATTTATTAAATTCTCTACCAACTTGTGAGAATTTTTCGAATACAAATTCTTTTTTATCTTCTGGAATCCCCACACCGTTATCTTCTACCTCATACCGAATTGTAATTGTATTTTTATCCAAAGAAATGATCTTAATTCTCAGCCATATTTTTCCGTTTTCGGTAAACTTAGCCGAATTTCCGATCAAATTAATTAAAACCTCAGAAACTTTAAGCGAATCAACATTAACTATATCTGGCAGCTCATCTGGTATCTGTAAGATTAGTTCATTGTTTTTATTTTTTGCTTGATACTCAAAAGAATACAATAGATTTTTTGATAATCGAAAGAGATTCGTAGGAGTATGTGTCAATTTCTCATTTTTGGATTCTATTTTACTTATTTTTAATACTTTATTTATTAAATCCAATAAATAATCTCCTGAAAACTTTAAAGAATTAAGGAGTTTTTTATGTTTAACAGGAATATCATTTTCTTCTAATAACAATGTTGTGATACCTACAACTCCATATAACGGTGTTCTTAATTCATGACTCACTGTAGAAATAAATTGAGACTTTGTATTGGTCAATTTTTCTGCTTCAGCTTTTGCTTTAATTAATTGTTCATTTTTTTCTTCTAATACTTCATTAAGCTTTTTCTTTGATCTATATCCATAAAGAATAAAAAATATCCCTACCGTCAACAAAATAAGGCTTATAGAGGTAATAATAATAATGATATTTCTATTATCAATTTTTGCTAAATACTCTTTCTCTTTCCTACTCGCTTCTAATTCTCTTTTAAATTCACTTATGCTAAAATTTAACTTAGCAACTTTAATTTGTTGTAATTTTTCTTCATTCAGAAGTTTATCTTTATAAAACAAATACTTGTTAATACAATATAATGCAGAATCCGAATTACCCACCCTTTCAAAGGCTTCTGCCTTTGCTCTATACGCTTCATTGAGAACAGAAAAAACATTAATTTCTTCTAGATTTTTAATTGCTTCATTTAATAATTTATGTGATTTTTTGAATTGTTCTTTACCAATATAATATCGACCTAATAAATACTTCAAATGACTGGCTGCAACAACACTAATAGAACTTGTATGGTCTTCGATTAACATTTCGGCTTTTTTCAAATAAGGAAATGCTTTATCAAATTCTTTTTCTTTTATATAGATCCAGCTTATATTTAATATAGGAGGAAATTCCTTACTTTTATCTTTGATTTTTTCGGCTATTTCTAGTGATTGATTAAAGTAATCCATACCTCGTTCTATCTCACCGAACCCATCTGAATATACACTCCCTAAAGCATTTAAGCTATATGATATCATAGCAGTGTCTTTTGCCCTTTTGGCGTACTTTAAAGCTTCGTGACTATGTCGTTCCATGCTTTTGTAGTCCTCCACAATCTCGTAGTTACTAACCATTAGATAATGACCTTTACATATATATTCGTTATTATCCAATTGATGTGCAAGGTCTATCGTTTTAATAGCATAATCTAAAGATTCTTTTATTTTAAAGGCGGTACGGAATTTTTTTGATTTTGAAAGAAATATTTTTAAGCTATCACTAACTACAATTGTGTCATTATTTTGTCCATAAGAAAAAAATCCTATGAATATAATGAAGTAGATAAACAATACTTTTCTAAAAGTTCCCAAACTATAGATTTAAATGTATTCCTTTAATATAGTGAACATAGAATCGTCTATAATTTTCCCCAAAATATATAAACAGATATTCACTATTAGGAATGTTAAAATAACGAAAAAAACATTAAACAGCGCTTAAAAGTAGTATTGATCCTTTTTATAGCTGTATAGATTTTTTCTTATTCTTTTTTTTTGAGATTACATAAACCCCTATAATAACAATTGAAGCTCCTAAAATTTGGATCAGTGAAAGGTTTTCTCCCAAAAAGAAATATGCCAACACTATGGTAGATACAGGTCCTAAACTTGCCAGAATAGAAAAATTAGAAGCTCCTAGTCTTGCAATAGCAGCCGAGACTAGATAAGATGGTATAATTGTTGAAAAAACAGCCATGATAATACAAATTAAATATAATTCTAATGGATAATTCATAATATCTCCCCCATCAAAAATCAAGTATTGTATAATGATACATAGAGAAGAAACGATCATAGCATATGATGTAAAAGTTACTACACCAAATTTTGGAATTAGCCATCCACTGCCTACCAGATAAATCGCATATGTTAACGCACTTAGAAAAACTAACATTGCTCCCAAAGCAATGTTGCTAGTTTCTATATGAATTTCTCCCCAAAACGCAATAATAACGCCTAAATATGTTATCAAAATAGCCACTATCTGCCGAGGTGTTATTATATTTCTTAAAAAAATTCTTGAAAGAATAATTACCAATGTAGGATATACAAAAAGGATAATTCTTTCCAACCCTGCTTTGATATGTTGCAATCCAAGAAAATCAAAATAACTAGCCAAATAGTATCCTACAAATCCAAAAAAAACAATCCAGATATAATCCTTGATTTTTATTTTTGCTTTTTGCGCAGGTTTATTAATGAAAGCTAATATCAGATATATTGGTAATGAAAATATCATTCTAAATAGCAACAGATGTTCTGAACTTATTTCAAACTTATATGCTAGCTTTACTAAAACCGCCTTTGCAGAAAAGAGAACTATTCCAGCAATAGCAAGTATAGTTCCGTATGAAGATAATTTGCCGTTTTGCATTTCTCAAAAATAGTAGCATCTAATTTTGGTTATTTCTAAACTAGATATAAATTACAATACCCAACACAAAAAAACCTTCCAAAAAAATAGGAAGGTTTTTTTAATATGTCTTGATATTCTTTATTATACATTAAACAGAAAGTGCATCACATCTCCATCATTCACAACGTATGATTTTCCTTCTACTCCAAGTTTTCCTGCTTCTCTAACTTTTGCTTCGCTTCCATATGTTATAAAATCTTCATATTTAATAACTTCTGCACGGATAAATCCTTTTTCAAAATCTGTATGAATCACTCCTGCTGCTTGTGGAGCTGTTGATCCTATATTTATTGTCCAAGCTCTAACCTCTTTGACTCCTGCGGTAAAATATGTTTGTTGGTTTAGTAATTTATAAGCTGCACGAATTAATACAGCTGACCCAGGTTCTTCTAATCCTATATCTTGTAAGAAAAGTTGACGTTCTTCATAATCTTCTAATTCTGTAATATCTGCTTCTGTTCCTACTGCTAAAACAATTACTTCTGCTTTTTCTGTGGCTACAACTTCTTTTACCTTTTTAACGTATTCATTTCCATTAACGGCAGCTTCTTCATCAACGTTACAAACATAAAGTACAGGTTTATCAGTAATTAATTGTAAAGGCTTTACATAAGTAAAATGATCATCTTCTGAAATTGTAATCGCTCTAACTGAAATTCCTGCTTCCAATCCTTTTCTAAGTTCTAACAGAATGGATTCTTCTTTTTGTGCTTCTTTATTACCTGTTTTTGCAGCACGTTTTACCTTATCTATTTTTTTTTCAACAGCTTCTAAGTCTTTTAGCTGCAATTCGATATCTATAGTTTCCTTATCTCTTATAGGATCTACCGATCCATCAACGTGAACAATATTATCATTATCGAAACAACGTAACACATGAATGATAGCATCTGTTTCTCTTATATTTCCCAAAAACTGATTTCCTAAACCTTCACCCTTACTTGCTCCTTTTACCAAACCAGCAATATCTACAATCTCAACCGTAGCAGGTATTACACGCTCAGGATTTACAAGTTCTTCAAGTTTCTCTAATCTAGAATCTGGTACATTTACCACACCAATATTAGGTTCTATCGTACAAAACGGAAAGTTAGCACTTTGGGCTTTGGCATTAGATAAACAATTAAACAATGTTGACTTTCCAACATTTGGCAATCCTACAATTCCTGCTTTCATGGTACTTTATATTATAATGATCGGGATTGCTAAGTATAAAATCCCAAATTTTAAGAATGCAAAGATAATGGTATTCATACATAGTAAACAAATAACAAATTCATAAGATTGTGGATTATTAGCAATAGGGCAACAAATTACCATAAAAGGCTTTTTCTTGCGTTGTAAGAATGTAAGACAAAAGTATTTTTTACATTTTTTGTAAATTTGAAAACCAAAATGAATACACAAAATGAAAACTTTAAAAACATTAATCACACTAGCGCTTTTGATCAGTACATCTGTTAGCTATGCGCAAGAAGATGAAAATAACACCAAAAATTCATCTGAAGAAATAGTAACTAAGATTATTCGTATAAAAGGTCCTAACGGAGAGGAAAAAATAATCAAAAAACAAGAAGTAATTAAAAAAAAGAGTAAAATTAAGCTTAATCCAGGAGATAAAGACAAAACAAATCAATCTGCAGAATACACTGAGGATGAAATTGTTGTAGAAAAATCTCATTCTTCCTCAGATATGCTAAAATATACTAAAATTGCAGATGATAAAGGTTTTGTAATCACTTTTTTTAGGAAAGAAGGAAATCAAATATCAAAAGCAAGGCCTATAGGAAGTGGCTATTATCTTGTCAACATGGGTGAAAAAGATAATTGTGTCGGACATTTTGATAAAGATAAAAACTTTATTCTTGAAGCATATGACACAAAAACAGATGAGATAATATCAACTGTATACCAAGCTAATTAACGCTTAAATAAAAATCTTTATCAATTAAAAACCCTCAGACTGTTAATTGTTTATATAAATCAACCGAATCGATTTGATAAATATGTATTTTAGTATACATAACCTTAAAACCTAATGTTATGTTAAAAAGTATTTTAAATTTAAACGGAGTTGAAAAGTTAAACAGAAAAAAACAACAAACTATTCATGGTGGCAGATGGCCAACTAATGAAGAAGATTGCCTTCTTTGTGGTGGAGAATGGGGAGCACCATTATGCCGACTACCGGTAAATTCTGTATGTCTTATCTACTAAAAAAGAATTATCTAAATTATTAAGAGCCTTATTTCATAAGGCTCTTTTTTTATACCAAAAAATAATAAGTTAATGATTTTCAACAAAATAACCATGTTTTAAGTTTTCTTATTTCAACATCACAATTAAACTAATTATTATGCTAAACGTCATATAAATTAGTTTTAAATATCTTTAACCTTGTAATCAACATAAATAAACATTCATACATGAAAAAAATCACACTTATTTTAATTAGCTTATTTACGAGTTTGGGCTTTAGTCAACAAACTATAACAGGAACAATAACAGACTCTCAAGGAACTCCTTTACCCTATGTAAATATTTTGGAAAAAGGCTCTTCAAAGGGTACAACTACAGACGATCAAGGTAATTACTCTATTGAGGTAGATGCAAACGCAACCTTGATCTATAGTTTTGTTGGTTTTCAAACTCAGGAAATCCTCGTAGGAACTCAAGAGAAAATTGATGTCGTTTTATTAGATGGAGAAGCATTAAGAACTATTGTCGTTGTAGGATCGAGAAGTCCAAAAAGAACAGCCACAGATACACCTGTCGCAATTGATATTATTGACATGCAAGATGTAATAACCAAAAGTGGTAAAATAGAAATTAATGAGCTACTACAGTATGCTGCTCCTTCATTTAACGCCAATAAACAATCTGGATCTGATGGAGCAGATCATATAGACCCTGCTACCCTACGTGGTCTTGGTCCAGATCAAACTCTGGTTTTAATTAATGGAAAAAGAAGGCATTCTTCTTCTCTAATCAATTTGTTTGGAACAAGAGGTAGGGGTAATTCTGGTACAGATCTTAATGCTATCCCTGCATCTTCTATAAAAAGAATTGAAGTTTTAAGAGATGGTGCTGCAGCGCAATATGGTTCTGATGCTATTGCTGGTGTAATAAATATTGTTTTAAAGAACAGTGTCAACAAACTAACAGGTAGTATTAGTTATGGAGCATACAATACAAATGCTAAAGGAGATTTTCCAGCAGGAACTCCTAATACAGATGGAAATCGTTTGGATACAGAAAACGATGGAAACCGAATCGCAGATGATAAGGACTTTGACGGAGGGTCAGTAAAAATTACTGCAAATTATGGTGTCGAAATTGGAGAAGACGGTTTTGCAAACTTTACTACAGAATACCTTAGTAAGAATAAAACATTACGTCCTGGTTTTGATTTTAGAAGAGGCTTTGGAGAAGCTGCTATTGATGGTTTCAATTTTTTTGCTAATGCCGCAATACCATTATCAAAAAAGACAGAACTGTACGCTTTTGGAGGAAGAAATTATAGGGATACTGATGCTTTTGCATTTACTCGTAACGGAGGAGAACGTGTTGTAACTGAAATCTATCCAAATGGCTTTACTCCAAGAATAACATCTAATATCATAGATAATTCAGTTTCGGCAGGAATTAGAACAGAAACAGATAGTGGTTGGAAAATTGATTTTAATAATACCTGGGGTAAAAACAACTTTCATTATTTCATTAAAGGAACATTAAATGCTTCTCTTGAAGCATCTTCTCCAACAGATTTTGATGCTGGAGGACATAGTTTAAGTCAAAATACAACTAGTCTGGACTTTTCTAAGTACTATTCTGACATCCTTAAGGGGCTCAACGTAGCTTTTGGTACTGAATATAGAACTGAGAATTTTGAAATCTTCGCGGGGGAAGAAGGCTCTTATGCTACATATGATGATAATGGTTTACCAATAACAAATCCTTCAACTCAAACACAGCCTACTGATCCAGATTCTGGAAATTTAAGACCTGGAGGTTCACAGGGATTCCCAGGGTATAGTCCAATAAACGAAGTAGATCGATCAAGGTCAAATATTTCTGTATATGCAGATGGAGAACTAGATATTACTGATAGTTTCTTATTAGGAGCTGCAGCAAGGTTTGAGGATTATAGTGACTTTGGAAGTACAATTAATGGAAAATTATCTTTTAGAATCAAAGCGACAGAAGATATTAATATTAGAGGTTCTGTGAGTACTGGATTTAGAGCTCCATCATTAGCACAAATTTATTACAACCTTAGGTTTACCGATTTTCAAGGAGGTGTAGCAACAGAGACATTGCTATCCGCTAACAACAGTCCAGTTACTTCTTCTTTTGGAATTGATCAATTAGAAGAAGAAACTGCAATAAATGGAGCATTGGGAGCGACAGCCACTTTTGGTAGTTTTACCGCAACAGTAGATGGATACTATATTAATGTAAAAGATAGAATTGTACTAACCGGAACATTTGCTGCTCCACAAATACCAAATGTTGCAGAGGCTCAATTCTTTGCTAATGGAGTGGATACAGAAACTGTAGGTTTAGACATAATACTTTCCTGGAAAGGCAACTATGATTTTGGAAATTTAAGTGCTACACTAGCAGGGAACATGAATAATATGTACATAAAAGATGTCAAAAATGGCAACTTGGATGAAGAAACATTCTTCGGTAAAAGAGAAGAAGGTTTTTTACTTGCATCAGCACCAGAAAGTAAATTCTCGTTTAATGCCAATTACAATAAAGAAAAATTTAATGCAGGTATCGGTTTAACTCATTTTAGCGAAATAATTCTAATAGATTTTGAAAATACAGAAGATATATATGAAGCTAAAATCACTACAGATTTGAATTTTGGATACAAATTAACAGATCAGTTAAAACTTACAATTGGCGGTAATAATATCTTTAATGAATATCCTGATCAACAAGATGATGGAAATACTGAAGCAGGAGGATATTGGGATGCAGTGCAAATGGGGTTTGGAGGAGCCTATTATTATGCTAGATTAGATTTTAACTTCTAAAAAAATAATATCAAAAGAAAACATGGACGCTACATTACATCGAAGTGGTTTAAACTTTTTTGATTCTAGTGAAAAATAGTAGTTTTTTGATCAATTGAAGTGTTTTTTGCTCTTCATAGCAGCGCTACGAAGTAAGAAAAAGACGAAAATTGAGTGAAAAAGAGCATTTTTATAGCGAATTAAAAAAAGTTTAAACCACTTCATCATGTAGCGTTTTTTTATTTTCATAATTGACATAAAAATATTGTATTTCATAGCTCCATAAATAACTATAATCATAATTTTGTAAAAAATAGCATTGAAACATAGATGAAAGATTTAACACGTTACTTTTATAACCTTTTTATTTCTAAAGGGGTTTCAGAACATATAGCAGAATATTTAAATGTAATTATCGGAGTTTGCATACTTATTGTTGTTATCTTCTTTTTAGATTTTATCATGAGGAAAGTAATTATAGCTATTTTTAAAAGCTATGCCTCCAGATCAAAAAATACATTTGATGATTATTTGGTTAAAAATAAAACCTTTGATTATCTAGCTCATATCATTCCTCTATCCTTTGTTATTTGGGTTTTACCCATGCTATTTATGGCTTTTCCGACAGCAGAAAAATATCTAGAGACTTTGTTTGATATCATGATTATTGTATTAGTAATCTGGATTTTAAGGAGCATCCTTAGAACCTTTAGAGACTTTTTAAAATCTTTAAGTTCATTTAAAGACAAGCCTATTGATAGTTATGTACAAGTCTTTATGATTTTTGTTTGGACAATAGGAGTCATTTTTATATTCTCATCCATGACTGGTAAATCTGTCTGGACGTTCCTTACTGCTTTGGGAGCCATGTCTGCAGTTATTTTGTTAATTTTTAAAGATACCATACTAGGTTTTGTCGCCAGTATACAGGTAGCGGTAAATGATACTGTTAGGATTGGAGATTGGATTACTATGGAAAAATATGGAGCCGACGGAGATGTTGTTGAAATCAATTTATCTTCTGTAAAAGTTCAAAATTTTGATAAAACTATTACAACAATTCCAACATATCATTTAACTTCAGAATCGTTTAGAAATTGGCGAGGTATGATGGATTCTGGTGGAAGAAGGATTAAGAGAGCTTTATTGATCAAAACATCAAGTATTTCATTTTTATCAAAAAAAGACCTTGAAAACTTAAAAAAAATAGCACTTATTAGTGATTATATTGATGATATTCAAAAGGATATTGACACCTATAACCAAGACCATAGTATAGATAAAAGTACTCTTATCAATGGAAGAAATTTAACTAATATGGGAGTCTTTAGAGCGTATGTAGATTTATACCTCGAAGGGCATCCTTATATTAATAAAAACATGACCATTATGAGTAGACAACTTGCCCCCACTGCTCAAGGAACTCCATTAGAAATATATGCTTTTAGTAATGATAAAGTTTGGAAAAATTACGAAAAAATTATGGCTGATATTTTCGATCACCTCTTGTCTGCTATACCTTATTTTACATTAGAAGTATTTGAACTTAATTATACTATAGAAAAACAATAATTTCATTTATTTAAATAGAATTTTATGATTACCAGTTTTAGATTGATCAGTTACCTTGAAGGCATTTCTTACTTACTTATCCTATTTGTAACTATGCCATTAAAATATCTGTTTGAATCTCCAGAACCTAATAAAATAATTGGAATGGCTCACGGGTTCCTCTTTTTGGGTTATATAGTAGTTGCTATTCTTATAAAAGCTGAAAAAAAATGGAATATCAAAACCTTGGCTATTGTACTTATTTGTTCAATAATCCCATTTGGAACATTTTGGATGGATAAAAAATATCTTCGCTAGAAATTTACAGTACCACTGAAATCTCCTTCATTTATACTGTGCAAATTAATTACACTATGAAACGCTCCCACTCCTTGTGGTTGTAAAGAGAGGTTTCCTTTGTGTAAAGGAATTTCTTTTCCATTAAAAGTTATGGCTAAGATTATATTTTCTTGCAGTAAATCGCTATTATTAGGATCATAGTGCTGATAATTATAATCATTATAATTATAATTGGAAGTAACAATAATAAGCTCTAGTATATCACCTGTATCTAAGTCATATACAATATGATCCTCTCCATTTTCAGATGGTATTAAGGAAGCATTAGTAACTTGATACATATATTCTTCGTTAGATCCATTTTGATTAAAAATAGATCCAAAATTGTGGTTACAACTATGATCGCATCTATGAATGACTATTGAACGTCCTCGTCGTGGTCTTGGAGATTGTTTTTTTGTGTTTCTTCTTTCTAAAACAATATCGGATATAGGTAAATTTATATTTACCTCTACAGATATTCCATCATTTACTTTGACTTGAGCAAAATTTGGAAATATTATTATTACACTAAAAAATAATATGAAAATGAATCTTTTTTTCATGTTGAAGTAAATTGTATAGATCCTATATCAATTTTATCAAACAACATGCCATAAAAATTATTCGGGATATTCGATCCTTAGATGATATATATTGGTCAATTTGCGCTTAAAAACCTTTTTTACCTGCTGAATTTCTTTAAAAGTTATATTCGAATTTAGAAATTGACCATCTTCCATTTGTTTATGTACTATCTTCTCCACAAAAGAATCAATAAGACTACTCGTTGGATTCTTCAGACTCTTGGAAGCTGCCTCCACACTATCACTCATCATTAGGATTGCTGTTTCTTTAGAAAAAGGTTTAGGTCCTGGGTATCTAAAATCTTCAATATTCACATTTTCATTTGCCTCTTTTTCTTTAGAATAGAAATAATACACTGTGCTGGTACCGTGATGTGTTCTTATAAAATCAATAACACGATCAGGTAAATTATTCTTTTTTGCAATTTCTACACCTCTTATCACATGATTAATAATAATTCTTGCACTTTCTTTTGGTGATAATACATCATGAGCATTGCCTGATGCAGATTGATTTTCGGTAAAATAAGTAGGATTAGTCATCTTACCAATATCGTGATATAAAGCACCTACCCTAACTAGCATTGCATTTGCTCCTATTTCATTTGCTGCAGCTTCTGCAATATTAGCCACATTAAGCGAGTGATGAAAAGTTCCTGGCGCCTTATTGGACAACTCTTTTAATAATACCGAGTTTGTATCACTCAATTCTAAAAGAGATACATCAGAAATTAACCCAAAAACCTTTTCATACACATAGATCAAGGGATGTACAATCAAGGTAGCAAATCCACTAATAACAAATAACCCTACGGTAACCCAATCAATATTACCAATACTTCCTTCATGAATTATATGAAAAGCAATATAAGCTAAGATATAAATCATTGTAATTTGTCCTACAGATATAAATAAATTAGCTCTTTTAAATGATTCTGAAATTGTAAGAATAGTAACAATTCCTGCGATGATTTGTAGAAATGTATACTCATAACTATTGGGTACTACAAAACCTAATATTAAAACCGTGATCACATGAGTAAATAATCCTAACCTAGAATCAAAAAATGCTTTTAACACTAGTGGGAGAATACATAACGGGACAACATATATATAATCAGAGCGATATTTAACCATCAATGTTGTAATTAAGACCAAGAATAAAACATTAAAGAAAATAAAAGTTACCTGAGTGTTATTCTCATAAATATCTTTTCTATATTTTCTTATAAATAATAAAAGCATCATAAGAGCCAAAGAAACCAGAAGACAGTAGCCCAATACAATCCAGTAAAAATTTTTATCACTCCATACTTGTGATTCATATTCTGCCTTTAAAGAATTTAGTATTTGTAACTTATCCCCTTCTACCACTTCTCCTTTCGCAATAATTCTACTTCCTCTAGATACTCCGCCTCTAGTAGTAAGAACTTTTGCCAATTCATTCTCTAATGTACTCTCTGTAAGTTTTTTATTTAATCTAACATTAGGTTTCACAAGATCAAAAAACAAGGCAACAAAATCACTTTTAAACTTAACATATTCGCTTTTATCTATTCTTGAATTGATAAGTCTTGTTAGTGCATTAGGCGTTAGAATCTGTCCATAAGTTATCGCTTCAGCCTCATTTCCCTTATTCAAAAATATTTGTCTCTTATCTCCATAAGAATACGTTTCTTGCAAAACCCCATGTCGATAGATATCATTTAAAACTATTCTTCCAAAAAGTTTAGCCTCATCTCCCAAGCTTTTCTTATCAAAAGTTTTCAAATAGCTTGAAAACGTAGCATCATAAGAGTCCCTTGCTGTATTAGCAGTAATTGTGTCATATTCAAAATACGGAATCACATTATCTTTAATACGTGTTTTTTCTGCTTCTATCTCTGATTCTGTCTTTGCTATTGCAAAATCAAAAGGAGCATATAAGTTTTCATATTGCCAAGGTTTACCTTTGGTAAATTCATATTTAAATATTCCACCTTTAGGAAATAGGTACACAATAAGTACGGTAGTACATATAAACAGAAAAATCCTGTACATTGAGGATTGTCTCTTATATAGATTGTTTAAAAACCTTTTCACAAATACTATTATATAGATTACTCAAAAGTAATAAAAAATAAGTCAGTACAGCATAAGTGTTCTTGTTTGTAACTTCACTATGTATATCCTTCAAAAATCATTAAATTCGCAGAATAGTAATACACATTTTTTTAAAACAAAAATAATGAATAAGGAAGTAGTAATCGTATCTGCAGCTCGTACACCGATAGGAAGTTTTATGGGGAGTTTATCCTCCGTTCCAGCTACGCAATTAGGAGCTGTTGCAATTAAAGGTGCTTTAGATAAAATAAATCTTGACCCTTCTCTTGTACAAGAAGTGTTTATGGGTAATGTTGTACAGGCAGGAAATGGACAAGCGCCAGCAAGACAAGCAGCCATAGCAGCTGGAATCTCTGAAAACGTTCCTTGCACAACTGTAAATAAAGTGTGTGCTAGTGGTATGAAATCTGTTATGCATGCTGCACAATCAATAGCATTGGGTGATGCCGATATAGTTGTTGCTGGAGGAATGGAAAGTATGAGTTTAATACCTCACTATGTTAGACTAAGAACTGGACATAAATTTGGTTCTCAGACCTTAGAAGATGGTATGCAAAAAGATGGGTTAATAGATGCTTATGATCATCAAGCCATGGGAACCTGTGCTGATTTATGTGCTAACGAATATAATTTTAGCCGTGAAGATCAAGATGCTTTTGCCATTCAATCTTATGAAAGATCTGCAAAAGCTTGGGCAGAAGGTAAATTTGCTAATGAAGTTGTTCCTGTAGCTGTTCCTCAACGCCGTGGAGAACCTATTATGGTTACTGAAGATGAAGAATATAAAAACGTAAAAATAGAAAAAATACCATCATTGCGTCCTGCTTTTTCTAAAGATGGAACCGTAACAGCTGCAAATGCGTCAACAATAAATGATGGTGCTGGAGCGGTTGTTGTTATGAGTGCAGAAAAGGCTACTCAATTAGGTTTAAAACCTTTGGTGAAAATAAAAAGTTATGCAGATGCTGCTCAGGAACCAAAATGGTTTACAACAACACCTTCTAAAGCATTACCAAAAGCATTGGCAAAAGCAGAGATTTCTCAGGACGATGTTGACTTTTTTGAATTCAACGAAGCCTTCTCTGTAGTTGGATTATCTAATTTGAAGATTTTAGGACTTACTGATGAAAACACAAACGTAAATGGTGGTGCTGTTTCATTAGGTCATCCACTTGGTTGTTCAGGAGTGCGTATCTTAATCACTCTAATCAATGTTCTTGAGCAAAATAATGCAAAAATTGGAGCCGCAGCAATCTGTAATGGTGGAGGTGGTGCATCAGCTATGGTAATTGAACGTTTGTAATAATTAAATTAAAAATTCTAAATAAAATTATTACATGCAATACGGTATTTGTAATCTAAGTATTGTTCCATTACGTTTTGAACCACAAGATACCAGTGAAATGGTTTCTCAAGTTCTATACGGTGAGCATTTTAAAGTTTTAGAGCAACGTAAAAAATGGAGTAAAATTAGACTAGCTTTTGATAAATATGAAGGCTGGATCGATAATAAGCAATACTTAGAAATAACTGAACAGAAATACAAAAATTTTGATCACAAACCTCAATCTCTTGTTGGGGATATGGTAGAATTTGTAAGCTGTCATGAAAATCAATTGATGCCTATTCCTTTAGGAGCATCTTTAAAAGCTCTTGATTTTTTTAAACATCATTATGAAGGAGCTCGAATTCTAGAAAATCTACCAAAGGAAACTATAGTAGAAACTGCCTTTCTTTTTCTTAACGCTCCTTATCTATGGGGAGGAAGAACTAATTTTGGAATTGATTGTAGTGGCTTTACTCAGATGGTATACAAACTGACTGGTTATCAATTACTAAGAGATGCTTCACAACAGGCCACTCAAGGTGAACCGCTAAGTTTTATTGAAGAAAGTGAACCTGGAGATCTAGCATTTTTTGATAATGATGAAGGTGCTATCACGCATGTAGGTATTATGATGAAAGACAACTATATTATTCATGCACACGGAAAAGTACGTGTCGATCGTATAGATCATACTGGAATCTACAATGTAGAGAAGCGTACACATACTCACCAGCTTAGAGTAATTAAGAGAATTATTTAAAAATGCACTTACACTACAACTAATAAAACGGTTCTCTTTATTATATTTTCTATTTATTAAAAAAATAGATACTTTTTTAAATAAGTCTCAAAAACCATTTGTTCTAGAACATATTTTTACAAATATGTTAATAGGTAAATATTATTATAATCAAACCTAATAACATACATAACTCTTTATTATTCCCTTCCATCCTTCTTTTGCAATATTGTTAATCACAAAGTAAGTAGAATTCTTATTAGAGTGGATTCTAATTTATTTCACTGTATATGCTTACCATCTATAAATTTGATTCAATGTTTTATTCATAACATCTAAAAAAAAGATAAGATATATTCATAAAACATATTATGACAAAACACATAATATTAAATTGATTATTATATTTTAAAATGAACATCAATTAAACATATTTCATCATAAAGAACTAAAAATCAAATGTTTATTAAGAAAAGCTAACTTTTATTATTGGCACATACATCTATCTTCCTAAAAAGTATACAACAAGAGTACATTAAGTATAAAAAGAGTACAAATAGTATACAAAATCATATGTGACTTTCATTAATTCAATAATCGTGAATTTTCAATTTTGGTTATTATATATTAGCCACAACTAGTTTATATCAATAACTAAAATATTTAACCAAAAAAATTATTAAAAACATCAACTTATGAAATCAAAAATTCGTATTTTTTTAATGATGGTCACTATGGCCATATGTTCACAAACTTTCGCTCAGCGTCCTAGCTTCAATAAAAGTAAAGATATTTTGATTGCTTGTTTTGATATTAAACCCGATCCAGATGATATCCATGCAGTAGCCGCCTTAGGTAGTATGCTAGCACATCCAGATTTAAGTGGGGTAAATTATTTTGCAGTTGCTGGGGCTTATGGTCGTCAAGGCGGTAGTTATTTGCAGTCAAATTCACTTTTCAACATGGCATTTGGAAATAACTGGACCGATGCCCATTCCAATAGATCTGCTGCTATCGCTGCTATAACCAGTAAGGTAGTTCCGATTCTTCAAAACGGAGGAAAAGTTTGGGTTCAGGAAGGAGGTCAATCAGATGTTACAGCTGATTGGTTAATGCCAGTAATTAATGCTAGTAATGGTATTAACTCTAATACAACTAAAAACAATGTCATTCTTGTACAACATGATGATCGCTTTAATGAAGGGCAGGCTAATCAATCAAAACTAAACAATGTAAAAGCAAATACTAGATATTTTCTTCTTGATGATGGAAATGCTGGTTGGAACGAGAGTTGGGGAGATCATGGACCTTGGTCTACTCCTATGTATAGAAATAGAAGTAATTCATTTGTTGATCAAGCTAAAAACTCTCCTAATAGTGTAGCTAAAACACTATGGACAGAGGCTGATCGTATTTTCAACAATTATTTCCCAAACGGATTTCCTCATGATTGGTCATTCTTCTTCACAGATGGTGTTGATTATTCAGATTGTGTAGAAAACTGGTGGATTTTTGAAATAGGTTCAGATGCAGATACACATGCCAAATTTTGGTCAAGGTATGTAATGAATACTCCACCAAACTCTGGTCCAAACCCTACTCCATGTACTGATAAAACATTTGAAGAAAAAAATGGGGTGGCAGCTATAGAAGCTGAAGATTTTGTAACACAATCTAAAACTGACGTTAGAGAGTGGTTTATCATTGATAATAATGGAAATGGAAGTACACCAAAACCAGATCCAGATTCAGGTCATCAAGGATCAGCAAGTGGAGGAAAATATATTGAATTATTACCTGATACTCGTGTAACACATGGTGACCCTTTAACTCCTGGAGTTAATTTTTCTAATGAACCTGGTGTAGCTGCAGTATTAGATTATAAAGTAAAATTTAATTCTCCCGGTAAATATTATGTCTGGGTAAGAGCTTATTCTACTGGATCCGAAGATAATGGAATACACGTTGGTATTGATGGTACCTGGCCAGCATCTGGAAAGAAAATGCAATGGTGTTCTGGTAAAAATGCTTGGACATGGGAAAGCAAACAACGTACCAATGAAGATCATTGTGGTGTTGCAGAACAAATATTTGTAGATGTACCTACTGCTGGGGTTCATACCATCTCTTTTTCTATGAGAGAAGATGGTTTTGAAATGGATAAATTTATTTTATCAAAAGCTTATACAAAACCATCCGGAGTTGGAGCTAATCCTATCGCAGCAAATTGTGACAATCCTACTCCTGCAAATTGTAGTGCTGCTCCAACAGGATTAACGATATCCAGTGTTACCAATACATCTGCTACTTTTTCTTTTGATAATGCTACTAATGACACCAGAACTTTTGAATTAAGAGCATATGCCCCAGGTACTTTTACTGGTAATGTAAGTGTTGGAGCTCTTAGTTTTGCCAACGCCCCTGCCGAAAGTACTTCTATTACAATCGATGGATTAGAAGAAGACACCGAATATGATTTTGTTTTCCGTGCTTTATGCTCTGGAGAAACTCCAGGTTCTAGTACCACTTCACCTATAGTAACTGAAAGTACCTCTGGAACTACAACCTCAACTCCACAAACTGTAATATTATCTGCCATTGATGATGCATACCTCCAAGGAAATACTCGCCATAATAATTCAATACTACGTACTGAAAATGGAAATAGAGTTTCCTATCTAAAATTTGATGTTTCAGGTATTAATGGTCCTATTACTGATGCAATACTTAAACTTACTATAAGTGGAGATAGCGGTAACGGTAATATCGAAGTATATCTTGGAGATAGTAACAATTGGACTGAAGCAAATTTAAACACAACCAATGCTCCTGCAAAAGGTGTTTTATTAGGAAACTTAAACAAAACGTATAGCTTAAATCAAACTGAGAACTTTACATTAAGTAACTTAACCCTTAATGGAAACTTCTTATCTTTATTAGTTACTCAAACCAATGGAAATGATGTTAGCTTTGCTTCTGATGAAAATGCTAATGGAAAACCTGTTCTAACCATTACTTATGATGCTGTAACTAGTTTTAAAAATGCTTCAGATAAAACTGAAATAATTGCATTTCCTAACCCTTCAACGCACATACTGCAAATATTAGGTGTTAGCAAACAAGACGTAATATCTGTTAAAGACCTTTCAGGAAAAACAGTAATAAAAGAAACTACATCAACAGAAAATAAATTAAAATTGGATGTATCTCGTCTTCAAAGTGGAATTTACTTATTAACGGTTAAAAGTGCTAGTAAAAATACTACACTTCAATTCATGAAAAATTAAATCGGTTTTAATTATTAAATAGTGTTGTTAAAGGTGACTTCTATATTTGGAGTCACCTTTTTTTATTCTAAATTTGATTCGCCTTTCATTACATTAGATGTAATGCGATGAAAGGCGAATCAAAAAATGTTCATGATTTCTAAAAAAACACACCTTACAAAAATATCTTTAACAGACAGTCAAAAACTAACTGAAATTAGTAGACAAACTTTTTATGATGCTTTTGGCCCGCCTGTTAATTCTGAAGAAAATATCCAAAATTATCTAAATGAAAAACTGACTCTGGATCAAATTACAAAGGAGCTTCAACATTCTAATTCCTTTTTCTACTTTGCCATGATGGATGATGTTATAAAAGGATATCTAAAACTAAACATAGGAGATGCCCAAACTGAATCTATGCATGCTAACTCTCTAGAAATAGAAAGAATTTATGTAGTTAATAAATATCAAGGTAAAAAAATCGGACAATTAATGGTCGATGCATCAATCCGTATTGCAAAGGATAAAAATGTAGATTATATTTGGTTAGGAGTTTGGGACCAGAACCCAAAAGCCATTAAATTCTATCAAAGAAATGGATTCAAAACTTTTGATAATCATAAGTTCATTCTTGGAACTGAAATACAGACCGATATCATTATGAAATTGGAAATCCAATAGCTACAAAAAATTATGATTTTAATAACAATATTGAGTCTAAATATTATGTAGTTTCGAAATGATCATTTCAATTAAAAATGCCAAAAACAGAAACATTCGATAGAAATCAGGTTTTACAAAGAGCCACTGAAGTATTCCATCTCAAGGGATATAATGGCACTTCTATGCAGGATTTAGTTGATGCAACTACTTTAAACAGATCCAGTATTTATAATTCTTTTGGCAGTAAATTAAGTATGTTCCTAGAAGTTCTTTCCTATTATCAATCCAATGTTAGTGGAAAAATAGATGGTAAACTTATTCATTCTCATAATGCATCTGATATGGTATCTGCTATTTTTGAAATTTATATCGATGATATATTGAGAGATGAAGATAAAAAAGGATGTTTGATCATTAATTGTAAATCTGAAATTACAAATCAGGAACCTTTAATTAATTCTTTTATAGAGAAAAGTCAAGATAGAATGACAACTATGTTGGAGGATATTGTGTGCAATGGACAAATGGAGAAAATTTTTAACCAAAATCAAACCGCAAGTCAATATGCACTATATTTATTTTCTTCCATACAAGGATTACGAATGACAGGAATAATACATAAAAACGAAGAAGACCTTAGAAACTTAATACAAAATATACTTAAAATACTTTATTAATATTTTTTTTAATCTTTTTTGAAACGATCGTTTCAAAAAAGATTATCTAAACCTATTCAAAACACTAAAATGAAAAAACACAAAACATGGTAGCGTTATCACAGGAGCAAATAGTGGTAAAGACAAGGAGATTTCATTACAGTAAAAGCTGATGCATCTATAGCCGAAGACAACAAAAGATTGATATCCATTTTTCTTAATGCTGGAATCGCTCTCGTTACCCCTGCTCACGAAATTACTGAAGAACATTACAATACTTTATTCAACACAAATGTAAAAGGCCCAATTTTTGCAACAAAAGAAGCCTTACCACATATCAACGATGGTAGAACGGTATTTTTCACCAATTCTATTGTTCATCAAAAGGGTTTGATGGATTAAGGGGGTATACTCGCCAACAAAAGGTGCACTTCGTTCTTATCAGCGTGTTTTACACTTCAGAAGTGAAATCAAGAGGAATTCGAGTAAATTCTACTGCTCCTGGACCAATTTCTACTCCTTTATACGAAAAAATGGGATTACCACAAGATATAGTAGAAGAAATGGGTAAAGGATTTGTACAATAAGTACCCCTGGGCCGTTTTGGGACTTCTGAAGAAGTAGCTAAATCAGCACTGTTCTTAGCTTCAGATGATGCATCATACATCAATGGTGTAGAACTAGAAATGAATGGTGAATTAAGTCAGATTTAAGAAATACATACTAAAACCAATGAAGACTGATTATTCTTATAATCAGTCTTCATTGGTTTTATAATTCACTTTACCTTAACTAAATCACTCTGCACTGAAAGTGCAGAGGTTTGGTTTTATTAGGGACTAAAGTCCCTATGCCCTATTCCAATAT